>JAJFUS010000022.1 GCA_021372295.1 bacterium | reverse complement strand
AGCGATTATCTGCTGCGCAACACTGTGCGGAGCCTCTTCATAATGCGAAACCTTAGCGGCGAACCGCCCACGTCCGCGAGCGATTGACCTCAGGTCAATCGAATATCTCAGCATCTCCGACTGCGGAACCTGAGCCTTAATCCGCTGCCTTCCGCCGCCGATGGGTTCCATCCCGGCAACCCTACCCCGCTTGGAATTCAGGTCACCGATCACATCGCCCATATACTCCTCGGGCACGATCACTTCAACTTCCATCACAGGCTCAAGGATTACAGGATTCGCTTTTTCAGCAGCCGCTCTGAACGCGAGCCTTCCCGCAAGCTGGAACGCCATATCCGACGAGTCCACAGTGTGGAAACTGCCGTCGTAACATGTCGCTTTGATGTCAACAACAGTCGCACCGGCCTGTATGCCTGTAGACATAGCCTCGCGAATTCCCTTATCGACCGATGGAATCCACTGTCTCGGAATAGACCCGCCGACAATGGCATCCACAAACTCGTATCCTACGCCTCTGGGCTGCGGTTCGAGCCTCACCCAGCAGTCGCCAAACTGCCCGCGTCCGCCGGTCTGCTTCTTGTGACGACCCTGCGCCTCCGCGCTCCCGGAAATCGTCTCGCGATAAGCAATCTTAGGTGTCTCGGTCTCAACCTCGACACCAAACTTGCGCTTGAGCCGCTCGACCACAATGTCCAAGTGCGTATCGCCCTGACCCGACATCACCGTCTGGCTAGTGTCGGCATCACGATGCGTCTTAAACGTCGGGTCTTCCTCGCTGAGCTTCTGCAAAGCCGGACCGAGTTTGTCCTCATCGGCTTTGGTCTTAGCCCTGACAGCCAGCGAATACACAGGATCGGGAAATGCTATCGCGTCAAGCACAATCGGCTTGCCCTTCTCACAAAGCGTATCGCCGGTAGTCGTTTCTTGCAACTTCGCCACAGCGCCGATATCTCCAGGCCCGACATCCGAAGTGCCTTCCTGGCTCTTTCCCTGAAGGAAATACACCTGGCCGACTCTCTCTTCTCGATCCTTATTAGCATTAAATATATGTGAGTCCGACTTCATCGAACCCGAAAACACCCTAAAATACGTCAACTTTCCGACATACGGGTCGGCCATCGTCTTGAAGACCAGTGCGCAGAACGGATCATTTGGCCCGCGCTTCTCATCACCGCCAGACGGGTTCTTGCCCTCGACAGGTGGAATAGACGCCGGAGACGGCACGCTCGAAACGATGAAGTCCAAAAGCGTATCGACACCGACCATCTTCATAGCCGATCCACACAACACCGGCACAACTTTGCCCGATTTGAGACCAATCTCCAACCCCTTGGCAATATCCTCGTCGGAAAGCGTTCCCGCATCAAAGAACTTCTCCATAAGGGAGTCATCCATCTCAGCGACAGACTCAATCAGCGCTTCGCGCATCTCGGATATCTGCGACTCCATATCAGCCGGAATATCAGTGGAAGCAACCTTGCCACCATCCCACTTATATGCCTTGTAAGTCAGCAGATCGACCAAACCGACAAACTTGTCTTCCGAACCGATAGGCAGTTGCAGCGGAGCAACACTTGTCCCGAACTTCGATCTCAGAGCCTCAAGCACCCTATAAAAGTCGGTGTTTTCTTTCTCAAGCTTGTTCACGAAGAACATCTTGGTGATCCCAGCCTCAGTGGCGAGATCCCAACCCGTCTCGGTGCCCACTTCGATTGAGCCACTGCCGTCCACCAGAATCAAAGCGGCTTCCACCGCCCTCATACTGCCGATGACATCGCCCACAAAGTCCGGATAACCTGGAGTGTCCACGAAATTGATCTTCGCGTTTTTCCACTCACACGGTAGAACTGAAGCGTTGATACTCATTTTTCTATGGATTTCATCAGCGTCGAAATCGCTGGCCGAAGTGCCGTCATCCACTCGACCAAGCCTGCTGATTGCCCCGGAACTATAGAGCATCGCTTCCGCCAGCGAACTCTTACCGGTACCGCCGTGCCCTACCAATGCAACATTTCTTATTGCTTCGATAGAATACTTTTTCATGAGACTAAGCCTCTCTGAACGGCAACCCCAACGCTTTCAGCAAGGCTCTGCCTTCCTCGTCGGTCTTAGCCGTGGTTGCGATAACGATATTCATACCTCTGCTGCGATCGATCTTATCATAGTCAATCTCAGGAAATACAAGCTGCTCCTTTAGACCCATTGCGAAATTGCCGCGACCGTCAAACGAATCGGCAGGTACTCCGCCGAAGTCTCGGACTCTAGGCAATACCACATTAAAGAGCCTGTCAAGGAACTCGAACATGATTGCTCCCCGCAGCGTCACCTTACATCCGACACGGTTACCTTCTCTGACCTTGAAGTTAGAAATCGACTTCGTGGCCCGAGTCACCGCAGGCTTTTGCCCGGTGATAAGGGTCATGTCGTTTATGGCTCCGTCCAAAAGCTTGGCGTCCTGAGTCGCCTGGCCCACGCCCATATTCACGACCACTTTCGTCAGCCGTGGAGCCTGCATCACGTTTTTATAACTAAACGTCTTCATCAGGCCGGGTAGAACGTCGCTCTTATACTTGTCCTTCATTCTCGGCATAATAACTCTCCTAACCGTCAATCGTAGTGCCGCATTTTCGACACTTGCGTGCCGGCTTGCCTTCGGAGGTCACGATAACGGCCGATCTGGTTTCCTTGTTGCAATTCGGACATATCAACATCACTTTGGCCACCGACACACCCATTGGCATCTGTACTTCGCCGAGCTGCTGTTTGACCATTGCTCTTGAGGACTGCCCACGCGGCTTCTGATGGCGCGTGACCATATTAACGCCCTCAACGATGACCTTTCCTTCTTCGGGAACGGTCTGCTGAATCTTGCCGCGCTTGCCCTTATCCTTGCCGGAAAGAACGATTACTTCATCGCCCTTCTTCAGCCTCATTTTAGCTTCATAAACAGGTTTTTTCTTCTTCATCTAAGAGACTCCTAAGAAACCTGAAGGTGTTAACGACAAACTATCATTCGCAACCATACTCGGTTTCTAATCGAAACTAGTGGGCAACCCCCACCGGGGGATCCTAAAGGACCTCGGGCGCAAGCGATATGATTCGCATAAACCCTTTTTCACGCAATTCTCTGGCCACAGGGCCAAATATACGAGTTCCCCTGGGTTCGTTCGCCGAATTAATCACAACGGCCGCATTATCGTCAAAGCGAAGGATCGAGCCGTCCGGACGCTGAACATCATTCTTCGTTCTCACGACCACACACCTGACAACTTCACTCTTCTTAACGGTCGCGCCAGGGGTCGCCTGCTTTACCGCGCCTATAATAATGTCCCCGACACCCGCGTAATGCGCGTTCGATCCTTTAAGCACCCTTATGCACAGGATCTCGCGAGCACCCGAGTTGTCAGCCGCTCTCAGTCGCGTATAGGGATGTATCATTCGTCAATCCTCTTTCTCAGCTCTACCGCCCAATAACTACTTGGCTTTTTCAATTATCCGAGCGACTCGCCAGCGCTTATCTTTAGAAAGCGGTCTGGTCTCCATAATTTCGACCGTATCGCCGATTCCACACTCATTACTTTCGTCGTGCGCCTTGAACTTTGTTGTCCTTCGCACAATCCTACCGTAGAGCGGATGCCTTACCAGAGTCTCGATGGCGACCACAACAGTCTTGTCCATCTTGTCGCTGGTCACACGCCCGCTTCTAACTTTTCGTCTGCCTCTATCCATTTCCCTTGCCCGCCTTAATCTCGCGTTCCCGCAACTCGTTCAATATTCGGGCCACGTTCTTTCTAGCTTGACCAATAGCGTGAGGGTTGTCCAACTGCTTCAAGGCAATCTGCTGCCTCATTTTATACAGATTCTCACGCTCCTGCTTAAGCAATACCTCAAGTTCGGGATCGCTGCCCTGCTTAACTTTGGTGCGAAGCTCAGACTGTCTCACTTATGTCACTCTGCTCTTTCTTCGTCACAAACCTGGTCGCGATCGGCAGCTTGTGAGAAGCCAGTCTCATAGCCTCTTTCGCCAGGCTCTCGTCAACACCGGCCATCTCAAAGAGCATTCGACCAGGCTTAACCACGGCAACCCAACCCTCGGGGCTGCCCTTGCCGCTTCCCATACGGGTCTCGGCAGGCTTTCGTGTGATCGGCTTGTCCGGGAAGATACGAATCCACACCTGACCGCCTCTCTTAATATGCCTGGTGATTGCAACTCTGGCCGCCTCAATCTGATTGGCCGTTATCCACGCCGCCTCGAGGCCCTGAAGCCCGTACTCACCGAAGTCGACCTTATTTCCTTTGTTAGCCTTACCGGCTCTCGATCCACGCATCACTTTGCGGTATCTGGGTCTTTTTGGCATTAGCATTTGGCTTAACCTCTCCTCTCGCCGCCGCCACGACCACCGCGTCCACCGCCGGATCTTCCGCCGCCGCGACCGCCGTATCCACCGCGATCTCCACGGTCGCCTCGGTCAGACCGTTCGCCTCTCGGACGACGCGGCCTTCTCGCGGCCATAATTTCTTCTTCAGTCGGTTCGGCGCGTCTCGCACCCGGCAAAATGTCGCCGCGATAAATCCATACTTTCACGCCGATATGGCCATAAGTAGTCTTCGCCTCGGTGAAACCATAGTCGATGTCGGCTCTAAGAGTATGAAGCGGAACTTTACCGGACTTATCGCCATCTACACGCGCCATTTCCGAACCACCAAGCCGCCCGGCAACTCGAATACGAATTCCCTTGGCTCCCATTCTCATGGAGCGGAGCACGGCCTGCTTGTTCGCGCGCTTGTAAGAAATGCGCTTCTCGATCTGCTGAGCAATAGACTCGGCCACCAACTGGGCGTCAATCTCAGGATTTCTGATCTCCTGCACGTTGACATGCACCATCTTGCCACCAGTGATTTTTTCGATCTCACCGCGAAGGTCGTCTACGCCTTTGCCGCCACGCCCGATTATAATGCCGGGCTTGGCAGTATGCACGGTCACTTTGACCTTGTTTGCGGCACGCTCTATCTCTACTTTGGAGATACCGGCCTGGTAAAGCGATTTCTTCACGAACTTACGAATTTTCGCGTCCTGAATAACCAGAGCGCCAAATTCTCTGTCCGGGGCATACCACTTGCTCTCAGGCTCGCGGATGACACCAATTCTAAATCCTATAGGATGAACTTTCTGTCCCAACTACTCGCCCCCCTTGGCGTCGCTATCGCCTTCGGATTTCGCCGTTTTGGACTCAACAACCTCGGTCTCGACAATCGTCTCGACCTCAGCGGCAGCAGTGACTTCCGGTGCAACTGACGTCTCAACGACCTCGACTACCTCGGCCGCCACGACTTTCTCTTCTTCCACTGCGCTTGCTGGCTGCTCTTCCTTTTTCGGCGCTTTCTTTGTGTGGGCCTTCGCTGCAGCCTTGGGCGCTTTCGCTCCCGGCTTGGCGGTTCGCGCGACTTCTTTGCGCTTGCGCTTCTTCTCCGGCTTCGGCTCCGTCTCTTCGACTCCGATGGTTATATGACTGAGTCTCTTGACCATCCGGTAGCCGCGCCCCATCGGCGCATAACGGACTCGCTTCATCAGCGGTCCACCGTCTACCATGGCCAGTGAAACCTTCAGGTTTTCACCATCCATATGGTGATTGTTCTCCGCATTGGCCACAGCCGACTTGAGCACCTTTTCGATCAGTCTCGCCGCAAAATTCGGCGTAAACTGCAAGATCCCCAGGGCGTCCCTAACATCCTTGCCTCGAATTTCGTCTATAACAAGGCGGGCCTTACGCGGCGAGGTGCGCACAAAACGCGCCTTCGCTATTGCCTGCATACGATTGGCCTCCTAAAAACAGCGGAGAGCGAATCTCCAACCGTTTTCTTCTATAATCTTACTTTAACGAAGTAGAACGCTCGGTATGGTGGCCGTGACCTCGATAGAGCCTTGTCGGAGCAAACTCGCCCAACTTATGGCCCACCATGTTCTCAGTGATGAACACCGGAATATGTTTCCTACCATCGTGCACAGCGATCGTGTGCCCAATCATCAGCGGGAATATCGTCGAACGGCGGGACCAGCTCTGAATGATCCTTTTGTCGCCCTTCACGTTCATATCTTCAATTTTCTTAAGGAGTTTCGGGTCCGCGTACGGCCCCTTTTTCAGTGAACGTGCCACTAGTTACGCCTCCTACTTCGCATTTCGTTTCCTGACGATCATCGCGTCGGACTGTTTCTTGCCCCTGGTCTTCTGACCATGAGCCGGCTTGCCCCACTTCGAGACAGGAGTCTTGCGTCCGACGGGCGACTTGCCCTCGCCGCCACCGTGAGCGTGATCTCTTGGGTTCATAACGACGCCGCGCACCGTCGGCCTAATACCCTTCCACCGCGACCTACCGGCCTTGCCAATGGAAATATTCTCATGCTCGACGTTGCCCAGCTGACCAATCGTCGCTTTGCACATGATCGGAACGTTGCGCATCTCGCCGGAAGGCAGTCTAAGGTTGGCATAATTGCCTTCCTTTGCCATCAACTGAGCACCAGCACCGGCGCTTCGCACGATCTGACCGCCCTTGCCGACTTTCAACTCCACATTATGAACGATGGTTCCAAGCGGAATATTCGCCAGCGGAATGCAGTTGCCGGGACGAATGTCAGCGGACTCATCCGCGATAATCCGGTCGCCGACTTTCAGACCCAGCGGCCAGAGGATGTATCTCTTTTCGCCGTCGGCATAATTGATAAGCGCAATTCGCGCCGACCGGTTCGGGTCGTATTCGATACCGGCAACCTTACCAGGAACCCCGGCCTTGTCGCGCTTGAAATCAATAATTCTATACTGTTTCTTGTGGCCGCCGCCCTGATGGCGAACCGTGAGCGTGCCCTGATTGTTGCGTCCGCCAGTTCTCTTCAGCGGACGAAGCAGGCTCTTTTCAGGCGTAGACTTCGTGATCTCCTCAAATGAGGAAACCGTATAGTAACGCCGTGCGGGCGTGATAGGCTTGAATTCTTTTACAGCCATTGTTACGCTCCCTCGAAGATCTCGATATGCTGACCGGGCTTAAGCGTAACATACGCCTTTTTCCAGTCAGCGGTCTTGCCCTGGGGCATTCTGCCCATACGCTTTGTCTTGCCTTTCACTCTAAGAGTGTTGACCTTGACCACGTCTACAGCCGGGAAAATAGTCTTCACGGCACCGGCAATTTCTATCTTGTTGGCGTTGATATCCACTTCAAAGACATACTTGCCCATTGCCGAAGCGCCCATGCCCTTTTCAGTAATCAACGGCCGCTTAATGATGGAATAAGCATCTTTCATCTAAGCAAAGACCTCCTCCAACTTCGCCACGGCCGCCTGCGTCATGACGATCTTGTCGGCATTGAGTATGTC
>JAJFUS010000019.1 GCA_021372295.1 bacterium | reverse complement strand
TGCCGAAGGTACTGGTTACAGATGCACAAGCGGCAATCAATTGCCGATTGGATGTGAGTTCCGTAACAACATCGTATACGACTGCAATGAAGCCAGGTACTGCCCGAACACCAACTTGGCCTGTTCAAACAACATGTTCTTTGAAATAGGAAACGACTTGGGGTATCCCAACTTGGGTTCCGGCGAGACAATGGGCGTCGATCCGTTACTTGTTGATGCGGCCAGTGGCGACTATCAGCTAAAAATCGGCAGTCCGGCAATTGATGCTGGAATCGATGTCGGTCTAACATATAGCGGTTCTGCTCCTGATATCGGTGCGGTCGAATATATCTCCGACATCATCAGTGTGAGCGAACTGTCAGACATCGCCAGTCTAGCTGATGGGACAGAGGTGGCTCTGACGACGCCGGTGTGCGTTACGGTCGACTCCGCGCTCTTTGGAGACGGCTCATACTACCTCGAGAACGAGAATAGAACCTTTGGAATTGGGGTGATAGGCGGGACTGTGTCGGCAGGTGACCGAGTCACAGTCCAAGGCATGCTCACTACCGCATCGAATGGCGAAAGAATTCTGATTTATGCATCGATTCTCATGCAAAGGACCGGGCAGACACTCGGCTCTTTGGGCATGACCAACAAGTCACTGGGCGGCGGGGCCGGAGCTTATCAGCCGAGTATAACTGGAGCATCCGGGACCAACAACGTCGGGCTGTTGGTCAAGGTATGGGGGACTGTGTCGTCTGCTTCGAGCGCGGACAATACATTCCTCTTGGACGATGGCTCTGGTGTATACGTCAAGGTAGCTATGCCTAGTGATCTGCAAGTGCCCAGCGATGGAGCTTTCGTATGCGTGACCGGGATCAGCTCTTGCGAGAAGAACAATACCGATACCACTCGCCTTATCAAGGCAATCAGCTTATCGTAGGTGCGCGGTAGCGAATAGTTGTACTCAACTCCATCGCGGACGACTTGGTGCTTCGTGGCCTTCATATTTCGGAAGGATAATATGCCTGCAAAAAAAACAATCTTGCGTATAGTTGCTCTTCTGCTGCTATATTCAATCAGCCCCAGTCTTTTGGCTTCGGACCACATTGAGCCGATCATGCTTTGGCCGAATGGGGCGCCGGGCGAGGCCGGAGACGTTGGAAAAGAGAATGAAACAACGTGGGATCACAGCGGTCCGCTCACAACACCCGTGTGCTGTGTAACAAACGTATCAGAACCAACTATCACGGTCTATCGGCCTCTGACGGAAAAGGATATCCACGCCTCGGTGATTGTGTGCCCCGGCGGCGGATACGTGTGTCTCACTACAGATGTCGAAGGCACTGAGCCCTGTCAGTGGCTCAATTCCATTGGGATCACTGCGATACTGCTCAAGTACCGCGTGCCTGCCCGAAATGATATGGAGAGATACGAGGTGGCGCTGCAGGACGTGCAGCGGGCAGTAGGAATGGTTCGTCGCCGAGCCTGCGAATGGAATATAGACCCGAATCGAATCGGGATTTTGGGCTTTTCCGCAGGTGGTCATCTTGCAGCCGTTCTGTGCAGCAGTTACGAAAAGCGTGCGTATGACCCGGTAGATGATAACGACCAAGCAAGCTGTCGTCCGGATTTTGCGATGCTTATTTACGCTGCCTGGCTGAATGGTGGAGGAAACAGCGTCAAACTTGCGCCGGAACTGAGTGTGTCTGCGATCATGCCTCCAACGTTTCTTGCGTGCACACAGGATGACGACGCTGTTGACGGGGCAATTTGCTACTATCGCGCTTTAAGGGAGGTCAAGGTGCCGGTTGAGATGCATCTATTCCTGGCCGCGGGCCATGGTTATGGCTTGCGGCCATTAGGCAAGTCAATCTCGTCGTGGCCAGAATGCGCCGAGGAATTTATGCGCGGTCTGGGAATACTTTCGAGAAACACGAAATAGAGATTGCCAATTATACTTCCAAAATGCGTCACCTAGTCGTCAAGCCCTGGTCGTCACATCATCGCGAGTTGGGCTCTAGATTTCAGATATGAATCCGCCGTCGGGAGTAAGATCATCTATTCGTTGCGGGAGCACATGCTGCATATCTGCGCCGCCGTCCCAGAAATAAAGCGCGTTCTTGATATGTCTAGAGCTTCTGGACTAAAAGGTGAGGTTGAGCGGAGCATTCATACTGTTTCGTGGCTCGTTGTTGCAACTTGGTATAACGCGCCGGGTCCTCGACATTGGGCGATCCGTGTTGTCACAAGTCTTGGACTCCGGCAGCGTATGCAATTCGTTTGCTATTTGGGGCAATCAGTCCTGAACGGTGATGCAGGCAATCCGAATCCGTTAAATAGGTTGACTACCGGGCAATCAGCCCAACCGTATCGCACGGCCACAGGCTTAGGAACCTCTGGACTCATCACTTCCACATTATTGCCCACGATTCGAGCTTCGGCGTTGTAGAACTTGCCGTTCTCGCCAGCAATTGTGAATCCTTTGAGTTCGCCGTCCTTGGCCACAAGGCCGCCACTCGTATTGTCAAATAAGACTATAGCCTTGCCGGACTTTACGCTCATCGATTTGTAGATAGGCCCATTGTAGACCACATGCTTGGAGTAGGTCAACGCCTCTGCCGCAAGCGCCAGACGATATCCAACCGGCTCCTTTTGCCTCGGGTGAATATCAGTCCTGTCGCCGACGTCGGTGATTACGGCCATTGCGGTGCCCTGGCAGTTTTTTGACGTCAGTAACTGTGCCTCGCGAAGTTCGGCCCACGTGCTCATCTGCGATTCTTCTGCTGTTGAGCCGAACGGGGCAAGCTGAACAAAGTAGAACGGGAAATTTCCCTGGCCCCAGGCCTTTCGCCATGATCCGATTAGTGTCGGGAAAAGTGTCCGGTACTGCATGGCGCGGCTTGCATTGTTCTCTCCCTGGTACCATATCACTCCACGCATTGCATAAGGCTGCAGCGGCGCTATCATTCCATTGTAAGTTAGGCACGCGTGGTTGGGCTCGCCATTGAATGGGGCCGTGTCGCTTTCGACGAGTATTGGATGAAAGTCAGGGTTGCCGAGCAAAGCGTCCCGGCTGGTCCAGCTTTCAGCATCTGTTCCACCCCAGGCGGATTCGATAATTCCGACCGGTACGTCGAGCGATTTGCGTAGTTCCTTTGCAAAGAAGTATCCAACCGCTGAGAAATCGGGTGTGGATTCCGGGGCTGATTCCTGCCATGATAAGCCGGATGCTGAGTAGAGCGGCGTTTTGCTGATCGTGCGTCTGACATGGAAAAGGCGCAGCATCGGGTCCTTGGAGGCCGCAATCGCCTCAGATGCATTTGCGACTGATTGGAGAGACATCTCCATATTGGATTGCCCACTGCATATCCACACTTCTCCAACCATTACATTCTCGATCGTCAGGTCGTTGATCTTAATGGTGTATGGCCCGCCCTCGCGAAGAGGGTTTAGCCTGACTATCCATTTGCCGCCGCTCGCCTCTGTTGAGACCGACTGATTCTGGATCGTGACGGTTACTCTTTCGCCGTCACTGGCCGTTCCCCATACGGGCACCGACATATCCCTCTGGAGCACAACCCCATCGGAAAACAATGGGTTTGGCTGTATTGTCGCCCAGGACGCCGCAGCCAGTAGCGTCAGAACACTTGCAATGACCGCTGAGACGGTTTTTTTGATTCGCTTCATAATACTCCTCCATAAGTTATCAAGCATGCTTGCTCAGCCAGAGTCGATTCGGTTGGACTTTGAGTAGCAGCTTCTGTGCGATCTTCGCTGTTAAGGCACTCTATTAGTGCTGCCTAGCACCTTCATCCACTTTGCGGTGACCTGTTTAATAGCTGTCTTCGCGTCCATTATCGCGTGAGCATACCATGCCTTGCCGCCTTTTGCCTGGTCGAACTGCTCTATGGCATCGAGATAGGCTCTGCCAAGCTCACTGGCGACATTGACTTTGCTTATCCCTATCTCGATGGCCTTGTGGAGTTGGTCGGATGGTGTGCCGGAACCGCCGTGAAGAACAAGTGGAATGCCGGTTGCGCTTCGAATGTCTTTAAGCCGCTCGAAGTCGAGGATTGGCCTTTGAGTGTAGATGCCATGGGCATTACCTATGGCCGAAGCAAGGGCATCGACGCCTGTCCTCTCAACAAACTCGGCTGCTTTTGCAGGGTCGGTCAGACTTGTCTCACCTTCGCCTTCGACTGACGAATCATCCACTCGTCCGACAGCTCCAAGCTCCCCTTCGACTGTCACTCCTTTAGGGTGCGCCATATCCACGACCATTTTCGTGAGACGGACGTTCTCTTCAAAATCATACCGGGAAGCATCTATCATGACGGACGGAAAGCCCGCCTCGATGCACTCTTTGACAAGATCGATCTCAACGGCGTGATCCAGATGAAGACAAACCGGAACATCGGCCTCGGCGGCTACCCACTTGGCTATATCGACCATCATCTTTGCTCCCAGAAGAGGCACTTCCCAGGGGCCGGTGATGAACATGACCGGAGATCGCAACTCACAGCCAACTTCGACTACCGCCTGAGCTGTTTCGGCATTGCAGTAGTTGAATGCGCCAACGGCATAGTGCCCGTTCTGGGCCTCTTCGAGCATCGGAATCAAATTGACTAACTTCATTTCTTACCTCTAACTGTAATTGGAAGCATTCCCATCGCGGATTGCGGCGTTTCGAACAGAATCTGCCGTGCGATGTTCACGGCTTGCTCCATGGTGTATTGGCCCACCAGAACTTTCTCAGAGAGAACCCGTGCCAGCTCGTTTTTGACTATTATAAGCTTTCCATAAGTCCACTCTACGCAATAAGCATCCGAGAAAAATCCTATCTGCTTGTTTGTCGGAAGCATATCCAACCGCTCTTCCATCACTTGGCGTATCGCTGACGGGAAGAAGTTATGCCACCAGTACCCCGCGAGTGAGAGATTGGGCAATTCACGGCACAGTGTGCACAGCGACTGGTTGGCATGCCTGCTCGACAGAGTACATAAAAATTGAAGTCCGGGGTGACGCCCTATCATCTCGGCCAACTGTGCTATCGACTTCTGGTTCAGACGGCTTCCTGTCTCGAACGGCAGCGGCTCGGCTCCGTAGCTGAATTGAAAGACCACCCTGCCACCAAGTTTGCGCTCCATAGCGGTCAGAAATGCCTCGTTGACGTATGATGCGTAGATATCTCTCTCTTCAGAGCCCGCTTTATCTCGTCGGGTAAGAGCAGAACGCATATCTTCATCGCTTACTTGACGGAAATCTATGTCAGTCGAGATGTGCGTGGCCATGGATAGTATGGTATCTGCGGGCATATGATTTACGTACCACGCAATTGCCTCATGGACATCCTCGACGCTTGCTATGATTTTCCTGGTAGCGGGTCTTCCGCCTGAACCGATCGGCGTTGGCGGGCCGGGAAGCTCTCCCCAGCATCTCTCAAGCTCATAGAGGGCAGTATCAAACTCGCCCCACTGGCAGCGGGTGAAGAAAGCCCACTCCAGTGAGTATTGAAGGATATCACTGTCCTGCTCTTGTTCTTTTCGGGCGTGTTCCGTCACGAACTTCTGGATACCGGCCTTGCCGATTACGCTTCTCTGCCACGCCTTGTCGTCGGCGCGCTCACGTATCATTGAGTCGAGCTTTTGCCAGTTATCAGCAGTGATCGGCTCTTTCCAGTCATAGAGGTCTTTGAGGATGGTCCTGATTCCCCACGAAATGCTGGTGTTTTCGACGTATCGAAGATATGGCAGGGCCTCTTTGATACGGGCGTGTGCTTCTTCTTTCGACGGCCAGCCCGGATACTGTGTGAGCCTGGCGCCGCTCGGACATCCGGCGGCATAGAGATCGCTTACAGCCATGTGGTAAAGCAGGATATCGTGTAAGCCCCGTGCCCCCAGGTGTCCTCCTACCAGATGGGTATGCGCGTCCAGCACCGGCACATCAGCCAGCGCCTCGCGCAGTGATTCCGTAAAATGATTGATGTTCATCAGATAAGTCCTTTCTTGATTGTGGAAGTATTCATCGGCATTACCTGATCCACCAGTAGGCGAGAACAGTAATCATGCTGAGCACCGCCAGGTGAAGCCGCCAATCGCTGATGCCCTGGAATGGCTCGATCTTACTGCCCCAGTCTATTGTTGTCTTCGCAAGCTTCTCTTTATCGGTCTTCTTGGTAAATGACGAGATCACAAAGAGTACAACAGTGATTATCACGGTGCCCCAGAAGCCCCTATATGTGTAGTTCTCAGTGAGCGTGTGATGGAGGAATGGAAGTCTTTGAGCCACGGCCGGAACCAGGGCATCGACCACAAACGTAGCGCTCAACGCTACTCCGGTAAACACCGATGCCACCGCACCGGCAAACGTCACTTTCTTGCTCATTATTCCGAAGACTATTGCCGGTGTTATAGGCATGACCAGGTATATGGAGATAGTCTGTAGATATTTGTAAATGCCCTCGGGCTGCAGGTAGACAACCCACGCCGCGCAGTATCCGAGCGCCATAGCGATCACTATTGCGATGCGGCCGATATGAACTTGAGCCACTTCACTTGTGTTGGGGCGGAATTTCAGGACGAAGTCACGCACACTCATTGTGGAGACCGAGTTCATAACTCCGATCAAGGCACATATCACAGCTCCAAGCAGCGCCGAAAGTACATAGCCTCTGATGCCGCTAGGAAGGAGATTATTAAGAATCCAAACAAATGTGGTTTTGGATTGCTCCACTGGGATATTGGGGTTGATTGCGAGAGCAATTACGCCGGGCAGGGCGAATATAAACACCGGAGTAAGTTTCAGCAACACCGCAAACATAGCGCCCCAGCGGGCATGCTTGAGGTCTTTTGCTCCGAGCATTCGCTGGACATTGACCTGGTCTATACCCCAGTAGAATGTCCCGCCATAAATTGCTCCGAGGATGATTCCCCAGAATGGGTATGTCTTATCAGTATATGGCTTGAAGATATGCATAGCGTCCGGCACACGCGTATGCTGAACTGCTGTGTGCAGAGCGTCCCAACCCCCCACTTTATGCAGGCCTATGGCCACTATCAGAGCAGATCCAGCGATCATAATTGGAGCATGAATGGCATCAGTATATGCGACTACCCCGAACCCGCCTATCATAGTGATGATTGCGCAGGCTACTCCGAGCAGCAGGACCGTAGGCATGACATCCCATCCCACCAGACTGTGCATGACCAAGGCACCAGCGTAAAGGCAGAATGCCATCTTAGTGACAATGCAGATGAAGAGCATAAGTCCCGAGAAGAACATCCTGGCTTCAGATCTATAGCGGAGTTGGAGGAACTCGGGGATCGTAAAGACATTGTTCTTGAGATAGTATGGTAGCAGAACTGCGGCGGCAAAGCCTAGACAAATGGCCGTGGTAAGTTCCACGGTGCCGGCACAGATGCCGTATCTATATGAGTCACCCGACAAACCCACCAGATGTTCCGCGCCTATGTTGGTGGCAAAGAGGCTGGCCCCCACAATAGGCCAGGTAAGTCTTCTTCCTGCAAGGAAGAAGCTGTCGCTGGTTTCGGCTTTCTTATGACGTATAGAAAACCACAATCCCAGCAGGATGTTGCCGACTAAAGCGACAATACATACGATCCAATCAGTGATGGTTAATGTGAGGCTCATTGCTTATATCTCCTTCACAGGTATCGTTTTTTGTCCTGAGCAGTTTACGCTGTATGACTTGTATATAGTGTCATGCTGAACTCGTTTAGTATCTGAGCACAGACCCGAAGACAAGTTCAATGTGACAAATCAAGTTGTTGACCATAAATCACTTAGGGTGCCTGCAAACATCTGATCTCCCAACTGACTCCAAAGCAGTTAGTTATAGCATGGCTATGGTGTTATTGTATCCCTGTATTGCCGACCTGTCAACACGCATTTTTGTACTATTTTATGTAGCCACTTGACATATAGCAAACCCGGTGGTAGACTCCAGTTGTGCAGAATACAAACTAATAAGTGAGGAGTAATATCACAATATCTATATGGAAAGATCGATAGACCGCCTCAAACTTGTCAAACGAAACAACCGTGCCCAACTGGCGCTTGCAGTACACCGGCAGCCGTCCGTGTCGCGTGCCGATCTTGCAAGGATAACTGGCCTCAGCATTACTTGCGTGTGCAATCTTATCGATGAAATGCTCTCGGAGCATCAGCTTAAAGAAGTTGGCTCGGCTCTGGGACCGCGTGGCCGGCCTGTAGCACTATATGACATTGATCCAGACGGTCCTCCAGTAGCGGGCATTTGGCTCACACCCGAATCCAGCCAGATAGCGGTTGCCGACGCGGCCGGAAAGGTTCTTGCCCGGCGGATTGTCAACTACGGCCCGCAGGACGACACCAGCGAGACCGTTATCCCTGCCGTTGCCCAGACAGTTAAGCGCTGTGTGGAGGCGGCCGGAAAAGAGCTTTCGAGCCTGCGAGGAGTGGGGGTTGCAGTTTCGGGATATGTTGACCAGAAGCTTGGCACGATGGATGGCTGGAGAGCTCTCGGCAGAAACGAACGTGTGCCGGTTGCGCCGATGCTCGAGAAGATGTTGGGGGTGCCCGTCATTATTGAGAATGACGTTCGAGCCGGCGCTCTGGCCCAGCAGTGGTTCAGCAATGAAGCTCAGGACGGTGGCACTCTCTACATTACGGTTGGTGACGGCATTGGCGGGGCTTATGTGCTCGATGGCAAAGTAGTCCGCGGGGCGCACGACATGGCGTTGGTGTTGGAGCACGTTTGTGTTGATCCGAACGGCCCCATGTGCTTCTGCGGCAACCAGGGCTGTCTCGGCACATTTTCCACTGATACCGCCCTAATAAAGAAGATATGGCCGGATGCGGTGGAGTCCAGCTGGCGGATGCCTCACGATGAGAGAATCAAGCTTGTCAAGAAGGCCATTGAGCTTGCACAAAGTGGTGACACGACAGCATACGCTGCCCTGACCGACGGTATGATCGGACACCTGGGCCTGGCGCTTGCAAATCTGGTCAATATTCTGGACGTTCGCACGGTCTTTGTTGGAGGGCCATGTGTCGATGTAGCGCCAGACCTGATAATAGATAACATTCGTCAGGAGGTAATGAGGCGGGTAGACCCACGGGCTCGGGCCGTGGAGATTAAAGCACGTATGGATTTCGAGGAGTTCTTGCTCAACGGTTCACTTGGGCTGGTGCTTTGGGAACCTTTTCGCGTACTTCATGAGGACAACGCAGGCACTCGAGTGACGACGGCTTCGAAATCGCGAGCCGTGCCACGGGTCCCAACGCGGGAATTGGAGAGGCCTTAAATGCACCAAGATAGTCAAGTTCGGATAGCCGGAGCAGGTATATGCTGCATGGACTATATAGTCTCCGCTCCCAAGATCAATTACGGCGAGACGGCAAGAGTCAGCGATTATGTTGCCCAAGGTGGTGGCCTCATTGGAACGGCGATGGTGGCCTGTGCAAGGCTGGGAGCGAGTAGCGATCTGCTGTGCATATTGGGAGATGACCATGTTGGTGACCAGATACTTGCCGAACTGGAAGCTGAAGGAATTTCATCGACTCATATCATACGAGCCCCAGGCGGGAGGAGCCCATTCAGCTTCATTCACGTTGACGAAAACAGCGGTGAGCGGACTATCTTCCACAGGCCGGGTACAGGTTTGGGATTCGACTTGGAATGCATAAATTGGTCAATAGCCTCCAGTTGGGATGCGCTTCTTGTCGACGACATATTTCTTGACCTGTCCATTGCAGCGGCAAGGGCAGTCCGCAAGCGCGGGGTGCCGGTTGTTGCCGATCTCATACCCGATGACAGGAACATGAGACTTCTGAAACTGGTGGATGTGCTCATTGCTCCGCGACACTACGCTCGCCAGATAGGGCTGGACGACAATCTGGACTCGGCGTTGGATAGCATTCACGATCTGGGACCGGCTACTGCCGTGATAACGCTTGGAGCCGAGGGCTGGGTGTATTCCGATCTCTACGGGAAGGGCCGGGGTGAGGCGTTCAAGGTGGATGTCGTGGATACTACCGGGGCAGGCGACACCTTTCATGGTGCATTTACCTACGGACTCGCCCGAGGCTGGGATACGGCCAGGTGCTGTGAGTTTGCTTCTGCCGTTGCTGCGATCAAGTGCATGAAGCCGGGCGGGAGAACAGGCCTGCCGTCTTTACCAGAGGTTATGGCTTTTCTGGACACCAATTCTGATTTGTGTTACGCGACGAGGTGATGCATGGTGAAGTATTCTCTTGGAATAGATTTCGGCACTCTTTCGGCTCGTGCTCTGCTGGTGGCAGTTGAGACCGGCATGGAAGTGGCGTCGAGTGTATATGAGTACTCTAATGCAGTTATCGATGAGGTATTACCGACATCCGGCGAAAAGCTTCCTCCAGACTGGGCTCTGCAGAACCCTCGCGACTATCTGACGGCTTTGGAGACTACCGTCCCGGCAGTGCTTAAAGAGTCCGGCACGAAACCCGAGGACGTAATAGGTCTGGGAATCGACTTTACCGCCTGCACGATGCTTCCGATCGATAAGGACGGCAATCCTCTCTGCTTCGATCTAAAGTGGGCTAAGAACCCTCATGCCTGGGTGAAGCTTTGGAAGCACCATGCGGCCCAGTCCGAGGCAAACAAGATCAATCAGACAGCCGAGAAGCTCGGTCTCGACTTCCTTAAGCGCTACGGCGGCAAGATCAGTTCGGAGTGGTTCTTTTCTAAGGCTCTTCAGATTCTCGATGAAGCTCCCGATGTCTACGACGCGGCAGATCGTTTTATCGAAGCTGCCGATTGGGTTAACCTCCAGCTCACAGGCGTTGAGACTCGCAACGCCTGCACCGCCGGTTACAAGGCGATGTGGGAAAAAGCGACGGGCTTTCCGCCAAAAGAATATTTCAAGGCGCTGGACTCTCGTTTCGAGAATGTGGTCGATGAGAAGATGAGCCGGGATATTATGCCGATGGGCAGCAAGGCCGGTGAGCTTACTGAAGCTATGGCCAAGAGGATGGGCCTTATGCCCGGCACTGCCGTTGCCGTCGCCAATGTGGACGCCCATGTTGCTGTTCCTGCCGCTACTGTAACTAATGAAGGAACGATGGTAGCGATAATGGGTACCAGCACCTGTCACATGATACTGGGCAGGGAGCCCAGAATCGTTGAGGGAATGTGCGGCTATGTCGAAGACGGTATCCTTCCCGGGTTCTTCGGGTTCGAGGCTGGGCAGTCCTGTGTTGGCGATCACTTCGCATGGTTTACGGAGAACTGCGTCCCGGTCTCGTATGAAGCCGAAGCGAAAAACAAGGGTATCAGCATACACCAATTCCTAACAGAAAAGGCGTCGACGCTCGAGCCCGGCCAGAGCGGTCTTCTCGCCCTCGATTGGTGGAATGGCAACCGCAGTATCCTTGTCGATGTTGATCTCACAGGCATGATTCTGGGAATGACTCTCAACACGAAGCCCGAGGAGATATACCGAGCCTTGATCGAGGCCACGGCTTACGGCGCGAACATCATCATAGACGCATTTGACTCCAACGGTGTCGTCGTGAACGAGATAGTGGCGTGTGGTGGCCTACCTGAGCGCAACGAGTTCCTGATGCAGATCTATTCCGACGTCACAAACCGTGAGTGGAAAGTGGCATCATCAGCTCAGACCTGCGCGCTGGGTTCGGCGATGTGGGGGGCTGTAGCTGCCGGAAAGAGCAGGGGAGGCTACGACGAGATTTCCGAGGCCGCCACAAAGATGGCTCACGTGAAGGACAAGACATTCAAGCCCAATCCCGAAGCTCACGCGGTTTACGCGAAGCTGTTTGTCGAGTACAAGAAGCTCCACGATTACTTCGGTCGCGGCGAGAACGACGTCATGAAGCGGCTAAAAAGGATTAAGGAAGAGCAGCTTTCCTAGGAGAAAGAATTTGTTATTACCCAAACTCAGAGAAATAGTCTGCGCGATGAACAAAGAATTACCCCGCCAGGGACTTGTCACAATGACCAGCGGCAATGCCAGCGGGCGCGATCCGGACTCGGGCAAGATTGTGGTTAAGCCCAGTGGCGTGGTCTTTGAAGACCTGACTCCCGAGAAAATGGTGATAGTCGATCTCGAATGCAATGTCATCGAGGGTGGACTGAAGCCCTCAGTGGATGCGTTGACCCATTGTTATATTTATCGGTACATGGACAAGGTCAACGGCATCATCCACACGCATTCGAACTATGCTACCAGCTTTGCGGCGCTGGGCCAGGGGATTACCTGCGTTCTCACTGCGATGGCCGATGAGTTCGGCTGCGACATCCCTTGCGCTCCCTACTGCCAGATCGGCGAGGAACAGATCGGTGAGGCGGTTGTGAAGTACATTGGTGAGTCTCCTGCTATATTGCTGCAGAACCACGGCGTTTTTACCGTCGGCGCGAATGTCAAGGCCGCTCTCAAGGCTGCCGTTATGTGTGAGGACGTTGCTAAGACTGTCCACCTGGCGACTCTCAAAGGCATGCCGATTCCCATTCCATCTGAGGAAATCAGACGGGGCTACGAAAGATATCAGAACAAATACGGACAGAAGTAAGGCTGAAAGGAGACAAGACAATGCCCATTAGCGTTAATACCCCTCAAGTCAAGTTGGCCCTGGTTGGTGTCAGCCGTGACTGCTTTCCTATAGATCTGACCCGCACCAGGCTCGGCAAGCTCACTGAGTGCTGCGAGAACGTGGGTCTCGACGTATATTCCTGCAATACCATTATCGAGAACGAAGGCGACACCTTGGCCGCCTTGGCCGAGGTTGCTGATGCCGGGGCCAATTCTGCCGTAATATACCTCGGCAACTTCGGTCCCGAAGGCCCCCTTTCGATCTTTGCGGAGCACTTTGATGGGCCGGTTATGGCCTGCGCGGCAGCCGAGGAGAGCAAGGACACGCTTGTGGGCGGAAGGGGCGATGCCTATTGCGGCATGCTTAACGCCTCTTACAGCTTCGGCTTGCGCAACGTGCCGGTCTATATTCCGCAGATGCCAGTCGGTCTCCCCGATGAACTCGCGGCCAAGATAAAGCATTTCGCCACTGTCGCGCGGATCATCATTGGCGTTCTTAACCTCAAGATATTCGCCTTCGGCCCAAGACCCCAAGACTTCTACGCCTGCAACGCCCCAATCAAGCCGCTGTATGATATGGGCGTGGAGGTGATGGAAAACAGCGAGCTGGATCTGTGGGATCTCTACAACGCCGTGGACGAGGAAGATCCAGCCATCGCGGTTGTTGCAAAGGATATGGCCGATGAACTCGGTGAGGGCAACACGTACCCCGATCTGCTCCCCAAGCTGGCCCGGTTTGAACTTGCGCTGCTTCGGTTCTGCGAAGAAAATCTTGGTTCGCGTTCATTCGGGGTCTTTGCTGACAAGTGTTGGCCCGCATTCGAGAAAGCCTTCGGGTTCGTGCCGTGCTACGTAAATTCGAGGTTGGCCTTACGTGGAATTCCAGTGGCGTGCGAGGTAGATATGTATGGCGCGCTTAGTGAGTACTTTTGCCAGCTTGCTAGCGACAATCCTGCTACGCTCCTCGATATCAACAACACTGTACCGACCGACATGCTGGGCGGAGTTGATCTCAAGGGAGCGACCACTGAGGATCTGTTCATGGGTTTCCACTGCGGCAACACTCCGAGTTCTTGCATGAAAAATTGCTCAATGAAATATCAGCTCATCATGAATCGCTTGATTGAAGACCCGTCGAATGCTCCTGATATAACCCGAGGCACACTCGATGGCCAGATCAAGCCAGGCCCGACGACATTCTTCCGGCTCCAGGGCAACGCCGAGAGCCAATTGGTGAGCTATGTGTGCGAGGGCAATATTCTCGACATCGACCCAATGAGCTTTGGCGGCATCGGAGTCTTTGCTATTCCGAACTTTGCCAGGTTCTACCGGCATGTGCTGATCGGCAAGCGCTTCCCGCACCATGGAGCGGTCGCGTTCAATCACTGCGGCAAGGCTCTCTTCGATGCCGTGAAATTCCTAGGTGTCGACGACATAAACGTGCCGCTAACAAGCTCCATGCGCTATCAGGGAGAGAATCCGTTCGATATACTGTGTTAGTGCAGGCCAAAACGGCATAATCTTGGCTCCTTCTCACTTATCAACCGGTAGCATATTGTGCTTGCTACAGACGCAGCATTACCGTCATAGAGCCTAATGCTGATAGCCTTGCCAATCTGTCCGGAGTATGGGTCAAAGACCCGAAGAGTTTCACTTCCAGAATGGTGACCGTGCTGCGATTGAGCCAATTCCGCATTCAGCAGGGTAATCAAAGCAATTACCAAATCCTGGGGTGTTACGTCGCATTTGCTTCCCTCGGTCGCGATTGGCTGATTCGAGGTGCAATGGCATATCGAACAAAGTCAGCTCGGCTGTGTCTAATACTCATGGGCATTGCGCAGAGCTTGGCGCTCGTTACCACTGGAAGACGAGCCGCACTACTGTTTTTGAGAGTTGGGCTGTTTGTCTGACTGATTATCCGTCTGCGTATCAAGTCGCGAGTTGCCTTATCTGCAGTCGCGGTATGTATTATCTTCCTGGTAGTCTACCCGTATGCAAACGCAGTTTTTTCTCAAAACGGACGATTGACTCTTCCAGCGGCAATAGGCCACCCAGCCAGCGAACAAGACCATGCAAATCATTGGCGGCTTGGTCTCGCACTGCTCCGCGAAAGCTGTCAACGTCACTGTGATTTTGCGCAAATGTGGCGGTTAAAAAATGTATAATTCTGGCGTCTCAGGAAGCAGGTTCAAGTAGTGCATTAGTAGCCTGAATTTTCTGCCTGAGGTACTCCTTTCGTTCCTTTAGTCGATAGCTTTCGCCCTTGATGTGAACGACGCTGCAGTGGTGAAACACCCTGAGATCCAGCGTAAGCTCCACTGGGTGATGGATACGGATTTCGACGATGATACCTGCAGGGTCAGAACTGATCACGCACCTGAAGACTTTGCGCTATTGAGGCAGATTGCTCACAACCTTATAAGGCAAGAAGCATCCAAGAACGTCAGTGTCAGGTTCAAGATAAACTAGGCCGGATGGGACAAAGATTTCCTTGCAAGAGTAGTTGCACTGTTTTAGCGCGATTACCTGGGATTTAGATGCTTGTAGCTTGTAAGTGTCCGCCCGCTGTGATATACTAACGCCGTATTTGTAAGCGTTTATTAAGCATTCATATTGGACGGGAGGGAACAGTCGTTGAAGGTTATCTGCGCTAGAAAGGACATTTTCGAGGGCGTGCAAACTGCGGGGCGTGCGGTAAGCCCGCGTACGTCTCTTCCGATATTGGGGCACCTGCTGATTACGGCTGAAGAGGACAAAATTCGGATCGCTGCCACAGACCTGGAAATTGGGATGGAGTGCGTGGTTGATGCGAAAGTTGAAGAACCGGGACAAATGACTGTTCCGGCCAAGACGGTGACTGAAATCCTCGCAGCCCTGCCGGACACCGACGTTTCCTTTGCGGTTGACGAAACTAATACTGTCTCCATTAAATGTGGTACGTCCGACTACTCGATTTTGGGCCTGCCCGCCGAAGAATTTCCTATGCTGCCCGAAGTGCGCGAGGAAGTGAGCATAATCGTCGAGCACGACGCCATTCGCGACGCAATCAAGAGGACGGCTTTCGCCATCAGCCAAGACGAATCGCGCGCCATTCTCACCGGAATACTGCTTCAAGTAAGCGAAGACGGAGCCAGATTGGTCGCGACAGACGGTCATCGCTTGTGTCTTCAGGAGTGCGCGGTTATTGAATCCCACGGTGCGGTGAACGCGATTGTACCCGGACGAGCCATGAACGAACTCACCCGCATCGTACCCGAGGGGCAAGGAACGGTTGACATCAAGATTGCGGCGAGCCAGGTCATGTTCCAGGTCGGCGAGACCAGTCTCATATCCAGGCTCATCGAAGGCCAGTTCCCGAACTATGAGAAAGTGGTTCCGCAGGAGCACAACAAAAAGCTTACCATCCCCACGGATCAGTTCCTGCAGAGCGTGAAGCGCGCGGCCATTGTCGCTCGCGAAAACTCTAACCGCACAATTATTGGCATCGAGGACGGAACCCTTACGGTCACCGCCGAGAGCGGCAATATCGGCAGAGCGCACGAGGAAGTCGAGGTCATCAAAGAGGGCGACGATACCAAGATGGCTTTCAATGCCCGATATCTACTGGACGTGCTCAATGTAATCGACACGGAGGCCATTGATGTCGAGCTTATGGGTGAGTCCAACCCGGCAGTCATCAGGCCGCAGGGGCAGCTCGACTACACTTACGTTCTCATGCCGATGCAGATTGAGTAGGATAGTTTTTTAGTGTTTTGTTTTTTGTGTCGAATTGACGGGGCAGACGTTACAGTCTGCCCCAATTGGTTTCCACACCCTGATGCAAATCTACTTGAGGTTTGCAGCAGCTCAGGCTGGGGTAAAAGTCCACAAGAACAGCTTGAGTATTTTCAACGTCCATCTTCTAATATCAACTTTCTAATTCCGGGAGAATTTCTATGCAATATACTCACTTGGGGCGCACTGGGCTAAAGGTCAGCCGACTTTGCCTGGGCACGATGAATTTCGGTCCGCACACATCCGAAGAAGACGCGCATGCAATAATGGATCGGGCGCACGAGCATGGCATTAACTTTATCGACACGGCAAATGTGTACGGTTTTAAACTCGGCGAAGGCATCACCGAACGGATTATCGGCAGGTGGTTCGCAAAGGGTGGGGGACGTCGTGAAAAGACCGTCATCGCGACGAAAGTCTACGGAAAAATGGGTGATTGGCCGAATGAGTCCAGACTCTCGGCTCTGCACATAAGGCGCGCGTGTGAAGACAGTCTGAAGCGCCTGCAGACTGATCACATCGACCTCTACCAAATGCATCATATAGACCGCAATACGCCTTGGGAAGAGATTTGGCAGGCGATGGAACAGCTTGTGCGCGAGGGTAAAGTGATTTATGTCGGCAGCAGCAATTTCACGGGTTGGAATATCGCTCAGGCAAACGAACTCGCCAAACGTCGCAACTTTATGGGGCTTGTTTCAGAACAGTGTTTGTACAATCTCTTTAATCGCACTGTCGAGCTGGAGATATTGCCCGCATGTGAGAGCTACGGGCTGGGAGTGATGAACTGGAGCCCTCTCGCCAGCGGACAGCTTGCGGGCGCATTGAAGAAAGCCGCTGAAGGACGCCGCTCTGAGCCTGGAGTGATGGAGAAAATCGAAAAAAACAGAAGCAAGATCGAAAAATACGAAGCGTTCTGCCAGGAAATCGGAGAGCGCCCGGCGGATGTCGCGCTGGCGTGGCTATTGGCGAACCCTGTTGTGACCGCCCCGATCATCGGCCCACGCACGCTCACGCAACTCGACGCTTCACTGCGCGCTCTTGAAATCGAGCTGTCAGCCGGCAATATGAAGACACTCGACGAAATCGCGCCTGGTCCCGGCGGCCCCGCTCCTGAGGCGTTCGCATGGTAAAGCCTACGGAATTCCATTGAGGGATAAGGTTCTGGCGGAGTAGTGCGAAACGTGGTAGAATTTGCCTTGACGATAGGAAAGTAGGCTCATGACAGACGAAATCGCGCCCGCCATATCCGACGAAAACCTCGAATCGCTCGATTGGGCGGTGTTGGAAAGCAAGTATACTGTGACATTAAGAGAGAAACTGGCCAATCTCCCTACCTCGCCGGGGTGTTATCTTATGAAGAACGCTTCCGGCGAGATCATCTACATTGGCAAGGCCAAAGTGCTGCGCAATCGCGTCAGGCAATATTTCCAAAAAGGTGCGGATCACACCAGACGCACTCGCCGCATGGTGCGGGAGATCGACGACCTCACGTGGATCGCCACCGACACTGAACTCGAAGCGCTCATACTTGAGTCGAACCTCATTAAGAAACATCACCCAAATTATAATGTCCGTTTGCGCGACGATAAGAGCTACCCATACATCGCCATTACACTCAGTGACGAGTGGCCCAGGGTCGAGTTCAAGCGCAAGCTCAGAATGCAGCCCAAAGAGACCGATAAATATTTCGGTCCATATACCGACTCAGAGGCCGTCCGCGAGACAATGCGGCTTATCAGGCGAGTGTTTCGTGTCCCATGCGGGTTTAAGCACCCTGAATTATCTAAAGGCAAGGCGTGCATGTATTATCATATCGGCCAGTGTACGGGAGTCTGCGCGGGCAAAGTCAGCCGCCAGGAGTATATGGCCGTGATCGACGACGTGATGGCGTTTCTTTCAGGAAAACGTGAAGAACTTGTGAGCAGGCTTCTTAAGCAGATGGAAGACGCTTCAGAGAACCTCGAATTCGAGAAGGCGGCACGGCTCAGAGACCAGATTCAGGCGATCCAGACGCTTGTCGCGCGGCAGAAGGTCATATCGACCGCGCTTGAAGATCAGGACGTAATCGCGATGGTCGCCGACGAATGCAATACCATTGCTGAGATGTTCTTTATACGAGGCGGAAAGCTGATTGGGCAGGAGCATTTTCTCTTGGACAATGCCTGCGAGGATGATCTAAATGAAAGCCTGCGCGAGTTCATCGAGCAGCATTACGATACTGCGCCTTACATTCCTCGCGAGGTTCTGGTGAACGCCGAAATTGCCGAACTCGATATCATAGAGAGCTGGCTCAGGCAAAAACGCGGTACAAAAGTTGCGGTCCACAGCCCTAAGCGCGGAGAGAGAAAACAACTCGTCGAGATGGCGAAGAAGAATGCCGACCTTGTCCTGAAACAGATTAAACTCAAAATGGCGACTGACCAGCAGCGCGTCGACGAGCAGCTTAGTGAACTGCAGGAGGCGCTCGATCTGCCTACCCTACCTCGTCGCATCGAGGCGTACGACATATCCAATATCCAGGGGCAGTACACGGTGGCGTCGCTGGTCGTGTTTGAGAACGGTCAGCCGAAGAAAGCGCATTATCGCAAGTTTAAGATAAGGCTCTCAGAAGGTAAGCCTGATGACTATGCTTCGATGAAAGAGGCGCTTTCCAGGCGTCTCACCGGCACTTTGCGCAAGGGCGAGGCATTCGTCCAATTGCCCGACCTGATGCTCATAGACGGCGGCAAGGGTCAGCTTAACGCGGCGCTGGAAGTTATTGGGGAAAGTGGAGAGTGGAGAGCTGAGAGCGAAGAGTCGTGGATGCCGCCGGTTGTCGGGTTGGCCAAACAAAATGAAGAGGTCTACAAACCCGGCAGGCCCGACCCCATTCTGCTGCCGCGTAACTCCAAGGCGCTGCATCTGATCCAGAGAATCAGGGACGAAGCGCACAGGTTCGCCGTAACATATCACAGGAGCCTGCGAGGTAAGACTATGCGGGCGTCCGTGCTCAATCAAATCCCAGGCATCGGGCCGACCCGGCGCAGGGCGCTTATTAAGCACTTCGGGTCGGTCGAGAAAATCAAGAGCGCGACTGTGGACGAACTCGCGTCCGCGCCGACTATGGGCAAGTCGGCGGCGGCGGCTGTATATGACTACTTCCACAGAGAGGAAGATCAATGAATTATTACTGCGTGGTTGAGACAAAACTCGGTTTCATCGCACTTACTGCCAAGGATGGCAAACTCACGCGATCCACTTTACCGAAACCGACACGCGAGTTGGCAATTGAATCGCTCAGGGCAGGATTTGACGAATCGTATGTGGAAGACTGTGTAGGGTTCGGCGATCTTCCGGGCAAACTGCGTGACTATGCCGAGGGCAAACGAGTAGATTTTTCGGACGTGCCGGTCGATCTGACTGGCTTGGGCAAGTTCTACGCTGCGGCGCTTCGCGCATGCCAGCATGTGCCTTACGGCGAAGTGGTAACCTATGGCAACCTGGCTCGAATGGTCGGGTCGGACAGAGCGGCGAGAGCAATCGGCGGCGCGATGGCAAGAAACTGTATGCTCATAGTCATACCGTGCCATCGCGTTGTTGCGTCGGGCAAGCATATCGGCGGGTTTTCGGCTGGTTTGGAATGGAAACGAACGTTATTGCACCTTGAAGGTGTTTTTATTGGAGGAATGTAGTGAGGAAGGCAATTCAATTCGGAGCCGGCAATATAGGACGAGGCTTCGCGGGGCAGTTATTCAGTGAGTCCGGCTTCGAGGTCGTGTTTGTAGACGTTCAGCAGTCCCTGGTCGATTTGTTAAACGAGCGACGGTCGTACCCGATTAGAATGGCATGCAAAGATCCGTGGACAGTGACAATCACAAACGTCCGCGCGGTGAGTGGACTCGACATTCCCGCCGTGGCCGAAGAGATCAAGACGGCTGACCTCATGTGCACGGCGGTGGGCGTCAACGTTCTGCCGCGCATTGCTCCGACTATTGCTGCAGGAGTTAAGGCACGAGCCGAGGCCAAAGTGGAGGCTCCGATCAATATAGTCATTTGCGAAAACCTGCAGAATATGGGGCCGTTCCTCAAGGCCGAGGTCAAAAAGGCTTTGCCCGAGGAATATCACGCCTATCTTGAAGAGAAAATCGGGTTCGTGGAGAGTGTAGTTGGGCGAATGGTTCCCGTTATGACCGAAGAGCAAAAGCGTGAGGATCCGCTGTTGGTATTGGTCGAGCCGTATAAGCACTTGCCTGTTTCCAAGGCTGCGATCAAGGGCGATTGGCCGGAAATTGTCGGAGTGGAGCCTGCGGGCAACTTCCAGAGCTTCGTGGATCGAAAGCTCTACGCGCATAATGCCGGGCATGCCACAGCCGCATACTTGGGTTATCTTAAGGGATACAAATTCGTGTATGAGGCGATGAACGACCAGCAGATCAGCCGCGAGGTTCGAGACGCAATGGAAGAGACCGGCAGAGCGCTGGTGAAGAAGCACTCGCTTAACGCCGAGGAGCACCAGGCGCATATCGAAGACCTGCTCCAGAGATTCGCAAACGTCGCTCTGGGCGACCAGGTCGCGAGGGTCGGCCGCGACCCGATGAGAAAACTTGGGCCAGATGATCGTTTGGTTGGCGGAGCAAAACTTGTTCAGGAATGTGGTATGTTTCCCGAGCACATGTGCAAAGCGATTGCTGCAGGTCTGCATTTCGATCCTGATGGCGACCCGACTGCACCCAAGGTTCAAGGCATTCTTCGCGAGCGCGGCGTGGCCGGTGCGCTGAGCGAGATCAGCAAACTGTCTGAGGATTCGGAAATCACTAAAGAGGTCGTTAAACAATACGATCTGGTGGTGCAAGAGTTTAAGGCCTGACATAGCGCGCAATCGGGGGCAGATGTCGGGGGGCCAACCTCAACATCTAATTTAGAGGGGAAAGAAACATGTCATTCATGCTTGATGAAATCCACGCCCAGCCGGATGTGGTAAGTAAACTTGCTGGCGAAGATCGCGAAGCGGCGGCAGCATTGGCCGCTGAAATCGAAGCTCGCGACATCGACCTGATATTGATGGCGGCGCGCGGCACATCCGACCACGCCGCAATATACGGCAAGTATCTATTGGAGATTAACAACGGCCTGCCGGTGGCTCTGGCTGACTGTTCGGTCTTTACGCTGTATGATTCGCGCCTGAAGCTCGGCAAGGCGCTTGTGATAGGCATATCTCAGTCTGGCGAGGCAACGGATGTCGCCGAATATCTCGAAAAGTCTAAAGAGATGGGCGCGCTGACGGTGTCTGTCACAAACGAACCCGGTTCCAGGTTGACTCAAGTCGCCGATCACACGCTGCTCTGCCACGCCGGCAAAGAGCTGGGTGTCGCGGCGACCAAAACTTATACGTCCACACTTGCGGTATTGTATTTGCTGAGCGCATCGTTGTCCGGCGACAAGTCACGGATCGAGCGTTTGACCGTATGCGCGGACGCTATGAGGTCAACACTGGCCATCGAGGAACAGATCAAAGGTCGAGCCGAGCGTTTCAGATATATGCAGGATGGCTATGTGATATCGCGCGGGTTTAACTATTGTACGGCGCTTGAGACTTCGCTCAAACTCGCCGAGACATGCTATGTCGGCATGCTGGGATATTCGGCGGCGGATTTCCTTCACGGGCCGATTGCCGCCGTGCATGAGAACGAAGCCTGCTTCCTCTGCGCGCCTCCGGGACGAGCATACGGCGGCGTGAAAGAGATGGCGGTCAAACTGCACGAGCGCGGCGCAGAAACGATAATCATCAGCAGTGAGGACGACATTCTACAGCTTGCCACGACGCCTGTCAAAATGCCCGTGTGCGTCGAGGAGGAACTCAGTCCACTGCTGTATATCATGCCGGGCCAACTGCTGGCGTACTATCTGGCGCTTACCAAAGGCTACGATCCCGACAGGCCGAGAGGACTTAACAAAGTAACTCTGACAATGTAGAGGTGAATAATGGCGAACAAAGAACGCGTGACAAAACTCTTTTTGGATTTGCTCAAGATCAACAGCCCGTCAAAACGCGAGCGCAAGGTGGCCGATTTTCTCAAGGCCAGGCTGCAATCACTGGGCTTCGATGTCTGTGAAGACGATGCCGGTGAAAAGATCGGCGGAGACGCGGGCAATATAATCGCGTTCAAGAAAGGCACAGCGCCCGGCGCTAAGTCGATATTTCTGGGCGCTCATATTGATACCATCGAGTCGACGGACAAGCTCAATGTCGTGATCGAAGGTGACGAAGTCCGTTCCGATGGCACTACGATCCTCGGAGCCGACGACAAGGCCGGTATCGCCGCAATCCTAGAGGGCATAGAATCCGTGCTCGATTCGGGATCGTCTCACGGTGACATTCAGGTAGTGTTTAACGTCGCCGAAGAGATTGGGTTGATGGGTTCGCGCGCAATGGACATATCGCAGATCAACGCTGATTTCGGGTACATCTTCGACACGCAGAAACCCGCCGGGGGGATCACTGTCAGCGCGCCCTCACATGCTAATATGTTTATTGATATTAAGGGTCGAGCGGCTCACGCCGGAATGGCTCCCGAACATGGAATCAGCGCGATTCTGGCGGCAAGCAATGCCATATCCAAGATGAAACTCGGCAGGATCGACTTCGAGACCACCGCCAATATCGGAGTCATCGAAGGCGGCAAAGCTCGAAACATAGTGCCCGACCATGTCGAGATTAAGGCCGAGGCGAGGAGCCGCGATGAGTCCAAACTCCTCGCCCAGGTCGAGCACATGACGGCCGTATTTGAAAGCGAGGCCGAAGCAATCGGCGCAAATGCTGTGGTGAGGTGTGACCGCGAGTACTTCTCATTCAAATGGACGCAGGACGACGAGATAGTAAAACTTGCCGTGGCAGCGTGCAACAAAATCGGGATTGAACCGACATTTATGGACGGCGGCGGCGGCAGCGACGCCAATATCTTCAACGCCGCGGGCATCGCCTGTGTGGTAGTTGGAGTCGGTTATGACGGCGCTCACAGCTCATCTGAGCGCATTTCGCTGAACGATCTCGCCACAGCCGCCGCATTCGTCCAGGCCATAATCGAGACGGCTGCGCGCGCGGAGGAATAGTCGACATGCTCACCAGAGCGCAGGGAAAAGTCACGTCTATCGACGCCGTTCGCGGCGAAACGCTTGAGATCGGCGTCGATATTTCGGGCGAAAAAGCAAAGGCCATCGCCTATACGAACTTGACCGGCGAAATGCAGGTCGGCGATGAGGTTCTGCTCAACACAACGGCCGTCACAAAGCGCCTCGGGACGGGCGGAGTTCACTTCGTAATGGCGAACCTCAGCCGTCTCGAGCCCGGCGACAACGACGAGGTTGGACATATTGTTAAGGCTCGGTATACGCCCGTGCAGCACACGGTTTTATCGGTCGAGGAAGACGATTCTCCTTATCGCAAAGCAATCGAAAACTTTCAATCACTCAGGTCGATTCCGGTGGTAATCGGCCAACTCCATAGCCAACTCGCCCCTGCAGCCGCGGCCATTAAGCGAGCAACGCACAATCGGGCGCGAGTTGCCTACATCATGACTGATTCGGCCGCGCTGCCTCTCGCATTCAGCAGGTCGGTCTTCGAACTCAGGTCGAAGGGACTTCTCGACGCGACAATCACCATCGGCCAGGCGTTCGGTGGCGATTATGAGGCTGTAACCATATACACCGGCCTGATCGCGGCAAAGGAAATCGCCCAAGCCGATGCGATAGTGGTCTGTCCGGGACCTGGAAATGTCGGGACGGGCACTACTTACGGGTTTTCGTCAATCGAGCAGGGTGAAATCATCAACACCGTGAATATCCTCGGGGGTTCGCCGATTGCTGTCGCCCGAATCAGCTTTGCCGACCCAAGGCCACGCCACCAGGGCCTTAGCCACCACACAATCACCTCACTGAGCCGCATCGCGCTTACAAAATGCACCCTTGCGCTCCCCATGATCGACCAGATGAAGCTCCTCGCCATTCAGGAGCAGATCGCGCATTCGGCCATCACGTACCGCCATACGACCCGTGTCCTTGACGGCCGCCCCGGTATCATCGAGCTTCAGGAAAATGGCATAAAGATGTCGAGCATGGGACGCGGCTTCAACGAGGACGAAGAGTTTTTCCTCAGCGCGTCGGCTGCCGGCGTACTTGCCGCCGAGATGGCGAAAGTCGGTTGATACGTTTGGTCGTCGTGTAATGCTTAAGCACGATTCTATGTCACCAAATGTGTCGTGAACCGTATCGTCGATAAAGATTGCAGAGCATAAAGCCAATAATTGAAGCTAGCAAGCGTGTATATTAATTATCCATTCGTTACCCATGCCAGCAGACAAATTGAATAGAGAGGATTAAATGCGAGTACAATCAAATGTGTCTATCGCTACGCGGTTAATGTTACGCACCGGTATGCTTGTCTGTACCGCACTGATCTTAGTGAGCGCCGTATCCATTACGGCGTTCCGACACTATGCCAAACAGCAGGTATATGCGCAAACAAGAAGTCTGGCTCAGCGTCATGCCCTCAGCATCTCTATGAGACTCAACAAATCGGCCTCAGCAACTCAAACGCTCTCAAATACCATTGAAACACTAGTCAACAACGATTTTGCAGACAGGCGAGTTGGCTTGGATATAGTAAAAAGATTCCTCCAGGGTAACCCTGATCTGATCTGCGCATGGTGTATATTTGAACCCAATGAGTTCGACGGCAAAGACGCGGAGTATGTAAACACGACTTACGGCAATGACATTGGTCGATATGGAGCGAGTTACAATAAAGCGACAGGCAAAATACGAATAGACATAACCGGCGAGCATGGCCTGCTGCCTGGTGAAGGCGATTGGTATGTGATACCCAGAAACAGCGCGAGAGAAAGACTTATCAGCCCTTATACTTACGCATATTATGATAATACGCCGAAGTTCTATGAAACTTCTTACACGGTTCCAATATTCAGAAATGGCAGAGTCATCGGAGTTGTGGGCGTGGATATAGGTTTGGACTTCCTTTCCTCGACAATCAAGAACATCCGTCCATACGGCACCGGGTACGCTGAAATTGTGGCCGCGGACGGCACCCTGGCCGCAAGCCCGAATCCCTCAGTGCGCGGCAAAGACCTCGGAAATTCGCCTGAAGATCTGCGTATAAAGAATGCGGTCATAGCGAATTGCGGCATCGAAATAACCCATTATGATAAATCCATAGGCGATAATGTGCTGACGGTGCTCGTGCCCATAAAGGTAGGCAGGGCGGACGAGCACTGGGGCATCGCTGTCACAGTTCCCATGAGCAAAGCAATGGCGTCGGTAACAAGACTCACATACGCCTGCACAGGCATTTCTATTATTGTGCTGGCGTTCTCTCTGGTGGTCGTGAAAATAATCGCTAACCAGATATCATTTCCCATACGCCAGCTCAGCCAGGCCGCATCGCGCGTTGCGATAGGCGATATGGATGGCGCAAGAGAAATGCTGAAGATCGCGTAGATGTATGTGCAATTACTTCCATTTTTGTCTCTCTATTTGTATTAACCGGTGATCTTTACGCATAGACCGATTTTTTATTGCCCCTCTTGACAATGGCACATTTGTGAGGCATAATTCAATCAAAGTCATCCAATGACTCAGTGTGCCTATCACACTACCTGTTGACTGGAGTAAGAACGTGGAGAACAATAAAGAAAAACATATTGGAAGAAAGCATGTTGTCAGCGTTTCCAAAACACAGCAACTGGCCGACATTCTGAGAGAGACTATAGATAATGGACAATATAAAGCCGGGGATTGCATACCCAGCTTAACCAATATGGCCGAATATTACGGCATGAGCGTCAACACGGTAAGGGAAGCCGTGGCGGCTTTGGTACAGGACGGATTGCTGTGCAAAGTGCAGGGCAGAGGGACATTTGTCGCTGAGCCGAAAATCGTCCCGAAAACAATTGCTTTGGTTGTTCCCCATTTGTATGCGAAGAGGGATTCGGAATACAGCGTCGGATACAACATACTCGCACGCTATGTTCAGGCCATACAGTATGAGGCAAAAAACACAGGAACGGACATTATCCTGTATCTGGATCATGATGATCCTGAAGTCGAGGCCAGAAACCTCGCCAGACTTATGGATCGCGGAATTGACGCAGTGATTATGTTTTGGCTTGGGTCAAAGTCAAATGAAAAGTCATTGGCTAGGCTCGTAGAAGCGGGAATACCTGTGATTATGATAGACAGGTATCTCAACCGCGTTCCGACAGATTATGTGGTCTCCAACAACACTGAGAGTGCTGAGACTGTAGTAAAGCTCTTAGTAGAGCATGGTTTTCGACAAATACACTATTTCACGCAAGATGGAGCGGATATTTCTCCGCTGGCTGACAGGCTTAAGGGTTACAAAAAGGCTGTGAGCAACTTTGGACTGGACTGCCACATTCACAAGATTGCGTTCGACAAGGTTGATTCACTGGTTGTGAACAATCAAGGTGATTGCGTCATCGAAGTGGCCGAGATACTTGGGTCAATAGAAGGTGATTTTGCGGTATTTGCAGACTATCCCTGGTGTATAGAGGTCATGTCGCAGTTCATATACAACAACTGTCTTTCTGGTAAGTTGGCTCTGGCTTCCTTCGATGATTGGGGCACAAGAATTCCGCCCGACATTCTATACATAACGGCTATGCAGCCATTCGAGGAGATCGGCGCTCAATCTGTTGACCTTGCGTTGAAGCGAGCTAGCGGTGAGTATAGTTCTATGCAACATGTTATTGTTCCGGGCAAGATTATTGTGTCCGATAGTTTGAGCCTCGTGGATGCTGTCGGCTCGCGCGATGAAAGGGGTGATAGGAAAACACCGTAATATATTTCGCCACAGATAACAAAACACTAAATTAGAGGAGAAGATGAGAAGATGATTACACTAAGAAAAGACCATCGATCAAGTTTTACGGCTGCGCTTAAGCCGATCGTTGCAGGCATAGCACTGTCATTAGTTTTGGGCGTATCTGCCGCCGTTGCCAATATAATGCCGGATTACAGCTTTGAGAGTGCTACTGCGGGCACGACTATTACCGCCACTGGAATGACCAACGTTTGTAGCAACATACGGTTTTACAATGGAGGTACCGGTACTCTGCAGGTAGTCAGTGGAGCAGCAGCACAGGATGGAAATGTGGCGCTGAAGTTGTCCAAGACGACAGAAAGCGACAGCGTGTTTATTGACATGGACGCAGCTCCTACGGACAGTTGGATTCCGGTGACAGCAGGACAATCATACGAAGTGTCTTTCTGGGCTCGATCAGATTCCGATAGCTGGTTCGTGTTTGAAGAAAGAGGATACAGCGATTGGACTCCGATTGCCACCAATTACACCGGTTGGGTTTTGAACTCAGCATGGACAGAGTATACAAGCACATGGATTGCCCCTACCAGCGTTACTAAGCTGGACTTGGCGTGGAACTTAGGCAAAGGTAGCATGGTGCTGGACAATGTTTGTGTGCAAGCTGTTCCGGAACCGGCCAGCATGCTCGCAATGTTTGGCGGTTTCGTTGGATTTGTCGGGCTTGCTATTCGCAGGAAAAAGTAATCCGCCAAAACAAGAGTAAGATAGTAAATTCTTTCGTTATCCCACCGGCTGTTTGGCTGATGGGATAACTTGTTGTGGAGTTCAAAAACTCAGGGCGCCAGTTCCCGTCTTATTTATCGTCACCAATCTTCAGCACGCTCATAAAAGCCTCCTGCGGCACTTCCACGCTGCCGATGGACTTCATACGCTTTTTGCCCTCTTTCTGTTTCTCAAGGAGTTTGCGCTTTCGTGTGATGTCGCCGCCGTAACACTTGGCCGTGACGTTCTTTCGATATGGCCGTACCGTTGCCGCCGCGATTATCTTGTGGCCCAGTGCCGCCTGCACTCTGATCTCATATTGCTGGCGCGGAATTACGTCGCGCAGCTTTTCGACCAGCACTTTTGCGCGAGTATATGCCCGGTCGCGATGAGTTATGAATGACAGCGCATCCACCGGGTCGCCATTCAGGAGGACATTGAGCTTGCTGAGCTGCGACTTTTGATAGTCCGAGAACTCGTAGTCGAACGACGCATACCCCCGAGTGCGGCTCTTCAGCGCGTCGAAGAAGTCCATTAAAATCTCAGCCAGTGGGAGTTTGAAGAGTATCATCACGCGGTCGGGCGCGGGGTATTCCATCGACTGATAAAGCCCGCGGCGTTCCTGGCACAGCTCGATTGTGACCCCGACGTAATCCTTGGGCACGATGATGGTCGCATCGACGAATGGTTCCTCAACCGCGTCGATTTCAGTGGGTTCAGGAAGATCGTTGGGGTTGTCGATGTCAATCACGTCGCCATTGGTCTTAATCACTCTGTATATGACGCTCGGAGCGGTAGCGATGAGATTCAGGTCGAACTCGCGCTCAAGCCGTTCCTGCACCACATCCATGTGCAGCAATCCAAGAAATCCGCATCTGAAACCGAAGCCCAAAGCAAGAGAACTCTCGGGCAGAAACGTTAACGCGGCATCGTTGAGCTGGAGTTTTGCCAGAGCGTCGCGCAAGGTGGTATACTGCTGGGAATCCGTCGGATACAGTCCGCAGTAGACCATAGGACGAACCTCTCGATAGCCCGGCAGAGGCGTCTGGGCGAGGCGGGATGCATCCGTGATGGTATCGCCAACTGCAGTGTCACCGACGTTCTTGATGCCGGCGGTTATATAGCCGACCTCGCCTGCCGATAGACAATCTGTCGAGACCATATCGGGTTTGAAGACGCCCACCGCGGCGACCTCGAACTCCTTGCCGCTGGCCATCATCTCTACGCGCATATTAGGCCTGATTTCGCCGTCGACCACGCGGACATAAGCGACCACGCCCAGGTACTGGTCGAAGTGCGAGTCGAATATTAGCGCGCGGAGCGGTTTTTCCGGGTCGCCCGACGGCGGCGGGACTCGCATCACTATCGCCTCGAGTATATCTTCAGTACCGATGCCCATTTTCGCGCTGGCAAGGATTGCATCGGTGGCGTCTATCGCAAGGACGCTTTCGATCTCTTCTGCGACGCGCTCGGGGTCGGCGCGTTCCATGTCAATCTTATTGATTACCGGGATAATTTCCAGGTTATGATTCATCGCAAGGTTGGCATTTGCGAGCGTCTGCGCTTCCACGCCCTGACATGCATCTACCACAAGCAACGCCCCTTCGCACGCCGCCAGAGATCGCGAGACCTCATAAGCAAAATCGACGTGACCTGGCGTATCGATGAGGTTTAGTTCGTAGGTGTTGCCGTCCCTTGCTTTATATTCAAGCCGCACGGCAGTCATTTTGATAGTAATCCCGCGTTCGCGCTCCAGGTCCATTCCGTCCAGGAGTTGCTCCTTCATATTCGCGGGGTCTACTGCGCCTGTGAACTCGAGTATGCGATCAGCGAGGGTCGACTTTCCATGGTCTATATGAGCGATTATACAGAAATTCCGTACATTCGACTGAGCAGAGCTATTTCTTGTTGCTTCTCGATTCATACTCCCATTTTAGCAGAATTGCTCAAATATGACCACGGCAGGCCAACCGAGTAAAAGTTCGGCATCCAGAACTTAGGCCAGTACCGACGAGGTTTTTGTAAAACACAGCAAGATAAGCAAGGCATGTTGGTACAATTACTTATGGTCTTGGATTCTAATGCATAGGCGTTGGGTGGATCTGCTTTTTTATTGACAATGGGCAATGCTCATGATACACTCCAATGTTGGGCAAGGCGACGCATTGTTGACACACATATACATTAGATGAACTGCTTCTCTGGCGTGTTAAAACATTTGGCAATATGGAATGTGAGTATAGCAACTAGGTAATATTTTCCTCGTATTGCAGCAACTGGATACGGCAATACATCACTACTACATTTAAGAATAAGGCCACTAGGCTGAACCGACAAATCCCAAGCAATAAGATATGCAAAAGAAGCGTTATCCGAATAACATCTGATCTCACCGCAAAAGTAATCTATACTTGACTTGAAATACGAGGAGCAACTGATGAAATACAAAAGACCGCCGCTTTACCTGATATGTGCGGTTTTGATGATCTTTTCTGTTGCCAGCTTGCAAGCTGCGAATCTGGTGAAGGACTCCAGTCTTGAATACTTCACTGAGGGCACAATAGCAACCTCAACTTACGTGCTTGGTGATTGGGCGTTTAATACAGATAGCGCCAATGCGGGTGGCGGAAAAATGGAGGTTGTCTCTGATGCTCAGGACGGCGAGATAGCCATAAAGTTGTCCAGGACATCGACCTCCGGTGATCCCTCATTCGGCACATACAACTCATCAGATCACTCGCATCAAATCTTCGTTACAGCCGGGCATCGCTATGTTGTAAGAGTATGGGCAATGTCCCCTGACGGAGCCACCATGAAGTTTCAGGTGGCGTCATATAACAATGGCACTAGCAACGGCGGTTGGCTGGGTGACACTGCGTACGCGGATGGCCTCGCCACGCAAACAAAATGGACCTTATACCAGTTGATATATACGGCTCCGGCAAATACCTTATATGCCAGCATTGGGGTTCGAGTAAGGAATGCCAACACAAACCTCTACATCGACAATTTCACGATGCAGGAAGTCGACACAACAACCGGCGAACTCTATCCCGATCCCAACTTCGATAGTTTTATTGCAGGTAATACCTATGGCGCCGCTTCGACAATAGGTGCTTTCAGTTACTTTACAGCCAACTCAAGTGCCGGGTCTATGACAGTAATTACTCCAGGCCAGGAAGAAACTACCGGCAGCGTCGCTAACAGACTTACACGAACCTTGAGTTCCGGTGATCTTGGATTAGCCACGAGAATCCCGGTTACGGCAGGGCATAATTATCAAATCACCTTTTGGGGTAGAGCGACTTCTTCCGCTGCGTTGCTGTGCACTCTAACAGGCTATGATAATAGCAACAATTGGTGCGGCGATACATATATCAGCGTTAATCCATCTTCGGATTCGACGTGGACTCAATATACCAGATCGTATACTCCGACTAATACCAGGTCTTCCCCTTATGATACTTACGTCCCATCGTATCTGACAATAGGGTTTCGCATACTCACTGTAGGAACTGTTGATTTCGATACTATGTCGATTACCGATGTCACTCCAAGTTCTCTTACAGGCACGGTTACAAACGCATCGACTGGAGCCGTGATTTCCGGGGCGGCAGTTACCCTTACCGGAGCCTCGACTTACACCGCGACCACAAATTCCAGCGGCGTATATACTATCAACGGAGTTACTCCCGCCGATTATAGTTTCTCTGTCACTGCTAGTGGTTATACCAAATACCATGTTTCCGGCTTTACGGTGCTTGGAGCCGTGACACAAAACGCTGCAATGACATCCAAGACCGGCGACTGGGATGTATACTACAGCAGTTTTTCGAACACTACCGGGCTTAACCTACTGAACTCGGCAGCGGTATCCGGCACGTATCTGAGACTGTGCACGGATTACGCCGATGGCAGTAGCAGCACCGGTTCCAGTGCGCAAGCTTGGACTACCAATAAGTTTTCTACGGCCGCCGGATTTGTGACCGAGTTTCAGTTTAAGATCGCTAATACTCTCGGACAAACGGCAGACGGGTTTGTGTTCGCTGTGCAGAATGCAGGGAGTTCCGCATTTGGATGGGCGTCCGGTCCGGCCAACTCCGTGTGTCTGCGATTCGATACATTCCAGAACACCGGCGAGCCTAGCAATGGTTTTATTGCCGTCTGCGGAAGTGCTACAGGAGACCTCGCACGAGTAAATCTGAAGTCTTTGGATATAAATATTGCCGATGGGAGTCTGCATACGGCCAGAATCGAATACGGCAGCGGCTTTATGAATGTCTATATAGATGGTGTCATCCGAATCAGCAAACTTTCGGTTGACCTATCGGATCATAATGCCGTGGACGTTGATGGCTATTCGTACCTGGGTTTCAGCGCTGGAACCGGAGGGGCCGCCGAGGCCAATTATATTGCATACTGGCGATTCCAATCAGATTATCAGATGCCTGCTGAGACACCGATGTTTACTCCGGACGGAGGCGAATACGCGACAGCGAAAGACGTCACGATAACATGCGCGACAACAGACGCCGAAATTCACTATACGACCGATGGCAGCACTCCCAGCGTGTCCAGTAATGTTTACAGTAGTCCTGTGAATATGTCCAACGGCATTTTGAAGGCCATTGCGTACGCTCCAGGGTTTACCGCAAGCAGTGTAAAAACCGCCACGTATACATTGTCTGGGTCTGTTGTTTCTATCAGCCAGGTAAAATCGACGCCGGATGACAGTCATGTAGCTTTTAATGGAATTGTAACTGGAGCCTTTGCGGACGGAATGGCGTTTGTCGAAAATGAAAACAGATCGTCTGGAATAGCACTTCAAGGTGTAACGGCCGGGACTGTCAGTAATGGAATGCGTGTCGAGGTGGAGGGCACAATCGCCACAAGCACAAACGGTGAACGATACGTTAATGTTACCGCCATAAACAGCACCGGTACGGGGCAAATACGGCCTTTTGGGATGAACATAAAGAATGTTGGTGGAGCTCCGAGTGGTTTACAGGAAGGCATCGGCGGAGCGATCGGTCTCAATAACATCGGTTTGCTTGTTAGGACATGGGGCTCGCTTCAGTATTCATTTACAAGTCCAGTTATCAGCGATGGCATTATGGAATGTGTGATTGATGTGCCATGGCGAAGCGGCGTCGTCTTTGATCCTGATGACACATTCGCGATGGTAACCGGCGCAGTCCGCTGCGCGCGATCCGAGACGGGCGCTGATCTTAGCAGACTCATAAGGCCAACAAGCGCCAGAGACGTTATCTGCCTGCCCGACAGTGGGTGGACATTCAATTACGGCCCGGACTTCACCGGCGATCCCAGTTCGATTACCCGCTGTGGCGTCGCCGCGTTTGTCACCGATAGTTCGATGGACGGCACACATCGTTTGAGACTTACACCTGCTGCTGCCAGTTCGTGGGGACAGGCGTTCCGAACAGACAAAGTAAGCACGGCAATGGGTTTCACCACGAAATTCGCGTTTCAGATTTCGCAAACGTCTGGCGGCGGAGCTGACGGAATCGGGTTTATTATGCACAACAGCCCGAGTGGTGTCACGACAACCGCATACACACGCGGCACCAGCACCAATGCGGTTGCAGTGGTGTTCGACACCTATAAGAATACCGGCGAACCTAATGATAACACTATCCAGATATACGCAGGTGGGGCATCTGGAGTGCCTGTAATAACCGCCGATCTCACAAGTCGTGGGATCGACTTGAAAGACGAATATGCTCATCTTGCTGAGGTTACCTGCAATCCGTATGAGGGTTGGATGTCGGTTAAAATCGATGGGATCTGGGTGTTGGAGGATGTTCCCGTGGACTTTACATTGGCTGGAGCCATCGACTCAAATGGCATGTCATGGATCGGGTTCAGCTCCTTTACTGGAGCAAGCTGGGAAGCTCATGATATAATTAACTGGAAGTTCAAGAGCAACACGGTCATTAACCCGAAGTATGGTGTAAGCGACATCAACTTATCATCGGACGAAATCGAAGACGGCTTCGATATCGACTCGACTGGCAGGGTGGTCGGGCAAACGGTTTCGGTCTCGCCTTTCACCATTGAGGGTTGGTTCAATAACGGCGGCAATATGTCCTCGATAGACTCGCTCGGCGGAGATATCACATCTCCCTATGGAATGAACGCAAATGGAAGGGCGGTCGGAGAATCGTGCGACACAGACTCTATTATGCGAGCTTTCCTATGGAACGGAAGCACGGACGATTTGGGCTCCCTAGCCGGTGATGGAACCATAAGCACCGCATGGGCGATCAATGACGCAGGATCAATCGTAGGCTCCACCAGCGCTGCGGATGATTGCCAGCTAGGTTTCATCATTCCAGATGGCGGTACGATGCAGTCACTTGGCACGCTGGGTGGTTTCAACGGCGTTGCTTTTGATATCAACAATTCTGGAATAGTTGTGGGAGCAGCTGAGATTGCAAGCGGCGACAATCATGCATGTATGTGGGACGCGACGCTCAGCCCCATAGATCTTGGCGTGTTGCCGGGTGGCAGCACGAGTGTGGCGTTGGGCATCAATACATCGAGCCAGATAGCCGGTTACTGCGATTTTATCAACGGCGGACGACATGCATTTCTATGGGTATCGGGTGCAATGACCGATCTCGGCACGCTCGGCGGATTCTGCAGCGAAGCCTATGATATAAATAATGCCGGTCAATGTGTGGGTCGATCTCAGAGAAGCGATGGAATCTGGGTCGCGTCTCTTTGGCAAGACGGCACGCTTATCGACCTCAACTGGAGGCTTCCAGCCGGCAGCGATTGGCTGCTTGAGATTGCCTATGCAATCAACGACTCTGGTCTGATTACAGGTACAGGAACCTTGAAGTCTACCGGTCAGCAGCATGCTTTCGTGCTGGTTCCCTAAACGGGATTTGATTTTATTGGAGGAAATTTAATGAAAAACAGTCGTATTGGCTTGATACTTCTTATAGTGACGTTGATCGGTATCAGCTCGAGCGCAGCGCTTTGTACTGTGTATGTCAATAAGATTTTTACGAGCAACGCCGTATTGCAGCAGAAGATACCGATACCCGTTTGGGGCACCGCAAGCAACGGCGAGACCGTAACCGTCACGATCAACGGTGAGAGCGTGTCCGCGGTCACATCTTCCGGCAAGTGGTGTGTGAACCTGCCCGCAATGAACGCCGGAGGGCCGTACACAATGACAATCGCTGGGCCATCCAATACTATTACGCTCACGAATATCGACATTGGCGAGGTGTGGGTTGCGAGCGGACAGTCGAATATGGACGATGTAACAGTAAATATGTCCGATAGCTGGTCGACGGCCTCAACGTGGGCAGATGATCCTCACCTTCGTATGGTAACAGGCATTACGAGGACCACGGCGACTACCGCTCCCAGCGAGGTCAGCGGCACTCCGAGCTGGAAGGTAGATACCCAGTCCGCAAGAGCAGGCTTTTCGGCGGTCGGATATTTTTTCGCTCACAAGCTCCGAGAAATGCTGAACGTGCCTGTGGGAATACTGTGGTCAGCTCGAGGCGCAACCTTTATTGAGCAGTGGACGGACAAACAATACACTGAAGGTCTTGGAATTAACTATGATGGCGAAGGCACATCGTTCAACTATGGTGAGTTCTATTATGGTATGATCAAGCCGCTTCAGCCTTATGGGATCAAAGGCGCCATGTGGTATCAGGGAGAGACTCACAAGGACGCAAGTCAGTATTACAAGGCGTTAGTGGCGTTCACCAAATGCTGGCGAACCGACTGGGGCCAGGGAGCATTTCCGTTTCTTCTCGTTCAGATCGCTCCCTACAATTCCGGTGATGGCGGCTGGGCGGAGGTTCGCGAAGCCGAGCTGAAAGCCTCTCAAACCATAGCTAACACATCGCTTGCACTGACTATTGACGTCTCAGACCCGACGTTGATCCACCCGCTAAATAAAGAGCCCGTCGGTGTTAGGCTGGCGCTTGCCGCGATTGAGGACGTATATCACAAGGAATATTCCAACAAGGAGTCGCGCAAACACCTTACACCCGGCCCGACATATCGCTCGATGAGCATCAATGGAAGCACCGCGATCATTACATTCGATAACATCGGCAGCGGCCTTGTCATCAGCAGTGGAACCTCGCTGACAGGCTGGGTTATTGCAGGGGCAGACAAAGTGTGGTACAACGCTAATGCCGTGATTTCCGGCAATACCGTTGTCGTATCCAGTTCTAGTGTGACAAAGCCCATAGCGGTGCGATATGGATGGGAAGATGCTCCCGTGACCAATCTGGCAAGCGTGGAAGGGTTCCCGGCGTCACCGTTCCGCACGGATTGCCCTCTGCCGAACTAAAGTATTAAGAACGGAACTCCATGATATAAGTCAATGGCCTCTGGCTCTGCCGGAGGCTTGATTTATGAGCCGCCCAACGCCGCCCAATGGAGTTTTGTTTGATCAAACTGTTTATCGCATAAACATCCTCTGACTGTACATCTTTCTATCACAGCAAGCTCTTCAAGAAGGTCTGGACCCCTTCTTTGCAGAAGTATCATCCGATGCATAAATGATTAGTGTCAATGCTGACTCGGCACAAGCGATTCTTCAGAGAGGAAGGAAAATGAAACCAGTGTTTCTCACTCTTGAGGACGGTACCGTCTTCGAGGGTATGAGTGTCAATGAAAAGATCGATACTGTTGGGTTCTTGTCTTTCTATACAGGCGTTGTAGGATATCAGGAAGTTATTACCGATCCTGCTAATCTGGGCAAGATAGTCCTATTTACTTATCCTTTGATCGGCAACTATGGTGTCAATGCCGAAGATTCGGAATCGACATCGGTCAAGGTCAGAGGGATTGTGACTAAGGAATACCCCAGCTATTATTCCAACTTCCGTGCAACCGGCAGCCTGGCTGATTACATGAGCGACTCCTCGGCGGTTTTCGGCACTGGGTTCGACACGCGCGCGGTCCTGCTTTACATGAGAGAGCATGGCGAAATGATGGCCGCGATGTCTGAAGAGCCACTCAAACAGGAAGACGTGCTTGATCGTATCCAAAAGGCCGGTTCGTGCGAATACTCGCCCGAAAACAGCCCGATTGCCTGTGCCCAGGCTCATCCGAGAGTGAATGCTTTAGTTATTGATCTGGGGGCATCAAGGAGTTTCTACGAGTATCTGTCGGCATTGGGGGTAGACGCCTGTTGCGTCAGCGACCAGGCGGATGTGGTGATTGTCAGTGATGCGCCGCATTATGCTGTCGAGCAGCAGTCAATTATCGACCGCGTGAAAGCCGCCGCGAGCAGCAAACCGATTTTGGGTTTCGGGCATGGTTCAGCGATAGTGGCGCAGGCGTGTGGCGGTACGGTTAAACGTGTGAGTTTCGGAGATCATGGCGTCAACATTCCAGTGGCGTATTCAGGCGGAGGAAGAAACGAGATTACGGTGCAGAACCATATATACGAAGTTGTGGCAGGCGATGTGATCGAGTCGATCTTTACTAACCTCCATGATGGAAGCTGCGAAGGTTTCAAGTCATTATCCAAATCTGCGGCCGGTGCGAATTTCCTGCCGCCTACTGATTGGTTCGACGCAATGCTGAAATCGGTGGGGGTAGGATAAATGCCTAGAAGAACTGATATCCACAAAATTATGGTAATCGGAAGCGGGCCGGTGGTTATCGGCCAGGCGTGCGAGTTCGATTATTCGGGATCGCAGGCGTGCAAAGCGTTCCGCGAAGAGGGTTATGAGGTCGTGTTAGTCAACTCGAACCCGGCCACGATTATGACCGACCCCGGCATGGCCGATCATACCTATATTGAACCTCTGACCCTTGAGTCTCTCACAAAGATCATCGAGAAAGAGCGCCCGGATGCGTTGCTACCGACTCTGGGCGGGCAGACGGGCTTAAATATGGGCACATTCCTTGAGCGTGAAGGCGTGCTTAAGCGATTTGGCGTGGAGATGATCGGCGCGAATGAACGGGCGATTGCCAAGGCAGAGGATCGCAAGCTCTTCAAGGAGACAATGCAGAGTATTGGTATCCGAGTGCCTCGGAGCGGAATCGCCGACTCATTCAAAGAGGGAATGCAGATAATTAAGGAGGTCGGATTTCCGGCCATTCTTAGGCCAGCCTACACAATGGGCGGCGCGGGCGGTGCGACTGCCTACAACATGGAAGAGTTCGAACGAATGCTGGCATATGCCCTGGAGACCAGCCCGGTGAACCAGACACTGATCGAAGAGTCGGTGATGGGTTGGAAAGAAGTCGAGTTCGAGGTCATGCGGGACTGTAAGGACAACGTCATCATGATCACAAGCATGGAAAATATCGACCCGATGGGCGTCCACACAGGTGATTCCATTGTTGTTGCTCCTGCTCAGACTCTGACTACTCCCGAATTGAACCACCTGATCGACCTGTCGAAGAAGGTCATACGCGCTATCGATGTAACCGGCGGTGGAACCAACATCCAATACGGAGTTAATCCAGTGAACGGCGATGTGGTAATCATCGAGATCAACCCTCGAGTGAGCCGGAGTTCCGCTTTGGCATCCAAAGCGACCGGCTTCCCGATTGCGCGTGTGGCGGCTAAGCTGGCGGTCGGGCTCACATTCGATGAAATCAAGAACGATATTACCGGCACAACATACTCGGACTTCGAGCCTACCATAGACTATGTTGTGATGAAAGTTTGCCGGTTCACATTCGAGAAATTCCCAGGCGCGGACGACACTCTCAACACCTCTATGAAGGCGATCGGTGAGGTTATGTCCATCGGGCGCAATTTCAAAGAAGCCTTGCAAAAGGGCATCAGGTCTTTGGAGATAGGCCGGTTTGGTCTGGGCGCTGATGGCAAGGACTTACCTGAGAAAGATCGCAGGGACATGGAACTGATTCGGGCAAAACTGCTCCAGCCGAACGCCAACAGACTGTTTTACTTGCGCTATGCCATCGAGAACGGTATGAGCACTCAGGACATTCATAGCCTCAGCAAGATCGACCCGTGGTTCATCGAAAACATACGGGAACTGGTTGATTTTGAGAGCCGCCTGGCCGGTAAATCGCTGGTCAGTGTGTCGGCTGGCGCGCTTCGGGAAGCGAAGGAGCTGGGTTACTCTGATGTCCAACTTGCTCATATTTTTGAGACCACCGAGCAGCAGGTTCGTCAGAGGCGCAAGACACTTGGCATTGAAAGCACGTTCTATCTGGTGGATACCTGCGCGGGCGAGTTCAACGCCCAAAGACCATATTACTATTCGACCTATGAGAGCGTCGACGAGAGCCGGGCATCGACAAGTAATAAGAAAGTCATAATCCTTGGCGGCGGTCCTAACCGTATCGGCCAGGGAATTGAGTTTGACTACTGCTGCGTGCATGCCGCATACGCCTTGAAGGAGGAAGGCTATGAAAGCATAATAATCAACTGTAACCCGGAGACTGTCTCCACGGATTTCGATACTTCCGACAAGCTCTACTTTGAGCCGCTGACTCGCGAGGATGTGTTGGATATAATCGACCGCGAAAAACCTATGGGGGTAATCGTTCAGCTTGGAGGACAGACGCCGCTGAATCTGAGTCTTTCGCTCAAGAAGGAGGGCGTGACGATTCTGGGCACGTCTCCCGAGAGCATAGATCGAGCGGAAGATCGCAAGCTTTTCAGCCAGCTCGTAAGCAAGCTCGGGCTTCTTCAGACAGACAATGATACCGCCACGTCGATTGACGAGGCTTTGGAAAAGGCCGCTAAGATCGGATATCCCGTGCTGGTAAGACCGAGCTACGTTCTGGGCGGTCGGGCAATGGAGATTGTTTATGATGCGCGAGATCTAGCTGGGTTCATGGAGAAGGCAACGCAAGCCTCACCTGATCGGCCAATACTAATAGACAAGTTCCTTGATGATGCTGTGGAGATCGATGTCGACGCTGTATCCGATGGCGAGACGACTCTTGTCTGCGGCGTTATGGAACATATCGAGCAAGCTGGAGTCCACTCCGGTGACAGCGCTTGTTCGTTGCCGCCTTACAGCCTTTCCAAAGAGATTGTTTGTGAGATCAAGCGGCAGACATATCTGCTTGCAAAAGAACTAGATGTTCGAGGTCTGATGAACGTGCAGTATGCTGTCAGGGATGGCCGGGTCTACATACTGGAAGTGAACCCGCGCGCCTCGCGGACAGTCCCGTTTGTTAGCAAGGCTACGGGCGTGCCCTGGGCTAAGGTCGCGGCGAAAATTATGTTGGGACAGTCTCTTGTGGAGCAGGGTGTGACTGAGGAGATTGTGCCAACGCATGTGGCTGTGAAAGAAGCGGTGTTCCCGTTTGTCAGGTTCCCGGGAGTAGATGTTGTTCTGGGTCCGGAAATGAAGTCGACCGGCGAGGTGATGGGTATTGACATGAGCTTTGGCAATGCTTACATCAAGGCCCAGATAGCTGCCGGCCAGAACTTGCCACAATCGGGAACGGTGTTTCTAAGTGTTTCTGACAGGCACAAAGCCGATATAGTCGATGTTGCGAGGGAACTCGTTGACCTTGGGTTTAGCATTGTGGCCACGAGCGGCACTGCCGACACGCTCAAGCGTGCGGGCGTAGATGCGAAAATCGTTTCAAAGATCGGTGAAGGTCGGCCTGATGCCAGGGACTTGATCAAGAATAACGAAATCTCGCTGATCATCAATACTCCGAGTGGTAAGAAGCCACGCGAGCACGAAGTGCAGATACGAAGCGCTATTGTCGCCGGTGGGATTCCGATTATCACTACCATTGCCGGCGCAAAGGCAACTCTGCATGGCCTGAGAGTGGTGCGCGATCATGGCGCAACAGTTCGCAGCCTGCAAGAATATAACAAATCCTAACCCTATGATGAATTGCGGCAGCCTTGAGTTACGTTAGCCTCAGGGCTGCTGAAATACTTACTTGTCAATCACTCAACCTTTATCTATTAGGGGACTTAACTGTTCATCCTCCTCTACCGCTCGATGCAGTTCTTTGCTGATGAGCATGTTTGTCGTAAGAATGTATTTCAAAGTATCGATCAAAATAATATCGCTGAAGAACTGCGCCGAACTCCGGCAGGGACGTGGCGAATGGCGAGGGTAATCCTCCGCGTGACGCGTTTTTCTGGATGCTCACTTTGGACTATGGCATCTGCACGACCGAGGCGAGTCTGGTCTGGCTGTAAGACGTTATTACTCGGATAGCAAGAGGAGATCACAGAACATGAAGATAGACTTCGTACACGCATCGGAAGACGATACCGATGACCTGATAGCTGTGCAAAATGCTGCCTTTGCCGACGACGTGCGTAAATATGGCGAATGTCCAGCGTATGTTGAAGATCGTGAGGTGATGCTCGGAAATATTCGATCTAAAATCTTCTATAAAATTCTGGCCGACGGCGTGATTATCGGAAGCATCGAAGTGTGCCGGCGCACCGACTCGCATTATTATCTGCGTGTATTGAGTGTGCATCCAGATTATCACAATCGAGGCATTGGTAGCATGGCGCTGCAATTCATATTCGACGAGCATCCTGAAGCCACTCTCTGGACGCTTATCACGCCAAAAGACAACAAGCGCAACTGCCACTTGTATGAAAAGGCAGGGTTCTATTGCGTTAAAGATATCGTTCAATCTGACGTTCTAACACTCTCCTGTTACAGGAAAGGAGACAAACCGATGAACATTCTTGTAGTCAATGGCAGTCCTCGTGGCGCTCAGGGTAATACCGAGGTGCTGGTCAAGGCATTCCTGCAAGGTGCGCACGATGCCGGAGCCGAGTTTGAGACCATCTATCTCAAAGACAAGAAGATCAACCATTGCATAGGATGTTTCGACTGTTGGTTTAAGACTCCGGGAATTTGCGTTTTCAAGGACGACATGCCGGAACTTATGGCAAAAGTCCCAAAGGCGGATATGGTCGTTTGTGCGGTTCCGCTTTATATTTATACGGTTACCGGGCTTATGAAGGACTTTATGGATCGATTGCTTCCACTCGCGCAGCCTTTTATCGATCTCAGAGACGGCATGAGCACTCATCCATCGCGTGACAACAACGCCGCACTCAAATCGTTTGTGTTGATCTCGAACTGCGGTTTTCCCGAGCCGGAGCATTTTTTGGGGCTCAAAGAGACGATCAGGTGTTGGTTTCGTGGAGATGATCACACGATTGCTGGCATGATCTGTTGCGCGGGCGGGAGTGTTCTTCAAGTCCCTGAGCTGCAGGACGGCATAAAGTGGTATATAGATGCGGCCAGGCAGGCCGGACGCGAAGTTGTGGAAAATGGGCGCATCGCTGATGACACGCAATCCACGCTCGATCAACCGCTTATAAAGGATCAAAAGCTCTTCGCTGATATGGCGAACGCGCAGTTTAGCAGTATGGGGATCGAGAGAATAGGTGAGAGACAGTCCGTGAACAATCAAACCAGCGTATCGTCGGCGGTTGCACTGACGGCTCCGACTACGTTGGAAACCACGAGTGATCTCGTTGCCGGTATCGCGACTTATTTCAACAAGGATGCGGCAGGTGACATGCAGGTCGTTGTGCAGTTTGTGGTCACTGATGAAGAGCCGGGGCGCTATTTCATAGAGATCAAAAACGGCGATTGTATTGCTTATGCAGGGGAGCACCCGTCACCAAGTATTACTGTGACCACTCCGGCAGATGTCTGGTTCAAGATTGCACATGGCAAACTCAACGGCGCTATGGCTTTCATGACCGGCAAATACAAGGTATCTGGCGATATGAGTCTGCTTATGAAATTCGACAAGCTGTTTCCGGGCATCAGGTAGCAGTATGCAGCAAGTATAATGCTCGCGATATTGGAGTGTCAAGTTGGTGATTCAGTTGCGACCTTATGTGTTTACGCTTCCAGTAAACTCCCTGTTGTTTTACGCGCGGCTGTCTGCTATAATCCCACTGGAAAACCGGGAGACTTTACAATATGAGGATTCTTGAAACTGATCGCGACCCAAAGGAAATGATCCTGGCCGCGCTGAAGCCCGCTGAGTCGGGCGATAATACAGAACTTGAGATGATTGTCCGGGAGATAATCGCCGATGTGCGGTCGCGCGGAGACCAGGCACTGCTGGATTACGGCAGAAAGTTCGATTCGCCGCAGCTCGACCACATTCAGCCGACGGACGCCGAGTTCGACGAGGCGTATTCCTCGATAAGCCAAGATCTGCTTGCCGCCATACGAATGGCGAAAGCAAATATTGAGGAGTTTCATCGCAATCAGGTTCGCAAATCGTGGATTGACATGCGCGACGACATCACTTACGGCCAGATCGTGCGGCCGATTGAGAGAGTCGGAATATACGCTCCATCTCGTCTTGCGCCGCTGCCGAGCACGGTGCTGATGACCGCTGTGCCCGCCAGGGTGGCGGGAGTGGGGGAGATAATCCTCTGTGCGCCCCCGCAGGATGACGGCAAAATCAACAGCGCAATGCTGGTTGCAGCTCGTGAATGCGGTGTGGACAAGGTTTATGCGGTGGGAGGAGCTCCCGCTGCCGCAGCTATGGCCTACGGCACCGAGACCGTCCCCAGGGTCGATAAGATTTTCGGGCCGGGCAATGCGTTTTTTGTTGAGGCGAAACGGCAGCTTTTTGGGGTCGTCGGGATCGACCAGTTGGCCGGGCCCAGCGAGATTCTGGTTCTTGCGGACGACAGCGCCAACCCTGTCTATGTGGCGGCGGACATACTCTCGCAGGCGGAGCACGCCGAAGACTCACGCTGCGTGATGGTGACAAACAGCCGTCAACTTGCCGATGCGGCTCTGAAAGAAGTCCGGGCCCAAACTGAATCGGCTGCAAGGCGTGATTTCGTTAAGAAGTCGCTGGACAGTTTCGGTGTGATCGTTATTACGCGAGACATGGAAGAGGCTGTCGATTTGGCAAATGAGTTTGCTCCAGAGCATCTTGAGATCGTCACTAGAAGCCCGTGGGAGACTCTGAAGCGGGTCAAAAACGCCGGCACGATAATGCTCGGCAACTATACTCCGGTTCCCCTGTGCGATTACGCCGCTGGACCGAACCATACTCTGCCGACTGCTGGCACCGCGCGGTTTAGTTCGGCGCTTAGCGTGGACGATTTCGTGAAGAAGTCCGGGTTGCTCTCGTATAGTCAGGATGCACTACACAAAATCGCGCCGACGGTGATCGAGATGGCCTCAGCCGAAGGTCTCGACGCGCACGCAAACACAATTCGATTAAGGACGCGATAGGAGATCACAATGGCCGATAGAAAAGCTGCGATAGAAAGAAAAACCAGAGAGACCGAGATCAGCATCTCAATTGATCTGGACGGTTCCGGCGAAAGTGCGGTCGATACGGGCATTGGGTTCTTCGACCACATGCTTACGCACCTTGCCAAGCACAGTCTGTGCGATTTGGCCGTCAAGTGTAAGGGCGATCTTGAAGTCGATGCGCATCACACAGTCGAGGATGTGGGGATCGCAATTGGCCAGGCGATCGCAAAAGCAGTCGGAAACAAGGCTGGAATCGTCAGATACGGGTCGTCGATAGTGCCGATGGACGAGGCTCTGGTGATGACCGCGCTAGACATCAGCGGACGCGGAGGGCTGGTGTATGGACTGCAACTGGGCAAAGAGATGATCGGGGCGTTCGACTCCGAGCTTACCCTGGAGTTCTTCAAGGCTTTAGTCAACAATGCTGGGATCAACGCTCATATTCGGCAGCTTGACGGCGGCAACGCGCATCATATTGTGGAGGCGGCGTTCAAATCGTTCGCGAGGGCGCTTCGCGAGGCCGTCTCGGCGGATGAACGCACCACCGGAATACCGTCAACCAAAGGTACGCTGTAGGGGGGCAATTCTGTGCGAGGTCTCGATTTTACCAGGAATCAGAAACTGGCACTTTTAGCGATTGTGGGTGTGGCCGTGATCGGGTTGTCGGCTGCGCACTTACGTAATTCCCTTAGCTTGCCTGGCGATGTGCTTTTTACCGAGCCTAACCAGGGGTCTTCGACAAAGATCGTCACAACCGGCAGTGATTCAACCGACTCCGGCGCGGCCAGCAATGCCGGCAATGTCGTCTTCCAAGTCGCTGGGTGCGTAAAAACCCCGGGCGTGTATTCGCTGCCAAGCGGAAGTCGCGTTTATGAGGCTATCAAAGCAGCCGGGGGCGCGGCATCCGGCGCTGACACACAGTCGATGAACCTTGCAGCTAAGATTGAGGACGCATCGAAGATTTATGTGCCCAGAGTAGGTGAATCCGCGCAGGCTTCCACTGCGACAATGCCGGTATCCTCAATGGCCGTCAACACAACTTCCACTTTGCAGACTACTGCTAAGGGCTCCGCAAGCGGCGCAGCCAAGCTCTCGCAGCCCGGCGACGGAGTTGTGCACATCAACTCGGCAAGCGTCGAAGATCTGCAGCGATTGCCTGGTGTAGGGCCGTCCACCGCACAAAAGATTGTGGATTTCAGGGCTCGCGTAGGCCGCTTTACGTCACCCGAACAGCTGAATGACGTAAGCGGTATCGGACCGAAAAAGTGGGAGAAAATGCGGGCGTTTGTCGCGCTGTAGACTTCAGTTGCCTGTCGGAAAAGTATTCGGATCGGCAATGCCGTAGATACTGCCCGTCGTAAGCTTAAACTCGACAGGCTGGTTGCTGGGGCCGGCGTAGTAATCGAATTTGTATTCGATCATATCCTTCCCGGACTGCGTAAGCCTTATATACTGCGAGCCTTTCTCGGCAGCTGTGTAGATCGATCCATTAATGGCGAGGGCGCTGCGCAGCATGGCCCATTGATTGTCCGAGAGGGCGCTGGCGTTCAATTGATCGGTCGCCATTGTCTTCTGCTGCTCGTAGGTCAGGGACGCATAGAACCGAAGTATTTCCCTGTTGTGAACGGCCATATCCGCTCCAAGCCCCATAAGCGCTGAACTGGTTGCGATTGTGTTGTCGATCTGGGCGTCACGAAGCTCGGCGATTTGCACAAGATCTTCCAAGAACAGCCCGTTATTGGCTTTGCCGCGCGCCGTCCAGTAGTCGATCCAAACTTGAGGGACGTCCCACGTCCGCTTGACGAACCACTCGCTGTCACGGAACCGAACGGTGTTTCCCGACTTTTCCCAGTTTGATCCGTAGGCCGATCTGATCGACTCAAGCTGCTCTCCCAGGGTTTTCTCGCCGCCGGGCATTGTGGCGGGCTTTGTCGGGAATGAGTCGGATATCACGTTCAAACCGGTCTTTTCAGCAAGCAGTTTGAGTGTCGAGGTCATTAGTGCGACGGTGTCGCTACCGTGCAGTGCGATTTTCTTTTTCAGCGACGGGTCGGATGTGATATCGCGTCCGGAGGAACTCGCGCTCTGCTGGGCATCGGTCTCGAATTTCAATTCCGCTTCGAGCTGCTTTCCGACTTCTTCCTTGGACAATCCACTCTGCAGTCGCACGATTGCGCGTCCAAGTGCTCTGGCCATTGCGCTTGCCGGATCGAATACCGGGACGTATATGGATTCAGATTCAAGACCAACGTTTATGCCGCCAAGCAGGCTTTCAGTCAGCAAGTTCGATGCGCCAGAGGCTAGTTTTCGGTTGATTGTTACCTGAAGTTTGTCGAATTTGACCAATAAGTCTGAATGATCGTCCGACGCGCCGATTCTTTGCTGCAGCGAGTCGTACGATTCGGCGATTCTGCGCACCGTAGACTGAAGATCAGGTGGGAGGCTGGATGCGGGAAAACTGAGCTGCGTCCCCTGCAAAAATGCGTTGCGGGCGTCAGAAAATGAGTTGAAGAAGTCGGCGAGGTCTCGCCCAATTGGCTCACTCGCCAGGACATATCGCCATGGATCGGAATTTGCCAGTTTAGCCGCGTCGGTTTTGCTCAGCGAACCGAGGTTCGCCATATCCGCCAGCACGTTTTCCCGCCTCTGGCGAAACAGCTTAGCATTTGCGTCCTGTGCGGAATTGCGTAGAGACTGCTCTTCGGCTGCCTGTTTGCCGGTCTGCACGAGCGCGTATACCGTTTCAGTTCCGACGCCGGATTTAGTCCAGTCGAACCGCAGTGTCGACGCGATTTCTTCCATCAGGTCGCAAAGAGTTATCCCCTTGACGTGCAAAGTGACCTTGCGGTCACGCGCCATCCAGTCGTTATTGTCGACTCCCGCGGTCAAACTCACACCTGTTCTGAGCGTGAGGCTGTCGAGTGCATCGACGACCCGCGCAACCTCGGCATCGAAGTCTACTTTTTGGCTGAGGCGAGAATCCGCGCCAGTCGACAGAACGTTATCGGCAGCAAATACCAATGACAGGCAGGCAAGCGTAAGCGCCACTGCAAATGCAAAAGTGCGGTAAATGTTCATTGTGATGTCCATTCGGAAGAGAGATTGTGTTGTTTAATTATACGACGCTGCGGAGTCTACTGTTCCACCCCGGTTGTTCGATACCTGCCGACAGCAAATAATAAGATGACTCCGATGACGATTCGTACCAGCCCGCCGATGCGGAGTGCGATCAACTGGCTTCCTTCCGACTTGTTCAAAATCATTGTGCGCATCAGGTCTTTAGTAAATGTTGGGAAACAGAGCACAGCAATGCTGATAATCACCATTAAAACGCTCAGCGTTAGGACAAATATCCGAAAAGCGATTGCCTTCTTGATGGCGGCGGTGCCAAGCAATCCACCGAATAATATGCCGAGGCCGCCGAATAGCGTAGTCAGCCATGTCGATTTTATGGAGGCTTCGACTACCGTCATCCAGAATTCCCGCAGGAACAACTGGCTTATTCCGACAATAATCGAAATGAGCGCAATAACCAGCACAATTCCGTGCAGAATACGCATGGCGTTACCCCTTTAGGGCGAGTTTCTCCCAAATCGAATTGTCGGCGAGCCTCGCCTCAATATCGATTCCATAAAAATCCGCGATCGGCTGCAAAACTTCCGGGTTGTTCTTCCAAACTCTCATTGCGGCGCTTCTCACGACATCAACTCCGGCCATCGACATTTTACCTAAAGGCTTCCGGCACATACCTGACGGCATTCCCAATCCGTTCATCAAGACCTTGATCGCCAGTGGATTGCGGTATCTGTCGTTGACAAGCGCCCTTTCACCGGATGGTAGCACACGCTCGTTATTTACCTTGACAGTTACGATACCAAACAAAGGCGACAACGCTTCGCAGATCTCAGCCGCCCCTTGAGTATCTCCTTTTGACGCGAGGTTCACCATTTTGCAGACAGCGCCCGGCGCAACGTTTGATACGACCGATATGACGCCGTTTGCGCGTATATTTGCGTCCGACATCATCTTGAACGTGAGGTCGTCGTCGCCGCTTACAATCGAGAAATTCTCACCAACCATCGACCGCGTTCGAGCCATTCGATCCAAATCTCCGGTGGCTTCCTTCACAGTGTTTATGTTTGGATACTTTGCGAATAACAGTGCAAGGTCTTCGGCGGCGAGGGCGGTGCCGGATCTTCCGGGAATGATGTAAGGCACGATTGTGGTGTTGGGGAACTCTCGCGCGACGACGGCGTAATATTCGTCTCGAAGCTCCTGCGACGAGGGGCCGTTGTAATAACAATCGACCAGCAAGACGGCATCGGCGCCATATTCGACGGCATGGCGCACGCTTTCGACCGCCTCCGACGTGGAGTTGCTGCCCGCTCCGGCAAGCACTTTACATCGATCCTTGCACTGCACAGCAACGCTGTTTACAACGTCGTTGTGTTCGTCCCAATCGAGGGTGGGGGACTCTCCTGTCGTGCCAACCGGTACTACTCCCGCTATCCCTTCTGTGATCTGGAACTCCACGTTTTTCTTGAGTCCGTCCCAGTCCACACCCAACTTGGGAGTTAGCGGGGTAACGATAGCGGTCCAGGCGCCGTCCAGCATTTTCATTTGAGTCCTCCGATAATACGTTTAGTATATTTTAGAGTGGATTCAAAGATTTGGCAATGCTTCCGTTGTGGCTCTTTTTTGCATTACCGAATTGTTATGAATATCGACTCGTGTTATACTAAAATCGAACTGAGCAGAGAGTAGGGCAATGGGCACAATTGTGAACCCTGCGAAACTCGTGGCATTTTGCCGGAACTGGAGGCGTATCCTGAAGTCAATTGTGCGTTATATTCAACTGGCGCGTCTGCGGCACTGGATCAAAAACGTGTTTGTGCTGGCGCCCCTCTTGTTTGCAGGCAAGTTCACCGATTCTCGAAGCATAGTCGATGCGGCGCTTGCGTTTTTGGCATTCGGGTTCGCTGCCAGCGCGGTGTATGTGCTGAACGATATACGCGATGCCGAATGCGACAAAAAGCATCCTCGTAAGCGCAATCGTCCCATAGCCAGCGGAGCTATAGGCAAGACACAAGCGCTGGCTTACGCGCTGGCCTTAGTGTTGGCGGCTATTATTATTTGTTTTGAGAGGTGCAGTTGGCGGGTCGGATACATCGTAATATGCTACATTGCGCTGAATGTATTCTATACATTCAGAGGCAAAGACATCCAGATCGTGGATGCGTTTTGTATTGCATGCGGATTTGTGCTGCGGGTTGTGGGCGGAGCTTACGCGATTGAAGTGGAACCTACGGGTTGGATATTGGTAACGACATTCTTCCTGTCACTGTTTTTGGGGTTTGGCAAAAGGCGAAATGAGATATTGCTTTTAAATGCAGACAGCGCAGGGCACAGAAGATCGCTGGAAGGGTATCAGCCGTGGCTCCTGGACAACGCAATCGTATCCACGGGAACCGTATCCATCGTGTCTTATGCGCTGTTTACACTCGACCACGACGTAATTGCAAAATTCGGCACCGACAAACTATTCCTCACGATCCCATTCGTGGCCTATGGCATTTACAGATATATGCATCTGCTTTTGAAGAGCAGTGAAGGCGATCCCACTGAAGTTGTGACGTCCGATAAAGGGCTTATCGTAAATGGCATATTGTGGCTGATAGCCGCGTACATTATTATATGGCTTTCCGGCGGCCAGTTCAGATAAACAAGATTTTTTGCATTTGCGTAGAATTTTAAATTACCGGGAACGTACAATATGTGAGTGGCGTAATATAAAGTGACAAAGATAAGAGTTATCTTTTCTCCTTTCTCCTCCTTTCCTTCTGACCTCGGTCATTAAATGGACCGAGGTCGTTTTTCTGTACGATCCGACTCCTTCCACTGAGCATAGAGCTTTTCGAAGTCGGAGATGAGTTGATCCATTACTTTCATTCCGCCCTGCCAAAATTCAGGGCTCTTGATGTTTATGCCGACTCGGGCCAGCAGTTCTTCCGGAGAGCACGACCCACCTGCTTCCAGGAGAGCCATAAACTTCGGCACGAACGATGCGCCCTGCTGGCGATACATCGAATAAAGCGCCAGAACCAGCAGTTCGCCAAACGAGTAGGCGTACACATAAAACGGTGACCCGATGAAGTGGCTCACATACATCCACCACACTTTGTGTTCATCGCCCATCTCCACGGAGTCGACGAACATGTCCTGAATGTTTCGCTGCCACATATCGTTGATTTCGTCGGTGGTCAGTTCGCCCATTTCCCGGCGGGCGCGGTGAAGCTCCTGCTCGAACCTGTACATGGCTGCCTGGCGGAAAATGGTAGCGAAGTTAGCCTCGATCTTTTCGCCATAGAGCGCGAGTTTGTCTTCCAGATCGGCCTTGGAGACAATGCTTTCGAAGACCAGCATCTCTCCGAATGTGCTGGCAAGTTCGGCTACCGGCAGAGCGCTGTGGGCGTTTAGAAACCCTTGCGGCCTGGCGACATATCCGTGAACCGCGTGTCCGAGTTCGTGGCCGAGAGTCATGATGTCGTCCTGGCGGTTTAGATAGCTTAAGAGCACATAAGGATGCAGATCGGCGGTGATATATGAGCAGAACGCTCCTCCCTGCTTGCCCTTGCGAGGTTCGGCGTCGATCCAGTTGTTGTCAAAAAACTTTTGCGCCACATCGGCCATGTCTCTCGAGAACCTGCCGAATGATGTCAGCACCGTCTCTTTGGCCTCGTCGAACGGGACCTCTTTCTTGGACTCAAACAAAGGCGCGTAACGGTCGTAATGAGCGAGCTTGTCCAGTCCCAGAATCTCGCGTTTAATGTTGTAATAGCGCGCGACCATCGGATAATTTTTCACACAGGTCGAGATCACCGTCTCGACTGTTTCGGCGTCGAGTTCGTTGGATTTATTGCGGCACTGTTCGGGATACTCGTAGCGGCGCAGGCGATCATTGACCGCTTTGTCGTATACGAGGGTGTTGAAGATAAAAGTCAGCAGACGGCCGTTTGCTTTCAGTCCTTCGGAAAGCGACGCGGCGGCGGCTTTGCGTGTCTCTCTGTTCGGATCGCGGATCAAGGCAAGGACTTCGGGCTCGGTGAGAGTTTTTTCCTCGCCATTGATGGTCATTTTGAACTCAATCGCCGAGACCATTTCGTCAAAAAGCCTCTCGAATGCCCGCCCGCCGGTGTTGGCCTTTTCTTCGAGGATTCGTTCTTCAGGTTCCGACAGACGATGCTCGCGGAAAAGCCTGGCCGCATGAATGAAGTGGCGATATTTGATCAGCGCATTGTCTTGTACGATGTTGTTGATGATCTCTGGCCTGGCGGCCATCAGTTCTAGGTCGAAGAACATAAGCTCCAGCGCGATTTCGGTTCCGCGTTCCTGTATGTGTTGGAACAGCGCGCCATGAGCCGGGTTGCTGGTGTCGGCGGCAAAGACCAGCGAGGCATAAGCGGCCGGCTTTGCCATTTCCTGCGTCATCTCTTCAAATTCTTTGATAGCTTCAAATAGCGTGGCGGCTGTAAGCTCGTCGCTGTCTATCTTGCCTCTATAAGTTTGGGAGAAACGCTTTGCGCGGGCAAGCGACTTGTCCAGCGTCTCGTCGAGTTTGGGGTCGTCAATACTTTGATATAAATCGCGCAGATCCCACGCGACGTTGGTCATGTCGAGCATTATATTCTCCTGTCAACTTAGAGGCTAGAAGTTAGAAGTAAGGGGCTGGATTATTGCAACCCGTGAGTATATTCCACATTATACGACCGGTATAACCAGGCAAGCAAGCCTGCGATCAACTTCGCATCTCATCGGCAATAGTGCGCGCTGCTGCCGCCGGATCGTCGGCTTTTGTGATAGGGCGACCTATCACCAGATAGTCTGCGCCTCGCCGAACGGCCTCGCCCGGAGTCATAACGCGCTTCTGGTCGCCTATGTCGCCGCCCGCTGGACGCACTCCGGGTGTCACGATCATAAAGTCATCACCGCATGCCCGTCGGATGAGTTCAATCTCGTGAGGAGACGCCACTACGCCGTCCAACCCGGCGTCTTGCGCGAGTTTTGCCAGATTAACGACCTGATCCGATACACTTCCCGACACATGCATCTCGTCGTTCAATACGGCCTGATCTATGCTGGTAAGAACAGTCACACCGATCAATTTCGGCGCATCAAAGCCTATTTCATTGGCGGCTTCAACAGACGCGTCCTTTGCTGCCTTCATCATCGCGAAACCGCCAGAGCAGTGGACGTTAAAGAGCCACACTCCCATTTTCGCGATTGCGCGCGATGCGCCCGCGACAGTGTTCGGGATATCATGGAGCTTGCAATCGTAGAATATCTTGTCTGCGCCTGCTTGCCGGACATTGTCGAAGATAGCCGGGCCTGCGGCGTTTATCAGTTCCAGACCGACCTTAAACGCCGCGACGTCATTTTTCAACAGTTCGACCAACGCGACGGCTTTCTTTGCCGTATCTACATCTAGTGGAATTATGATTTTTTTCCTACTCAAATTTGGCCTCCAACTTCTTCCATCCAACTCTACGGTTACAGAAATGTTATCAGAAAGGAAGCGCTTCAAGCAAGCGAATGTGCCGCCTGCTTATTTTTTTAGCAGACTGGAACATTAACGCTCGCAAGAGGGTCTAGAAAACAGGTGAAATGGGTGTTGTGCGTCGTTGACATGCACAATTACCATGTGTTAGCATAATGCTGAACTGTAACAGCGATTTACTATGGAAAGGATGGTGTAGAGGTAGGCAAAACACGAATCGAGCACTATTGGTTACTTTATTGTTGATGACTACCCAAAATGTAATGAGGAGAAAAGCAATGAAAGGTCGCAAAGGCTTTACGCTAATTGAGCTTTTGGTCGTAATTGCGATTATAGCAATTCTGGCAGCGATCCTCTTCCCGGTTTTCGCAAAGGCCAAGAGGTCGGCGCAGACTGCAAACTGCCAGTCTAACTTGAATCAGATAGGCAAAGCCTTCAAAATGTATCTTTCTGACTGGGAAGATACGTTCCCGACGAACCGCAATACGAGCGGTGCTTTGAGTGTCGAGGTGCTGTTATCACTTGAGGATAATGGTTCAGGTGATCCTGAGATGCAAAACAACGGCAAACCCCTGCGATTTAAAAATGGAGTGAACTGGGTTGAGGCGCTGTACAACTATGTTGAACCGGTTTCAAACCAGGATGATCCGAATAGTGTTTGGAAGTGCCAGGCAGCTGCAGTGAAGGATCTTACATCCGGATCATTGGGGTGTGTCAGCTATGCCTACAATTACAACATGCTCGAGATGAGCGAGGGTGCTGTATCCGGCTCAGCAAACTTGATGTTGGTGCGCGAGTTGGACAGATTTGCGCATGCTATCTGCAGACCTACAAACAATTCGACCGGTACATCAAATAATGCAAATACTCCACAAAATGTATTTCTGGACAGCCTAGATGAGGGCACAGGTAGTTCATCTATTTCTACTTCGCCCAAAATGCATGGCACCGGTTCAAACATACTGTTTGCTGACGGGCATGTCAGAAACTTCGACTTGTCTTATTTCCCAGAGACAAATAAGTTAAACATAATGCTTTCCAGAGATACTACCAGCTACCAGTGGTTTAACATTGCGAAAGCTAGTTATCAAGGTAAGCCTCAGTATGAGAGCATAGCCATTACGCCGTATTAATGAGAGTGATCGGCATGGGGAGGTGAGGCCCGCATAGAAAAAGCGTGTCTTTCTTCATACATACATTCTAAAAACAGGAAAAACAGCAAGAGGAGGATTTTTGATGTCTACACGAAAGAAAAGCGGCTTTACGCTTATTGAACTTCTGGTCGTCATAGCGATTATCGCTATTCTTGCGGCCATTCTATTCCCGGTGTTCGCACGTGCAAGGGAAGCGGCTCGCAAAACCAACTGCCAGAACAATATCAAAAACTGTGCGACCGCGCTTACGCTCTATTGGAATGACTATGATGGCACTCTGCCGTCTTCGGCTATCTATGCATCGAATAATACTGCATATACCAATGCTACGACAGAACCTACCGTAAATTATTACAAGTACTTTGCAACCTGTCTTGGTGTAGTTCCGCCTGAGAGAATAGCGACGACACCTGCCTACATCGGCACGTGGCCGCAGGTACTTTACGGGCACATGAAGAACAAGAACATTATGTTCTGTCCATCCGATTCAGCAAACAACAATCCCAGCGATACAGATGCGCCTACCACTAACATATCTTACTGGTTTAAATACGCTGCCGATTATGCGTGGGTCAATGGAAATAAGAAAGAAGGCAATTTCTCCTACAGCTCCGACCAGATTATATTCTACGAACATAAAGGTTGGCACTTCGGAGCCGATGAACTTGGAGATGAAGTCCAGATTAATGTGGCCTTTATGGACACACACGTTAGAACCATCACGCTTAAGAACAGCGCTAGTAAAGGCACCTCAACAGCATGGAATGCTTCTACAATCAATCCTGGCGAGCCCAACTATTACAACGCTAACTTGGACACCAACTGCTGGGTTGATGGCAACGGCAATACTACTACCACTTCGCTTTCATCTGCGTATGGCAATGTGAAGAGCCAGGGCGTGGATCCAACGAAAATGGGTGACAGATTCTAAAGGGTCATAATTGTCGGCCTGAATATCGGCTGATAGAATACTCAAATGCGGGTCTATATAGGCCCGCATTTTTTATTGCTTGCTACGGATTTCAATGATACAATTTATTGTATGGCAAACACCTATGAAGTAATAATTGGGGGGGGCGGAATGGCTGGGTGCGCGGCAGCCATGGCAGCGGTGCGTTCGGGCTGCAGGACTCTCCTGATTGAGCAGTTCGGGTATCTGGGCGGTTGTGCAACTGCTGCTCTGGTGAACCCATTCATGACGCACTGCGCATCCGATGGCACGCCTCTTGTGGCAGGCATATTCGATGAGATTAATCGCACGCTTGACGAAGCTGGCGGGCTGCTTTCGAACTGCTTCGATACCGAGATCCTGATGTTAGTGCTGCAGGAAATGGTGCTTGGGTCAGGTGCGGTTCTCAGGCTGCACACGTTTTGTGATGGTGTTTCGCGGGATGATAATGGCGATATTGTAGTGCGAACCGTCTCGAAATCAGGTGAGGAGACTTTCAGGTGTCGTCGGCTTATAGACTGCACCGGAGACGCCGACCTTGCCGTGTCGCTTGGCGCTGAGTTCGAGAGCGGCGGTGAGGACGGCATTCCGCAGGCAGCCACTCTGATGTTTGACGTGGGCGGGGTGGATATCGTGCGGGCGTTGACATATGTCCGTGACAATCCCGATCAAGTGCGGTTTCCAAAACTCGCCTCGGATGTCGATTTGAATGAACTTGCCGATGGGGTCGTTTCTGTGGCGGGGTATTACGATCTTGTTGCTCGTGCTCGCAATGCGGGCGAATATGACGCGCCGGGCGATCTCGTTTTTTATATAGGTCGACCACGCAGGGGCGAAGTGACTTTCAACACGACGCATGTGGGCAATATTGATGGCACAAACGCCGATGACCTCACAAGGGCTGAGGTCGATGGCAGACGGCAAATGATATCTGTGGTGAGGTTCGCAAGGAAGTATTTGCCCGGTTTCGAGAATGCATACCTGGCTAGAAGCGCGGCGCACGTGGGTATTCGCGAGACACGCAGAATTATCGGCGAGTATAAGTTCAGCGGGTCGGACGTCGCCTTTGCTCGAAAGTTCGACGATGCCATCTGCAGGTTGGCGTATCCGGTGGACGTGCATTCCGGCAAAGGAGAAGGCTATACGAAGGACGAAGAAGTCGCCGGTATGCAGGCTCCTGGGCCGGGCGACTGGTATGAGATTCCATACCGATGTCTGATACCTAAGGGGATAGACGGGGTTCTCATTGCGGGCAGATGCGTATCCAGCACTCAGGCAGGGCATGGAGCGATTAGGATTATGCCAGCCTGCACGGCTATGGGTGAGGCCGCAGGTGTGGCGGCGGCGCTGTCGCTGGCAAGAGGCTGTTCTCCGGGTCAGGTGGATCCGGTGGAGCTTCGAGCGGCGCTCAGGCAGCGCGGCGCGCTGGTGTAATCACGCGGCAAGCGGGAGTTCAGTGTCTTGAGTGCCCTGGTGCATCCATCTTGAAGTGAGGCATTCTTCTTCGGAACTGACTCGGTCGGCGATTTCGTCTGTGGAAGAATATACCTTTACGCACGGCCCGAAGTTGCCATTGCGCAGTAGTGTCAGCAGCGTGCCGGACGCCACTACATGAACGCACAGCGCAGGCCCGATTGAGCGAAGAGCGTTTATCAGCCCGGTGGCGGCATCGATGCCGGACGGAGTTAGCCCTGCCATATCGAGCACGAGCGATGTTGCTCCCTGCTCGCTGAAGCCGGTCAGGATTCCTTGGATCGCCTGATCGTGCCGCGGTCCCATGTGACCCGATAGCGAGACTTTGGCAATGCCGAGCAGCTCTCCTACGGTAATTGAAAGTTCCATCGTTTCGCTCCTTCGAGAATACGTCGACGGCTGCCGGTTGACAGTTGTCATCAGCGCGCACGGTTTTCTATTCAGATTATTGGCGTGCGAACACGTCTACTGTAGCTTTTGGGCTGGTAATGATGGTAAACAAAAAAGAAAAACTCGAACGTTCGGTTGACCCCAGGAATTCCCTTAACCATCTGACAAATACCGAGTGGATGGTGGAAACTAAGAGTGTGTGGTTTAGTCGACCTCCTCAGCGCGACAAACTAAAGGCGCAGCATCCGGCGACGTTTGCCGAATCCGACATCGCAAGGCTCATCGAGTTTTTTACAAAGCAGGGTGAAAGTGTTCTGGACCCGTTTCTGGGCAGCGGATCGACACTGGTCGCGTGTGCTCAATGCGGTCGCATCGGCACGGGAATCGAGCTGATCGGGCATTGGGCAGATGTCGCGAGTCAGCGGATTGCAAGCGAGCAATCGACGCACCTTCAGGCGGTAATTGAGGGCGATTCCAGGAGTGTTATGGCAAATTTTGGCGACGAATCGTTCGATTTCGCGGTCACAAGCCCGCCATATTGGATGATTCTGCGCAAGGATTTGGATCACAAGGTCAAGGCTGAACGAAAGTCCAAGGGTCTGCAAACCCGCTACAGTGACGATCAGAACGATCTGGGCAATCTTGAATCTTATGACGAGTTCCTGGGCGAATTGGAGAAAGTTTTTGCAGAGTGCCGCCGAGTGCTCAGAAAAAAGCGCTATATGTGCGTGGTCGTGTCGGATTTCAGGCACAAGTCGAAATTTGTGGCGTATCACGCTGATATCAGCCGGGTGATGGAATCGGCGGGCTTTACGCTGGAAGGTATCACGATCCTTGCGCAGGACAGCAAGAACCTTTATCCTTATGGCATACCCTACGCGTTCGTCTCGAATATACATCACCAATATATACTTGTGTTCAGAAAAAATGGTGCTGGCTAGATCATGTCGGTGTTGATGATATTCCTGGCCTTGAATGTGGCTTGTCGCGTATAACCGATGTTTCGGAGCAGTTGCCTGGCTCTGTCGAAGTCGCGGACAATGTCCTGGGTTTTGTGGGCATCGGCGGTAACGAGGGTAGGGATACCGCGTTTATGGCATCCTCGCAGGATTGCGATAGAGGGATATGCTTCACGTATCGGTTTGTGCCAGCCGGAAGTGTTCAGCTCGACAGCCATCCGGGCTTGCGTGATTGCGTCCAGCGCGGTAATAATGGCTTCCGATATATCTACTGTGGGCATTGTGCCGAACTTCTTGTAAATGTCGAGGTGGCCTGCAAAGTCGAACAATCCTGACCGTGCCATCTGCGCTATTCTGTTCCAATATCCGAGTATCACATCGTTGCACTCGGTCTCTGATAGTTCGTCCCAATACTTTCGATCTACATCTATTGGGAAACCGTCAAGAAAGTGCACGGAACCTATCACGTAATCAAACGCATGTGATTGAAGCAAATCGCGAAGCTCTTCGGCGGTTTTTGGGTCAAAGTCTGCCTCAATGCCGTATTTGATGGTAATCCTGTCGTCGGAGGCTTCCGCAATGGCATCAAAATAGCGAGGAATAGCAGCCGGTGACATGCTCCAGTCTACGGTTTGATCGCCCGCCAACAGCACTAAGTGATCGGATACGCCGACCTCATCCACTCCGGCATCTATGGCCGAGCGTATCATTTCGCCTACGGAGTTTTCACCGTCGGAGAACGTGGAATGGACGTGATATGAGGTGAGCACAGGATTTTCTCCCAAGAAACCAATAATCAGATTGGCCATCAATATCCACGATTTTTTCGAGGATATTGATGGCAATCATTTACGCTCAGAGTGATTACAGACTCATATCCGGCTTCACCCAAAGCAGATAGCTGTCAGTTTTTTTGTTCGCCTTTCAATAGCGATATTGCGTTCGGGTCCAGCGTCGAATCGATCTGCCGGGATTCCCTCAAGAACGCGTTTTTCATCTGCACCGCTTTTGTCATGCCTTCCATTTCGAAGTAGTCGGAAATGTTTGGCTTGCTCATAGCAAGTGCTAGAAGATCTGCATCCATTTTTCGGAGTGTATTGAGTTTTTCTACCATACCGTCTATGTCGGCGGACTTTTTACAAATGAATGCCTCAGTCATCAGTTTTCTGGAAGCGAAAAAGTCGGCGAACCACTGTGTCTGGACAAGTAAGTCCTTGTATGATGTGCGTCCGTGTTTCTTGACATTCTTCTCAGCATCTTTGAGGATACTTAGTGCTTCGGCCATAGTTTCGGCTTCTCCGGTTATCTCAGCCAGGCCCTTTTGAAGTTGTTCAACAGACAAACCGGAGGCCCTTTGAATTCCGAACATGTCATGCGTTCGGTAGCAGTCGATGAATGGGCACACACCTGCAAAATCGACAACAAACTTTTCGTTGGCATCCTGAGTCAGATCCAGCGCTTTGTAGACAGGTTCGACAACATTTCCGCCATAATGTATGGCGATGTAGTTCTTTACCAGCTTCTCAACATCCGTGTTTTTTGGGTCCCAATTCAACCGCGTAGCTGCGATAAAGTTTGTTTCAGTAATCCATTCATGATCCTTTTCGCCGACCACAAATGAAAACCCCGATAGATTCGGCACTTCATCAGAAGCATCCACATACTTCATGACCCCTTTTGCAAGCGATCTGTATTGGACTCCACCAATAGACTGGAACTCCTCCGCAGGCAGCGCCTGGCTGATAAGAAGCGGCTGTTTTAACTCAGCAATCCGGTTAAATGGCACGTCTGGATCGGGAGACGGCTCCCAGTCATTGTCCCATTTCGTCTGAATAATTACTCCTTGCGGCATTTTGTCGGCAAACTTTTTGGTGCCTCCAGATCGGAAGTAACCGCTCATCAGAAACTCGATATCTGGACGCTCCTCTTTTGCCGAATTCATAAGTGCCAGTGTCAGATTCTCTAACTTGCCAATGCTATCTTTAGGGTCAAGGAAAGATTCTCCCCACCAGCGCATATGAATCCCGGCCAGGGACGGATAGGTGCGCGCAATCGCGCGTATTTGTTTGCAGAAGATATCGGTTGTCGCTTGCGAGGAGATATCGAACGGGTCCGGATAGTCAGGATTATATTTCTTCCCGATCATCTCCGGGTGCTTCTTCTTAATCGTATCAGTCGGTGCGCCTGGTATATAGTTCATCAAATATGGCCTAAGCCCTCTGCTGCGAGCATATTTGAGCAGTTCCTCGCGCACCTTGGCGGCTTTGGCAATTTCCTCTTTGCTGTAAAGGCTCATTCCCTCAGTGGCAGGGTCATTGGCCAGTTCCCACCAGTTCGTACCACAGCTGTACGGCCAGTTGCTGATAGAGTTCATCCTATGCCTCGCGAGCCAGTCGCACCAGTTTTTCCATGTCTCCACAGTTCCCGTATAAGGCTCGGATATCTCGCTGTAGAAGTTATATTTTTCCACTTTCTTTTCGGTTTTGACCAAGTCGGCCACACCCACCGACAGGTTTGAAAGCTGAGCGCTTCTTTCGGAGTAAAATGGTTTTTCCCGAATGCTCCATTCCGGCAGTTTTTTTATGAATGAAGATGCCTGTCCGCGTTTTACAGGAAAGTCTATATCTATATTTGTTCGATCCAACAGACCGGCGGTCGTTTCACTCATTATCCATTCGATCAAGCGGCATGATCCGTAAAGCAGACCATTTCCAGACGCGGATTTAATAACCACACGCCGATCTCCGGCCTTGATGTCATAGCCTTCGACGCCCATATCAGAGGATAATTCCGGTTCGATCCGAAGATCGATTATAAGGTCTTCTGAATTGTTGGAGCCGGCAACCACTTTGCAGTTTGCCAACTCGCTCAAACGTTCTTGCAGCAGTTGGGTTGTATATGGTAGAAACGTTTCACTTCCAAGCGGAACAGATATGGAAATCGCTCCCATTGAACCCAAGGGCATCAGCAGCAAGACAACAAGAATCACAAACACGCGTCTCATAAGGATGTTCCTTTCACATCTGGACTGGCCGTACATATTGCTTGGCGGCTTCAAACTCCTACCTCAGGTATGAGTTTGTTGGCTGCCTATTACATAATGCTTATATAAGCCGGGCAGTTATCCTTCTGTTTTTTTGGTAGACTCCGACAGTCCATCGGACGCATTGCCGAACTTAGGGCAATACCAAACAAGAAAGCAGGCAACCGCAATTGGTATGCCTGCCTTTGTGAGCTTAACGAAAGATGGCGCACCTGGAGGGACTCGAACCCCCGACCCTCTGATCCGAAGTCAGATGCTCTAATCCACTGAGCTACAGGTGCGCGTTTTGTATACACATGGTCGGGGTGAGAGGATTTGAACCTCCGACCTCTCAGTCCCGAACCGAGCGCTCTACCAAGCTGAGCCACACCCCGACGACCACGACAAAATTATACCACAATGGGAGGTTCGCTTGCAAGACGAACCACGAATCCTCGATTGCGTCAGGATAACACTGGCGATTTACTGAATGTCTGATTGGTCGTTATTGAACTTGACAACGTACCCCAGCTTTTCAGAATCCCAAACGGTGTGCGCGAGCAGGCGTTTGCCGGAAGGCTCACGCTCATATATCTCCACAACCACTCTTTGCCGGAACTTCTCCAGTATGATTCTTGCCGCCATTGCTGCGGCGTAGCTGATTTCATCTGCGCTCACGCCGCGCTTTGCTACAATCTCGAAACGCTCTTGATCGATAAACCGAGCAGACTCTACGGCCGATCCATAAGACTTATTAGTCACAAAGCTATCCACGAATGCCGTATGTGCCTGGTCATAATATGTTCCTTTGCCGCGGAAACCCGGCTGACCGCCGTATTCTTGCGGTAGAGAGCTTTCGCGTCTTGCTTGAAATACGAAAAAAGCACAAAACAGCACGACAGCCGCGACGGCTGTTATCCACAGTTTGTTGCTGTCGCCGATACGCTGAATGGTTCCCGCATTCTGGCAATCATCATTCGGGCATGCCCATCCTTCTATTTTCTTGCGTCTCTTCAATCCTATCATAGGTATGGAGATTCCTCCTTGAAAGCAGAAGTCAGAGATTAACTGATCTAATTATACCAGAGTCAATACGAATTCTGCGACCCATTGGTTCCTATGCTACATCTTCGGCAAGTAATACGGGTTCGCTTATCCATCGGGTCATGGATTTTCACCTGACGACCCGGTTCCGCTTTTGGGCAACAGCAGTTCCGCCGCATAATCGCCGAGGTACTTGTTTGCCGCGCGCTGAACATCCCCGGCGGTTACTTTTTCGACTTCCTCTGGGTAGCGCGTGTACATATCGTATCCTGCGCCTATAGTCTCGAACCAGCAGAGGTCGAAGGCCCGGTCCAACAAGTGCTGATGAGAGAGATTGTACGAGCCGATGGTGTATCCCTTTGCGCGGTCGAGCGCTTTTTGGTCGAGCGGAGCGTTTTTCAATGTGTCTACCTGTTCCAGGAGAGCCGTTTTTACGTCTTCAAGGATTAGTTCGGGACTCATCGTGGTCAGTGAAAACTTGAACGGGTCGGTAATTATATACGCCAGCAGATGACTTTGATATTTGAGCTTCGGATACATCACGCCGAGGTCGTAGCCCATCCCACGTTTCTGCCTGAGTTCCTGGAACATAACCGATCCCTTACCGCCGCCCAAGGCATTTCCGAGCACCGATACGGCAGGGTAATCCTGCATTCCGACACCGGGCGCAAGCCACCCGAGCATGAGATACGCCGCGCCTAGATCGACTTCCGAAGCGTGGTAACTGCTGCGCTCAAGCTTCTCGTCAGGCATGCCTCTATCCACCGGCAGCTTGCCCGGAGGTATCCCTGCAAAGGCCTTTTCAGCTCGATCCAGCGCCTGATCCAGTGTGATGTCCCCTGCCACCGATATCACGATATTGTTCGGCACGTAATATGTCGAGTAAAACTTCTGCAGATCCCCAGGGGTTGCAAGTCGCACGGTGCGCTCGAAACCCATGTTCGGGCGTTTGTACCCGCTGTCTTGGTAGAGAAGCCCGCGAATATCAGAGTATGCGGTTCCAAAAAGATCATCGCTTTGGGCATTTACGCGGCGAAGCAGTTCGGATCGCACTTCTTCTACCCATTTTCCCTCGAATGTCGCTTCGGTCAGACATTCGCCGATAAGCGACATCGCTCGATTGAACATGGCCGATGTGGTCACTGCGCGAATCTCGGTAAAGTCGGGCTGCCACTGCGAACCGACATTGCCGCCGACTTCGTCCGCCACCGCCGCGACTTCTTCCGCCGAACTCATTCTTGTGCTGGCGAGCACGAGTTGAGCGACGAAGTTGCCTAATCCTGCGTTTTGGATGCTTTCCTGCGCGCAGCCGGCCTTCACCATCGCGACAATAGCCACGATCCCGCTGCCGGGCTCGGGTTTGACGATCAGGGTCAGGCCGTTATCGAGGACTTTCTTTACGACTGCGTTTTTTTGCGCCGAATCCTGTGCAAATGCGCACGATCCAAACAGCACAATCAGCCCCAGGCTTAATAATGCGACGCGTCGTAAAATCATCTCGTACCTCCCTGATTCGGACCGACTATGACAATAACCGCGTGTTGAGGGTCGAGATATTTCTGCGCAACTCTGATGATGTCCTGATTCGTGACCGCCTGCAGGCAGGCTATATACTGGGATGCGAACTGTGGGTCGGAGACGGCAAAATAAAACCCGGCGGTGTTGGCGCGTCCGCCGTATGTTTCGTTCTGGAAAGCGTATTCTCCCAGGAGTTGGCGCTGCGCCAAGGCGAGGCTTGCGTCTGGGATGCCCTGTTGGCTGATCCGAGCAATCTCCGCGAAGATGGCGCTCTTTGCTTTTTCCAGACTTCCATTTGTGATTCCCGCGACAAGCGAGATCATCGCGGGATACTTCTGGGTGAGAAAATCGGCCGATGTGTCCGTTGCCAGGCCCATCCTGTTGGCAAGTTCGTCATGCATCCAGTTTCGATAGCCGAACCCGAGATACGTCATGAGAGTATCGATTGCGCATACGTCGGCGTAATCGGAGCCGCGCGGCCCCAAGAATGCGATACCCAGATAATCGTGACTGTAAGGCGCCTCGATTTTTTTCTCTACAAGTGACGCAGGTGGGATGATCTCGCTTACGGCCTGCTGGGGGGCGGGTGAGTTCGGCAGCAATTGAAACGCTCGCCCGATTTCGGCGACGGCTTGTTGTGGATCAATATCCCCGACCAGTGCCACCGCCATATTGTCCGGTACGTAAAATTTGTGATAGTGGTCGAGCACATCTTTTCGCGTAATCTTTGATACCGAGTCTGCGGTTCCCTCGATGGGAAGAGAGTAGGGGTGTTCTCCATAGAGTGCCTGCGCGAGATAGTCCCTGCATACCTCGATGGGTTGCACCTGCTTTTTCGCGATCTCGTCGACGATCACCAGCCGCTCGCGATCGAGTTCCTGGTCATCGAACAGCGCGCCCGTGACGACCTCGGCCAGTGCGTCGAGCGCTCTGGACAAGTATCGCGTCGAAACGGTGGCGCTGAAGTGTGCCCAGTCTCGCGAGGTGCGGGCATCGAGAGTCGTACCCAGGCTTTCCATTTCCAGGTCGAGCTCGCCTGCTTTGTGCTTGTTTGTCGACCCGAAGACCAGATGCTCGATCAGGTGCGAGATGCCGTTTAAGGCCGGAGTTTCGGTAGCGCTGCCGGCCTTTACCCATATATCGATGCCAACAAGTTCCACTGCGTGGTCTTCCTGCAGTATTACAGTGAGGCCGTTGCCCATACGGGTCACCTTAATCGGCGAACCCTGTGCCGACGCTATGGATTGGAAAGCTATTAGAAAAAGCGCTGCAAAAGTAAATATTCGAGTCATAAACGCTCCGGTTAATGGCACCAGGGACTACTCGATGCGGAGTATTTCTATTATAATAGGTTAGGGTTAAGAATGCGAGTCCGTTCTTGATGACCGATTAAACGCGCGGTGTGTTCCCGCCGGATTAGGAAAGATCATGATAGACAACCTCGACGGCATAGTTGACCGCAGGCATTTCAAGAATTTTGATTTTTCGCTTTTGGCTCTGGCTTTGGCCATCATAGTGTTCAGTTGCGTGATGATTTACAGCGCCAGTCGAGGCGGCGCGACCGGCACGGGATATGTCGAGCGGCAGATAATGTGGGCAGTGCTGGGTTTGGCGGCGGCAGGGTTGGTTGCGTCGATAGATACAGGGCTGTATCATCGTTACGCTGGAAAGCTCTATGTGTTCAATCTGTTGATGCTTCTGGCCGTGCTGATTACTGGCCACTCATCGAAAGGAGCGCAGCGTTGGATAGGCTACGGCGTGTTCAAGATTCAGCCGTCGGAGTTCGCGAAGATCATACTCATCATCGCGCTGGCCGTGTTTTTGGTGGAGCGGCGCGAGCAGATTCGGTCGTTTGGGGTGTTCGTAAGCTCATTTTTGTATCTTTCCGTGCCAATGCTGCTCGTTTTCAAGCAGCCTGATCTTGGTACCAGCCTCGTGTTGATCGCGATATGGTTCACAATGACATTCGTGATGGGCACGGACATCAAAAACATCCTGCTGTTTGTGGGCGTGGGAATCATTCTTGTGTTGGCAGCGTGGAACATTCCCGGCGTGATGAAAGACTATCAGAAGAAGCGCGTAATTACGTTTGTCGACCCGGCAGCCGATCCTCGCGGAAGTGGGTATCACGTCACCCAGTCGCGAATTGCAATCGGCTCGGGCAAGATGACCGGCAAGGGATTTCTGAAGGGCACGCAGCGCGAGCTGCATTTTATACCCGAACAGCACACGGACTTTATTTTTACGGTCGTCGGCGAAGAAACGGGTTTTGTTGGCGCGGCGAGCCTGGTTGTCCTATATTTTGCGATGCTGTGGCGAGGGCTATTGATTATGGCCGCAACCGAAGACCCTACCGGCCGGGCTATTGCTGCTGGTGTGATCGGTATGTTCCTGTTTCACATATTCGTGAACCTTGGGATGACCATAGGGATTATGCCTGTCACGGGTGTGCCTCTGCCGATGTTCAGCTACGGCGGCAGCAGCCTGATGGCGAACATGATGGGCGTCGGCTTGCTGGAGGGTGTAAGCATGCGGCGTCATAAGATCAACTTTTAGGTTGCATGTTAAGGTTGATTTTCCGCGCAATAATGACTATCATTTGCTTGTTATTCATTCATCAGTTTTCTCGGGGGCAAATAATTTGGGACTCTTCGGTACAGACGGCGTGCGAGGGCTTGCGAACGTAGAGCTTTCGCCGCTTACGGCTTTAAAACTTGGAACTACATCGGCGCACGTTTTGATCGAGCGTAAGCAAAACACAAAGGTCTTGGTGGGTCGCGATCCGCGCATATCGGGCGATATACTCGAAAGCGCGTTGGTGGCAGGTATATGCTCGCAGGGAGTCGATGCTGTGCTCCTTGGGGTCATACCGACACCAGGAGTTGCATATCTCACGGCGACCAAAGGCGCTTCTTTGGGAGTCGTAATATCGGCCTCGCATAATCCGGTGAAGGACAACGGCATAAAGTTTTTCGGCCCCGATGGTCACAAGCTCGACGATGCAGTGGAAGCCTCGATTGAGGAGCAAATCGACAACTTTGACAGCTTTCCCAGGCCCAGCGGTGCGGATGTCGGCAATGTCAGACACCGGCATGAGGTTGTCTGGAGCTATGCCAAACATGTGAAGAGCACGGCCAACGCCCCGCTTACGGGTCTGAAAGTGGTCATCGACGGGGCAAACGGAGCCGCCAGCGAGATTGCTCCGGCTATTTTTCACGAACTCGGCGCGAAGACCTGCTGCCTCAATTGTTCTCCAAATGGCATCAACATCAATGACGGCAGCGGCTCTCAACATCCTCAGCAGATGGCGCTTTTAGTCAAGCAGACCGGTGCGGACGTGGGGATGTCGTTCGACGGAGACGCCGACCGCGTGATCCTTTCAGACGAAAACGGCGTAATAGTTGACGGCGATCACATTATGGCGATCTATGCCCTCGATTGTGCGCGCAACGGCGGATTGCCGACTGGTAAGGTGATCGGGACTGTCATGAGCAACATAGGCCTGGAGTTGGCGCTGAAAAAAGAGGGGTTGAGCCTTGTTCGAGCTGCCGTTGGAGACCGTTATGTCTCTGATGAAATGCGCAAGACGGGTGCCATTGTCGGCGGAGAGAAATCGGGTCACATTATCCTCTCGCGCCATACCACGACCGGCGACGGCATGGTCACTGCTCTGCAAATCCTTTCGATTATGATCCGCACCGGTAAGAAGCTCTCGCAGCTTGCGGGAGAGATGGAAGAGTTTCCTCAGCTTCTTGTGAATGTGAAAGTTGCCGAACGCGACGGCTGGGACTCCAAGCCCGGCATCATCGCCGCGATCAAGGATGCCGAACGTCGACTGGGTGATCGTGGCCGGATTGTCGTTCGACCATCAGGAACTGAGAAGCTCATCCGAGTTATGGCGGAAGGCCCCAACGAAGATGAAGTGGAGTTGCTTGTGGGTAATATATGCGACGCGGTTAAGTGCGCCATGGGTTAAAGCGGTGGTGATTCATCTTTGGTGCATTGACATTTCTCACTGAGAGTGATATTATTCCACTGTTCGCTGCCGACTAGCTCAATTGGCAGAGCGCCTGACTCTGGATCAGGAGGTTCGGGGTTCAAGCCCCTGGTCGGCAGCCAATCTCTCATTACAAACTATCTCTAATTGTAAAAGCCTCGTCAGCGTTGCTGGCGGGGTTTTCGTGTTTTTGTGAGCGTGGAACGGGGTTTTTGCCGATTTGATTGGCTGAATCTGGAGGTCGAGGTTTGGCTCCGAAACCCCCATATCAACCCCCAAAATTCTCTAAATGGCACGTTTTTCTCTAAATCTTGAGGTATGGGCAAACCTCGACCTCCAGATTTTTGAGCTCAAATCGTGTGAACAAATTGTAAATGTTCGAGACCTGGGCGGTGGTGGTTGAGAAAATTGCGGGTGAGGACCTTTCTCTATACCTCGAGACGGAAAGTGTTGGGTGCTGGGCGGAAGATTCCGAATCACCACAACATATTAAGCACTCCCATCCAGTGTTGACCTTAGATCACAAAGAACAGAAAGCACGAAATCCCTCGACGGATCTTTGTAAGCTTTCTTACTCTGCTCATCTTGTAGCGAAAACAGATAATTCCTATATGATGCTGGCCTTAATTCGGGACTCGTAGCGTTCTCACTGATTGTTGAGACAATGCTGCCAGATGGAAGATAATTCAATATCATTTCGAGTTCATGCGAACTCATTACTTGGTAAGCCACACTTTCTACGATTTCAGAGTTCAGCTCTTTCCAGATCAGCGGACAGTTTGCCATATGGAAGTCGTCCATGGTCACAACAGCATGAGTGAAGTTCTCCAGGTTGCTTAAAGACGAATCCTTGCAGAGCAGCTCTGGACGACCGGCTCGTATCCATCGCTCGGTTCGGAGGCACTGTTGAACTCCTTTGATAATTGCCTCTTTGTAATCAGGATACGCGTCTTCAGCCAGCCCACTTCTGTGCTGCCGCCTGATGCGGCGGCTTTTGCAGTCCAAGATTAGTGCAGACTGTTTATCGACAACAATGAAGTCCGCAGATCGCACCTCACCATGGGCTGTCGGCATGCTGACTTCACGAGTGTGAGACACACCATGAGTAGAAAGCAGATCGGCCACAAAGTCCTCGAAAGCATGTCCCAAGACGTCACCAAAACGTCCCTCAATCCCTTTCTTTGTTGCCTGATCCAATAACTCATACACAATACCACTTGTGCCCCAAAGAGGCACAAGCATAGGTAACGGAGCATAGTAACTATCTTCAATTCGGACAAGCGGCTTGCTCAAAAGAGGATTAAGATCGAATAGACGCAGTGAACGGTTGGGCTGCTGGCAATTTGCGGATTTCTCACGAAATTCTTGTTGAGACTGCGATAGACGCGAAACGACTTGCCTTACGACCTCTGAGTCAAGCCATTGAAGGAATCCTGATGTCAACTCGTCCAGCGAGAAATGGCATTCTTTCTTGTGTTTAGCCTTGCTATGCAAAGTGAAATAGATCGATAGGCAGACACGCAGTATTTCATCAATGGTAGCTCCGAACGTATCTGCGACGAGCGCCGCCAGTTCGCGACAATATTCTCCACCGGATTCGCCAAACATGTAGCGGCTGCGCGACATTCCAGTCCACCATTGCCGTTGATACACAAATTGTTGAAATGCTATACGCACAAGCACTGAACGCAAGTCGTCAATCGGACCACTATATGCATTGTAGTTGTTGACGGCACGAATAAAGCGATTCGGCTTCAACTCGCCCCTACGATGCACGTTGGATCGATTAAGGCAAACCATTGCGAAGTAAGCAATTGTCCAGGGATGCACTGCACCTTTGACTGTGTTCACATCCCATTGTCGCACATTAAAGGGCATTGAAGCAGAAATAATCGGGTCGACATAGAGTCCCCACCTGGTCAGGTGATCCAGCGTAATCAACAAATTTGAGTTTCCAATGATGTCATCTACTGCATCTAAGCACTTGCTGCCGCCGTATTGCACCATAATTAGTGTCCTGCGTAATTGTTAGTTGCCTCGCGTGCTGGGCAGCTTTATTCTACATCTGTTCGCAGAGCATGTGCAATGATAGATATTATTGCTTGCATATCATGGCGCTTCAGACTCAAATTAGACACGCGAGATTTAGCTGATTAGTTCTTCATCACTACTGTGGCACATATAGACAAGCAGACTTATTCGTATTTAGAACCGACTGGCTTGCAACTATGAAATCTACTGAACGGGCATGCGAAGCAGTTCTCATATGCCCAATGGAGGATTGCCCGTGGACCTCATTCACAAACTGAGCGGATTCATCAGTAAAGCCGAGACAATAATCAACGCGTCCGGTCTCCTACCACAGCATTCTTTGGGCAAGCTCTCCATTGCAGACTCCGTTCCACCAGACACACTTCAACTGCTTTGGTTTGTTGATGGGCCACTTAAGAACTATGTCCCTGTCGAGAACTCCACCTCTTTCGACGTTGGCCCGGTTGTTGTCACCATAAAACTCGGGCCAAGCGAACCGAGCGCGATAAGCATGCAGCTTCCGGTTGCAACCAAAGACGTCGACAGGAATTCTGTTGCAGACCCATCATACTATCCGACTTATGGGTCACTTACTCCGGATCAGAAGCGCAAGTATTTGACATGGCTGACAAACGTCGACCGAGAAATCCAGATCGGATACGTTTTCATTTACTACTATGGTCTTGAGCGCCATCTCTTCTTTGGTCAGGTAGACGACGCATTCAATATGGTGCTTAGGCTCAGACGAACGCACTTAAACAAATCCTTTCTACATTACTCCGAGTCTGCGCTCATCGCATCCGCGATATTTCACAACAGGCCGGACTTGTTTATGAGGTATATAGAAACCACATCCGGCGCGGAAACACCGGCAGTGTCGAATCTGTATTTGCTTGCCAAGGCTGCGTTGAACATTCCCTTGACCCCGGATGAGATCGTCTCCATAAGCAAGAGAGTGGGTTTCACGAAGCAGAGATATATCACCGGCGAAGCGGAGCTGTTCAAGTCCATCCTCGCGGATTTGCTGGAGGGCGAGTACGGTCAGCGTTCTATTCCATTAAGCCAGTTCCCAATTGTTGAGTTGCCGAAAACACCAGCGATTATTGTGGCTAATATCTCCTTTTCGCAAGACCAACGCACGCTTCTGGCTCCGAATTTGCTGGAGTATGTCGGATTCCAACAGGCAATCATGGTTATTCTTCAGAGCGCTCATGATACGGTGAAGGCTCGGCTGAAAGAACGGCCGAAAGACACGTCTGCATCGCTCGCGAAGCCTGTTGAACATATCAGCCAGCCCGCGCGACATCAAAAGACACGAGAAGATGACGGTCTTTTCCCTGCAATCAATGATGACCAGTTCGATAGAAGTGTGGACTGCTACAACAAGTGCGTCTGTCCCTACTGCGACAAGTCGCTTCCGAAGCGCCCAGAGCAGGCAATGAAATGCCCTGAATGCGGCGGTCGGGTCCGCGTAAGAAACAATGCATTCACAGGGCAAAAGGGCTTCTTCCAAGAGAACGAAATCGACGTGCTCAAAGCTGCTACCAAAGAACGATCAAGGCGTAACTTCATCTACGGTATTATGGAGTTCCAGAATATATCAAGCCAAGATATCAGATCTACACAAGCGAAACGCACCTGCACGGTTGAAGAAGCGCTCATCGAGACAGTTGCAATCAGGGCATCGCAGCACCATCGCAACAAGGACATGGGGCTCTGCCGCACTTCCATGTATAGCATCGGCGAAGTCTTTATGAATATGGGCGACGTATCTGAAGCGCTTACCCGATTCCTGCAAGTATGCTTCTATGACATAAACGGTTGCATGAATGCGGGAGGCATAGGGGGAATGCGTAAATTTAGTCCATCTCTTGGCCTTGTTGCGCCGAGAGTCCGAAAATATATTCTGGACTTAGCAGATAAGCAACACCTGTCAAAGGCTCAACTACGTGACGCTTTTATCTCATCTGCGGAGAAAATATATGAGACGGACATTCCACTCAGCCCGGATAAGGCATGGGAAAAAGTCCGCAAAGAACTGTGGGCCAAAGTGTAGTGACTCACCGCTATTCTAATCAAGGTCAGTCACAATCAGCTTCGCCAAACCCATACTTCTCCCTCTGCTCCTCCCAGGTTGTGGGAATAGCCGAGATGAGCTTACCAATCGAAAATCCGCTGGGTTCTCTGCCCTCGAGAATTGCTTCGACAATATCAGGGGCCAGCAGCGTAAACCTTAGCAGCCGCGCGACGTAAGAGCGCTCCAGTCCCATGGCCTTAGCCATCTCTATAACCGAACCATATTTGCCGGATTCAAGCAGATCGTTCAGCCGGTGGGCCCGGGCGAGAGCAATTACCAACGCTTCTTGGTAGACAGTCCGCCCCGGCGAAGAAAACTTGCGCAGGCCTTCCGGCGCAATTATCTCCTTGCGTCCGCCGCGTGTCTTTATCTTCATCGGTATTCGAACGCATACGCTGTCTCCTTTGCTTTCGAATACTATGCCTGGCTCGCTTCTCACTATGCTTTACTCCCAATCTTATGTTCTACGCCGATGCCGGGTTGCTCGATGTCCATACCTTTGAGTTCGCTTACAAGTGAATGCAAACCGTCCGTTCGTATTCGCACGTCCAGTCCATCACAATTGACTGTAACGCCTTCCACAAGCAATTGCACCACCCGCATTTGCTCGGCCGGAAAAAGCTCCTCCCAGATCGGGTCGAGCTTATTCAGGGCGTCGGAAATATCGGTTTGAGTTATACGTTGGGACTCAAGCATAGCCAACTCTCTATTGATATCTGTGAGCTTTAGCAGCGTCTTCTCAATCTGACCGCCCAGCCCGCGAATTTCAGACTGGGTATCATCGTCTTGCTTACCAGAGCTTGCAAGCTCGGAGACCTTTGCTCTCAACTGCGCGAGATTTGTCTCGGACTGAGTGTTCTCTTCCTTTAACCGCTCCATCTCCTGCTGCTCATGTGCCCTTGCCTGCATGTAGGTCTGGGCTGTCATTTCGGGGGTTTCGAATACTGCACGGAGTTGGCCGATTACTGCCTGCTCAATTTCCCCCGCTGCGACACTTTTCACCGGACAAGAATCGTAACCGCTTTTGGCGGCTTTGACACACACATAGTAGCGGTAAACTTTCCCATGGCGTTTGGTGTAGGTGTTATACATGGCATAGCCACAGTGACCACATCGAACGATTCCTTTGAGCAGCGCTGGGGCGGCGTCATGTTTGCGCCTGCCGTTTTCCGGGTTGTGCTCTATAATTGCATGCACCTTGTCCCACAGTGGTTTTGATACTATCGCATCATGTTCACCGGGATACGTTTTGTCTTTGTGTTTAGTTTCTCCGAGGTAAATGCGATTGTTCAGCACGTTATATATGTAGGTTCCGTTCCAAGGCTTTCCGGGTCTGGTGATGCCTTTCTTAGTCGTCCAGGATTTACGAGTTATGCCGCGTGCGTTAAGTTCTCTGGCGACGGATAGGCCGGAACCGAGTTCGGAATATCGTTTGAAGATATGACGCACAGTTTCCGCTTCAGCAGAGTTCACAATCAGCTTGTGGGTCTGTGAGTCAACATCGTAGCCGAGCGGCAGTGACCCACCACAGAACTTGCCCTTGCGTTTGGCTCCAGCTATCTTGTCTCGGACTCTATCACTTATCATCTCGCGCTCAAATTGCGCGAAACTCAACAAAATGTTGAGGATGAGTCGGCCCATGGAGGTCGTCGTATTAAACTGTTGGGTAACACTGACGAACGATACATTGTTTCGGTCAAATACCTCGATAAGCCTCGCAAAATCGAGGAGCGAACGGGAGAGCCTGTCCACTTTGTAGCAGACTACCATGTCGACCCGTCCCGCCTCGATGTCCTGTATGAGTCTGTGCAGCGCAGGCCGCTCCATATTGCCACCGGTAAAACCGCCGTCGTCATAGAGTTCAGACAGTGCCACCCAGCCTTCGTGCCGCTGGCTTGCAATGTATGCTTCCGCCGCTTCGCGCTGAGCATCGAGTGAATTGTATTCCATATCGAGGCCTTCTTCGGTGCTTTTGCGGGTATAGATCGCGCAGCGTACTCTTGTGTGCGACAGTGTCTGAGAATTGATGCTCATCCGACTTTACTTCCTTTCACCTTGTTGTTTCTGAGACCGAAGAATGCAGGCCCATTCCAGTTAGTACCTGTGATAGCCCTAGTTATTGCCGACAGCGATTTGTATGGGCGCCCTTCGAACTCGAAGCCGTCGGACACAACTATTACTTCGCAGCGCTTGCCGTTCCATTCGCGAGTCAGTCGGGTTCCGGCGACAGGCATTCCCTCTTTTTGCTTCCGCTCCCTGCGCCTTTTTCCACCATCGCTGGCTTTCTCATTGAAGCCATTGGCATCAAGCACATCACGCATCATAGCCTTGGCATTTTTCGAAAGACCACCGTACGCGAGTTCCTGGATTCGGTATGCCAGTCGTTTGATGATAAACGTCCTGTTGTAGGCGGGCGGTGCATCCCCGTAGAGCACCGCCCATCGTTCCTTCAATTCGTTGTAGGATAAGCTTTGCAGATCCGCGATCTGCTTTAGAACAGAGTCTTTCAATTTCACGTCCTTCAAGTTGTAGTTGCCAGTGTTCACTTCTTGTTGGCGGCAGCTTGTCGCATCTGCGCGAGGGTCTTGCCCCGAGTCCACTGCACATGCGGTCTGTCTATTATGCTTTTGAACGTGCCGCCCCACTCAAGCCCACACTGACGGGCAATCTTGCCGAATGTCGCCCAGGGGCCATCCCAGGTGACTTTGCCGTTTACGACAAATGCGTAATCGGCGGCATTCCCGAAGTTGTGCCAACTGAAGCCGCCCCGCGCGTTCGTCACGATCTTGCCGGGCTTGGTGCGTCCTTTGGCATAGAGGGCGTCCTGTTGCTCGATTGACCTGTAGCCATCGGTCAGGATCACCTTTATGCCGTTTGCCAACAGCTTTTTTTCGAACAGCGCAAGCTTTGCCGCGAATTCAGGGTCTAGACCGACGCGTGAGGCGCTCATATTTGGCCTCCATGCACGCTCGGTATATTTAGATTGATGCTCGAAATCGGGGAAAAGTCAAGGGTTTTTTCAGGGGACGAACGGGTATCCGTCTTTCGACGACGCGCCCGCAGCACCCCCACCGCAAGGATTCCAGCGGCCTCGAGTATCCGCTGGGACGTGGTAACAGATTTGCGTTCCGTAATAGTCTTCATGCTCCTTTTCCTCCTGTTGTCAAAAGCTTATGTGCCGTTTTGGCCTCAGGTTTATATATATCGGACACAACACCAATTTGTTGGGATTTTTTTACAGGCAATCGTCCAGCCCAGCTTCTTCGAAAATGCGCCGGAGCTTGCGTATGGATACATACAGCCTGTGCCGTGGCATGCTGGTCTCTTTAGATATCTCGACCACACTCTGCCTCTGCAGGCGCTCGCAGATGTCTCTGAGTTCAGGCGAAAGCTGGGAGATGATGCGCTCTAAATCCATGCGCAGATCACACTCATCTAGAACCGGACGTCGAAGCCTGCCAATGCGGAGCATATACTCTTCGCCGTCAATGGTGTCACCGCGCATGATGGGGTGTCCGCTTTCGTCATCGACTCTTTCCTCAAGCGATACTGTTTGCTTGCCGAATCCCCACTTTCTCGTCCTCCTGCTCTCAAGAATTTGGCGTATACGGGTGTCTATGACGCAGTTTATGAACGTCTTCACCGCGCCGCGCCTGGCGTCGAACTGGGGCCAAAACTCCAGAAGATGCGCCATCAGTTCGTGCTCCAAATCCTCTTTGTCGTCGGACGAAAGGCCAAGTAAACCGGCAATCCGTCCGACCCTGTAGCTGATGAGATAGTTTGCGTAGTCGAAATACTTAAAATCGTTGTCGTTACCCATTTTGTCCTCCTCGATTTCGCGAAGAGGCCACCATGGGTGTCGCATAAAAAAGGCGAAGGCATTGCGATGTCGCGGATTAAAGCGACACCCACAATGACCTCCGCCTCACGGTCAGTCATTTGATTTGGTGTGAAACTACCGGGTATTCAGTTGTGGCGCTTCGACCGGCTCAGACTACAGCCCGAATCATCTGCACGATCTGCATCCTAAACGGCAGGCCGTTGTGGACTTCCAGCGTTTCCACGATGCCGTAGTGCAACCTGTGAAACTGACGCAACATTTCCGTCACCTGCACTTTGTCGCGATAGTCACGGTCGGGGATGATAAGCGTCTTTTCGGGATCTGAAAACAGCTTCACGTCGCGAAGCACCTTTGTGGTCGGTTCTATAACCGGCTCACCATCACAAATTGCAAGGCCCTCAATCTTGCCATAGCGCAATTCCTTCATCAGCTGGAGCAGGAATTGCTCAGAGTGCGAAAGTTGTATCCGTAATTTTGCCGGGTTCATATGGACCTCCTTTGCATCTGGTTCTACTTGAGGGATACCATGACGAGGGGGCACAAAGGTGGTAACTTATGTGGTAACATCCGGTGCACGCACAGATATTTTTACCGGGTAATCATTCAGGGTCTATATTCAGCCGGTATGTGCCGCGCTTATTGCCCAGCCGTATGAGGCAGTAGAATACGTCGTTGTCTTTGTTGAAGATGTCCCTGAGTCTGTCGCTGGAGGAACCAATCTCCACCATGATGTAATCCTTGCTTATATCGGGAGTGCCATTGCGATATGCTTCGCACAGGATCTGGATCACATGAGCCTGGCTTGGAGTGAGAGTGAATTCCCGGTCATTGAGCAGCACACAGCGGAAATCCGGTGAGTAGAAGAACACACCGTTCAAAGACAGGATATTGGACTTGTCCATATCGAGAGCCCGCACTCGAAAACGGGTGAGCATAGCCTTGCAGCATGAGGCCGCAGACATCTGCCCGCTATCGTCTACTGCCAACATATCCGATAAAGTGAAGACGTCAGCCTTTTTCATACTCAGTGTTTCATGGACATCCGGCGGCAGCAGATTGCCGGTGGGCACTATGACAATAAACGGGTCCGAATTCCTTGCCGCAAGTATGGAAACGGCGCTGCGGTAATCTTCAGGTTCGGTAAATATTGCCAGAAATACGGGAAACTTCGCGCCGGATTTTGGTCGATAAAAGCCGACCTGGGTAATTTCGTGCGCATCGGGATAATCGATGTCAGATGGTTCCAGCGACAGAGCATCGATGATGGCGGCGCAAAGGGCCGCGCGGTTCAGTTCGTAGAGTATGATGTCGGACTTCGTCAGATGAAATGACTCGCACGCCAATGGGGTGCAGTCGCAGACCGCCTCAATATCGTTCTCGCCGTGGATGATGACGCGATGGTTGCATCCGCAGGCGCAAGGTCGCATACAAGGACAGCGTGTCGCTGCATTCTGCATCGGTTGTAGAAAGACTTTTGCAGCCTCGAAATCTTCGCCTGCGAGACGCTTCCACTCATACTCTACCGCCGCGGGCCCGACAAGCGTTTCACATGCCGACCAGAAGCTTTGCTTTTTGGTTGTTGATGTCTCAAGACGAATCATATGGCGCCTCCGTCTTGAATCCAGAAATAGATGAAACTGAGCAAAAGCGCAAATATCGAGCGGCTGTTGCGCATGAACCCACGCAGGCGAAACCAGGTTTCAACGATCCCGCAGTCACTGTCGCGCTGGTATCGGACCATATTCTCCGGACGAAGCGCGACGAACCTTGGCATCCTCGAGTCTGAAAACTTGATACTAAAACCTCCTTCGCTCAACCTGGCATTGTGCGGTATTCTTGCCTCACCGGCATTGATGGCGGCAAAGACATCATCAGCTTCAACTGTTTCGATGGTCCCGAATGCGCCGCTTATGACAAACTCGACTCTCCGCAGCGTCACGAACTCCATCCCGTTCACGTCCGAGCATACCAGTGCACGCTCGCCGTCTGTTCTGAGGGGGTCGAGGGTGTAGATAGCTGCACCGGGAAAATGATGATCGTCGCCAAAAAAATGACGTCCGAAATACCGTCGATATACTTCTCTTTCATTGACGGCCTCGGCGTCCATCTGCAGTTCGCCGGTCGCAGGCTGGTAGATGAGCACGTCATATCGTTCGGGCCGGTAGCAAATGCACGATGACTCGCCGTGATCTATGCATCCCTCGCGTCTGAGCGGTGCGCCGTGCCAGACCTGAAACCATATACCGTCTTGCCTGGGATACACAAAGACCCTGCAGCTCCTGCCGCGTTTTGCTTTCTGAAACCACTTGTTGAGGTCGCGCTCCAGGGCTCGTATGATATCCGGAGATAGTCCTCTGAACTCTACGCCGCGCCGGTCTCTGGCCTGGAAATAGACAAACGTGCATGGTCTTATCAGGAACCGCTGTGCGTATGCGCGCTCGATGATATTCTTGTCGTGAAGCAGCACATGAACTGCCAGGTCCGCTGGCGAGAAAGTTGGGTCATCAAGGGGAACACCGCGCGTTCCTGCTTCGTGCAGTAGATAGTCCATCGCTTCCGGCGTTGCCATTTCGTGAACGATCTGCAGAGAATCTACAAGACCACTGGGCATATTTGAATCGGGCGTCATCAGGATATCGGCCAGCGCTGCGTAGTCCATGTGGCATGCCTTGAGACCCTGCCTGTGGATATTCAGCCCTCTGGACTTTAGAAAGTCGGCATACGGCGCAAGAAGCTTGACCAGGTATTTTGGAGAGACAACCTTAAGGTCGCCGTGGCGAGAGAAGCCCTTGAAGCAACTGACATTGGGGACCGGCATTATCATGACCGCACCGCCTTTGATACTATCGCCCTAAATTAGCCAGTTATTTCAATGTTTCCACGGCATAGTTGCCTGGCAGCCCAGTAATATTACCGGTTCTAAAACCCCATCATCAATCCGCATGTCGCATAACTGGTGAATGTTGAATATCAACATTAGCAAATTGATGTCAACACCAGCCATTGATCTCTTCTGAAAAAAATCCCAACAGATTGATGTTGTGTCCGATATATATATCCATGTCTGGGGTTGATGAGGTGAAGCTCCAGGAAAGGCGCGCCCGTTCACCTGCCTTAGTGTTATGAATGGAGGTCCAAATGGATCGATTGGTCTACAAATACAACTTTGCGAAGCACGTTCCGGTGGATGACATCGAGGACTCGCTTATGATCGCGGCGCTTGCCGCCGAGGCGCTGCACGGGCGCGCCGCTGTAAAGATGGACGCATACTTCTGCCTGGACAAGAAGAACCGCACCTGCGTAGTCGACGCGGGGACAAGTATAGGCTGTGACATCGCGCGGATACTCTCAACGTTTGTCACAAGGGGCTATGGAGAGTCCTCATTCAAGGTTGAGCGGGCTCAAGAACACTATCGAAATCGCGGGCAACTCTGCGTAACAGGAGCAGCGATGTGAGCGAGCGATTTGTGACCACTTACTCGATGTGGAGTCTGTTCCGCAACTGCCGGAAAGCATGCGAGTGGCGTTACGTTAACGAACTCGTGCCTCTTAAGAGTGAGCATTGCCTGTCATTCGGATCGCTCATTCATGAGTGCCTTGAGAAATGGCATCGAAAGCGTGATCTGGCGATGGTGTTGGATCATATCGACAGGTCGCTTTCCGGCAGATCGTCGGATGAATGCCAGAAGGCCGACTGGCACCTGGCTCGTGCCATGATGACGGGGTACGCATCGACGTATCCCGTCGAAGACTTCGATGTCGTCTTTCTTGAAAAGACATTCGAGGGCAAGATCGTTAACCCCGCAACGGATTCGCCGTCGCGCAGCTTCGTGCTGGCTGGCAAGGTGGATGGAATCGTCTGTGTGAACGGCAAATTCTATCTGCTTGAGCACAAGACCGCTTCGCAGATGGACGGCGATTACCTTGAGAAATTGTGGGGTGATTTCCAGGTTTGTCTCTACGCTTATTACGTCGAGCAGGTTTTTGGCATCAGGATCGCCGGGATTATCTACAACATCCTGGTCAAAGCGCGATTGCAGCAGAGTAAGGGCGAGACCGAGGCCGAATTCGAGGTGCGCCGCGCCGACTTAATTGCCAAATCCAAAACTGGCAGAACATCCGCCACACGCAAGATGCCCGAGTCCGACGCAGATTTCCAGGCACGCTTGGCGGCCAAATACGCAGAGCCGGGCATGTTCCATCGCGAAACGCTGTATATATCCCGCGACCAGTTCGACACGCTGCGCACCGATCTCTGGGAGCTTACTCAACAGTTTCTGGACTGCCGACGCCGCAGGGTGTTCTACCAGAATACGTCATACTGCTTCTTCTATCACCGCCCATGCCCATACTTCGCGCTGTGCCGCTCGAATGGCAGTTCCAATGTCATTGAGAACTTTTATGAGCACAAGGCTGCTCATGAAGAACTGCGCGAGGAGCCGGTCGAGGTCGAAGACATTCCGGTATTTTAGACTCGAAAGGAGAGTTTTTATGTTGCTACCAACCCAAAAGACGCCGCCGAAGCCCAACCTGGCGGATCTGACAGTTCTGGCCTATGGTGGAACGAAGATCGGCAAGTCTACCTGGTGCTCTCACGCCGATAACGCCCTGTTCATTTCGACCGAGCCAGGACTCAATTCACTGGAAGTCTTTCAGATTCCAATCACGACGTGGGACGATCTGCTTGTCGCATGCGGTGAGATTGCTGAAGGTAATCACTCGTTCAAGACGGTCATTATCGATACGGTGGACAATGCCTTTCGCATGTGCGCGGACTACATCTGCCGCAAATTCAAGATAGAGCATGAGTCGGATTTGGGTTATGGCAAGGGGCACTCACTCGTAAACTCCGAGTTCCAACGTGTCTTGAACAAGCTGGCGTTTCTGCCGTATGGGCTTTATCTCGTATCGCATTCCCAGAGTAACGAGATTGAGACCCGTACCGGCAAGTATACCAAAATCGTCCCGACTCTGCCGGAAAAGGCTCGAAAGATCGTGCTGGGGATGGTCGATATGATCCTTTACTGTGACATCGAGTCCACCACTGGTAATGACAACAAGGTCACCACGCGCCGGGTCATGCGCACGAAACCCAGCATATACTACGAAGCCGGTGACCGCACAGGTCGGCTGCCGGAAGTCATCGATCTGGATTACGCCAAATTTATTGAGGCGTTCAGCGTCTCACAAACCACCGAAAACAAAACCAAGGAGAAAGCAAAATGATGGATGATTACTATCCCGAACAAGACGTTGAGGTCGAAGAGTTCGATCTTTCTCATCTCAGAGATGCCTACAACAATGCCATTGTTGAAGAGCGCGAATATGAAGATGTCGGCAACGGCAAGTATCAGGTCAGGGTTGCGAAAGCCGAGATTGTACATGCGAAAACAACCGATAACACCATGCTCAAGTGGACTCTGCAAATTATCGGGCCAAAGCATGCTGGGCGTTATCTGTGGCGCAACAATGTCCTTGCTGAAGACAGCATCAAGTGGTTGAAAAGTGATCTGCGCACATGTGGAGTTGTGCTTGGCGATATCAACGAACTGCGATCGCGACTCAAAGACCTCATTGGCCTTTGCCTTGAAATCAATAAGCAGAACGATTGTGTCTACATCAACAAGCGGATTGTTATCGCTGACCCCGAGCGCCGTGTTGAAGACTCCGCGCTGGCTCCGTTTTAGATGGAAAAGGTTGTTGTAGTCGTCGATACGCGGGAGAAAGAGCCGTATTCGTTCGATCCAAGTCGTGTTGAAGTCCTCCGGCATGTCCTCCCAGCCGGAGACTATTCGATTCGGGGTCTGGAGAATACGGTCGCGGTCGAGCGCAAGAGTCTGGACGATTTTGTGCAGACTGTCATACGCGGACGCGAGCGTTTCAGGAAGGAACTGATCGCGCTGCGGACTTGCAAATCGGCGTGTGTGGTAGTCGAGGGCGGTCTGGATGATGTGCTTTCCGGGTGCTATCGCTCTGGGGCGCATCCGAATTCGGTTCTCGGTTCCGCCGTCTCGATAATCGTCGACTACAACATCCCGGTATTCTTCTGCTCGGACCGCCAGGCGGCGCGCCTATTTGTCGAGCAGTATCTGCTGATGTTACACAGAAAGGTGGCAAGATGATGCCCAAGACTGCCGCAACACAAGAGCTGCGGATCAGAGGCCGGGTCGAGAAAGTCCACTTCTCCAGCCCGGCTTTTACGGCTGGGAAGTTTCGCGCCGAGTCCGGAGATGTGATTCCGTTTGCGGGTCGCATATTCGTGCAAGTCGACGACAGGCTCGTGATTTGCGGCAGATGGGCAACTCACCCCAGATACGGACGGCAGTTCCAGATTGAGAGTATGGAGTATGACCAGGACCTGGACATGGACGGGCTGGCCAATTACATCGCAAAACACCCGGACATCAAGGGGATCGGGCCTGCGAAGGCACGCGTCATTGCCCAGCGGTTCGGCAGCGACTTTGAACGATTTCTCACTGAGGAGCCTGACAAAGTCGCACTGGCGGCGCATGTGCCGCTTGCGGCAATTAAGGCGCTACGGGATACGTGGGTGGAAACGAGGTCGGTCAATCAGGCGATGACGACATTATCGGCGTTTGGTTTGACACATCTGCAGGTGACGAGTCTTGTGAAGAAATTCGGAAATGCGGCGATCGGAATGCTTAAGAGCGATCCATACGCCATCGTGCGGTTGGTTCCCGGCTTCGGGTTTAAACGGGTTGATATGATTGCTCGCGACAAGATGGGGATGCCGAAAAATCACATCGGGCGGATCGACGCGGGGGTGGTCTTTTGTGTCGAGGACGCCTTGAGCGCGGGCGACTGCTGGGTGGATTATAGGGAACTGGTCACTCGAGCGAACACACTTCTTGTGATGGACGATCTCGACAGCCGTGAACGCATCGAGCAAGCGCTTGATAAGCTCATTGATGCCAAAGAGTTGTCGTGTTCCGCTGTCGATAACCGTCTGCTTGTGGCAATGCCCGAGATTCGGCGCATGGAAGAGGATCTGGCGGAGATATTCCGTCGTGGCCTTTTGCCTAATCCATCATTTCCATATTCGGGTGATAGTGATAAGGTCGACAGCATCGTGCGCCGGAGTGCGCCTCATCTAAAAGACAGGCAGCACAAGGCCGTGGCCATGGCTCTGCAGCATGCGATCACCCTGATATCCGGCGGCGCAGGCAGCGGCAAGACATTTTCGATATCGGCACTGGTCGGGATATGCCAGGAATACGACCTGTCAGTGACGCTCGCCGCGCCGACCGGTAAAGCGGCGAAGCGAATGGAGGAGGTCGTCAAAGTCAAGGCCCAGACTATACACCGGCTTTTGAGCTATGATGGCAAGAGCTTCGGGCGCACGTCCGATATGCCTATTCTAACAGATGTCCTGATAGTTGATGAAGCTCCGATGGTCGACGTGCCGCTCGCCTGGCACCTGTTTCAAGCTATTGACTTGACCCGCACTGCAGTGGTGCTTGTTGGCGATCACAATCAGTTGCCGCCGGTTGGACCGGGCAATGTCCTGCGGGACCTGATACGCTCGAGAGTGCTCCCGACAGTAATCCTCGATGAGGTAGTTCGGCAGGCCGGTGTCCTCAAGGAAAACTGCATCGCAATACTGAACGGCGAGGTGCGCAAAACCTCCGAGGAGGTCAAGGATGGCCGTAGGGAGTGGTATGTCATCGACCAGCTCACGGAACCGGCCAGGGCACAGGATTTTGTGATCGAGCTGTTCGAGAATGTTCTTCAGGAAAGGCTTGGGTTCGACATCGTGAGTGATGTACAGGTGCTTACGCCTACCCATAAAGGCCCGCTCGGAACTCAGGAACTCAATATCCGGCTGCAGCAACTCATTCAGAAGAAGCTCTATGGTGTTGAAGTGCCATTACCGCCGCCTGGGCGACGTCCTGACTTTCTCCTGCATGACAAGCTGATGCAGACGAAAAACAATTATGATACGGGTGTTATGAATGGCGCAGTCGGCGTGGTTGTCGATGTCGATGAGAAAGGCGCCATTACCGTGGAGTTTGAAGATGCGCTCGTTACTTTTACGAAGGACTCTCCCGATCTCAAAAATCTCCAGTTGGCGTACGTTGTCACTATTCACAAAGCGCAGGGATCGGAATTCCCGTGCTCAATAGTGATTGTCCATAAGTCGCACTCATTCCAGCACCATCGGAACTTGCTCTATACCGGCGTCACACGTGCATCGAAGTCCGCGATAATTGTCGGCGACCGCTGGGGCATCGCCAACTGTGCAAAGAAACGCCAGGTCGATAGGCGCAACACATTCCTCAGTATTCTATTGAGCAAATAGCTCCGGAGGTCACATATGGCTGCGGGGCGGCCCGATAACGTAAAGGAATATTATCACCTTGTTACCGAAGTAGACATCGGGCTGGTCGCGCGCGAGCTTCTGGGAAGCCGTATTACCCAGGAATCCGGCTCGACGCTTTACTGCGATTGCCCACGGCACAGCAGCCAGTCGCACCGGTCACTCCAGATATCCACCGACAAGCAGTGCTGGTATTGCTTCGGCTGTGGTGTTGGTGGCGATGTGCTGCAGCTTGTAGAATTTATCCAGTCAGGTTGTGTTACGACCGGCATTACTGCGCCTATGCCAGAGTCGCACCGGCAGGCCCGCGATTTTCTTGCCGAAAAGGTCGGACTGCCGCCATTATCGAGTTACGGAATAAGCGAGGAACGTATCACCCAGACTGAGGCAGCACGCACATTTGAGCTGCGCGTGCAGGGCGCGCTTACTGAATTGGCCCGATATTACAATGGCAGACTTAAGGCCGCTCCCAAGGTTTTGGAGTGGGTCAAGGAGCACTACGGCATATCTGACGATATGATCGATTCGCTCCTGATAGGTTACTCCCGGAACCCCGGTTGGAAAGACACCAAGGGAGGCGAGCATCCTGGCGTGATTGCGTATCTTACCGGCTGCGATGATGCCTACAGCCTGCGGGAGATCGCCGGTACCGGCGCGTTCAACCTCACGCGCGATGATAACCTGATGCCCGCGTTCGACAACAGGATGGTGTTCCCTTACTGGAGCCGCGGGCGTGTTGTTTTCATGATAGCTCGGAAGAGCTTGTGGACGCCGGAGAATGAGTGGGAGCAGTCCAAGTATAAGAAGCTCAAATGCCACGACGAGCACTCACGCCGCCATATCGCGCCGTGTGTGAATAATGGCTATCTCTATAACGAAGATTGCCTGATTTCCAAGCCTGACAGGATTATCATCACGGAGGGTGTTACCGACTGCATATCCCTTATGCAGCACGGTTTTCCGACGATCTCGCCGGTCACTACGCAGATTAAGGACGATGACTGGAAGCGTATACTGCCGAAGCTCGCGGGTGTGAAGACCGTCTATATCTGCCAGGACAATGAGGTCTCCGAGGCCGGACTTCGTGGCGCACTGAAGACCGCGCGACATCTGGCCGAAAGCGGTATCGACACGCGTCTTGTCGTTCTTCCTCTTGAGGCGAGGCATGAGGCAGCTCGCGATGAACTGCGCGAGCGCTTCAAACTCGACATCGCAGATGACCCGAAGGAGATGTCGAAGCAGGTCGCTGCGCTTCAGTCGGAGGACAGAAAAGCAGCCGAAGAACTCCTCGCTCGCGCGAAGATTGATGTCAATGAATACTTCGCGTCCGGCCATGTCGCATCTGACTTTGAATCGCTTATCTCGTCAGCTGTCACTCCATTGGAATTCAGTATGGACCGGATACCGCCGGATGCTTCCGAACAAGACAGGAATAAGTTCCTTGAACCCGTGCTGGAGGAGATTGCTGGGGAAAGTCCGCTTGAGCAGACCCGCCTGTTGAAAGTGTTGCAGCAGCGATGTAAGTCCGGCCTTTCTCTGGCTGTTTTGAGAGACCAGCTTAAGGCTATACAAAAGCGTCAGCGTTCAAAACTGCGGGAGGAGCGCCAGCGTGAGCGACGTGTCTCCGATGCTCCCGCTGGTTCGTGCCGCGCATGCGTTGAGCAGGTTTTACTCGACACGGAGGCCGATTCCGGCTCGGCTGATTACTCCAAAGCTGCGGAGGCGGCTTACAACTGGTTTGTTGCCAATGGCGCAAGGTTCTTTCGCACGCGCCAGGGCGAGCCGTTTATGTTTTTCAATGACGAATTGCTTTGGATGGACTCCGGCGAGCGTTCTCGCAAGCGTATGTATTCAGCGATGATATATAGCCAGACTGGGTTTGTCCAGGCGGCATATGGCGGACGGGTGTTCATCGACGTGCTTGCGAATCTGGCGGCTGAGCGTGGAGAAGTCCGTGACCAGTTCTCCTGGCTTTATTCGAACGTAAGCAGTCATACCATCTTTTTCAATCTGAACAATGACCGTCACGAGATTGCGAAGATTACGCCGGACGGAATAGATGTGGTCAAGAACGGCAGCAACTCGGATGGTGTGATATTGGAACCATCCAACAAGATTGAGCCGATACAGTTTATTGCTGACGCCGATGAGGTTGAAGCCGACAGGCTTGTGGTCGACCTTATCCTCAATAACCTGGCTTGTTCCACTGAAAACAGGTTCTTGATATGGGCGTGGCTGTCGTGCTTTCTTCTGATAGACTTTGCGGGGACCAGGCCGATGACTCGTTTTGAGGGCAGCTCATCATCCGGCAAGACCACTGCCGCCAAGCTCATTACGACTCTGCTTTATGGCCAGCCGCAGCAGAAACGCAGTACCGATGCAGCCAACTACTCTGACGGGGCGCGAAACCCACTAATCGCTCTTGATAATGTCGAAACCAACGATCTCACTGAGGAATTGGTAAATTTCATGCTCACCAGCATTACTGGCATTGCCAAAGAGAAGCGCAAAACCGGTTCCGACACTGAAACGGTTGTCGAGCGTACGAAATGCCTGGTAAATACGACCGGAATTGAGCCTCTTCGCGGCGATTTGACCGAGACGCTGTCGCGGACATTTATCATACGGTTTGATATGCACGAGAGCACCAATGAATGCTTCCTTGAGGCGCAGACACTCGCGGAAGTGCGAAAGCATCGCGACCTGATTCTCTCCGTGATGATGAAACGGGTAAGCCACGTGCTTGCCATGCTTCGGGACAAAGCCCAGGAACGTGTAATGGCCATGTTGCTTCAGAGACTGGGAGATCACGGCAAACGCCGGTGCAATGACTATTTGAGCCTGATGTATCTCACTTTGTTGGCTGGCAAAGACGAATCTGAGGTTGAACTTGCGATCTCGAACATCCAGCCACAGTTTCTGAAAATGATAGATGAGCTCAATGAGGAGACCGATTTCTGCGCGCGGGAGTCGAACCCGATAGCTACTGCCCTAGCCGGGCTTTTTAAAGCATATGCGAACGCGATAAAGGCCGATGATGAGTGTGTCGGCCTGTACTCCACCAGAACGAACAAATCGCTCTTCTCTGAGCGTTACCAGATAGAGATGGCTGCTGTTGACAGGATAGAAGGCGTGCTTGCGCGCGAGTTGTTTATTGCCCTCAAGCGAGTGGCGAAGGAATACAGCCTTGCTTTCAATATGAACTCAGTTCAGCAGTTTGCCCAGCGGTTTGGCAATGATATGGACGTTATACGGGCGTCCGGCTTTGAGATTAACGTCAATTATCATGCGCATAGGGTCAGGACGTATGATATTACAATCATGCACTAGACTGTGCTTGTCAAGACTCTTGAATTTCCTGTTGCCTCATGTCCTGGTACCTTTTTGCAACGCTTACAATGCGAAGCGCGCGTCCAATCCCGCGTCCAGAAGGATACAAGTCTCGCAAGCGTTCAGCAAACTTTTCAAGTAGCAGAACAAGAAGCTGATCAGAACTCACAGGATTAATCAACAACATCCCGGAAATGCAGTAGCTTACGTACTGAGAAAGCGCAGCAACAAGCTCTTCTGCATGTGCCTGATAGTTTTTGTCTTTCATCACTTCTTTCTCGATTTTTTCCGGAGAGTCCAAGCCGAGTTCAATGCATACATCGTACAATTGCTTGGCGTTGACTGCGAAATCAGTAGCTGTTGGAAAACTCCGCTTCATTCGGGCGATAAAGTCGTATACATCTTCAAATTGGCTTGTGTTTTCACGCTTACGTTTCTCAGAAGCATTTATCGCTTGTTGCACTAGTGTATCACCAGATACTGCTAGATGGCCAAGTGCATCTAGGACTCCATTCTCATCGTCAGTCAGCTCACCACTTGTGGGTTTATAGCGCAGGTCATGTTCTATCTCGTTGTAAACGTGAGCAAGCATGCTGCAAACCTGGATCTCGCATGACAGGCCTTTTAGGTTTGTGTAACGCCCGACCATTACATCGTCCTTAAGAACCACCTGGCAGTGTGTTGCTCTGTACAGATTTTCTGGCCTATCCTTATTATCGATGTCTTTGTCCCAGTTGCCGGTTGCACCGTCAAATGCTTCCTTTATTGCATTTACAACCATTGGACGATCAGACTCCACATAAGTTGTGACACGAACCCCTGCTAGGTCGCCTACAAACGTAAAAATGTCATCAACACTGTTAAGCAGTCCGCACTTGTCTGCTTTTACAAGGTAGTTCCTTAGCTTGTCTCGCAGGCTGCTTGGAGTCTTCTCCCTCCATTGTACGGCTCCTCTGATGCCTTTGTCCTCAAGAATTTGACGGCACTTGTCAGCAACTATATCAGCAAGCTTAGAGTAACGGTCCATCTCTCGCCCGTATCTTTCAATAGATTCACTGATAATTTTTTCATCTAGTGGCATAACAAACCTCCAATCGATTTGAACCCGCAACTTGCACAAAAAGCATCAGGGCTTCGGCATACATCCGAGTGAAATGACATACTTGCCTCATCTTGACAACAAAGGCTGTCCACAACAACAAACTAGCTGCCTTTCGCTCGCAGTTCGCGCTGTTTTTCTGCCAACATAGATATGGGAGCATCGAAGCATTCACGTCCACGCAGTTGCTGAAGCAGCTTTTTTGCAGCGTCTAACGCTAGTTGCGCAGAATCTGCTGACAGATTTGGAGCATTCCCGGACCACTCGGCCTTTATGTTGTCACTCGGGATGCGATACCAACCCAGCAACCAGCCGCCGAAATTTATCAAGAGTCTGTCTTTTGCATTGACAAGCTCAATCTTGATGTGCGCATTGTCGCCAAGTTCATTGCTTATAGCCAGCCGGGCTGCGAACTCAAAAATTTCCGTTATCGTGTTTATCGTCATAGTCAGATCTAGGTAGCCTTGAGGCTCATATCCGTTGTGCCAAAACGTTTTCGTTGTTTCTGCAGCTATCTCAGCTTCCTTCTGATACCATTCTTCACGGAAGCCAAACAGGTGTGCAAACTGTCCGCTTTGATAATATCGCCAATACTCACGGTACGGATTTAACTCACCGAAGCAAGCAATCCAGTCGGAGCCAATCTGCAAGGCACTTGAATCAAAAAACGGATAAGGCCAGCCTCGCCAGTTAACCTGTGATGAGGCGACGATATGTTCGCACTTTGCAAGCTCCGATATTCTCCCTGAATCAAAATCATCTGGGCGGACAACAACACGCCAGTGTGCGCCTGACTTCAGATCATGTATTGCACGGTCAATCTGTTTATGCTGTGTCATTTTACAATCCCTCCAATTGGTCATCGAATAACGAAGAGTCCTGGGATTGTTGCGATATGGCCGCCTGTTGACCGATGGGACATATGCCCATTCGCTGTGACGCCTCAAGGAATCTTCTGGTATTCTTGCGTGTTGCCAAGTACAGAATATCTCTCATCTCGTTCTGGCTCTTTACTTGACAGGTCTCAGGCTTGCGGTATGATCGGATGTACACTGCACCCTCGTTCAAGGCATCGGTGGGATTATTGCCTTTGGGTGGTTGGTAATTCTTCTTGCATACCACTGGGATTTGATCAAACTCACCAATGGTTATCGCCAGAAAGCGCTTGTCATCGTATTCGACAGACAACAACTGAAGATCCACATAGGGATCAGCATATTTGTTTACAAATTCCTGTATCACGTCGCCATTGTATTCTTTCACCTGCAATTCTTCTGTTCCATCGGGGCTGTATGTGCCATCACGTTTCCTAGCCATGCCGATGATAATGACACCACCATCTTCCTTGTTTGCCATCGCCATTGCAGATTTGGCGATCTTATACTTGTAGTTATTCCAATCACCAGACTGCTTGAACTCGACAGCGTGGCTTTCCGTGCCAGTTTGTATTATGCTGAGTATCTCTTTTTCTGTGTGCATTTCCAGTTCCCTTTCTGCGCACATTTCTAGGGCATCCAATACTGCAAATCAATAGGGTTAATCCGCATTTGCCTGCAAATGGAAGATTTGAGCAGTAATGGCACGTTGGACTATGAATGAAAGTTTATCTAATTCGGACCACGTCATCTGAGGCAATCGGCCGTGCTGCGCATTGTTGCGCTGTTTACGTATCTCCCACAGGAATTTCTCCTGAGCAGGACTTAAGCTCAGTTTGCGTTCATTGCAGAATGCGTTCCACTTTGTCCTCAAAGGTACGTTGTTCACGTTGCGAATTGACCGTGTTGCTGCCTCGACCAAACAGTCCTTGCGCGAAGCGTCCACTCCGCTTACGTTCGCAATGGCCGATTCCATAGCGCGAATCTCTTCTTTTGTGGCAAGATTATCCACAGAGAATCCAGAAAGCAGATACTCTACAGCCTCCCAGTAAGAAACTAGGGCATCAAACTCTGTGCTTGAATGACTGGCTCTTCGCAACGCGTGAAGAGCATTCAGCAGTGACCGCTCTTCGCTCGTCAACAGATCCGCATCCAATGCCGCAAGCCGTTCAGCTGTGGATCCTAGCACATCTGCGAACAGACCAACCTCACCTGGAAACTTGAGAGTCGTGGATTTTCGATGTGGCGAAAACCATCGAAGCCAGTATCTATTTGGTGGTCCCAAAGGAATGATCTCGCGAACGTATGCCCATTCCGAACTACTTACCTGGGCAAGCAGCATTTCACGGCGGTAAGGTAGTTGTGTCTGTTGACCAAGACCAGAGACGGCAAGAACCTTTCTGTCGGATTCTAAGGAAAGCCAGTCCAGTATACGACGCGCACGACCTCGCCCTTTATCGAATGCCTGTAGAATGTCTTGTGCCCGAACATGTGTGAGCAAGCGTGGCACTGTGCAGTTCCAATCGTCCATGTGCTCACCAAGATTTTGCTTTATAATCTCGTCATCGAGAGATAAGCCAGCTGAGGGTAGGTATATCCTAGACTTAAGGAGATGGGCCTCTGGACTTGTAAGTTGGATCGATGGTAGTGGCACAATGTAGACAAACATGCGCGGCATTTGCCGCCAATTCAGACCGTGGAAGTTTTCTGGAGCTACGTGATCTGGATCACCTGACTTAGCTACCATGTAGAGGATTTCCTGAGGTGTGAAACCGTCACCAAATCGGGCACCCATACGAGATTCTTGGAATACTAATGACCGGTCTTGCGCCCATATGATTGCAGCGCCATCTGAAAGTAAGTCGGTAGCTGTTATGAAACCTGTGAACACGCGATTTCGTTTCGGGCCTGCCTCTGCAATGAGCTCTTGGCTTGCATCAATCATTGTCAAGAGCGACGTATCTCCGATCAATTGGATGCGCCATTTTGTTACTTGTGTACCGTGCCCTCGGTCCACATCTTCCCAGATGGACTGTATTTCAGGTGTCAGATCGACATCACCTATTCTTACAAAGATGTTATTATTTAGCCATATCATGGAGGGATCTCAAGCAATCGGACACTTTCTTAGGAATTGCACTGGTTACAATCTGTTTCTCAATCATCTCTGCAGCATACCTAACCACTCGAAAGATGGGATAGGTGTCTGAAACGCGAACGTTCGCTCCTCCCCTATCGGCCATTTCCATCTGTGCAATCAGCGCACTGAGTAGAATTGGATCAACACCGAAATCCACACCGCATTTTGCCGCGACATTCACGAGAGCATGAGTTGGATTATTGGCCAAAATGACTGACGGCATCGAGCCGATAAGCTGTAATTTCCGCAAGAGAAACATTCTGAATGCCCTGCTGATCTCACCAGGCGCAGAAAGATCTGCCTTCATTACGGCAAGTTCTGCAGCTACGAACTCTTCGGCAGGCTCGTCCTTGTCGAACCGCACGAGGGCCGTGGGTAATCCTGCTTGCGCTAGTAGCTCGGCTTTACACGTGATGTATTCCACAATAAGATGACTTATCCCATTCCAATGCTGGCAGACTTCAGCAAATGCAGATGGAGGCACAACCTCATAAGTGATCTTTGCGTTGTTGAGACTTTGCAAGTGAAGAGACCTGGGATTGTTGCGTAGTTGCGAAAGCATGTGAGTGAAACGCCCTATGGCTTGAAGAAGTGTATTGAAGACCCAGATTGTTCGTATGATAAGTATCTCTGCCTTGGCATCGTCTTCAAGTGTCTGAAATTGTTCGGACATGACATATACTTTTGGCATAAGCATTGCCAATTCCTTTGGCCCAGGTATGACCTGGTGCTCATTGAAAATATCATCCATGTGCACCAGAGATTTCAGGTCATCAAAATCACGCTGCAACTCCGCGATAAGTGAAGCACACTCTTTATGCAGCCCGTCAAGCGGTTCCTTCATTGGTCCTAGGTCAATGCATTTGTTCAACCCCTGGATAACGGCTTCAAAGCAGTCCCTGTCGATGGCTGATGCTAACTGGTGCAGATTAAGTCTGTCAGGACATATGGGAACGTCATCGTGCATTTCGTTCAAGTCATCATGCGTAGGCTCATTCAATTCGGTCGCGTCTCCCTTTTATCCTTGTGATCATCGTTCTTTCTTATATGAATGAAGTATAGTTGTTGTCGAATATTATTGCAAGACTAAGGAACAGCGCCCTCACTGAGACTATACAAGGACGTGAAAACGATATGATTACTGGCTGTCATCCCGAAATCACCACTTGACGACCATGTATGCTCTTATCACATGGTCGTGCTTTTTGCTGCAATGTGTTCTCAACACGTGTATTCGTCAGATCACGATGTCTAACCATTCACCAAAATATGACAGGCTGCATTAGGCCCAAAATGGCCCTTTACACCCATTGTATTGACGATTTCACGATCAAATCGACCGCAAACACTGCTGCTAGATGAAAGGACAAATGGTCTTTAAGGATAATGCGTCCGTGAGTATTCATATGAGTCTATACACATGTGATTACGCAATCTTGTGCAGTCACTATTAGTCAAGTCGCACCTCGGATTTGATGACACTTCCGAAACAGCCTTGCTATTTGACATTTCCGGCACTGTGTTTCTCTTCAGGCGGGGAATCAAGGACTCAGGTAGATTTGCAGCAAGGCGTCCGAGAACACAGATACAGGTCACTACTCTATGTTAGCCTAGTAGTTCACATTATGATCCGCAGTTGCTGTATGTGTCAAGAATTACTTGGGACGAAGTGATTCACGACAGACTCTAACAACCGACCATTCACCCAAATGCGACAGGTGTGTGGAAAGGATAAAACACACCTTTACCCTACCGAAAATCCACGATTTCACGCTCAAATTGGCCGCAAAAACGGCTGCCGGGTGAAAGGGTGAATGGTTTCCGGGATAATGCGTCCATGTATATCTATATATAAATTTACATGCATGTAATCATGCATGACGACGCGCGCATGCGCGTGCATGTATTTGCATGTAATATAAGATATATCTATATTATCCTTTCACCCTTTCACCTTTATTACAAGTAAAGTAAGTAATCTGAGCTTGAAATCCCAAATTCAGGCCATGTGAAAGGGCCCGGGTAAAGGTCCAAACCACAAAATTCCGCCATTCACCCATTCACCGGACGAAAATAATTCCACCACTTTGCATCTCAATCCGATATATATTCAGTTAGTGGTAAGTGAATTAGAGCGGATCGGAGGCGAATGCAAATGAGTATGTGGGATATGATGGTTGAGCGCACCTCGGGCAAGGAATACGGCGCTCTGCAGCCGGAGAATTTGCGGGCCTCGACCGTTGGCAATGCTGCAATCCCAAGCCCAGATGACACCGTCTGCAAGGCGGACATCCTCTTCGTCGCTACGAACCTCGATTCCTGGGAAGCCGATGACATCCGCTACGGTCGTGAAGTCATGCTTGATGTCTGCTACCGCCAGCTTGACGCCCCTTACTATGCATATCTCCGCCATATGATGGCCGTTGCACGAGACCAGAGCGCCGAAGCCAGAATTCCTCCACGCGTCTATGACAAACTCCGCAGCCGGTTCAATGCGCTTCACGCCTGGGTTATCGAACATATCGGCGAAGAAACCCTTGTGTGCGCCGTGAACCGCTTTGACATAAACTCCTATGTTCCTCACAGCTATGCCGCGTATCGGAAGCGTTGTGACGATGAATGGCATGCACGAACTGCGCGCAACCGGCGACTTGCCGGATTAGATCAGGCGGGGCTGCTGGCGTGGTATTTGTCGACCAGAGGTTATGCTGCCATCAAGTCGAACGTGCTCGACGACATCGTGATTTTCGTTTCCGATGATAGTGTCGTTATACCTGACAGATGGTCGGACAAGGTTCGGTTCACGGTGGACGAGCTGAACCTTATGACAGGTTCGTCCCCGGAAGCAGTCAAGCAGATTCATGAAGTCAAACGGAAGTTCGGCGGCAAGCTGGTATCTCCCGAAGACTGTCCATTTGAAGTGGCAGCAACGTCGGAAAACACGGCAGTAAAGGCGAGAAGCGCCTCTCCCGCCCAACTCCGACTCGCCGTAACAAATTGAGCAATGGGGGCAGATCCATGACTTACGACAAGCGAATTGAAAAGACTGAAACTGGACTTGGTATCAGAGACTCCGATGGAATGGACCGCTGGAATAGAAACGCCGAACCGTCAGGCAAAATCGGCGCTCCGAAGGGCAATACCAACGCGCTTAAGCACGGTATATATGCGGATCGCTTCCTCACACCGGAAGAGAAGCCCGTCTTCGACGCCATCATAGCGCAGCTTCACGAGGACTTTGTCTTCAACAAGAGTTCCGACTTCATTCAGGTGGAACTGGTGGCTGTCTATTTCCTGAAGTTGGGCCGCGCCCAGGAAGCAGGCGACTACGAGGCAGCCGAACGGCTTGACCGTATGATCCGCTGTCATCTTAAGGATTTGAAGACGACCAAGATAACTCGCGAGGGCACCGAGCCATCAGAGCCGCAGACGACTCCAGCCGAATGGGCTACGGCACTGCTTGAAAAACTGCGGGAAGCCAAAGAAAACGAAGTAACTGATTCCGAGCAGTTGGAGGAAAAACGCGAAAATGATTTCGCATAACACCGTGTGCGATTCGAAGATTGGTGTGAATTCACGCGTGAATTCGGCTGTCCGTCGAACATGGATTTCGCATAAACTTGATTATGCGAATATAGCCGGTGCTTGGGAAAGCCGGGAAGCAGACGGAAACATGTCCACCTCCCGGCGACCGTTGTGCTTACACGCGTTCCAGAGCTTCTTCCAACGCATCATCGGCAAGATGAGTATAGATTTCGGTGGTGGAGATGTCGGCGTGAACCATCGCGCGCTTAACAAGAAGCAGGTCGGAAGTCTTTGCGTAAAGGTGTGTCGCGAATGTGTGTCGCAGGCCGTGCGGGGTAACGCGTTTCTGTATGCTGGCCTTGGCAAGCCAATGGCGCAGTCGCCCTTCCACCTGTCTGCCGCAAATCCTGGTGCCGCGCGAGGACAGAAACAGTGCCGCATTCTGCTCATCGGCCAGTTTACGGCGCTCCTTGAGATAGCTTCTCAAAAGTGTGCGCAGGGACGTCTTCAGGAACTTGACCTGTGGAATGCCGCCTTTGCCGGTGATGCGCATATGTTTGCCGTCAAGGTCGATATCGTCTATGTCCAGGTTCACCAGTTCAGCCAGCCGGATGCCAGTGCCGAGGAATATCTCGAAGATGACACGGTCGCGTCTGGCGAGCGGGTCTGTCCTGTCCCGCAGTTCCTTAAGGAGTCTGCGTTTTTCGGCCTCGGTCAGGAACTTGGGCAGAGTGCGCGCAAGACGTTTCATCTTGACGAACCGCGCCGGATTGCTTTCGACCAGTCCGGTGTTGTGCGCCCATTCAAAGAACGAACGGAGGGTCGCTTTGAGCCTGTGCATTGTCGCCGTTGACTTTTGTGTGCCGTCCGCCGAGTGTGTGGCTGTCGGGTGTGTGAGCGCTACGTCTATTGTTGCGGGTGTTATCTCATGCAGACAAACCGGCAGCGCTCGTATAAAGCAGTTCAGATCGCGCCGGTATGCCGCCACTGTGTGCTCCGAACGGCCCTGCGCATGGAGGTTGACTATGAACGCGTCCACGGCTTCGGCAATGTCACCGGCTCGCAATTGCAGCTGGATTAGCGGCATTGGTCACCTCGCTTCCGTCTCGTCCCATGGGAAAGTGTCTTGGCAGTGGAAGTCTTGCGATATACCTCTGCTGCACAGCCCAGACGAGCAGCATTCGCAGGACTCGAACGATCCGTCGTCTTGTTACATCCGCACGCTGCTTGCCGTCGACCTTCTGCAGTTCATCAGACCGGAGGAACGCGCAGATATGCGGTGGAAGAATCGCGGTGAGCTTTCTATCAGCGCCGAAGAACGCCTGTATTTGCTCAAGGTCTCTTGCATAAGATTCTGCTGTGCGCTCGCTTTTACCGTGTTTTTTGAGATGCTCTATGTATTCCTTCGCTGCGTCTGAGAGTGTCTTTTCCGACATCTTTCTCCCTCCAAATTGTGGAATTTTGCATCTATATTGATGCTCGAAACGCGGGAAATGTCAAGGCGAAATTGCAATAATTGAGGCGAATTAGAGAACATGATGGTCGATAATGTTACGACAGAAGAAGAGGAATTGGGTCTGACTCTGGTCGATCCGGTGCTGTGGGGCGAGAGCTACCTCAGTAACCGCGACGGCTCCACACGAAGCTACTGGCCGCACCAGGTGGAAGACCTGCGCTGTGACGAGAGAAATATCGTCCACCTGGATGGGCGTGAAGCTGGGAAAACTGCCAACATAATCACCGACGCGCTGCACTTTGCATTCACGACTCGCGGCGGCCAAGGTCTCATCGCGGCACCACACCAAGGCCACCTCGACACTATCATCGAGGAGATAGAGTTCCAATTGGACACAAACCCCGAGCTTATGGCAAGCATCGCGCTTACCAAATACGGCAAGCCGAAAATAACCCGCAAGCCTTACTTCAGGCTGGAATTCACCAACGGCACGGTTCTCTACTTCCGTCCCGCCGGTTCATACGGTGATGCGTTCAGATCTCTTCACGTCGGGCGGGTGTGGGTCGACGAAGGCGCATGGCTTACTGAGAAATCCTGGAAGGCGCTGAGACAGTGTCTGAAAGCGGGAGGCAGGCTGCGTATATACTCGACTCCCAATGGCCTGAGAAACACGACGTATTACCGGCTGACGATGTCGTCGCAGTTCAAAGTGTTCCGTTGGCCTTCCTGGTTTAACCCTAGCTGGAGTGAGGATCACGAGCAGGAGCTGCTGGAGTTCTACGGCGGCAGGGACACTTCCGGCTGGCAGCATGAAGTCGCCGGTGAACACGGCAAGCCCTCATATGGCGCGTTCAGCATCGAGTATCTGAGCCTGTGCAGACAGGAACTGCCGGAGTACCAAAAGATAACGATATGTGGTGATGACCTGCGCGATTGTATTGCCGAAGAACAATCCTACGATCGGCTGGAGATGCTGCTAAACTTGATGCCGCAGACAGGAATATTCTGGATAGGGGGCGACCTGGGTTACACCAACGATCCGACGGAGATAGTGGTGTTTCATGAAATGGAAGTCGGGGATCGCGCAGTATTAAGGCTCGTCTTGCGTATACACATGGAGCATGTCTCATATCCGCATATTGCCCAGACGATTTCGCTTCTGGAGAGGTATTTTACGCCGGTCGGCATTGGCGTGGATAATGGCGGCAACGGCCTGGCAGTTGTGCAGGAACTGCTTACCCTCGACAAGTATAGGGCGCTTCAGCTCGAAGGCCGGTTGCATGGCTATGACTTCGGCGGCATGACTGCCCTTGCCGTCCGAGATGGACGGGAGATAAAGAAACGGACCAAGGAGCATATGACAAGTATCATCACGGGGCTGCTTCAGCGCAGGCAGATGATACTTCCCGCCGATGATCTGGAAGTCGAAGACCAGTTTACGACGCATACATACACACTTTCGAACGGCAACGTGATCTACTCAAAAGGCAACGACCATATTATCGACGCCGTGCGCTGCGCCATGCTTGTGCGGGAGCAGAGAAGCCTGGACCAGATCACGGAGGAAACAGTCTGTGTTATGCCGGTTGTGACAGATCCTATTTTCATATAGAAACATATTTGTGTGACACTAAATGATTCCAGATTTCTTGGCGGAATATAGATAAGATAATGGATGCTCTTGAATTTCTCGTTTCTTCTCTCGCATTTCAATACCATATTGTGCCAGTTCTATGGTTGCGCCCGCTGCAAATCCACATGCCGATGAGATCATTGCCACTGGAAGGCCACCGAGTTTAGATTCTCTGAAACCGAAAGCCACACCCATTAACCATGCTGGTGATTTTAAAGCGAATATGGCGCGAAGTGACCCAACTACCATCTGTAGGCCATTTTCCTTTATAGTGCGGCTGATATCATTCAGGCCAATTTCAAGTTGATCTCTAAATTGCTCCACGAGATATTTGGCATCTTTTGTATCTTCACACTTACTGAGTTTGAGCTGTGCCTCATCTACCAAGCTCCTAAGGCGAAGTAGTTCATCGCGGCGTTGGCGTCGAAATTCTACAACCTCGCGTAACTCGGTCTCTGGAGCAACCGAAGGTAGCGCATCCTTCAGCAAAAGAGCTAGTCCACGTATTGACGCGGTATCCTTTCTTGATCTATATACAATATCCTCATATTCGGCGTTATCAGTGCTGGCTAACACAAGACCTGAGGAATTCGTAGCCAAATAGTCCGCAAGCAAACCCATGTAGATAATTGCAGCCGTTTTCTGCACGCGAATCCAACCGCCCGGACAATCTTTGTCTGTGGCCAGTTGTCTTTTTTTAAGAGCGTCCAAGCAGTTATGTGTCATTTTTTCAAAGGCAACAGGCCATGTCTGGTCAGCACCGGGCCTATTTTGTTCCTCCCCAAATTGCGGTGAATCCAGACGCCGGACAAAATCCTGTTCGAATTCATGGATTAGATAATGCTTTCGTAATGCTGATTCCGGATCGAAGGCGCGATATATATCTTCGTCAGCCAGATACCTAAGGTCAGTCGTCTCCACCATCCTCATTAGTCTTTCAGGCACAATCGAACCAATGTTGTCCCAATAAAGAACACTATCTATCAACCACTGGCGCGATGGAATCTGGAATGTGGGGTAGTAGAGCAATGTGCGCGACATAAGTTCTCCTAATATGCTGTAATAGCAAATCCGATGTCATCTGCTTGTTGACTACTTCTATATTAACTGGCATAATCCTTTTCCGCTGTTTGACTAGTCAAACAGCGCCGATTCAGCAAGCGCAAGCAGGATGTACAATGGAATCTGCAAAGCTCTGGCCACAATAATCATCTCGGACAGATGCAAGTCGTCTTTACCTTCTTCTACGTATGTCACATAATCACTATCAGTTCCCATGAGCCGGGCCAGCTTATCCCGGCTGTAACCAAGCTTTTTGCGTCTTGCCATGACTGCCTTTCCGAAGTTCACTCGAAATACCAGGGCCTTGCTCATTGTGCGCGTTCTCCCATATCTAATTGGCTCGCAGATTTGCGGCCCGACATTCTTGCTCTAAACAGTGGGTATGTCAAGGCTTTTTTGAGACTGTTTTCGGGCGTTTTGAGGGGCTGATAGGCGTGCGCGAAAAATAATTCCAACACTTTGACGTCGTATCCGATAAATATTGAATTGGTTGAGCCTGCTGCGGTACGCTCAGGGGATTCTTCAATGGAAAGATGAGGCGGACGTGGAAAATAACAGTCGCGGAACGCGAACAAAGAAAACATCCAGCTTGGCGGCTATGCCGCAACAGACAGATGCGCAGGTTCAAGGCGCTGTCGTCGTGCCCATGGCGACAGCCGCCGCGCTCGATCCTTCCGCGTTCGCGCCAATAAATGCCTGTCACAGTTCCATCCCCGCAAGCTGGGAAGAGCGGGCGAAGAGAGCATGGGATTACTACATCGAAGAGCCGTTGGTCAAGAACTGCGTCAACTCGTGGCGGACGTTTGCCGTGGGTGACGAGATAAGGATCACCAGCGACGATGATAGCGTTAAAACCGAGTCAAACGAGCTTGCCGACAGGCTCGGTGTCTCCGAGTTCGTAAAGGACATGATCCTCCAGCTTCTTGTGAAGGGTGACGCGGTCGGTTTCAAGCGCTATGCAAAAGACGGCAAAGATATCGAGGAAGTCACCTGCGTAAATCCGGTCTCAGTCAAAGTGAAGTATGCGCATGGGCAGCTTATTGAAGTGGAACAGTTCCCGGAAGACTGTCCGGCCGCAGGTGACGGCCTGAAGTTGCCTGTCGAACAGACTCTGCATCTCAAATGGGATGCGCCGTCGTTTTCACCGCGAGGTAACTCGCTCATTCTTCCTGCGTTCGATTCCATTGAGCTGCTGCGGGACTACCGCCGTGCGGAAAAGGCCATCGCCAAACGCTGGACCACTCCTTTCCGGCTGCTAAAAGTCGGCGGGTCGTTCGGCCAGAAAATGGTTATGCCCGACCAGAAAATGCTTGAACAGACCCGCGACATGGTCAACAAGATGGACATGAAAAGCGGGCTTGTCGTGCCGTTTTATGTGACCGTCGAGACCCACGGCACCGAGGGGCAGGTCTTGAATGTCGAGGACAAGGTTAAAGATGTCAAGGAAGACATCGTAGTTGCGCTGGGACTTGCGCGGTCACTGGTCTCTGGCGATGGGCCCAACTTCGCCACAGCGTCAGTCTCTATGCAGAAGATGCTTATCATGATTCGTGAGATAAAGCACGTGGCCAAAACCATTCTCGACTGGATTTTCGGCGATTGGTTGGAGCTTTCCGGGCATACAGGAAAAAGCATTCAGTTTCTTTTCAACGATCTTGACCCTACCGACGCCATAGACTTCAAGAAGCTCCTTATCGAGCTATATGACCGCAAGCTCATCAGCCGGTCATCTCTACAGCTAAAAATGGACCTCGACCCGGATATCGAAGTGGCTAATCGTCAGAGTGAAGGGAAATCGGTGGATCTCCTGGACGAAAAGCAGGTCAAACCCATTGTGGACATGGTTGTTGCCGGGATTATGAGTATCGAGACGGCGCAGGAGATGCTGGGTCTGGACCCGGCAAAGAACGCATCCGTGCCGAAAGCCGAAGCGGCATTGGGTGGCATTCTTTCCAGCGCAAATCATGGTGATGAGATTTGTGACTCCTGCGCATATTTTGGCAGTGAGAACAACAAGTGCGGCGTTATGCAGGTCGAGATTTCGTTCGATTCCGCCGCCTGCCGGTTCTTCAAGCATACGAGATGATTTGCTCCGTCGCTTCCATAACCCAGCAGGCGCAGGCGATCCGCGAAGCCACGCTAAAAAGTATCTACGCGCGCGACCTCTACAGCGAACAGGTTGCCTGGCAGCTCACTCAGTCTTTGAAGTCGGCTCAGGAGTCTGTGTATAAGGCGCTCTTCAAATACAAAAGCCTGGGCTCGCTGCCGGATAATAAACTTGCCGCGCTCAAGGGTCTGGACAAACTGCAGTCGGAAGTGCAAAGCGCGCTAAAGACACTTCATCAGGAACACAGCCTGGTATTTCGCAAGGCCAGCAAAGGCGCTTTCAAGTCCGGTGTCTATGAAGGAATAAGCGAGTTCGCCACAGCAAAGATGCCTTTCTACAAGGACTTGACTCCGGATGGTATAGACAAACTCACGACCTCCGTCTTTACCCTCATCGATACCGACGCGCTCGACTTTCTGGCGAATTACAACCTTGTGCTGTTGGGCGATGTGCACCAGGAGCTTTCCGCTGGGATAAAGCGCACAATCCTTTCCGGTATCGCAACCGGCAAGGGCGCGGATGACATCGTGCGCGACCTCGGCAAGGTCATCGAGGACAAGGAGTCATTCCGGCATGCGGGCAGCAAGGTCTTTTCCAAAGCTCAGTATAGGATGGAAATGATCGCCCGCACGGAAGTGCTACGGGCGCACAACCAGGGGCGAATCAAATTCCATAGGCAGGTGGGAGTGCAAAAACTCGAATGGATGGCGTTGGAAGACGAGCGGATGTGTCCCGTCTGCGGCGCTCTTGACGGCAAGGTCTTCGATATCGATAAGTTTCCCAGTATTCCTTCCCATACTAACTGCAGGTGCCAAGTTCTGCCTGCGTGGCCGCTGGTTATATGCGGCGGCGAACTGGGCGCATCGGCCGCGCCGGGTAAAAGTGAATGCATATTACCGCCTCAGGCTATTCATTACCAGGCCCAGCAGAAATCTGCAGAGGAAAAGAAACTGAAAGCGGCATTCGAGTCTGGGCAGATATCGGACCTCTCCAAGCTTACGGTCAAGCAGCTTCAGACCCTTGCAAAACACAACGGTGTCTCCATAGCGCGGACGAAGTCAGATTTTATCAAGCTTCTCGACCTGGCGGAGCCTGGAATTGACCACGGGAGTCTCGTCGGCGCTGCGCTTGAGGCGAAGCTTAAGCAATACAGCATCGCCGCGCTTAGAAGCAAGGACGAACTGGTATCGCTCCTTGTCCAGAAGCAGGCTGCCTTGCAGCAGGCCAAGGTTCTTGAGGAGGCTGCGAAAGTTGTCACTCCCAAAGCCGGTCTATCGGACCTCTCTATGAACCAGCTTCAGGAGATGGCAAAAAAGCAAGGTGTTTCACTTTACCTCACCAAGTCCGATGTCATTGAAATGCTGGATGTCCTCGAGCCTGGCGTGAACCACTCGGAGCTTGCCGGAAAGACACTGGCCGCCGCGAAGGCCAAATACGGTATTCTCAAAGTGAAGTCCAAGGAGCAGCTTGCTAAGGCGCTGGAGAAGGCAGCCGGCCAGCAGATTGCCGAGCAGGTTAAACTGCAGACACTCGACGCGGCCAAACAGGCGGCGCTTGTGGCTGCGGAACAGTCGCTCAAGAACGCTTCCGCGAATGTTGTCATTCCGGCTTCACCTGCTCAGTATGCATCATTTCTTGATGCGGTCAAAGCTGCAGAAGCGGAGCTTGCCAAGGATTCGGGGCTGCCTGCGTCGGTTCTTCAGGAGCATGCCAAGGAGATCGCGCTCAAAAAGCAGGCATTCGGCCAGAAGATTGCCGCGATGAAAGTGGGCGAGCTCAAGGATATCGCAAAAGAGAGTAAGATCAAGCTCTGGAAGTGGGCCAATAAGGACGAGCTCGTCACGTTCATTACCGAGACCGACGCCGCAAAGGTCGAAGCGGCAAAAGCGAGCATAGAAGCAAGATACACCGCGTGGGCCAAAAAGTATTACAGCAAGCCGGGTAAACCCACTCAGCCGAAAGTCAAGACGGCAACGCCTCCATCGCCGGAAGTCCAGCCCGATTTGCAGCCGGTCACCTCCGGCACATCGGACGCATTCACGAAAAAAGGCTCGGAGTTCGACGCGGTAGATGCGGCATGGTCGGAACATGGCAAGCCGGATAAATTCAAGTATGGCGGCAAGGCAAACGTCGGCGGCGCTCATGAGAAGGAGTTCTGGATCGATGGGGATGGAGAGAAGTGGCTTTTCAAGCCGGTTCGACATTCATCGGATAACTTCATCACTCATGGTGAGGAGGCCGCGTATAAGATTGGCAGGCTCGTCGATCCCAACGCTGTCGAAGTCAGGTCGATTCGTCTGAATGGCCGCGTCGGCTCCATACAGAAATGGCGGGAAGACTCCGGTGGAAGCCGCAACTTCTATGGGGTGGATGTCACCGCTCTTTCGCCGGAAGAAATTGCCCAGGTCCAGCGCGAGCATGTCATCGACTGGCTCATCGCAAATCATGATGGCCATGCGAAGCAGTTTCTGCGAATGAGAGACGGGAAAATCCTGGGTATTGATAAGGCTCAGGCTTTCAAGCATCTTGGAGAGGACAAACTCGACATAGACTACCACCCAAACGGCAGGTTCGGCGAGCAGGAACCATTTTACAACACTCTCCTTCGTGCGGTGAAACAAAGCAAGGTGACTGTCGACCCATCCGTTACCCTGCGTTACATACGCGAGGTGGAAAAGATTTCGGATGATGATTACCTCGCCCTGATTCGTCCCTATGTCGACGGCAGGTTCGGCGGCGACAATCTCAAGGCGAAGGCGTTTTACGATCTCGCGCTTGCCAGAAAACACAATTTGCGCAGCGATTTCGAGTCGTTCTACGCCGATGTGCTCAAAAAGAAAGGTTTTCGCTTCGAAAGTGACGTTGCAATCCCGGGTACCGGCAGGATTGGAAAGGCAGAGGCGCAGATTCTGGACGATGCAAAATCACTTGGCTGGCAGGGTAAGGTGCTGCCGGTGGACGAAAACGATATCGAGGACCAGAACGCGCTAATCTTCACCGAAACCGTCAACGGCAAACAGCGGACTGTCGTCAAGATGAAGATTCGTCCTGACGCCGAAAAGAAGCTCATGTCCGCGCTGCGCAAAGCTGATATAAAGATCGGTGTGCCGAAAGTCGGCGAAGCGCTGGCGGAAGATAATTTCGCGGACGATATTATGTTAGCCGCAAAGACTGTAAACCATCACTTCAAGGACGGTAACTATAACCAGTCGAAACTTACCGCCGTGGAAAAGCACATGGCCGAACTTAGCAAGCTCGCAGAGTCGGACGATAAGGATGTGCGCGAGATGGCCGGGAGCTACATAAAATGGATTCAGGATATACAGCAGGCGGCCTCACAGCATAAGCAACTGCCGACATTCTTCGAGCCATACAGGAAGCGGTATGCCTCCCCTCCACCGAAAGCCAATGAGAAAGTCGATTACACTGTAAGGAAAATGGACGGGTCAGTGGCGCGTCGCACTCTCTCCAAGGGTGAGATAGACGCGGGTAATGCCGTCAACTATTCCACCGCATTCGGCGGACGGAATATGCCCACAGGTGAGCAGTATGAAATTGACTTCGGTGACGGTGTGCATGCAGTTTACAGACCCTGGAGTAAAGAAAACCAGAGTCTGTATGCCCAGTCCGGCGAGTTCGAACTTACACTTCCTGATAGGCCTACGTCGGGGAACATAGATAAGGCACTTGAGAAGATAGAGAAGCTGGGGCTGAAAACAGGTATTGCCACCAATGAGGATACTGAGGTAATGTATTTACAAAAGGCGGCGTATATATGCAAGGCCGACATCGATCCTGATTACCTCAAGATGACAAATGACCTGGACAACCGCGGCGCTTCCAAGGCTGAGCGGATACAGGCTATGCGTTCATATTGGGGAAACCGGCTTGGTGTAGCAGATATCACCAAGCTCCCAGGTTACGACCCCGTGGGGAAGTATCAGTTAGGTTTTAAGGACAGCTCGCTGGCCGGAGGATACCGGCACCAATACAGGTTCGATATCTCGGACGAACTGCTTGAAAAGAAAATGGCAGGGTATGCCCTTTACCACAAGATCACGAACAATGACAGTATCAGTTCGTTCATGGACATAGTTATGGAAAATAATGGCGCCCTCGTAAGCACGGTTGAAAAGCTGCGAATGGGACTAAAGCCGGGTGGAATGTCACCGGAAGCCGATATGCGGACCGGTGGAGCCACATATGTCTTTACTCGAATGGCGAAGCTTCCGGATGCCGGAGGGCACGGTCGTCCCGGGTTGTATTTCAAGAAGAACCTACTGCGTCGAATGGATGCGATCAGCTACGACCACGACGCTTACGGAAAAGTCACCGAAGACTATGTTACAAAGCATCGCTATTCGGACCCGGCGGGATGGAAGAAATGCGCCAGACAATCCAGCTGCGAGACCATTTTCAAATACTCTGTCACGCTTTTGGACAATATCGAGTGTGTGGTAACCTCAAGTGAGAGTGAAAGACAGAAAGTGCTGGCTGTGCTGACCAAGCATGGAATACGCAAACTGCCGGACGGGCGCAGAATTGAGGAGGTCGTATTGTGCAGAACGCCATAAATGAGTTGAAATCCAAGCTGCAGGGCATGTTCAACGAGTTCAACACTGACGGGTCATGGATGTCGGCCTCCGATGACAGCGGTGAAATATGGCGCGATCTCATCGACAGCTACCAGGTCACCCGCGTCGCGCCGCATTTTGACGCGCAGGGCAATATTACATCAATCGACTTCTGGCTCTTTTTCAAGTGGGTCGGCTACAATAATGGCTTTCAATATTCGCATACCATTAAGGTCGTAGGATATGGCCAGGAAGACACGTATGAGCTGGACCTTGTCGATGACCGAGGTAGAAAGTATCACATTGAGCTGCTTATGGCGGTCGCGGAACGCGACTATATCGCTACACTCACGAAGTGGCGGCGCTATAAGTCGGAGAACCGGGAGCTGTTTGAAAGTATCGACGCCGAGCTTCTTGAAGAACACCTGGAAATTGCCGAGGGCTGGTAATAATGAAGCTTCGATATATGATTGAGTGCGCGTTGCGCGACGGTGACACTAATCCGCATTACGAGCCTATCGGCGTATGGGTTCAGGGGCCTGGTCCGGGTCTTGATATCATTATGGAATACCTACCCGGTAATGACGACTTTCAGGAGGATGCCGATTGGGTCATCAACCGGCTGGTGGAGAATGATATCAAGTCGCTGGTCGATGGGTTTCTGGAATACCATCAGCAAACAATGTCGTCGTATCGCGGCACTCGCTGTGAGATCGTGGAGACTGAGGAATTTGCGACGTCGGAGGAGTGCGCGGCGGCAGTGCTTGCGAAAATACGGAACGATTTATAGGAGCGAGAATGACGTCTGTTTCAGTCGCTGACGACAACATGTGCAAAAAGCCCCCCTGCATGCAGCGAAAAACCCCACTCAAGGGCACAAAAGGGCGCGTTGCAAGGAATCTCATGGACAGATCATACGACATCAAAAGTGCGTAGTGGAGAACTGCCATATAATTGTTGATATTCGGCGAATGCGTATCTATCAGTCATACCAGATATGTGGTCGCATATAGTTCGTAGTAGCTTGATCTGAAATTCTGAGTTGTCGGAACGATTGTGCAATTTCTGAACAATGTTTCTGTAATCGCCAAATACTTCGGGATCACGTGGCTCAAGACTTATATCATCTTCAAGATTAATCATCAGCAAACCGATCATTTTATCTGGAAGCTGCTGAGGATTTGACATATACGCTTCTGCGAGATTTCGTATTATGTACGTTCCCACCCCATCCATTCGTTGGGCATGAAATGAATTTAGAACTCTGTTCTTAAGAAAATCTTGGAGCTTTTCATCACAGCTAAGGAATTCCGGATCATAGCCAATTGCCTGCTCATACTGCTGTTTTGGAATTGTAAAATATACTTTGTCAAAAGTATCTTGAGCACTGTTCGTATCGGCATTGACTACGTGGTGTTCCTTGTACAATTGAGCTAGTTGTTGGGCAGAGTTCTGTATTAGCCGTTTCTTAAGTAGGTTCAAAACAAATCGAGACACATAAGGTATAAATGCGCTTTCTTGACATGCACGATGATCTTTCTCTGCGAAATCTAGAGTCTCTTTTAGATAGAATTTGTCCTCCTCGTAATCCTCGCCTACGAGCAGTGGGTCAAAATATTCCTTCAGAGTTCGAGCTATTTCTGTTGGGCTTGTTATTTTCGTAACCAAGGCATCCTCGATGTCATGGTGACGTTGCGCAATTTCATCAGCAAAGCAAACGATAAATGCTTCAAAAGACCATGCGGGATCTTCAGAATCCTTGATAGTTGCGTATTCTTTCATCACTTGATCATAGTAACCAACAGACGTATTACCTTGGCAACTACATGGATTTGCAAAAGGTTTTAGACGACATCGGTTACTATGTCTGCATCTATTCTCAATATGTTTGCAGAGCCCCCAGCTTCTATGACTATGGTTAGCCATTCCCCACAGCGTAAAGTTGGTGAGATTCAGTCCGTGCTCTCCTCGATAAAGCCGTGATAAAATTTGTGCTACCCTGCAACTCTGCAGATTGTGTTTGAATCCCATGTCGCTCAGCTTCATCTCATCTTGACATGGAGCGATCTGATGACAACCATTCATCAATTCGTTTAGTGTGCGTTCTCCAACATGGCCGAATGGAGTGTGTCCTAGATCATGACCTAAAGCGATTGCTTCCACCAGCGACACATCCAACTTCAACGCAGACGCTATATCGCGTGAGAGTTGAGCTACCTCAAGCGTATGGGTCATACGTGTTCTTATGTAGTCGTGAGATGCCGTTAGAAATACCTGAGTCTTGCCAGACAAGCGCCTAAACGGACGGCTATACAGAATTCGATCCCGATCCCGATCAAAATTCTCTCTTGTTATAAACTTAGAATCATCTATCTTACGGTTGATTAGAAACTCAGGTACAGTAATCTTTGGCAAATTATTTGCGGACAAACTGTGTGCTTCCTATTTCTCGTCATTGATTTACGTCTAGTTCGCTAAACTAGTCATCTGTTACTACGCATGCATGCTAGATCGGCACAAATCGAAGTCTTGTATGACACTTATCTGTGTTATGTGTGTCTTTATGCGTTGTTACCTTAAGTGTATCACTTAAGCAGCCATTAAGCAAGAGCTTGATGCTAAGATGCAAGATTGGGTCGATCATATCGTTTTATCCAAGACTGCAAGCGATAATGGAGTGTGATCTATTCGTATCTGCCATTGTGCAAAATGTCATCCTGCTCACTTTCGCATTTTGCAGCAGTGTCGGCGGGCATGTCAAGCCTTTCAACGAGCGGATTCGTGTCGCTGGGGTCAGGAACTCCGGCATATAGTCTCCGTAATCTCCTCCAAAAGCCCTTCTGAAAATAGTTTCACCACTTTGCATGTGTCTCCGATAAATATAGGAATATAGACAGTCACCAGTTTTACCTGGACGCTTCTACCCTGGATCGGAGATACGTATGGAACTCTTTGCAACCGACATCGACCGGCTGGCATTTCTGCTTGAGACAGATTTTGCGTTCCATATGGGCAATTTAGCAGCTCAGGGAACGGAACTTGTTACTGAGGAACTGCCACCGGACAAACGGCCGCATTACAAGACCAACTATGTCGGCTCAAAGCAAAGATTGGTCGACTGGATCTGGAATTATACACCTGAGGGCATAAGTTCGGTGCTCGACGCATTCTCCGGTTCTGCCGCCGTTGCCTATATGTATAAGTCCAAGGGTCTGCAGGTCATCGCGAACGACCGGCTGCACTATTGCTACCACATAGCCCGAGCGGTCATTGAAAACTGCAGTGTCCGGATCGGTCAGGAAGAGCTGGACGCCCTGCTGGCGGAGAACCCAAAGGCTGGGACCTTTGTCCGCGACAACTTCAAGGGGTTATTCTTCGCCAGCGGCGTCCACGCCATCATTGACAATATTCGTGCGAACATCGATGCGCTCTCCGGCTACCAAAAGGACATCGCTCTTTTTGCTCTTGGCAGATCATGCATAGGCGGCAAGAGCGGTTTCAGCCATTTTGTCGCATCCGAAGGATATGGCAAGAGGCAGGACAGCCCCGATGAGTTTAGGGAGCGTTTTGCAAAGAACGTCTCACGTATAAACGCTCTTGTCTTCGACAATGGCAAAGAGTGCAAAGCGTTCAACAAAGACATTAACGATGTTTTGCCCGAGGTTAAAGCCGATCTTGCTTACTTCGATCCCCCCTACGCGACCGAGTTCGGTGTTGCGGACTATGAGATGGTATACCACTTCGTTGAAGGCCTCATGACATACTGGAAGGGACTTACCATTAACGAAGACTCGAAAAACAGACAGTATATAAGCGAGCATAAGTCGGTGTCCAAGACAAATGCCGCCGATTTCCTCAGCACGTTTCTGGCAAACGCAAAGCACATTCCGAACTGGCTCCTTTCCTACCGCGACCATGCATATCCCAGTGAAGCTGAAATGAAGCAGATCATTTCGACAAATGGGATGCAAAGCCAGATGAAGACACGACCGCATCGCTATCACATCGCAGCACAGCGCTCGGATAACTCCGAAGCAATGGAAAGGCTGTTCATCTGTTCCAAATCCGGCGAGATGAAGCAGGCTGCCGGTGTATGCCCTGTGTGCTCGCAAATGCAGTCGCAGGCCATTTGGGATGAGACCGAAAACGAAATCCGCTACCGTGTCCGCGATCCAAAAGAGTTCGAGCCGGATAGCTTCAGGCGGAAAGACCTCGACGGCGTAGATGGTGTTTCCATCATCATCGGCAAGCTCAAGGAAGAATTTGTGCCGGATGGCAGCGATCCAAATTCAATGGTTGCCCAAGCATACCGGTTCGCAAAGCAGACCGGCGACAACCCTGACGGCTGGACCATTGATAAAGCCAAAGACTGGATCGCAGAGCACGAGCCGGAGACTTCCGAGGCTGAGATTCGCATTCAAAACAACATGCAGTCTCTGGCCGACGCGCCGTATTCCGACGATCTTGACTTACTTAGCTGCCAGGCCGGTGATGACCCAGTACGCGTCACGGGGTTTATGGGCAACAAATACATGATGCTCGGCTGGATAGAGCGGCAGGTGCCGAAAGATGCGCGAACCCTCCTCGACGCGTTTTCCGGTGGGGCTAACGTTGCGTATCACTTCAAACGCCGGGGCATGAAAGTGATCGCAAACGACCTGCTGCTCTATCCGTATCATATCGCCAGGGCTGTGGTCGAAAACTCGCACGAAACGCTCACTGATGATGATATCGAACAGATTCTCGCGCCCAATCCAGATGCCGGATCGTTCATAGTGGACAATTTCCACGGCTATTATTACACCAAGAAAGTGCTCGCATGGCTCGACCAGGTGTGGGCAAACATCCAGAAGCTGCCGGGCTATAAGAAAGATCTGGCTTTGGCGGCGCTCGGCAATGCGGTAAAGGCTAAAGCCATGTTCGGCCAGTTCCACCGCTCAAAAATGAACCTCAAAGGGGATATGGAATCCGACGCTGGTATAAAGCAGAACCAGCTTGTGAACCTGCCGGTCTCCAGTATGGTGGAAAGCTTCAAGCGGTATGCAAACCAGCTTAACAAGCTTGTCTTCGACAACGGCCAGGAGTGCAAGGCGTTTCATGGCGACGCTGTAGAGGCCGTGCGCAAGTTTGGCACGGATGTGCTATATCTGGATCCTCCCTACATAACACAGTTCGGAAGCAACGATTACGAGTTTCATCTGCACTTTGTCGAGGGACTTATGAATCGCTGGGCGGATAAGCATATCCTGGATAACAGCCGCCACAGTTACGAGTCACGAACGAAATATAATCGCGACAGTATTCGAACGCTCATTGAAGACTTAGCCAACGAATCATGTGGCAAATACTCCACCGTAATAATGTCATATCGCGACAAGGCGTTCCCGACAGAAAAGGAACTTCGTGATATCTGGGGTGATCGGTTCCAAAAAGTTAGCGTAAAGGGGATGGACGTTGATTACAACATGGTTGTCGGCAGGGATTGTGAAGGTGGCAGAGCACGTGAACTACTTTTCATCGCATCTGGTAGCAACAAAACATCAAGGTCTGCTGCTGTGGCGCTTCCCGCCAACTGCCACACATCCATTCCGGTGGAAGTGCCGGATAATCTCTCGGCGTCAGCAACAGACCTTAATCCTAACGCCGGTGATCCGCAGTTCAGCTTTATAATGTGCCGCGCCGGAACCAACAAGAATGGCGACCATTTCACGCCGGATGAACTCGCCAGTCGATACACCACTGCCATGAACAAGAAGATAGACCTGAAGCACTCCCAGGAGCTTACGGATATTGTCGGCGGGATCGTGAACTCAGAGTTCGTTGAGGATGAGAGCGGCGGTCGCGTGGAGTGCGTCGGTGAGCTTTACGTAATGGATACCCCGACTGCCGCGCTTGCCTACAAGCTCATGAAGCGCGGCATCATCGCGCAGGTCTCGATGGAATGTGACTATGAGTCCGGCGAGTGTTCCATCTGCGGCAAAACAGTCACCAACAAAAATGATTACTGCATCCATCTGCGCAAATTCAAAGGCTCGGAATACCAGGGCAAGCCGGTATTTGAGATTCTGCACGGCGTAACGTTCACCGGCCTGGGGCTACTGGACCGAAAAGGCGCCGATGAAAACGCTCGAATTACACAAGTCGCCTCGAACCAGGGGCAGATCAACCAGGAAAATCCAGGAGGCAATGCATTGGAAGACGACAGGAAAGAGACAGACGAGCAGCTCGACGCTGCGAAGAAGAAGACTGCCCCCGAAGGCGGGGGCGAACCCGCGACTGACGACAAGGCCCGTATAAAGGAGCTTGAGCAGGAGAACAAAGACCTCAAAAACCAGGTCGTGGAACTCCAGGCTCGGATCGATGAACTTGAGGCCGAGAGCAAGACCGCCGCCAACAAGGCCCGTGCTCAGAAACTTATGAAGAAACTGGACAAAGCGGGCATGACATTCGCCACTGACGAGGACAGGGAACAGGAACTCGGCCGTCTTGCCGGTCTATCGGACGACGCGTTTGCGGCTACTGAAGCTGCGTATGATAGGGCGATACAAGCAAAATCTGCGTGTTCGAAAGAGACTGACGACTCAAAGTCAGATGAGGGCAAAAAGGACACGCCCAGTTCAACGGACGCAGACCGTCACATGCGTTCGGATGCGGGTGTGCGTCCGCTGGATGTCGACGACAAGAAAGTATCCCTTGAAGACAAACTCAGGAACGGGTTTATGGCGGCGTATCAGGACAGGGTCGGAACGAAAAACTAACGGAGGCTTAAAGTGGCATTTCTTAATCCAAATCATCGCGGCCTGGCTTATGGAGATGGCTACATGCAGGCTGCTGGCAACTGCGGCCAGTTCGTAAAACTGGTCGGTAACGACCTGTTCGCCGTCAATACCGATTCGACAGCGAAGTCGTTCGGTGTTCTCATCGGCAATTACGTCGCTGGCGATATGCCCGGCATTTTCTGCATGGGTGGCGTGTATGAAACAGATGTCTACGAGGGCACCATTGTCGCCAATGACGATCTCAAAGTCTCTACAAATGGCAAACTTACATCCGGCGTTACAGCCACGGATCTGGTGGTTGCCAGGGCCATTTCCATGTCGGGCGGCACACTGAAGTTCCGCCTGCTTATTTAATGAAGGGGGCAAGTGTGGAAAGCAAAACAAACGTTCATAGCCAGCAGTACATGGAGACCATGGCCCGCCTTATGAGCGAGGCTCTGGAATCTCCCGAGGGAATGCGCGCACTGGCCGCAGCCATCGCGGATCCCATAGAGCAGGAGATAAAGCGCAAGGAAATCACGTCGCTTCTGCTCACCCAGCACACTCTGCCTAAAGGCGAGCGCCCGATTTATCAGAAGCGGCCTAAGGTCAAGGCGTATTGGATAAGCACCGACGGTGAGGCTCGCGAGCAGGAACTGGGTTTGGAGGAAGTAGAATTCCCGCTCAACAGGCTTCATGCCACTCCTATGGTCGACGTAAGCGTGCTCAAAAATGGGAATGTCGGCACGCTTATGGACATCCAGACTTCCGCTGCCGACCAGATCAGGAAAGAACTCGACCAGCGAACGCTCACTGTGCTTTCTGCTGCGGTTCCGACTGCCAATACAATCTCTGTCACAGGCGGCAAGCTCACTGACGACGCTCTTAATGAGGCTATCTCCATCATCGAGGACTTGGAACTCTCTGTGAAGTACATCGTTATGCGCGGGCGCAGGTTCAACGATATGCGTGACTGGGACCTCGACCAGGAGACCCGTGCGGAATTGCGGACCAAGGGTGTCATCAAGAACTATGGCACCGGTGGGATACTGCTTACCGCTTCGGCTGTCATGGATGAAATCCTCATCGTACCTGACGAGGAAGTCGGCAAGATGCCGGTCCGTGAATCGCTTAAGACCGAGGCCATCGAGCAGAAGACCCGATTCAAGACGGGCTGGCTGGTGTGGTCTGAGATTGGCCAGGGCGTCACCCGGCCCGATATTCTCGCTAAGATCAAGATTCTGGCCTAAGGAGGCGCACTGTGATTAAGATAAAAAATGTCAGGCCCGGGGTGTTGATACTTTCGGACGCCAAGCTCAAACTCCCTCCGGGCGGGACCGCCGATGTGGAGACACTCAGCGTTCAGATGCAGCAATGTCTGGATAACGGGCTGCTTATCCAGGTGACAACGGAGACCGAGGTCAAGCCGAAAGCAAAGAGCACAACGAAAAAGACTGCGACTCAGACGGCAGCAACGGAGCAGTCGCAGCCGGTAGAAGCCAGCACAGATACAAAGGCATCGACTGCGGATGGTGGCCAGGGCCAGCTCATTGAGGCACCGGATGACAATAGCTGATCTCGTCAGCTTGCTGCGCACGGATTTGGCGGATCCAAATTCAGAACGTTTCAGCGATGAGGTTCTAACGCGCTGCGTTTTGAAGAGCATCTATCCGGTCGGATGGGATTTGGATGAAAAGCTGGTTGTGCTTAATGGTCAAGTGGACCCTGAGCCGCAAGACGCGGTCCGTGAGATGATCTTGCTGCAGGCGCAGATCGAGGCATGCCGGTTTATGCGTGCGGCGACGGCGAATGCGTTCTCGTTTTCATCGGGAGATAAACGGGTGGATAAGACCAGCCAGCCGGAGCACTGGGCAAAGCTTGAGGAAGACCTTACCACCGCCTATAACCAGCGGCTCAATGACATCAAGCCAGGCGCTGGTGATGACGATATACTGACACCCAACGTGGTGCCGGTAATCTATGGTCCGCCAAGGCACAGGCCATGGCGCTGATGTCTGACTCCGAAAAGGCTGCCGCCGCTGCCGATGTTCGTGAGCTTATAGAGTCCTCCGGCCAGGATGCGACGCTCCTTAGGGCAGCGCTCGGCGAGAGGCTCTATGGCTCAGATGATGAAGCCTTTGTCGAAGTGCGCACGTTCAAACTGGAGTTCGTGCCGACGCCGCAGGAAGATATCGCGGACAATGTGGACGCCACGGCAAGCGTACTTCCTGACCTGGACGTTCGATGTGAGGACAGGATAAAAGTCGGCGGCGACAGCTTCCGGGTTCAGACGATAGTGGATGAATCTCTATTCGGCGTGGTTACGCACAAGACTCTGAAGCTGGTGCGGCTATATGCCAGTTAAGCGGTTCGGGGACTGGAACAAGGCAAAGGCAAAGCTTGCCGGTAATCCAGGCATGCGTATGACTCTGGCCATCCGCAAAGCGACTATAAAGAACGCGCTGCTTCTGGTTCGGGAGATAAAGCGTGGAATACGTGACCAGGCTCCCGGCGGCAAGCAGTTCGTTCCTCTGGCGCAGGTGACGATTGATAGGAAGAAGTCGAGCAAGGCGCTCATTGACACGGGGTTTCTCGTCGATTCGATAACCCAAAAGATAATGGAGGACCAGGCGTTTATCGGACTGCTCAAAACCAGCGCGTATAAGGATGGCGAAGGCGAGAGTGTCGCAAACATTGGGGCGATTATGGAGTATGGCTACTCAATAGAAACTCCATCCGGCACTGTTGTAATAATCCCGCCAAGGCCGTTTCTGCATCCGACGATGGAGAAATACCGCGACGAGATCATCGAAAACTACAGGTTGGCGCTGGGTTCGGTGTTTATGTGATGGAGCTTTTGCGCGAGGTTGTCGAGTCGTTTGTGCGGCTCGTGAAGTCTGATGTTCATTCCGGCGCGACGCTTGTTGCCACAGATAATGTGTTTGAAGTGACGAATGTGCCAAGCGTAGTTTTACAGGGTCCGACATTAAGTGAGGACAGCGCACGTCGAACATCGGCAATGCTGGTTAATCGCAACGAAAGTGATATGACTTTTGAAGAGTGCAGGCATCCGAGGCTGTATCATCTGGATTTCGACGTCATTGTGACCTGCGGCAACGAGCCGGATTTATTGGATATAACCGGCAAATTATTACGGTTTTACCAGTTGCATACGGCGCTTGCTGTCGGAAGCTACGGCAGCTTGAACCTGACTGAACTCACGCCGCTGGGCGGTCTCAAGCGGGTGAACCTGTCGAACCTGCGGCAGGCGTCGGGCAGGTGCAGGATAGAAGATTGCCCTGTGTATGATGGGCGAATTCAATCCGGCAAACTCGTGGCTGATGCCAATATAGAACTCGGAATGATGGAGGAAACAAATTGATTGAAATACGTAACCTAACATTTCAGCCCCTGGCGTTTCAACTGGCCGGTGACGCCGGGGGCATCCACCTTAACTCGCGGGAGCTTAAGACTATCGATGACAGTCAGCTCTCCGACGAAATACGCACGGCAGCGGAACGCAGGTTTGTTTCCATCGCTCGAATAAGCGAACGAACACAGCCTGATCCACGCGTGGAAATGGCCACTGACGAACACAGTTCCGAGGCTGCAATAGGCGATGAGTCGCAGGCAAAACCAAGAAAGCGAAGGCAGGCATGACCGAATATCTTTCACCTGGGGTCTACACGAAAGAGACCGATTTCAGTTATTACGTAAAGCAGATTTCCACATCTGCCTGCGGTATGATCGGTATTGCCCAAAAGGGCCCCATAAACAAGGCCATTTTGGTCACGAGTTGGGAGCAGTTTACGAGGAAGTTCGGCTCGTATATTCAGGATGGATACCTTGCTTACACTGCACGGTTGTTCTTCGATAACGGCGGGCAGGTGTTGTATGTGAACCGCCTCGCTCATTACACGGATATAACCGACATCAGCACGCTTTCGGCAAAGAAGTCATCGATTACGCTAAAGAACAGGCAATCGGCTGCTGCTGCTCTTGTTACCGGCACTCAAGGCGCGGACAGAATAGCCTGGACGGCAAAAACATCCGGCGCTGCCGGTAATGGCATTACTATTACGCTGGTGAAGTCCGGCAATGACACAGCGCTGTCTGTCGAAGTGTCATCTCAGGCTATAACTGTTCATCTTGCCACCAACAGCTCCGGCGATGCCACCAGCACGGCTGCCCAGGTGGCCGCTGCCATTGCTGCGCATACTGGAGCGTCGGCGCTGGTTTCGGCAGTATCCACGGATATTGGAGTAGCCACGCCTGTCGCGGCGACTAATCTTACAGGTGGCCTGGACTCGCAGGATACTCTCAAAATCTCCGCAATTAACGAGGGGACCTGGGGCGACAGCATTTCTATAGAGATATCTGACGGCACATTGGATTCTGCCAACGAGTTCAATCTCACTGTGAGCTACAAGGGTGAGGTAGTTGAGGCATTCAAGAACCTCTCGATGAATGAGTCCGACGCAAATCATGTCGAGATCGTTATAAATGACAATTCCGACTATATAACGCTGGACGATCTATCCGCCACATCCAACACCGTCACAGACCGGCCTGCGCTGGGTTCGTCCACGCTTACCGGCGGCGGCAATGGGCTTACAGGCATGACGGATTCGGACTACATCGGCGATTCATCTCAGCACACCGGCCTCTATGCTTTCGATGAGGTGGACGATCTCAGCATCCTGCTTGTGCCGGGTGTTACAACTGCGCCGGTCATCACTGCCGGTATTGCTTATGCCGAATCTCGAAAAGACCTGCTCTTTATCGCGGAGACGCCTATCAGCCTGGAACCGGCAGAGGCTGTGGATTTTCGGAAAGGCAAAGGCACATACACCCACTCGGCGTTCAATTCCTCCTACGGCGCGCTCTATTACCCGTGGCTTGAGATGACCGATCCGCTTACGAGCAAGTCCAAACTGGTGCCTCCGACTGGCGCGGTGGCGGGGTGCATCGCGAGAAGCGACCAGAAGACGGCTGTGTGGTACGCGCCTGCCGGTATTGATCGCGGGCGCATCTACAATGTGTTATCACTTGCCTATAACACCAGCCGGGGCGAGCGTGATGTTCTCTACCCAGAGGGCATCAACGTCATTGCGTCGTTCCCGTATACCGGCATAAACATCTGGGGACAGAAGACCTTGCAGTCTGAGTCATCGGCGCTGGACCGGATAAATGTCCGCCGCCTGATGATGTATGTCGAAGAGGCCATTTCGCAGTCATCGCGATATGTGGTATTTGAGCCCAACAATGCCCAGACCTGGCGCGCGCTGGTCCGGCTTATCACTCCGTTCCTGCAGAATATAAAGAGCAAAGGCGGCTTCTATGACTTCCGCGTCCAGTGCGATTCGGAGACCAACACGTCTGCGATGATTGACCAGAACCGGATGCTGTGCCGGGTGTTCGTAAAGCCTACGAGAACCGCCGAGTTCGTTGAACTCAACTTCATTCTGACCGCCACTGGCGCGGACTTCAGCGAGATACTCTAAGATGCGCGCGATTGGCCGACGGCTATGGGGCAGATCATTGTCCCAACTTGTTAAACAGATCGAGTGTATTGTTGCGTTTGCGCAGTTGACTGCCGGTTGGGTTTTCGCCGAACGACTTGGCTAGGCACTCTAAGACATCACAACGGTGATGCTGCTCTACTGCGTAAAGGAGGTTCACAGCATAGCTGGGCTCAGTGATTGGCTCCGACACATCCAGGCGTTCAGGAGCGTTCTTTAGCGGAATGTCATGCTTGATGAGGCACTCATCAAGTTCAGGCTGTTTGTTTTTGAGCGAGTCGTATATATTGGCTGTATCTGGAGTAAGCCAGACACAGCCACATTCGGCCTTCTCAAAAAAGCGTGCCGCTTCTATGGCTGCGTTGCCAAGATAGAATGGTGGGTCAACCAGCAATTCACCATAAGCAATGGAACCGCGATACATCAGAGGAGGTTTATTGAGCGCGGCTTCTTTCAGTAGAAGTGACGTTCTGCCTACGACATCGTAGATGGTCTGAATCTGCACCCATTCGTCTGGAGCATTGTCATCGCGACAGAACGCATAGATAGCCACCGTATCACTGAAGAACAGGAAGCCAGTCTCAAGGGTTGGTCCGTTTGATGTATTCCTAATACTCTGAGACATGATGCTGTCACGCTTTGCCTTGGACTCAACACTCTTGTATAGGGTCATCAACTTGTGTGCAGGCAGCTTGTCCCAGAGCGCCTTTGTGCCCAGGGCATCGAATATGGCAATCGAGCCGCGATACAAGCGGCATTTTGGCTTAATTTGTTGCATAGAGTGATTTCCTCTCGATGATGTTTACTGGATTCTGATTAATATAGACGCAGTATTATTAACAATGTTGCCACAGAAAGGTCAATACCGTGATGGATGCATCCATGCCTCAGAGCCTTTACCAGAACTGGCAGTTCGCAATTGAGATAAACGGGTTCGATGTGGCCCTGTTCCAAAAAGGACAGGAGCCCAAGACTGAGTTTGAAGAAGTGACGTTCTCGCCCGCAGGTTCCATGTTCGACCAGAAAGTGGCTGGCAGGGTGAAGTACGACGATTTGACGTTCGAGAAGGGCGTGCTTGCGGATGGGTCGGACGAGGCGGCGCGAGATTGGGTGAAACTCCAGGCGGATGTGAATTACGACGTCGGGTCGCTGCCAGAGGAGTATATGCGCGATGTGGACATAGTTCGCTACGACCGCTCCGGCAATGAGACGCGCCGCTGGACACTTCACGGCGCGTGGGTGAAGACCCTTGAATATGACGAACTTGAGGGCGGCAGTTCGGACAACACCATCGAGAAGATTACTTTGTGTTTCCAATTTTGGTCTTAGCGGAGGGGCTTATGTATACATTTATACTTCCCAGTGGCAATGAAATAGAGCTTCGTGAAATGACCGGCGTTGAGGAGGAACTGCTCACCAACCAGAAGCTCATCCGCTCCGGCGACGCCGTGAACCAGGTTCTTAGCAACTGCATTCTGCGCATCGGCGAGAATGGCGATGTCACAACAAAGACAGTTCTGGATATGCTTTCGGGCGACAGGCTCTTTACGCTTGTTAAGCTCCGGCAGATATCTCTGGGCGATGAGGTCGAGTTGGACCTGGTCTGCCCGAACACGGCTTGCCGCGTGAAGAACCACGTTGTAGTGAATCTCGATGATCTGCCTGTGACTACTTACCCGGAGGAGCGCGAATTTGTGTTCGCATTACCGGCTTCAGGCTCGAAAGTCCGGTTCTGCTACATGGATGGCAATATGGAAAAGCGCCTGGCTGCGATGCAGGAGTCGTCTATTTCCACAGCAATGCTTATACGTATTCTGGATATCAACGGCAACCCGCCGAGTAAGAAGGCTCTTTCTGAGATGTCCATGCGTGACCGCACGGCGTTGCGTGCTGAGATGCAGCGGGTGGATGCCGGGATTGATACCGCTATAGAGACCGGCTGCGATACCTGCGGCGCTCGAATCCGCACACGTCTGGAGGCTGAACCAGCTTTTTTATTCCCCGGAATTCGCTCGTAAGAGATGCGTTCTTCCTTGCCTATGGTGGCCTGCACTGGGAGTATTCGCAGGTGGCAAACTTGCCGCTGCTTATTAGGCAACAGTTTGTTGACGCACTTGAAAAGCAGCTTGATTTTGAACGTAATGAAATTGGAAGGAAGCGCTGACAGTGAACGACCTTGGTCTCGGGATAATCGTAACTTTGAAAGATGCTTTCACGCAGAATGCCGGGCGTATCCAGTCGTCCATGCAGACACTGGACGCGTCGGTGGAGGCTGCGAGCGAAAACATGACCCGAAATCTCGGCCTGATAGAAAAAGGCACTATGATGACCGGCGCTGGCCTTGCGCTCCTGGCTATCCCGGCAGGACTTGTGGCTTCGACCGTAGCGACTCAACGGGCATTGGGCGAGCTTGCATCGGTTGGCGTGAAGGATTTCCGGGCAATGGAAGATGCGGCGGAGTCGTTTACAAACAAGTGGTCTGGAACGAACAAAGCCGAGTTCATTACAGCGGCCTATGATGTCAAATCCGCTCTGGCAAACCTGAGCGACACCGCCGTGGGCACATTTGCATCTATGGCTGCGCTAACCGCGAAGGCCACCAAAGCCACAACCCAGGAGATGGTCGAGACATTTACCACCGGCTATGGCATATTTAAGCCCATGGCCAAGGATATGTCGGATATGGACTGGGCGAAGATGTTTTCCGGCGCGCTGGCTCAGACTGTATCGGTTTTCAAAACGACTGGCCCGGCGATGGCCGAAGCCATTAAGAATATCGGCGCTATCGCGGCTGCATCCAATGTTCCGCTCCAAGAGCAGATGGCGATCCTGGGCCAACTTCAGACTACGATGCCTGGTTCCGAGGCAGGCACGTTATACAAGGCGTTTATGCTCAAGGCTGCCGAAGCCGGTGATGAGTTGGGCCTCTCGTTTGTCGATGCGCAGGGCAGGCTCAAAGGCATTATCCCTATATTGCAGGAAGTGAAGCGCGGTTTTCCTGACCTTTCGCAAGCTGCGGCGCAGGTGAAACTCAAAAAGGCGTTCGGGTCCGATGAGGCGGTCAGGTTCCTTCTTCAGATGTCTATGGGGATGGACCAGCTCGAGGGCAACATCCAGAGCGTCGAGCAGGCGATGAAATCCGGCACCGTGGTTACCGAGCAGATGGCAAACGCAATGAACATGGACATAGGCTCGCAGTATGAACTGGTAAAGCAGCAGCTTACCAACCTTGCCGAGATTCTCGGGCGGACGCTGCTGCCGGTTGTGATCCCGGTCTTTCAGGCCATATCCAGGTTCATTATCCATTTGCAGAGTGTTGCGAAATCCATGCCTGGTGTGACAAGAGTGGCGCTTGCGCTATGCGCGGCATTGGGCACTGTGCTGGTTGTGGTCGGAAGCGTTACGGCAGCCATAGGAACGATTGGAATTGTAATGCCTGCGATCCAGGCTGGAATTGCAGCAATTGGGCCGATGCTCGCAGGTGTCGGTGCGGCAGTCTCAGCCTATTTCCTGCCGGTTGTCGGGATAATCGCGGGTGTAGTAGTGGCGGTTGTTCTCTTGAGACGTGCTTGGGAGAGCAATTTTGCCGGTATCAGGAGTGTTGTTCTTGGCGCATGGAATAAAGTGAGTCTCGCGTTTCAGGGAATTCGCACGCTTATTGGATCGCTCTCCGGCGGCGCGGGACAGATGTCAGCGGAGCTTGCGAAGAGACTTCAGACTGCGGGATTGATGGGGTTTGTCACTACAGTCTTCCAGGTCTACTTCAGAGTTCGGCAGTTCCTGACTGGATTGTGGACAGCGTTCTCGTCAGTCTTTGGCAGGATTCGAACAATCATCGAACCAGCGGTGAAGGCACTCATGGGAGCATTTGGCGAGCTTGGCAAAGTGCTTCTTTCCGTGTTTGGTATCTTCGGCATGGCCACGACGTCAGTCGATGCGTCATCGTTTCAAAACATTGGTATTGTTCTGGGCAGAGTTCTCGGTGTTCTTGCACAGATCGGAGCGTATGTGATCCGATTTGTTGTTAGCCCGCTGGTGTTCGTCATCCGCACTGTCGCGCTGGTTGTTCGAGCAGTTGTCGGGCTTGGTCGAATACTCGTTACAGTATTTACTGCAGTCGCTCCGGTGATCTACAAGTTTTACCTGCCGCTCAGGCTGATTGTGCAGGCGCTTCTTATGGTCGGCAGAGTGGCCTGGTCAGTGTGGCAAGTGTTCACCGGGCAGATTTCAGTGGTGAGTGGTCTGAAATCCATTGGCGTTGCCATTGTGCAGTATCTCGCGACACCGTTTCTGTGGGCGCGTGATGTGGCGACAACTGCCTGGGCTGGCATTCGGGGCATCGCAGGATCCGCGATTGGCGCACTTAGATCGTTGTTCGGCAGGCTTGCCGGTTCTGCGTCCGGGGCGTGGTCATCAATTCGAGGAGCGGCTGTTGGCGCATTTGCATCCATAATTACTGGTCTGCGGAGCCTGGTTACAAGCGCGTTCCAAAGCGGGCGCGCCATTATGACGGCTATCGCCTCCGGTGTGCGTTCGGCGCTTACCGCTCCATATGAGGCTGCAAAGGCGGCGCTTGCCAGAGTTAAGAGGCTTCTGCCGCATTCGGATGCGCTGGAAGGGCCGTTATCCACTCTTACAAGAAGTGGATCAGCGATGCTGGAGGCGTTCAGTTCGGGAATAGACCGCACTTCGAAACGGCCGTATGAAGCAGTTCAGCAGGCATTTGGACTTGTGAAATCTGCAGTTTTGCCCACTGCGGTCGCTGGAACACTTGCGCTCACGCCATCGATTGCGGGGCCATTGCCCAGACCGGTTACTCCGATCACGCAGGCCCAGGGATTTGACAATAGCACACCGGATACCAGGCAGACGAGGTTATTATCCGCCTCACGTGGGACATTTGGAAGTTTGTCGGTGGGTCCTGCTGACGAGAGCATTCAGCCGATGTTGGAGGCCATCCTCACCAAGTTGGATGCTCTGGCGGACAGGCCGATAGATCTGAGCGTTACTACTACCCTGGATGGCCGGAAAATAGCGCAGTCGGTTTACAGGGATATGCGGGATAGAAAGGTCAGAAATTATGAGCAGGTCTGACCCCGCCAGTGGCGGCTGCCCACCTGTTTCGATTGGGAACATCGTCTGGTTTCGGTCATTAGTCTGTCGTCAACACTTATCAGTTTCTTGAGGGGTAGAAATGGTATTTATCTGCAGCAGATTTGCCGGTAACATCGTGCGCAACGTTGAGATTGCCAAGGCTATGTGTCGGCTTGCTGTAGAGTCGGGGCTTACGCCATTTGCTCCACATTTGCTTTATACCAGGTTTCTGGACGATACAGACCCAGCGCAGCGTGAACTCGGAATATCGATGGGCCTGCGGTTTATGGAGGCTTGTGACGTAGTGTGGGTCTATATCGGCGACGGCATATCTGAGGGTATGTGCCGGGAGATGGAGCACGCCAGAACGCTCGGAAAGCCTGTGATGATATACCGTGAGGTGCCGGTTTGGCTGAAAGTGTAAGCCGGACTGTCGGTTATCTCGTTGATGTGGTGACTCGGGAGACTCTGGAGTTCCAGTATAACCCGGACGAGATTACTGACGAAAAGAGCGCTGACTTCGCCACGATTAAGATTCCGGGCATGAGCCACCCAAGGTATCAGTTTGTGGCAGGAGAGGCTCGCCGGATAGCGTTCACGATTGTGTTCTTCAAGGGATCTGTGAAGCAAAAAGTGGCCTGGCTGCAGTCGCTTCTATATCCGCAGCACGAAAAAACAATGCTCAAGAGCGCGCCGCATAAGGTGCTGTTCTTTCTGGGCGATCTGTATCCTGGGGTGATTTGTATAGTGCGGCAGGTGCGGGTGCGCTACTTTCATATGTTCGACAAAGACAGCCTGCTGCCCCAGCATGCCGAGGTGGAGATGGCTCTTGAGGAAGTCGTGATGAAGTCGGTGAGTTGCAGCGAGGTCCGTAAATGATATCGGTAGATTCAAGGTATGCGTCCTGCGTTCTGTATGTCGATGGCAGCGACGAGTTCATCGGTGTCCGTGAGTGCATCGATACGGCGCGCCAGACTGACGATGTTTTCCACACTGTCATCGAAGGTGATCGGATAGATCTTCTCGCTTGCAAATACCTGGGGCAATCGGAGCTTTGGTGGATCATCTGTGATTACAACGATATATTCTTCCCGCTGGAGCTTGAGGCGGGGACGGTTCTGAGAATTCCGTCGGTCGAACACGTGCAGATGAGTGTGTTGGATTAGCAATGCAGACCGACATATACCAACCCACGTTCCTTATAGAGATAGAGGGCCACCGGCTCTCAAAAGACATCACGCATGAGATAACTTCGTTCGTTTTCGAGGACAACGAAGAAGAGATGGATGTGATGGAGATCACGGTGGCCGACAGGAACCTTCAGTTCGTGGACGATCCGCTCTTTCAGGAGGGTAACGAGATCGTTGCGAGGTTCGGTTACGCCGGTGATCTGTCTGCCAGAAAGATTGCCGTCATCAAAGAGATAGACTACGACTTTCCTGACGGCGGCGACCCGACGATCCAGCTCAAGGCTTACGATAAGGGACACAAACTGGCCGGGAAGCAGATCCAACGTGTCTGGCAGAAACCCGCTCCCGGCATTTTGTATTCGGAGATCGCGGAGCAAATTGCCAGCGAGCATGGTTTGAAGGCAGTGGTGACAAAGACCATCGGCAGGCATTTGAGAGTAGCACAAAGCAATATATCGGATGCGCAGTTCTTGAAACAACTGGCCGTAAAGTCCCGAGATAGGGACGGGAAAGGGGTGACGGGATATGTGTTCTACGTTCAAGATGATGAGCTGCACTTCCATCCAAGACACCTGGCAAAGAGGCCCGCCCTCACTCTGGAGTATTTCACTGACCGCGAGGGCATGCTGCGCTCATTCAAACCGTCGACGCAGTCGCAGGGTGTAAAGGGTGCCGGAACCGAGACCAAGGCTGTCGGGGTCGATCCGAGAAAGAAAGCGGCAGTTGAACACAAGGCTGGTAATGCCACGACTTCGGACAGGACGTCACTTGGCAAAAAGACGTATCTGGTCGACGGCGGGACTGGTGAAGACAAGTATCGCGAGTCTGAATCTGGTCAGATCATTCCGAGCTTTGAGCGCTCGGAAGGCTTCTACGAAGAGCCTCGACAGGAACCGGCGCAGGATGTATCCGAGAGCCGTTTCAAGGAGGCCGAACTCAGGCAGATCGAGGCAGCTGCGACGACTATCGGCATGCCGACGCTTGTCGCAAAACAGAATATCGAGATTACTGGTGTCGGACGTAAGTTCTCCGGCACATATTACTGCACTTCGGTCAGACATATATTCGGCGATGGATATTCCTGTGAGCTTAAGCTCAAGCGAAACGCCTTGGGCAAGGGAGCCGGGGCAAAATCAGCGGAGGTGACTGCCAAAAAGAATGAACTACCGGCACCCAAGCACCCGAAAAAAGCTGTGGCGAGTGGCACCGGCAGGAAAGCGAAGGGTTCCAGTGCCCCGCGTCCAGTGAAGTCAAAACCGAAGATGGTTCGGGTCGATGCCGATACTGGCGAGATCATTACAAACAGCTAATCGAGATTGGAGAATGAAAGAATGAGTAGTGTATTGAGTTTCGTAACGGACAACAAAGACGTGCTTATCACGTTTATCGTCGCGCTTGTGGCTGTGCTCAAACTCACGAAGTGGGGCAAGGCAAAAACCACCGCGCTGGACACGATAGTCGGGGTCATTGAAAAGCTCGGTGCAAGCAGCGTAAAGCTCAGTGTGGCGACTTCCATGTGCTCTCTTACCGAGAGCGTGCAGGACGCCATTACCGACGCCGTCGCGAAAGCCGATCCTAAGAAGACCCAGTCCAACATAGTCGTAAGATTCCTGCGGGATCTCTTCAAAGTATAGACAATGCAGGATAAGTGGTACGGCAAATACCGGGCACTCGTCCGGGACAACCACGATCCGGAGCGTCTGGGCCGGTGCAGGCTGGAAATTCCCGCCGTGCTTGGTGTGGGCGAGGTGAACTGGTCGGACTGGGCCTCGCCCTGCTTTCCCTATGGCGGCACGGACAACTGCGGCATGTTTCTCGTTCCGGATGAGGGCGCGTCAGTGTGGGCAGAGTTCGAGGGCGGCGATGCCCAGCATGCGATTTGGTCAGGGGTGTGGCTGGCCGGAAGCAATCCCGGCGAACAGCCGGATGAGTCCAAGCGGCTCTGTGATTCTGTGACGTGTGATGATTGTGGCGATAGGGACGATCATGCATCCAATCGTGCGGATAGTCTTGAGCACGGCAAATTTCATGGCCATCCGTCATACTACTGCCCGAAAATGCGTGTGCTTGCAAAGACGACACTCGGACATGTAATCCTGCTGGATGACAAGGATGATACGGCCTGCGTGCGGATCATAGACTCATCCGGCCAGTCAATTACAATGCTTTCCGGCCGCAGAGTTGAGCTCGCCGACAAGGCCGGAAGCACAATCACGATGGATGCAGAATCTGGCGACATAACGATACGCTCGGCTGGCAATATATACCTTAACCCGTGAGGCAGCGACATGAATGATAACGAATGCAATGGCCCATCGAAGTGTGGCTGGGTGGAAAGCGAGCGGATGCTCGCGAAAACCTTTGAATCGTGGCGGGCAGAGTTTCGCGAGATACTCGAAAACCACAGGCGGGATATTCAAAGTCGTTTGGAGGCAATCGAGAGACGTCTCGAAGCGAAATCCGATAAAGAATCGGTTGAGATTATCGTGCGCGGAATCAATGACGAACTTGCCCGCCACGCCGAGGAGATAAGCTCGCTCAAGTCCGAGGTCAAAACCAAAGTGAGCGGCGACACACTTTGGAAAACGGTGGCACTGGTTATCGCGCTGGGTGGTGTCATAAGCGGCGTGGTCAGCTCTATCATAAGCTATTTTGGCAGGTAACTATGGCCAGCCACATTGCACGCCTTGGCGATGCTTCCGACCACGGTGGAGTAATTATCAGCGCCGCCAGCCGCACGTTTATCAACGGCAAAGCTGCCGCCAGAAAGGGTGATCTGCATTCGTGCCCAAGGCATGGCGTGACTGCCATTGTTTCCGGCAGCGATACTATTATCATTGAAGGCCAACCGGCGGCGCGTGTTGGTGACAAGACAGCCTGCGGCGCTGTGATTACATCGGGCAGCCTGGACACCAGCGCCGGTTAATATGAAAGGAATGCACATTGTCCATACATTTATATACGAGTGCTGCGCTTACAAAACAGATCTCAGAAGGCGACATGTCCAGCCCCGACAGCGACACCTATGACGGCTCTCTTGGCGAAAGCAGGGACCGCCAACTGTTTGTGGCAAACGAGCAGACTACAATCGCTCAGGCAATTGATGCGGTGAGCTCCATTATCACGCTTGCCGCCGCGAGATTTGCTGACGGTGACGTCATCATCACAGACTCGGAAGAAATGCGCGTCCTTTCCGGCGGCGGGACAAATGTCCTCAACGTGCAGCGCGCCATTTACTCGACCCAACCGGCGGCGCATTCGCAGGGATCGGTCGTCTACGCGGCGTGCAACTATTCAGATTTAACCGTGCAGCCGGTCGATACAACCGGCACTGACGAATCATCCTGGTGCAAACTCGCCCTGACCCAATCCGGGCTGGACACGGCAGTATCCGGCAAGGCTCTTGTTCTGGGTGACAGAACGTGCAGATCGACCATCTCCTTCTGGCGGCGAATTACGGTTCCGGCGGATACCAGCGCACAGAAGAAAACGGATATCAAGCTCAGACTTACCGGCACGATGAGCCTGGCGTAGCCCCCAGTGGGGGTTGCCCACCAGTTTCGACTAAAATTGAGTTTGGTAGCAAGCAGCAGTCTGCCGACCAAAGGCTTAATAATTCTTCAGGAGATAATAAAATGGCATATCACAGCTCATATGGCACAGCGAGCAATACCCTGGACCTGCTCGCGAAACTCAAAACATTCCTGGTCGATACATGCGGATGGACATTGCATGACGATGGTATGTCCCAAACGCTGCCGTATTTCGTCGTCTACTCCGCGGGAGAATCGGGCAAAGAAGATATTTACCTGCAGTTCATCGATGATTCCAGCACCGGCATTATCTCCGTAAGAGGCGCTCTCTACTGGGACGCGACCAGCCACACTGCGGTGAAACCAGTTTACACCACATCGAGCGGGATCACTACCGCCGATGCGGCATCGTTCAACTATTGGCTGTTTGCAGACCTCGACAGGGTCTTCGTGATGACCCGGATCGGCGCACTGTATTACGGCCACTACAGCGGAATACTCAAGCGTTTCTGGTCGGACAAAATCGCTGTGACACAGGCCGCTGCAGGTGTGGGAAGCAGCGTGACGGTTGCAGTAAACGACGCATCCGTGCTCACCTCCGGCAAGTATTACGTCATCAAAGACAACGCCAATATCGCCCGTGTTCAAGTGACAGCGACTGATACCACATCAACCCCGAATACGATCACAATAGCGACTCTGTCAACTGGTTATTCCGCTGGCGCAAAGATAGGGGAAGACCCGCAGCCAGTAATAATAGGTAGTTCCAGCCTGCCAAGCTGCCAACTGCTCAACAGATATGATGGCTACACAGGGCAGAATTCACATCAGGCATATGTCAGAGATTTCTCGAACTATCAGACCAACAATTCCGATCCTGATACCAGGTATAGTATGGTCGCGATGTTTCCCTTATTCGTGACTTCAGAGGCCAGCAACTATACCGAGCTTCGCGGCGAACTAAGCGAGGTCTATTCGATAGGTGTCGGCGCAGGCGCGTCGGAGGACGTCATTGACCTTGGGACTGAGACATACAAGATTTTCAACATCACCGGCGGCAGCAGTTGGATCGCGGTGAAAGAGTAGCGATATGGCGACAATCTCAGGCAAGATAGTCAAAATATCAATACGACGTGGGGCATATGCCGTTCGTCAAAAGAACTACATCCGCAATCTTAAGGCCATAAAGATGAAGGGCGTGGTGCGGCGTGGCAACCGTTAGCGGCAAAATTGTCAGCGTCCCAATTCTTACCGGGGCAGTCTCGCCGAAGTTCCACGCGGACGGACCGCACGTCGCCGGTCTGATGTACACATTTAGCGGTGGCACGGGCAATGATTTCAGTTTGCTCGCGGATGAATTAGTATCGGTTGCAAACGGCCAGGCGGTGCAGTCAGATGTGCAGATTTGCATTACGAATGCAAAATCGCACCTTGCGGACGTCAGTATTGTGGTGACCCGCCATTTGGAAACTCTGGCGGATGTGCAGATTGAGGTCACCAACACGGACGATTCAGATGCCACTTCTGCAAGCAGCACGAATAATCCAGCGTTGGAATTCCTGGGCAAAGGTCTGAAGTTCCCGTTCACGTTCCAGAAGCGCTCCGGCGGAGCTCAGATTTCAACGGCGACATCATCGGACCATGCCCATATCCACGAGAGCATCCGCCAGATTCTGGGGACGAAAAGGGGCGAGCGATTTATGCGGCCTGACTTCGGAACCCGGCTGCATGAACTGGTTTTCGAGCCTAACGACCAGATTCTATATGGCCTGATCCGGCATGAGGTGACAGATGCGCTGGATACCTGGGAACCGAGGATTGTCGTGACGGACGTATCGGTTGGCTCGGACGAAAACGACGAGCATCTGGTTCTGGTAAATATCAGCTACCGGCTTATATCGGCGCAGATTGAGTCGAATTTTGTCTATCCTTTCTATCGGGAACTGGAGTAGCAAATGACTGTGCGACGCGGCAGGTTGCCGTATGTAGATAAAGATTATGAATCTATCCGCGAGGAGCTTATCGCTCGCATTCCGCAACTCACAGAACGCTGGACGGATTTCAACACGAGCGATCTGGGAGTCGTGCTGCTTGAGCTGTTCTCCGGCATCGCTGACATGCTTGCGTATTATGTCGATTCCCAGGCAGCCGAGTGCTATCTGCCGACAGCTCGGCAGCGTCAGAATATCGTAAATTTGTGCGCGCTGGTCGGATACAAGCTGCACGGGCCCATCGCCGCCAGCACTCAAGTCAGATTCACACTATCGCAAGCATTAACTGAAAATATCACGATACCATCGGGCACCGCACTCGTCGCGCCGGACGAGACCCTAGAGGTGCCGTTTGTCACAGTGAGCGATGCCGTGATATCTGCTGGCCAGAGCCAAGTTGATGTCGATGCCGTGCAGGGCGAACTCGTCACAGAGGAATTCACCGGCACCGGCGCAGCCTGCGCAAGCATTACACTCAGCCGGACTGATGTAGCTTATGGTTCTATCCATGTCTCGGTTGCTGGAACCCAGTGGACGCAGGTCGAGCACTTTGTGGAAAGCGGGCCGGAAGATCCTCACTATGTGGTATCGATAGACGGCCTGGACAATGTATCCATCATATTCGGCGACGGTACAAACGGGGCCTTTCCCGGCAATGGAAAGCAGATTGTTGTTACTTATTACGCCACTCTGGGTTCAGACGGGAACCTCGCTCCGCACCGGGTCACAAAGCTGGTCTCGGTCATATACGCAACCAGCGGGGAAGCCATCAAGTTCACGGTCGATAACCCCGTTGCGGCAACCGGCGGCGCTGACAGGGAGACACAGGATCATGCAAAGCTCGTTGTGCCGACAACTGTGAAATCCACATGGAAAGCTGTGACCCGTGACGATTACAGCGCGCTTTGCCTGGCGTTTCCCGGTGTGGCCAAGGCCAAGATAATGGATGTGAACGATGATTCCAGCCTGCGCATTTATACCGTGCGAATCTGTATTGCGCCTGAGGGCGGCGGGCTGCCGTCCGAATTGCTGAAGTCAGATCTCACCGGATACCTCGAAGCCAGGCGGCTGCTCACGATGGATGTCGGGATTGTGGATCCGGTCTATCTGTCTGTGGACATAAACGCCGCTCTCTACATCTACCCCGGTGAAGACGTGGAAACAGTCCGGACGCGGGCACAGAGAGCGCTCGACAAGTACTTTGCGTTCGACAGCCAGGACTTTGGCCAGAAAGTGTATCTCTCCGACCTTGTGGCTTTGCTTGATGGAGTAAGTGGGGTAAGCCATGTGGTCCTTAGCCAGCCGTTTGCTGATGTCATTTCGGGTTCAAAGGAAATCCCGACCCTGGGCACCGTTACTCTCAACATATCGGAGGTGCAGTAATGAGGTTTTCAAAGAGACTTATGGGGCTCATGCCTGATGTCTACGCCCAGTGCGATACCTCGGGCGATTTGCAGACGTTTTTCAACGTAATCGGCCCGACTCTCGACGATCTTAAAGCCTGCATAGATGGCATCACTGAGCTTGTTTCACCCAACGATTGCCAGCCGGACTTTCTCTCATATCTGGCTGCGCTTGTCGGCGCTGAGTTCGACTCCACAGCAAGCCCGACTCCCCAACGCCGGAAGATTCAGGAAGCCATAGAGCGGTACCGGCGCACCGGCACAAAGTCAGCACTTGCCAGGGAGCTGGCTGCACTCGGCTGGACTGGCGCAATCATAGAGACGTATCACTCTGTTTTGCGCCTCAATTACAGCTCGACTCTCAATAACCGCAAGCTGCCTGGCAGCAAATATAACCACGGCATTTATTACATCACGCAGCCTTTGAAAGATAATTCGGAATTCTATTCAATAGCCGAAAATCATCAGCCAGCGGGAACTATCTGCTGGTTCGAGGAAGTGGAGATTTCTCTGTCATGAGCGACACCACATTTGACGCATCCAAAAACTACAAGAAAATATGCTACAGAGCAGACCGGGACCTGCTCAACACTGAACTCAACGAAGCCCAGGATATCGAGCATAACGAGAGAACGGCTCTCTTCGACAAAGTTTTCAGCCCTGGAACGATAATCTCTGGTCTGGACGGCACTGTCTCCGGCAGCAGCGTCACGCTTACGAACGGCGTGATCTACCTCGAGGGCTGCGTGGTGAGAGTCCCAGGCGCAACACTCACATTTCCGACGTCCGGCACCCACATTATATATGTAGATGTTTTCCGCAGGGAAGTGACTGTCTCCGACGACGATTCGCTGGTAAACCCTCTGACCGGTGAGCCGACAGCCGAGCGCGAGAAATGGATCGCCACACTGCAGAATCGCGATACTTCGGGCGATACTTTGCCTGACGGAGCCACTTCTAGAACGGTTGTGCCGATATACACATTCAATGTAGACACCGGCGTTTTGCAGGCGTATGTCAGCGAGTCCGGCAATACTGGTGGTGGTATTTCATCAATGTTGGCGGATCATATAGGTCATGGCGGCTTGGATCGTCACTCTGCAGTGAATTCGACCCAGGCAGGTTTCATGACACCGGCCCAGCTTGCAGACCTCGAATCCAAGGCTGAAAATTCCGACCTTACTGCCTTATCCAATGCCTTGACCACGCACAAATCGTCGTCAGATCATGATAGCAGGTATTACACCGAGACAGAGTCCAATGCCAACTTCGCCCCGAAATCTCATGTCGGCTCGGGTGGAACTGCGCATTCTGCTGCGAGTGCGTCTTCTGCGGGGTTTATGGCAGCGGCGGACAAGACCCGGCTTTCAGATCATGAGACAAGGATTGTTGCGATGGAAACGGCGCTGCCGGAGAAAGCCACTGAGGTAGAAATACAGGTTATTTCGACGGCATTCGCGCTGCATAGGACTTCGAACGATCACGACAGCAACTATTACCCTAAAGATGCGTCGGATGCCCGGTTTGCTCCGATAGCCCATGTCGGCGCGACTGGTGACGCACACGGCCTGGCCAGCGCATCCGCAAACGGGTTCATTTCTAAAGAGGCATGTGGATTTCTCAAGAACCTTATCAAGTGGGAAGGCAAGTACAATTACAACAACGCCTCTACCACATCCGAATACAGCGTGATCTCGCTTGGAAACGGAATGATCTGGCATGGTAAGTGCGACGGCACAAGTTCACAGCACAGGCTCGCAACGCATCTTCGGGCTACGTCCACACAAATCACGGCCTTGTTTGAGTTCTTCCACATGACCGGCACGATAACGATGTCAACCGGTGACAGGGTGGCTCTCGGAGATTCATCTATATATGTGCCCAGAGTCCCCGGCGGGCAGGTCTACACGGTGGAAATCTACCCGGACAGCTACACCAGCGTGACTATACTGGTGACTGGCTCGGGCGATATAGGTTTTACTCTGAGCATCTTCCCCGGCGATGAGCGGCAAATATGCAGCACCTTCGACCCCGCGGCGGAGGGCATGTCTACACACAATTAGGATGCAATGTGGCTTGAGCCGTCACTTTGGCTTACAGATTTTGCACGGTCTGTAGTGCGCTGCTATTGCCTCAGAGAGCGTCATCATTACCAGCTTGCTGCGCCTCATTGTGCAGCAGTTTTCGCGGTGATAACACTTGCCGCTTTCGGAGACATAAACGATGCCGTCGTTGACAGGCTGAACGTTGCCGTGGTCACATTTGCTGGCCTCAGCTGTTTTGTCGCCACTGCCGCGGCTGCGGAATTCCCAGGGTGGAGTCGGATCTGGCTTTGACCACAGGCCCAACCTTACGCCCATAGCTGCATCCTGCAGTCTTGGAAGCTGGACCGATTTCGGCGCGACATCCCTATACCACCAAGCGAGGCCACTCTTGACCATCTCTTGGTTCAAGTTAACGTTACCGGGTAGCGTTACGACTCCAACCGTCCGCCTATATTGGTCTGACTTCAATACCTCAACGCGGACAAGCTTTCCCAGCGCAAGGTCGATAACCGCTTGTCGGGCCTGGGCGCCATAGTCCTGCTTCATCTCAGGAGCGTCTATGCCGTAGAGCCGCACTTTTTCGGTCTTCCCGTCCCGGTCCAGCTGCAAAGTGTCGCCGTCAGTGACAGCCGTCACCGTGCCTGAAAATGTCTCCGGTGCGCAACAGGCAAGACCAGCCGTTGCAAAAATGAGCAGAAACGTGGCCAGAATGCGCTTGAGCATAGTCGTCTCCATACGTGATCTGAGGGATTATACCATGCAAGCGCTGACAGATCGTGTCAGTTTTCAAAAGAAAAATGTCACTATTTTTCAGGGACACGCGGATTGTCGGGCCTGAATATGCTGAGACAGATAGAAAGCCACATTCTCGGGAAGCGCTTTTGCTGCAAAATGCTACTTTTATGATGTAGACGTAAAGTGCTCATTGCGGTATAAACCATCCAAATGGACACAAAACAAATGCAACAAAAACTGGGGCAAGTCATTCAAGCCCGCCGCAGCAAACTTGGCTACAGCCAGGAGTCTTTTGCTGATGCTATTGGCGTGCATCGGACGTATATAGGTTCGGTAGAGCGCGGCGAACGCAATGTCACTCTGAAAAACCTCATGCTTATTGCCGAAGGCCTCGGCATGCCTCTCACGATGCTGATAGCGGTGGCCGAAGCAGATATTTAACGGAACCTCACAAATAACTCCCCATGGCAGTTGCAAACGCGTAATTGGTTGCGTTTGCGAGTTTACGCACAGTTATTTTCTCGGAAATTGCCACATTTTGCGATTTGCTACTTGGCACGCTACTTATATGTAGCGCATAATGCAGTCATGCTTAATGTTATTGCCTGGTTGACAAGCAGTGACAGAGTGAGAAAAGCAGGCCTTTGTGAAAGCAAGAGGGCGATGCGAGATGAGTCTTAACTCTGATCTTTTCGGAGTGACTTGAGATACTCAACGGTGTTCTGAACCTGGTTCAGAACAAATTGAGAGTCTCGCTCGTTCAGTGATTCCATTATGCGTGCTATCTCTTGGGCATCTCCGATCCAGGGGCGGTTACAATCGCCTGCAAGGAGTTCAGAGGCATCCACTTGTAGTGCCTCTGATAGGGCGATAAGGGTGGCGAACGAAGGTGTTTTGTCAGCTATTTCCAGCCTGGCAACGTAGTTGGTGCTTAGACCTGATTTTTCCGCCAACTGCTCTTGGGTAATGCCCAAAGCCCTGCGCCGGTCGCGCATGTGCTTGGCTAAGTTGTTGAGCAAATGATTGCGTTTAGTCGTTTTTCTTCTCATCATAACGAAGTTTACGAGGTTTGATGAGTCCTGCTCAATTGTCGCTCTGGCTATTGACATTGACGCGCTGACCAACTTGAGGCATAATGGAATCTGTAAGTCTGATTGTCACGCTTAGATGGCGGATGGAGGCAATGCGTGAAGCTTCATCGTCTGGTTGCGGTGATACTACTGGCCGGGCTGCTGGTTGGAGCAGTGGCCTATTGCTTGAGTAATGAGATTGCTCGTGTGGGGACGCCGGTGTATATCGGGAACGTGCGGACTGGCGTTTTCCATCGCAGGTCATGCATCTGTCTGCCGCAGGAAAAGAACAGGGCGTATTTTCATTCCAGAAGGGAGGCGGTGGAAGCCGGATACAGACCTTGCTTGATGTGTGAGCCGTAGGTTCGGCCAAAGAATTGGCGGTGAGGTTAGCCGTCGATGACGGGGCAGTGTGGCCGTGGCCGGGTTGTTACTGCGCTGCCCCGGTTTTCAGCGTCTGGGCGATACACTTTTGACATGTGGGCGTATCCTCAAGCATTAACGAGCAAGCTTGTAAATATGAAAATTGTATAGTATGATAGGGCCTATGTAGTGATCTGGCCCACTGATCTTTAACCGATTTTACGAAAGGATATCAGGAGTGGAAAGATGACACACAGATTCAATTTACGTACGTTTTGCATTCCAGCGACCGTTGTCTTGATGATTCTCGTTTTGGCTTCTATGTGCTGTGCTTCGAGAATCGTCGACGGCGATCCTAACACAATAGGCGCAGTCCTGTCCCAGCGGGACGGCACGACCGTCACACTTACCGGCGAGCAGATCATCTGGTGCGGTAAGAGCGGAAAATCATTCGCGATCAAGGAGACTTTTGACAAGCAACCTCCACTTGATAATCCTCGACTTGTTGTAGTCAGCACCCATTCGCTGGCTGTGGAAGACGACTGGACTGTGGATGTGACAGGCGTTCTCTCCACAATGCCCAGCACATCCAAAGACGGCGGCGCCATCACACAGCGAGTCCTTATCGTTTCGCCGGAAAACGTCACGGTATATTGTGACTCCACAGGCAAGGCAATCTTCTGTCCACCTGTCAAAGCTCTCAGGATGGACTGGCCCACCAAACGCTCTCTTGCCCAACTGTCCGGCACGAATACGATTCAGTCAGCAAGTATTTCGGCTATGGACGTGGGCGGTTTGCCGGTAATGGACGACTCACCAGACTCAGAATCCATAACTCCTGCGGAAGGTTCACGTGACGGTCTGAAATGGCTGCCCGACGGTGCGAAAGTGCACTTAAAGAACCGGCCGGTTTTGCAGTCGAATTACCTCATTTTCAGCATTGAGGAACCTGATCGAACAAATTCTATTCGAGTTTGCCCGACTTACGGCTACAGTCCGTCTACGGGCGACCTTGTCGAAATATATGGCACGATGGCGACTGTCGATGGCGAGAGAGTCGTTAAGCTCGACACAAATGAGACTGACTATGTTGATTTGCTTACGGTTCAAGATACCGGCTGCACCATGCCTTTCCCAGTCGGATTGCCGAACAAAGCAGCCGGTGGTGGAGCGTTAGGCTCATTTACTCCGGCTATTGGATCATCAACCGGCTTGAACAACACCGGTATGCTTGCGACAGTATGGGGCAAGGTTACAGCAAGCAGCATAGT
>JAJFUS010000001.1 GCA_021372295.1 bacterium | reverse complement strand
CTAAGTCAATGCGTTCGCTTGGTAAAATCGTATCATTTTCATGAGGCAAAAGTTCAGTTCTATGAGAACTATCTGAGGGTTCCACCCTCAGACTCCTGACCAAGGGTTCTGCCCTTGGATCCCGCCAGGAGCCGAGTGGCCCCTGGACCCCCGTTCCAGAGTTGAATGATCCCTTAAGGGATCATTCAACTCTGAGTCAGAAGGTCAAGGAAACCTGGTTTCCTTGCAGAGTCCAGAGACTGGGTCTCTGGCGGGGTTTGGGGCAGAGCCCCAAGAAAATTCCGCAAGACTAAACTCTTACTTCAGGATTATGGTTTTGCTTTCTTTTTCATGCTTGCCGCGGGTTCTTTGTTTTCGGACGATGGCGCGGAAAGTTGTGGTGACGCGAATTCCTTGGCGGTTTCGGCAAGTTCCTTGAGCCTCTTATCCACCATGAAGTGCGCTGTCTCTTTGGGGAAAGTTCCGTCGGGCTGCCTTTCTCCCGCAGGCATCCCCGTCACGATCTCGATGCCCTGATCGACGGTCTCCACCGGCCATATATGGAATTTGCCTTCGGCCACGGCGTTGATCACTTCGGGTTTGAGCATTAGGTGACGGACATTCGACGCCGGTATCACAACACCCTGTTCACCGGTGAGCCCTTTCGATCTGCATACCGCGAAAAAGCCTTCGATCTTGCGGTTTACGCCGCCGATTGGCTGCACCTCGCCGTGCTGGTTCATCGAACCGGTGACGGCAATCCCCTGCTTGATTGGGATATTCGCGATGGCCGATAAAAGCACGTAAAGCTCCGCGCATGAGGCCGAATCGCCTTCCACCTCGTCGTAGAGCTGCTCGAACGCGATAGTCGCATAAGCCGCTATGGGCTTGTCGGAAGCGTACATGCCTTCCAGATAACCGGTCAGGATCATCACGCCCTTGCTGTGGATGGGGCCGCCCATCTGGCTTTCGCGCTGCACATCGACAATCTTTCCTCTGCCCGATGCGACCCTTGCCGTGATCCTCGATGGCCTGCCGAACGAAAAGTCGCCCAAATCGTAAATCGAGAGGCCGTTTATCTGACCGACTTTCGCATCAGCCGCGTCGATCATAATGACGCCGTCGTCAATAAGCGACTGCACCTTGTCCTCGATCATGCGCGACCGATATTCTTTCTGTTCCAGAGCATGATCCACATGCTCGCCCATTACCATGTCGTTGCCTGATTGCTGTGCCCAGTACGACGCTTCACTTGCCATGTCTGATATGTCTATGAAGCGGGTGGAAAGCCTCGATTTGTCCTCGATCAGCCGGGAGCCGTAGTCCACGAGTTTTGCCACGGCGCTTTTGTGGAACGGCTTGAGCTTGAGCTGGCGGCTGCAGTCGGCGACAAACGCCGCGTATTGCGCCACATGCCTGTCGTCGCGAGCCATCTCGATATCGAAATCGGCCTTGACCTTGAAAAACTTGCGGAACTCGTCATCCAGATAATACAGCAGATAATATATATACGGGCTGCCGACCATCACCACCTTCACGTCCAGCGGAATCGGCTGCGGCTTGATTGTCGCCACCGACATCAACCCGTACTGATCCATCAGGTTCTCAGGAGCCGCCTCACGAGCGCGCAGCACGCGCTTGAGGCCGTCCCACGAAAACGGGTTCAGCAGCACATCCAGTGCCTGCACGATCAAATATCCGCCGTTAGCGCGATGAATTGCGCCGGATTTAATCATATTGTGATCGGTGCTGACGAACCCGAAGCGCGACTTAAACTCGATCTTTCCCAGCAGATTATTATATGTGGGATTGTTCTCATGGACGACCGGCGCGCCGTCGTGATCCTTGTTCGTGAGAAAAATATTGACCTTGTAGCGGTCGTAAGTGGACTCAGCAAGCTCCTCGAACGCGGCGGGCACGCCGGGCTGCGGCTTTTTTTCCTGCGACCGAAAGTCGTCCAGGCGCTCCACTATATCGTTTTCGACTTCCTGGAGATAGTTAAGGATAGCTTCGCAGTCGCCGAACCCATCGCACGTCTGATACTTCGCGCGAAGGTCTTCCAGCAGATGTCCGACCGCAAAAAGTGCGATTTCTCGATCCAAATCCCGGATTTTGTCCTGAGCTTCTTTCTCCAACCCGCGAGATCTCGATACAAATTGATTTGTGCTATCCTGAAGTTTCTGGCCTTTTTGTTTAATTTCCTGCTTGCGATCATCAGGGAGGGCGTCGTATTCGTCGCGATTGTACGAGCGGCCTTCTGGAGTGAGTGGCACGGATGCAATACCCACTGGCGTAGCCTCGATTGTGAACCCCAGATCGGCGGCCTCTTTTTGCAGTTCTTCAAGTAGACCTTCGCGCCGGTGCTGGATGGCTTCCATAATCTCACTCTTTCGCTTGCCGTAATCTTCACTTTCAAATGCCCTGGGAAGTTCTTCGCGAGCCATTTTGATGAACTCATCCATGTCATCTGCAAGCTCAGGCCCTTTGCCCGATGCTACGCGGATAGCTTTGGGATGATAAGGCTCCGAGAAGTTATTGACGTAGCACCAGTCGTTCGGGGCAGGTTCATTAGCGGCCTTGGCGCGCACATGCGCGAGCACGCTGGAGTTCCTGCCGGTTCCGGGCTTTCCGGCCACGTAAAGGTTGAACCCCTGCGTTCTGATTCCCAGGCCAAAGTTCACGGCATTGACGGCGCGTTCCTGCCCGACAGTGCCTTCCAGAGGCGCGATGTCCGCGGTGCTTTCAAACCCGAGGTCGTCCGCATTGCAGACATGAGTGAGTTCATCGGCAGACAGCGTCTTGATGTCGGTCATGGCGTAAGTCCCTCCCGCAAATTGGAGCCTTGTCCAATTCATGGAGGTTTACCCACTGCATATCCGCCTGGAAACGTGGATGAGCCTTAGCGGCTGGGGAGTTTACGTGCAGGGTTATTTTGGACGAATGCGCATGAGCACGTTCTGCATTTCGTCGGCGCACTTGTGAAGTTCTATTGCGGCGTCGGAGAGACGTCGATGGTTTTCTTTCTTATTTGACGCGGGAGCCGCCTCTTCCAATTCGCCCATTGCGGCAGCGATCCTGTCTTTTATGGCTCTGATGACTGATTCAGTGTGGTTCATACCTCGATTTTAACACGCCGGGCATCGGGTCTACAAGTGAATATCCGCTATTCTTTAGCAAGGAATTTAACAAACCACTCCGCCGCCAGTTCCGCGACCCTCTCCAAAGCGCCTGGTTCCTCGAATAGATGTGTGGCTTTAGGGACAATCACCATACTCTTTTCACCGCCGAGAAGCTCATAAGCCTGCCTGTTTAGAGGTATTACCGGCAAGTCCATCCCGCCGACAATCAGAAGTGTGGGAGCTTTGACTTTTGGCAGGCAACTCAATGCCAGGTCTGGCCGCCCCCCGCGTGAGACCACCGCGCCTATCTCCGGCTGTTCGGATGCGGCGCATAGAGCGGCGGCAGCGCCCGTGCTCGCGCCGAAATAGCCTGTCGGACGACCCTCGTTGCGCTCCAGCCAGTCGGTTGCAAGCAAAAGACGGTCGGTCAAAAGATTTATGTCAAATACTTTGCTGCGGTCATCGGCTTCTTGCGGTTCAAGGAGGTCGATCAAAAGCGTGCCCAACCCTTCGGATCGAAGATACTCCGCTACGAACCTATTGCGCGGACTGAGCCTGCTGCTGCCGCTGCCGTGTGCAAACAGCACGATCCCGCAAGCCTCTTCAGGCACACCGAGCATGCCTTCCAGGCGTATTCCTTCCGACTCAACGTAAACCAGGCGTTCGACAGCGGTAGTCATATCGACATCACGCTCCCTTCGAGGTGAGAGTTCCCCAAAGGGGCGTGACGTGAAACTTGTGAAGCTACTTTGCGGGGGCAGCCTCTTTAGCCTGTTCGGCGGCTTTAACTATAGTGGCGGACGGCAGCACCACATAAAGCGAGTCTCCGTAGCCCATAGACTGTTGCGATGAATCGCGCTCCTGACTTTGATCCATACGCACGACCACAATTCCCGCAGCCTTGCCATCGGATGTAAACGCGGGGCATCCGACACCGGACACACCCGTCACAACGTAAAATGTCCGGGGTTTTGTCACTATGGCCTGGACGCGATCCACATATACAGCAAGCGCGCGGTTGGCAATCTGCCCCAGCCTGGACACAAAGATCAGTTGGTCCAGCATCTGCGGCGTGCCGGCTTGTGAGAGGTCAATATAAGTGAACGGCTTCTCGGGCGCGCTCTTCGGCTTGATGAACGCGAGGTCCAGATCGCGGTCTCGCAGGACTATATCGGCCGGAACCTCGCTGCCGTCGGACATTTTTAGCTTCAAATCCATCACATCGACCGATAAACTGAACCCTTCTTCTTGCTCCATATACGAAGAAAACATAGTAGGGTCGATGTCGGCCAGAGAGGTCACAGCCAGTCCCGATGGGTCGATCACGGTCGCCGTTGCGGTGACTTTGTGTTCTTCTTTGTCAGTGCCGCCCTGATATGACACTTTGGTTTCAAGCACCAGGTTTACTGTTACTACGGCATCCTTATATGTCTCCGCGAATTTCCGTCCATCTTCTTCGATACCGGCAAAACATCCTGCGCCAAGAGCGATACTCAGCACAAACAAGATCGTTACGGTCAAGATATGTCTTCTCATCAACGATTAATCTCCTCTATAAACCAGTCGTCAGTATAATACTTATCACCCAAATCAAAACGCCTGCCAGCCCGGTTCAATTTCCACGAATAGGGCGTGAATTCCTCTAAGAACTTTGAACACTACTCGTTTGGGCTTTTCTTCGGCGATGCGTTTCATAGCAAGCTCCAACTCGGCGAGCCCCGACAGCTTCTTGCCGTTGATCTCGGCTATCACGTCACCCGGCTGTAAATTACCTAAAGCTGCCCAACTACCTTCTGTCACGGATTCCACATATACGCCCGAGTTGTCTGAGATGACCGATCCTTCCGTCTTGTCGGCGAACGCGATATCCCTGGCGCTGAACTCGAAGTTCTCGTCCTCGTATTTCGGATAGTCTCGCGGCAACTTCGGCGATGTCTCCAGATCGACCATAATCTCCATCGGTTGTCCATCACGGACTATGCCCAGCTTTACTTGGGCGCCAATGTCGTATTGTCTGACCATACTCGGCAGCACTTCTTCGTCTCCCGGCTGGTCGGCGGGAATTACCTCATCGTCGAGCTTGAGGATCAGGTCGCCGACTTTCAGCCCGGCCTTTTCGGCGGAGCTTGCCGGATAGACCTGGGTCACTCTTACGCCGGTCTTGCCGGTAACCCCAAGCGCTTGCGCCAGATCGTCCGTCAAGACCTGCATGTCGATAGGCAGCCAGGCCTTCCGTGCCTCAACTCCCGATTTGCTGCTTTCCTTCTTGCCGATCTTGACGACGGTCGCGTACTGCTTCTTTCCGCGGTTAAAATTGACGATCACAGGCACGATGCCGTCCGCTCCTTCGAGTATCTTGCGCGTCAGCGAGCGAAGCTGATCCACATTACTTATTTTCTCATTACCCACACCCACTATAACGTCTTCTTCGCGGATTGAAGGCTTTGCCGACCCTGCCGGGCCGCTGGGCAGCACCCCCGTAACAACAGTGCCTTCCTGCGAATCCAGTTGCATCTCTTTGGACATCATATAAGTAATGTCCGAAGCGCATATACCCCAGTTCTTAAGCTCGTCCTGCCTGCCGATGGCCCTCTGGCGCTCAACTGTGGTGACGTTCAGCGTAATCTCTTTGCCGTCTCGCAGCACGATCGCTTTGACCGTTTTGCCGATGGGTATATCCGCCACAAACTGATTGAACAGCGGCACTTCTTCCTTGAACTTTGCCGTGACGTTTTTGCCGTCCAGGCTCAGGAGCACGTCGCCTGACTTAAACCCGGATTTCTTTGCCGGAGAGTCGTCCATAACTCCGCCGATGAGCACGCCTCTCTCCAGCCCCGACGACTCCAGCAGCGGCTGCACTTCCAGCCCCAGCCAGCTTCTTGTGACCTTGCCGGTTTTAATGAGTTGTCCGGCCACTTCTTTGGCCAAATTTGACGGAATTGCGCCCGAAAGGCCGTAACTGATCTCGTTTATGCCAACAATTTTGCCGTCTCGGTCGACAAGCGGCCCGCCGGAGTTTCCTGGTCGAATGAGCGCATCATGGCCGATCCATCGCACTATCGAGCCCACATCCTCGCCCTCGAGCTGAAAATCATTTCCGCCGAAGAAGCCGGGCATAATCATCTCTGTGTTGCTGACGATGCCCATCGTGACGCTCTGCGAAAGCGCCAGCGGGCAGCCCATTGCGAATACTCTGTCTCCCACGCCCAACTTCGACGAGTCGCCGAACGACGCGAACGGGAACGGCTTTTTGTCGGGCGACTGGAGCTTGATGACCGCGATATCAGCCAGCGGGTCGGTCCCGACGAGTGTCGCTTCGACTTCGCGCTTGTCCGCCAAGGTGCACACAATTCGTTCGGCATCCATCGCCACATGATGATTGGTGACAGCGTACCCCTCCGGCGACACAATGACGCCGCTGCCCGCCGATTCGGCTTTCATTTCGCGCCCCTGCCGATAGTCCGCCGCCACAATAAGTATTCTGATAAGCGCCGGGCGCACGGCCTCGACTGCAGTGGTGGTTTCGCGTTTTATCTCGTCCGCCGCTGCCGCTCCGATTATCGAGAATACGGTCAGAAAAATCACTAATACCGGCTTAATCGCCGCTTTCGTTGAAAACATATCGAATGTGGTTCCTCCGTAGAAATATCGAGCACAACCCTTATTATTATAAATCATAATTCGCCGAGCGCGGCTGATAATCCTTGACTGCCTGTTAAAATCATCCGCGTTACAAAAACGCATAAGTGCGGAAGCTTGAGGCCTCCGCACTTATAAGAAAAAAAGAATGTTTTGAATACGGCAGTCAGGCTACACGCCCGGTTTCTCCAACCCCGGTTTTTCGCCGAAGCGCTCCATGTTTTTGATTGCTTCTTCGTTCTTGGGGTCTACCTGAAGCGCTTTGCGATATTGCTGCTTGGCTTCGTCAATGTTGCCCTTCTTTTCGAGTTCCACGCCGAGGTTGTTGTAAGCTGCCGCCAATTTGGGTGACAGAACAATTGCTTTCCTGTAGCTTTCGATGGCTTCGTCTGTCTTGTCGAGTCTGGCAAGAGCCGAACCCATGCCAAAACAGGCATCCGCCGACTTAGGGTCGATCTTCGATGCGGTCGAGTACTCTTCAAGAGCTTCTTCATTTCGACCTGTTGTCAGGTAGAGATAGCCCAGATTGAGCGCGGCGCTCGCGTTTTTAGGGTCAGCCGCTAAAACTCCCTGCCAGGCTGTGATGGCCTCGGAGTTACGGTTTTGAATGGTGTAGGCAGTCGCCAGATTCTGCCAGGCCGGAGCGAATTTTGGGTCTTTCTGGGTCGCTTCGGTCATTTTTGCGATGCCTTCGTCCACTTTGCCGGTTTTGAACAATGCCCAGCCGTAGTAGGCTACAGCCTCGACGTCTTCCGGGTTGATTTTAAGTGCGGCCTTGAATGCGTCGATGGCATTGACGAACTTGCCCTGCTTGGAGTAAAGCACCCCAATATTGTAATTCGGGACAAACTCTTCCGGCTTGATTTTTGCTGCGGCCTCGTAATGCACAAGAGCCTGACTGTCCTCATCCTGCGCGGTCAATATCGCCGCCAGCCCGATTCGCGCGGCATAGTTATTGGGGTCGGCCAGAGTGCCCTTTTCAAACGCCGAGCGGGCGTCTCTCACGTTTTTCTTTCCGTTTAAAGCCAGACCCAGATGGACCCAGAAATCGGCGTTTTGCGGAGCCAGCTGTGTCGCTTTGCGCAGCTCTGATATTCCTTCGTCGGCATTGCCCGAATCGCCGAGCGTCAGACCAAGGTTGTTGTGAGCGTCCGCGTCGTTGGAATTAAGCGCGATGGCTTTCTTGTAGGCGGCAATAGCGTTGGCTGTATCTCCTGTTTTAACGTATGCGTTGCCGAGCCAGTATTCGGCTTCAGCCCAGTCCTTACGCAGCTTCAGGCCTTCCATGAACTCAGTTATGGCCTGCCCGGCGTTGCCGGTCTGCAGATAAGCCATTCCCAGGTTAAACCGAAGCTCATAGCCGTCGGAACCGAGCGCGCGGGCTTCCTTGAGCACAGTCAGCGCTTCAGGATAGTTTTGTTTGGTCAGCAGCAGATACCCAAGCCAGCGCCTTGTGGGTGCGTCCTTGGGATTGTCCTGCGCGGTTTTCTGCAGAGAGACGATTGCTTCGTCGATTTTGCCCTGTTTGTAGAGTTTGACGCCGTCTTCCATTCCGGCATGTGCAGCAGCCGCGATCAAGCACAATGCAACGATCATCATCAGGAATCCGCGGCGCAAGGGGAGGCAGCTTGTCTTCATAATACTCAGCTCCGTCCAGAGTTGATCGTGCGGTTGAGCCCGCACCGCTCTTATTATATCAGCGCCCGATTCTCAATACAAGTTTGCAATAATTATGCTTTTTGAACTTCTGGCGGTCTACCAGGACGAATTGACGTCATAATCGTCCGATGCGGAGACTTTTGCCTCCGATGCGCATGCCGGACAGAGGATTTCCTCGCGTGTTAGGTCGTCACTGCTGAGTCTTACCGGTCTGCCGCAGCGCTCGCAGAGTGGTGCGTCTCCATGCCTGGTTTCGGGTTTGCGGGCGGATTTGTTTTTATACAGTCGTTCCACGATATGCACCTCCGATTGTCAGATAAATCAGAACTGCTCTCTTTGGCACATGTATACCCCAATTTTCCGCCAAACGCAAGCGGTTTTTCGGTTGTGATATAATAAATGTATGCAGCCATTCCAGCCGATATGGTCGGAATGGTGATTTTACGTGTGCTGGAGTATGTTTTGACCCAAACCATTCGCGAAGAGATCCGCAGACGCCGGACATTCGCCATCATATCTCATCCCGACGCGGGAAAAACCACCCTCACCGAGAAGCTGCTTCTATATTCGGGCGCAATCGACATGGCGGGTTCGGTTCGAGCGAAAAAGGATCAGCGCCAGACTACCTCAGACTGGATGGAACTGGAGCGGCAGAGGGGGATATCCGTCACATCGACCGTGCTTCAGTTCGATTACGAAGGTCATGTGTTGAATCTTTTGGACACGCCGGGTCACGAGGATTTCAGCGAAGACACCTATCGCACGCTCACAGCCGCCGATAACGCCGTAATGCTTATCGACGCCGCCAAAGGCATAGAGCCGCAGACCCGCAAGCTCTTCGAAGTCTGCCGGATGCGCGGGATTCCTATCTTCACGCTCATAAATAAGATGGATCGCCCCGCACGCGAGCCTCTGGATCTGCTGGACGAGCTTGAAAAAGTTTTCGGCATAGGCACTCACGCGATGAACTGGCCGCTGGGCAACGGGTCGAATTTCCGCGGCGTATATGATCGTCACGGGCGTCAGATGCACCTTTTCGAGCGCACGGAACACGGCGCAACCAAAGCTCCTGTGATTGTCACCGCTCCGGACAGCCCCGAGTGTGCCGCCCTTGTTGACGAGTCGACGCACGCTCGATTTATGGAAGAGATGGAGCTTCTGGACATGGCCGGAGAGGAGTTCGACGCCGATCTTCTTCGCGCAGGTGAGCTGACTCCGGTATACTTCGGCAGCGCCGTAAACAATTTCGGTGTGAGGCTGTTTTTGGACTCGTTCCTGAAGCTGGGTCTGCAGCCGGGCTCAAGGGAAGCGGCAAATGGTCGAATCGAGCCGGATTCTCCTCATTTTACTGGCTTTGTGTTCAAAATTCAGGCGAATATGGACCCAAAGCATCGGGACAGCGTCGCGTTTCTGAGAGTATGCTCCGGCAAGTTCGAGAGAGATATGCAGGTGCATCACTCCAGGCTCGGAACGAAAATGCGTCTATCCCGACCGCACAAACTCTTCGCAAGGGATCGAGATACCGTCGAGGAAGCCTATCCCGGCGACATACTCGGCTTGGTGAACCCCGGCGCATTTGCGATTGGCGACTCCGTGAGCGCAGGCGGCCAAGTGAAATTCGGTGAAATCCCGAGGTTCGCGCCGGAGCACTTCGGCCGTCTCAGATGCCCCGACCCGTCGTCTCACAAAAAGTTCCGCAATGGCCTGGATCAACTCAAGCAGGAGGGCGCCGTCCAGCTTTTCTATGCCGCAGGCGCAGGCTCGACCCGCGAGCCCATTATCGCGGTGGTGGGTCGGCTGCAGTTTGATGTGATCCAGTTCAGGCTCAAGAGCGAGTATAACGTCGACACTATATTTGACCCGATGAACATGAAGTTCGCACGCTGGGTCCTTGGCAGCGATGAGGATATATCGAAAATGTCGCTGTCTATCGGGACGCAGCTTGTCGAGGATTCAGAGGGTCGTCCGGCGGTGCTATTTGACGGCGAGTGGGGGCTTTCGCGCGTTGCCGAGAAGAACCCGAGCCTGAAGTTCGAGAGTGTGGCGCAGTAGGTCTACTTAATGGGTGCTCCCGCAGCGCCTGCAGGAAACATCATGCGTTCCATCAACTCCATCTGGTATTGCGGCGATACGGCTAGTTCCAGATGCTCAGCTTTCGCGGCAAGCTCGCGGGCGCGCTGCATTTCGCGCTCGCTTAAGAGCGCAAGCCTTGCGCCTGCCCCGGCCGCGTTTCCAATTGAGACGACATTCTCCACGTCGATTGCCGGGATAAGTCCGATGCGGATCGCGCTTTCTACTCGAATATAGTTTCCGAACGCTCCGGCAAGCAGAATCTGATCCAGCATTTCATCGGTGGCGCCTGCTGTCGCGATAAGAGTCTGGATAGCTGCGTGTATCGAGCCTTTCGCAAGCTGCAGATGCCTTATATCACCCGATGTGAGAGTGATTACCGTGCCCGTGCCGGATTCGCCATTTGCCGCCAGCACAAACTCGACGCCGCGCTGGGTCTCTATTAAGCGCGCGCGAAGAGCTTGGGGCAAATGACCGGCTTCGGACGGCGAAATCATTCTGCCGCTCTCGTCGATAATCCCGGCATCAAGCATCTGCGCCACGGCATCCACCAGTCCCGATCCGCATATACCAATCGGGCGCTTGTTGTGTATGGTGGTTATGCGGACATCTTCACCGATTGTCACGCTGTCTATCGCGCCGGGAGCGCCACGCATTCCGCTGCTGATTCCCGCGCCCTCGAAGGCAGGCCCGGCGGCGGCGGAGCAAACATAGAGCCGGCCATCGCGCATCAAGGCCATTTCGCCGTTCGTGCCGATGTCAACCGCAAGCCTGGTGTGTCCGTTGTCTTTGTGCATGCTCGCAAGCAGCACGCCTACAGTGTCCGACCCTACAAACCCCGCGATTCCCGGCAGCACAACGATTTTGGCCTCCGGGCAAAATTCCAGACCGATTTCACGCGCCGAAAGGGTGATGTCGTTGGTCGTTGTGGGCACGTACGGCGATTGCCCGAGACTGGATACGTCGATTCCGAGCAGAAGATGAGTCATGCAGGTATTGCCGACCAAGGTCGCCTTATACACATTTTCCAGCGACATACCGGAGATTTCCGCGAGATCTCGCGCAATGCGATTCAGCGCGTCTATCGCCGAGGATTGCAGTATATGAGCACCATCGTCCTGGGTCGTGGCAAAGCTGATTCGCGAGACCAGGTCGTCGCCGTAAACCGCCTGCGGGTTCATCACCGAGGATGTCGCCAGCTCTTCGCCGGTGTTCAAATCCATCATGTATCCGACTATTGTGGTGCTGCCGAGGTCGTAAGCGACGCCCAGGCACTTGTTAACTGTATTCCCTTGCTCGATGCCGATTAACTCGTTGCAATGGACGACTGCCGTTACTTTGTAATTGGATGCTCTAATAATGGAAGAGAGGCTGCGCAATACTGCAAGATTGGGTTTTAGCTTTATCTCTCTAGTCTCAAGATAGCCTGCAAGGCGTTCAAATTCGGCGTGTTCATCATCGAGGCTCGGTGGGGAAAGCTCGCAGTAGATCTTGTTTACGCCGGACATCAGCGCATAGTCTCTGAGGACGCCTTGGCTGAGAATCTTTTGGACCATGGAGCGGTTGGCTTCAGGGATAGTGATACTGACTTCGCCGATAGCAGTCGTCCGGCACGCAAGCCTGATCCCCGACGCAAGCTCTTCCTGGCTCAAACGCTCGCGCTCGATGGAATCCGGTTCACTTGCAATCCCACTTACGACCACCCTGCATTTGCCGCAGGTTCCCATACCGCCGCAGGGCATTTCGACCGCCCGGCCTGCCGCGGAGGCTGCCCTAGACAGCAGTGTGCCCGCCGGAACGAACACTTCCATTCCGTCGGGCTGAAAAAGAACTCTTACAAGCTTGCATTTTTTCATATTGACTATACGAAGTATATGATGTTTTTCCTTGCGGTCTCGTTATTGGGATCCAAAGTGAGCACAAATTCGAATTCCGCCTTGGCTTCTTCGCACATGCCCAGCATGGAGTATGTCAGAGCGAGGTCGTTGCGCGCACCCAGGTGAGCCTCATCAAGACGCACGGCGGTAAGAAGCTCTTCTATGGCCTCATCAAATAACCCGATAAAGCCGTAGACAAGGCCGAGCTGTCTATGCGCCTCGACACTGTCGAAGTCGATGTCAAGGGCAATCTTCAGCTCCGCCTGGGCTTCTTCATAGCGTCCCTCATTTTTGAGATTGACGCCGCATTCCAGATGCTCTTCTATCCGCCCCATAGTCTCCCCTTGGCGTCTGTCGCGCTTGGTTGCAGTATACCAATATCTTCGCCGCAAATCAAGTCAAACGCGGCAATTCGGCGCATTCGAGCTTGACAAACGTCTGTACTAAGTAGTATATTTGAAGCCTACAAGAAAAGTGTCGGGGAGTAGCGCAGCTTGGTAGCGCACCTGAATGGGGTTCAGGGGGTCGCAGGTTCGAATCCTGTCTCCCCGACCAATAATCAAAGTAAAACTATTCTCTATGCGAAATTGACCTCGTCGGATTCCGGCGGGGTCAATTTCGCGTATTTGCGCGCGTGAAGCAGGAATTTTCAGGGTGTTATCCGAACAAAATCCTGTGATTCCTAGTGGGCACATTTTGCGGCATTTTCTCTGAATCCTGTGGTAGCAGGGGGCGATCACAGGATTTCTAGCGAAGGTCTCGCGGGCTGAATCAGTTGCCTCCATCGCGGACATGAGCAAGCAACAAATGAACCGAGCGTGCTCGATTGTTGTGGGACAGCAGGCGCACCGAGAATACGAGCAGCACCGGAGCAGTGTTACCTGCCTGGGTTCTCCGCGCTAGAGTAATGAAAAATCGAAAAGGGTCTTTGGAAATCACCTGAGGCTGAGCGTGAAATAAGGGTAAAACTGACCATGTTCAGTAATTATGGGATGGCACTAAAATTTATATACTGTGCAATAGTTGTTCGTATGATCTTCGTCAATACATTTCCTGAAGCCGTCACGCAGTTGAATGACCTAGATTAGAGAAGTAAAATATTTATGCAGAGTATAAACTATAAAAGCACATTACATGCCTGTTATTTAGGTTACACAACCCAAGCGTTAATTGTCAATCTGCCTCCGTTGCTCTTTGTTGTTTTCAGGGATAAATTCGGACTTTCATATACCATGCTGGGCAGTCTGGTCGTAGTCATCTTCATTACGCAACTTGTTGTAGACGCGCTGGCGATTAAGTTTGTCGATAAAATCGGGCAGAGAGTATTGGCTGTTATCGCACACATATTTGCTGCTATCGGCATGATCGCGTTGGCGTTTTTGCCACGTTTGCTGCCACAGCCGTATGTCGGGCTTGTTATAGCAAGCCTGTTGTTTGCCTTCGGCGGCGGATTGATAGAAGTGCTTGTCAGCCCTATCGTAGAAAGTCTGCCGGGTGACGCCAAAGCGTCATCTATGAGTTTATTGCATTCATTTTACAGTTGGGGGCAGGTTTTGGTCATTATTCTGTCCACAGTCGCACTGCTTTTTGTCGGTCAGGATTTATGGTTTTTACTCCCGCTTCTATGGGCTGTTTTGCCGATCGTCACCCTTTTCAAATTTACAAGAGTACCGCTTGTACCGCCAGAAGAAGAAAGTAAACGGACGCCGCTTAAAACGCTGGTGACTTCTAAGATATTTCTCATTGCTCTGTTGTTAATGGTGTGTTCCGGTGCCGCCGAACAAGCCATGGGACAATGGGCTTCGCTTTTTGCAGAAAAAGGACTGGGGATTTCAAAGACGCTCGGGGATTTATTTGGCCCGTCCCTATTTGCGGTCATGATGGGCATTGTGCGTACTCTGTACGGGATGAAAGGGCAGAAAATCAACATTCAAAAGACATTGATTGTATGCTCTTTTCTTTGTATACTGTCATTTGCGATTACAGCATTGGTGCCTGTCCCGGCAATATCCCTGTTGGGCTGTTCTCTTTGCGGACTGACTGTAAGCCTTATGTGGCCGGGAATGCTGAGCATGACGGCTGGGGGGTATCCGGCCGGCGGTACCGCAATGTTTGCCATGATGGCGCTTGGCGGGGATTTGGGTTGTTCTGTCGGGCCGTGGCTTACCGGTATTGTAGCGGATTCAAGCAATCTGAATATCGGACTTTTAACGGGGATGATTTTCCCTGCCATTATGCTGATAGGCCTGTTCATTCTTAAGCCGCTGTTAAAATCAAAATATAAATCTCGTTGATCTAAATTAATCTATACAGAAGCAACGTGTCCGGAAGACATAATTGTTGTAAAAGACGCAAATCGCTTATCGATAATAACTCCCCCTGTCCCTCGCAAAAAACTCCGTCCACACAATTTCTACGGTTGCAGAGCCGTGATTATGGGAGTTAGTACAAGCTGACAGAGTCGCGCAGAACAGAATTCAGCTGTCAGATGCAAGAGGTCCATCCGAATGGTCGTTGACCAAAGAGAGATAAAGCGATCCGCATTTTTTTGTTACTTCGAAAAACACCGTCAATTTCAAGGGAGGGGAAATGGCGAGCCAGAGTTTGGCATCAACGTAATCGCATAGGGAGTCCCCGAGTAATATATCACTTCTCAATCAATTATATGGTAAATAATGTTAAGAGAGCGGCTCATTCTTTTAACTCTTGCCCGACCAGTTATTAAAATAAAACTTATCTCTATGCGATTTTACCCTGCCGGAATTCCGGCGGGGTTTTCGCGTTTTTACGAGAGTGAAAGCCACTCGTTGCTTATGTAGTACACTGGATTGAATGTGATTATGTTACACCTTTCCGACAGACTTTTCCATGTGTCGTCTACGCAACTAAGCTTAGTTGAATGATATAATATTGCCGGTAACCTTTGACGGTGTCCGGCGTCATTAAGTCAAAGACATCGGAGGTGAACATGTATACAGACGATTCTCTCATAGTGAACGCTGTCTTACATGGCGATAAAGACGGCTACGAGAAACTCATAGACAAATACAAGAAGATGGTCTACGGCATCGCATGGAGTCATCTTGGTGATGTCGACCTTTCTGAAGATGCTGCCCAAGAAACATTCGTCAAGGCGTATACCTATCTTGGCACGCTCCGCGAACCTGATAAATTTGCAGGCTGGCTGGCAAGGATTGCTCGAAATGTCTGCGGTTCGCTTGGACGTGGGATAAAGCGCGAGAATGCCTTCCATAAGAAATGGGCTGTTCTTGAATCCACAGAGGCCGTGCCGCAAGAAGAGAGCCGCGACTCCCTGTCACAGCAACTCTGGGATTCTTTTGCCAAACTGACAGCCATCCACCGTGAGGCACTGACTCTTTTCTATGTTGAAGGCAAGAGTATAGCTGAGGCTTCGGCAGCACTGGGAATAGCCGAACAGACCATGCGCACAAGACTGCACCGGGCAAGGAAGGCGCTGCGCGCCCAGCTTGAGCAGATGCTGGAGGAATCGTTGTCCGATTTGCAGCCCAGCAAAGGTTTCACCCAGTCAGTCCTGGTTCTGCTTCCGATGTCTCCAAAAGGCGCAATTGGAGCAAGTGGCGCACTTGCCGTGTTCGGTAAGCTGTTCGCCGGGCTCTCATTCGCATTGTGGATAGCAGCGGCTCAGGCGCTTGCGATGTTAGGTCTATTTACGATGTATTCCAAGCTGGACGAGGCCACCCTTGAGGACACACCGGAGACTCAGCCAATCAAAGCGTTTATCAGACGTACGTACTTGAAAGGTGTGGCCGCAATGTTCGTATTTTTCGTGGTCTTCTGGCCTTTGATTATGCACTACCACCAAATGATCAGCCTACCATTCGTCTATAAGGTGATCAGCCTCCCATACGCCTATATGACATGGCGGGTATTCAAACTCCTCCGTGTAAACACGAGCACAGCGTTGATTGGAAGCACACTGGTACCCACCGCGATCATCTTCATCGCCGTTGTCGCGATGGCGTTCGGGGCATCGTTCTGGCTGTTTTTCATAGCGGTGCTGCTTACTAGCATAATAGGCTGCTTCACCAATCCGAAAATGCCCCAAAGATTTGGCTTCAACCTGTTCACGGGCAGTATGATGGGCATCTTCGGGGACTTCGAGGATCATCAATCGCTGGGACGCAGGCTGACCAGGACGGAACTGCTCTCGTTTGCGAAGTTTCTGGGCGGACTTTGGTTGGTGAATGACTACAGATGGCGCGGTGATGGAATTACACTATTCGCTGGCGGTTCCAAGAGGGTCACAATCACCTGGGACGGCGCTTGCACCGCGACGATGAGTGCCAAAGATCTAAAGGTCACCCGGCAGCTACTCGCCGGTGGCAGCGTTGAAGCAGCGGAACTGCAAGACAATGCGTGTCGACTGGTTCGATATGCATTGAACTGCTTCCTCCGAGGCGATTCGGAGGCAGTGCGTAGAGTTCTTTCTCTTGACGAAGCCCCATCGGCCCAGAGCTTGATCGCCGCCAGACACCACCGCGTCAAGTCGCTTGTAGGAGTATGGCTCATGATGTTATGTGTCGTGATGTTCCTTGTGATGCCGTTTTTTGAGCCATCTGAGAAAGAGAAGGAACTTCATCACATTGCAGTAAGCGCGTACTACCCTATGATCATGGCAGCGGCGGGCTTCCTGGTAGCGATACTTTTCATGGCAATCGCCTTGCGCAGAACCCGTCGCCAGAATCGCTCGCTCTGATGGATCAAGATATGCGCTGAGTCGCTTTGCTGACGGACGCATCCAGGAAGTGTAGAATATTCTTTCCTTCAGCCCAGACAGATCCTGCGGAATCACGGGATCAGATCACTCATAAATATCTGGTTGAGCGTTATGACTGTGGTGCCGGTTTCGGTCGAAGATGAGTGGCCGGTGCGGAATCGACAATGGAAAACGGCTCCGAAAAACGTAGAGCGGCTCGTGATTTTTTAATTCTTTGCCTTTTATGTGCGAAGTGTTATTTGCTGTGTTGTGACGAACTCGGATCGTCATCTCCCCAATTTTAGCTATATCATATTCTTCACTCCGTTTGTCATTGTGTAGCTCACGAGTTGAGTGCTGCTGCGAACGTTGAGTTTCTTGAAGATACGTTTTCGGTGGGTTTCAATTGTATTAATGCTCAGACAGAGTTGGTCGGCTATCTGTTTGCTGCTTAGTCCTTGGATGATTAGAGAAATTACTTCCTGCTCTCTTTTAGTAATGCGGACGTTTGAGTTATTGCCGGAAGCGGCCGGCGCTGGATTTCGAAGCGTGGGAGCGATCCACTGTTTCTTTTGGGATGCGGCCTCTATTGCTTTAACCAGATCCTCAAGAGGGCACCATTTTGGCACAAATCCTGATCCGCCCGCTTTGATGAATGATTCGACCAGCTCCCATGAGCAGGTTTCGGAGAATGCCACCACCTGCACTCCTTGCTTGATCAGATTTGGTATCGCCTCAATGCTTCCATCATCAGGAAACGAGGTGTCCATCACCACTATATCCGGCTTTCTTCTTTTTACTGTCACCAGCGCTTCGGATGGGGCAGCGACAATATCTAGTATCGCTATGCTTTGGTGGCGGGACATATATTCTTTCAGCGCCCACCTGATTATTGGATGCTTGTCAATAACTATTACAGTAATTCCAGTCAACATAACAACCTCTTGCTGAATACTGTGTTGTAAGCTTAGTCTATTTTGGGTTCATCCAACCAGCCTTATTATATTGTCGGCAATTAATCGAGGGCAAATTCACGGTTTACCGTTAAACATATGTCGTTCAACCTGCCCGAAGATAACGGTTGACTGCCGTTGGCAGATCAAGGTGGAGGGTATTGCTATATTGGCGATTTACTACTTCTATTATAGCTTACTCTACCAACCAGTCTAGTGCAAAGGAGAAGTATCCATGAAATGGTTCTACGATCTTAAGATCAAAACGAAAGTGCTGGCCGGTTTTGCGATTGTAGTTGTTATTGCCGGGGCTTTGGGCCTGATAGGCATGCGCAATATCAGCAAGGTTGCCGAGGCCGACATGACATTATACAAGAATGTCACGGTTCCGCTTACAGAATTGACCGACATGTACACTACGTTCGACACCATCAGAATCAAAATGCGGGACATCATGCTTTCGACCGATCTTGCCACACGCAAAAAGTATAAGGCTGATGTTGACCAGTCTATAAATCAAATGAATGAGCTGACAGATGAGTTTGAGAAGACCATTCTCACAGTGTCCGGCAGAAAGATGTACGAAGACTACAAAAAGAAACTCGACGAGTTTGAGCCGTTGATGAAAGAGGCGAGTATACTGGCCACCGAAGGCAAGATAGATGGAGCGATGGCGATAATGCGCGGTGATGGGCTTGTTTCCGCGAAAGCCGTCAGCGCATGCCTCAAAGAAATGGTTGACAAGAAAATCGAGATCGGAGATATAAGCTCCAAGGGCAATGATAAAGTTGCTCGCACCGCGCTTTCCACTATGACTGCACTGATTATTATTGGCATTATGGCGGCGCTTGCTTTGGGGATATTTATCGCTTCTCTGGTTTCAAAACCGATTGCCCAAATGGTTGTTGCAGCTGAGATGGTGGCAAAAGGAGACTTGACTGCGCAGACGACAATCCATACAAAAGACGAAATCGGCAAATTGAGCGATAGTTTCCGCCAGATGGTTGTCAGTCTTCGCGATGTGGTTTCCAGTGTTCAGCACAGCGCCGAGACGGTTGCAGCATCTTCCGAGGAACTCGCCGCTACGTCCGAAAGCGTGGGTCAGGGCAGCAGAAAGATTGAAGAAATCGGCAATGCGTCAGTGGAAGGCAGCAACGAGCAGTTGCAGCTGGTGGAAGCAAGTTCCCAAGCAATGCAGCAGTTGGCTACCGCTATAGACGAGGTTGCTACCGGTGCGCAATCTCAGGCGCAGGTTGTGGAAACCACCGTCGGACTTATTCAGCAGGTGTCCGCGGCTATATCTGAAGTTGCAAGATTGGCGAGCGAATCGGCAGTCAACGGTCATAATGTAAGCGAAACCGCTGTCGCCGGCGGAGAGCAGGTTGCCGCATCTGTAGGAGGACTGGGTAAAATAAAAGAAGCGACCGATAAAGCTGCTGAAATGGTGTCTCAACTTGGCGAGAGTTCGCAGCAGATCGGCGTGATTGTCGAGACCATTGACGATATTGCCGAGCAGACCAACCTTCTGGCTCTTAACGCCGCAATCGAGGCCGCCAGAGCCGGTGAGCATGGCAAGGGGTTCGCTGTTGTAGCGGACGAAGTTAGAAAACTTGCTGAAAGGTCTTCCAAAGCAACCGGTGAGATCGCCGACCTTATCACCAATATCCAGGTAATGACAAAGAATGCGGTCGAAGCGATGAATCGTGGGAGCGAAGAGGTTGTTGAGGGGACTGCTCTCGCGAACCGCGCAGGTGAGGCTTTGAGCAGCATTCAGGCAGCTGTATCGGGGATCGTCGATCAAATCGAGCAGATGTCATCGGCCACTCAGAACGTGAGCAGCTCAAGTACCGAGATTGTGAAAGCCATTGAGAATGTGTCGGCGATCACTCAGCAGACCACAGCCGCTGCGCAGGAGATGAGCGCGTCTTCAAGCGAGGTCAAGAATCAGTCCGAGCAGATTGCTGAGATGGCTAAGATCAGAGCGAACGGCGCCGCGACGGTAAAGTCTGTAGGCCAGGAGCAGGGCGCTGCCGTGCAGGAGCTTACAACCTCCGCTGAGGAGCTTGCGAACATGGCGCAGGAACTCCAGGAGTCGATCAGTCACTTCAAACTTGAGGATGATCGCGACACGCGCGGCGGATCGCTTCGTGATGTGAAGAATCGAGTCGTCTCGACGCAGCATAAGAAAGCCGCATAAGGAGTGGAGGACACTGCAATGAACAGCGAGACAAATGATGTTGTTGTTGACGATTGCGAGCAACTGGTGGTGTTCGGCCTTGCGGACGAGTATTACGGCGTGGACATCGGGTCTGTCAACACCATAATCCGTATGCAGGAGATTACGGCGATTCCAAAGGTGGCGCAGTTTGTCGAAGGCGTGATAAACCTCAGAGGGACGATTATCCCTGTAATCAACTTAAGAAAGAGGTTCGGATTGCCAATGGGCGAGCTGACCAAAGCGGCTAGGATCGTTGTAGTGGAGGCGGCAGGCCAGATGATCGGTATGACTGTCGATGCCGTGGCCGAAACGCTCAGGCTGCCTGTGGATTCCATCGAGCCGCCGTCGCCCGTGATCTCGTCAGTGGACTCAGATTATCTTCGCGGAGTGGGCAAACAGGAAAATCGACTTGTGATCCTGCTTGATTTGGACAAGGTGCTCACCGCCAAGGAGTTTGAGGGTATTGAAAAGATGACAGGGAGAGCGAAAGACGAAATGGAAGTTGCTGCCTGACGAGTCCTCATAGTGTTCAGTAAGCAGCAGAGTCACGGAAAATGCATAGCATTTTCCGTGACTTAACGTACAGCCTAATGCTCCTGCAGACTGCGAACTCCTGATACATGATTGTGCACGGTTTTGGCACCATGCCTGGCAAGAGTTCTACTTGCGGCCGTCCTCTGGAGGCAGCACCAGAGTAATCTCGCCCGGGTTGACCCAGCCCAGCTTTCGAGCCGCCTGTGCTGCGCCTCTCTGGGTTTTGAGATACTTGATCTGTCGTTCCAAGACGGTGTTTTCATTGCGAAGGGTATCAAGCTCGATCGCCACTTGCCGCGTTTCGCGGTACTCCCGATTGTAGAGCTTAAACGGCTTCGCGACCTTATTGAGGACAAACACGGAAACTGCGCAAATTGCGACAATCTTAACGAGCGGCCAGACAATCTTTCGCCAGACTGAGCGCCTGGGTCTTCGCCTGCGGGGTGGAACGCGTTCAAGCTTGTGTTTGCCTGTGTAATTGTCCAACTCGGCGACCTCCTGTGTTCTAATGTCGAACATAATACCCCATAGCGGGGCAACTGTCAATCGAACATTTGATCCAAGGCAATCGCATCAAATACAATCACGAAAGCACGAAAGCTAAAAAACACGAAAGAGAGCTAAAAATTAGTTCTTACGGCAACGAAACATCTAAAACAAAACTTTGCTGGGCACGATTCCAGATCCCTGATATCTATCCACGAGCGCTTCAGTTTTTTCGTTTCTCAAAAGCTGAATTCGGCAAAAGGTGCCTGAAGTCATCATCCTATGCTGTTTCTGCAATTGGCTCATATAGAATAATGTGCTATTATTTTGATTAGTGTTGCGATTGTTCACACTTGGCAGCATGCATATAATCATAACGAGAAGAGGGTCATCTGATGGGCATACTTTCGCTGGTTGAAACTGAGAGATTGATCTTAAAAGAGTTTAAGCCTCAGGATATAGATTTTATATATAGACATTTTTCAAATGAAGATGTATGCAGATATTTGTTCGATTGTGAACCATTGACGAGCATTGAGGGTGCGAAGAAAATAATTGATTTCTATACGGATTCGGAACAGAGTGACCGAAACAGGTGGTGTATCATCAGCAAAGAATCCAACAAACAGATCGGCACATGCGGTTATCATCGTTGGGATAAAACGAACAATATTGCCGAGATCGGCTATGACCTGGAACGTGAATCTTGGGGACGCGGCTATATGCAAGAAGCTATAGGTGCGGCATTGAAAGTTGGTTTCTGCAATATGAAACTGAACCGTGTACAGGCATTCACATACGTTCAAAACGCAAGATCAGTCAAGATGCTGAAGAAGCTTGGATTCACGGCAGAAGGAATCATCAGAGATAAGCATTATTTCCGAGGAACGTATTACGATCATTATTGCTTTTCACTCCTGAAGCGAGAGTGGAATAGAGACTGTATTTGAATGGATGACCTATTTGCGTATCAAACGCTTGTCCGCCGTCGTCAGTGTTTCATGGCCGGTATCAGTGACAAGCACATCGTCTTCAATCCTGACGCCGCCCCAGCCCTCGATATAAATCCCCGGCTCGACGGTTATCACCATCCCTGGTTCAAGCACGATATTGCTGGACTTTGAGAACCCCGGCCCGTCGTGGACATCTATCCCCAGCGCATGCCCGAGACTGTGGCTGAAGTTTTCGCCGTAGCCGCAGGATGCTATATACTCGCGCGCGACCGCATCAATCTCGCGGCCGGTTTTGCCAGGAGCAATCGCCTCGATAGCTTTCATCTGAGCATTCAGCACAACCTGATATACCTCGCGATGCTTGTCTGTAGGTTTGCCTATAAATATGGTGCGGGTGATGTCTGAGTTGTATCGCTGATACTCTGCGCCAAAGTCCATCTTCAGGAACTGGCCGTCTGAAAGCGCGGCATCAACCGGGCTGTGATGAGGGCACGCTGAGTTTATTCCGGCCGCGGCTATAGTCGAAAATCCTTCATGAGCCGCGCCGAGCCTGCGCATGGTCGAGTCGATCAAAAGGGCGATCTCGCTTTCGGTCATGCCCGGTTTGATCTCTCTTACAATAATATCGAACGTGGAGTCGACAATCCCGCACGCGTGCTTAATTAGAGCGATCTCGTGCGCGTCTTTGACCGAGCGAAGCATCTCGACCTTGCCGACAGTCGAGCGCAGCTTCACTTGCGCGCCGGTAGTCCTCCTGAGTCTTCTCAGCGAGGCCACCGTAAGGTTCTCGGACTCATACCCGACGACATCCGACTTCAGTTCATTGATGAGCTGCCCGGCGGCTTCGACGGTCGAGACACTCGTGTAATCGCGAGCCTCAATGCCGTCGCCACATTCCATGCGAGCTTGGATCGAGTACCTCGGATCGACGAGAATATAAGCCGCTTCGCTCGTTACCACAACAGCCGCGGTCGAGCCGGTAAAGCCGCTGAGGTAGAATACGTTGGACATGTTTGTGACCAGGAACGCATTCAGCCCGCGCTCACTCATTACCTTGCGAATGCCGTTTAATCTTGCTCTATGCATTTCGAATCAACTCCGTTAACGCTCTGATCCCCAGTATATAACTGTCGCCGCCGAACCCACATATCTGACCCGAAGCGACCGGCGCGATCACGGACGTATGCCGGAACTCTTCTCTGGAGTGAATGTTCGACAGATGCACCTCCACGCTTGGCAGTTTCACGGCGGCAATCGCGTCGCGTATGGCATAGCTGTAATGCGTATACGCACCTGGGTTGATTACGATTCCCTTCACGGTCTTTGCGGCTGACTGGATCAGGTCGATGATCTCGCCCTCGTGGTTGGACTGATGAATCTCCAGCTCGACATCAAGTTCTTTTGCAAGACCCATGCAGCGTTCGTTAATCTGCCCCAGAGTGTCAATGCCATAGACGCCCGGTTCCCGCACACCAAGTGTATTGAGGTTCGGGCCGTGGATAATGAGTATTTTCATTGTTTGTTCCTCAGCATTATTCTGAACCCTACCAGTCTAGCACTTCGTCCGGCGCTTCGGCAAGGGTGGGGGCTATCCAGTCGGCGTCGGAGAGTTCCTCAGCTAAAAAACTGGTGGTAAGCCCCAGGCAGCGCATTCCAGCGGATTTTGCTGCCGCGACGCCGTTCACAGCGTCCTCAACCACCAGGCACTTCGACGGCTCCACTCCGAGCTGTTTGGCGGCCAGCAGGAATATTTCCGGGTCAGGCTTCTTATGCGTCACGTTCAGGCCGTTAACCACAGTATCGAACGTATCGGAAGATAACCCGCTCTCACGCAGGTTGATCTCGACTTTGATCTTGTCCGCGCTGCTCGCCACTGCAAGTTTCAGACCTTTGCCTCGCGCTTTTGCGATAAACTCTTTCGCTCCTGCAAGAGGCTCCAGATTGCCGCTTACAAGCTCGTCGTAAATGTGATATGTCCTGGTCTTGCCGCGCTCGAAGTCCAGCGGAAAGTCGTATTTTTCGGCCACTCCGCCTATATACCGGTCTTCGCCCGCGCCCACGAACGGAAGAAAGTCCTCTGGCTGAACCACAAGCCCTTTTTCCGCGAACATGCGCATCGCCGCGCGGCAAACAAATTCTTCGGAGTCCACAAGGACGCCGTCCATGTCGAAAATTACTGCTTCGATCACCTGATGTTTATCCCACTTTCACAGTCGAGTTCCCAAGCACTCTCTCGACTTCTCCCACAAACCTTGTTGTGACCTGCACTTTATAAGCTGTCGCGATCTTCTGACGTGTGCCACAGTGACACATCCAGAAAAAGACCGGGCTCTCGCCGGGGTTTGCTTCCAGAATGTGTTTGAGTATATCGAGCCGGATATTGGGCGAACCGTTAATCTTGATATGAACCGCGCGATGGCCATTCTTGCCATTGGATTTCCCGCCGTGTCCATTTGCCAGCGGAGTGACCGACTCGCCTCTGATCTCGACCTCCACTGCAGTGTCTTCATCGTCCGCAGCGAGCCGTTCCCTGTGGCTGGCTTTGCCTTTCACAACCACGATCCGATCCTTCACAAGCTGCTGCTCGCAGTTTTTGAAGTCGCGCGGGAAGAACGTGACGTTGATCGTGCCGTAGAGGTCTTCTATTTTTGCAAAAGCCATCTTGTCGTTTCGACGGGTAATTTTTATCCGCACATCCGACACAATTCCCGCTATCGCGCAGGATTGGTCGTGTTCCAACTCTTTGTAATTGGCGGCGTTGGTGTCGGAGCTTCTTTCGAGGAGGGCGCGTATGCTCTCCAGCGGATGTCCCGAAAGATACAGCCCGACCAAGTCCTTCTCCATCGCATAAATCTGCTCCAGCGGATATTCGCCGAGGTGATCGTACCTACCGGGATCGTAACCCGTGGTTGCCTCGCAGATATCGTTTCCGAAAAGACCCGCTTGGCCATTTTTCTGATCGCGCAGTTTGGTTGCCGCGGCGCTCATCGCGTCGGGCATCATTTCCATAAGCTGCGCGCGGTTAGGCAGGATCGACGAAAACGCTCCCACCTTAATCAGGCATTCCACAGTGCCCTTGTTCATTACGGCTTCGGATTGCACTCTCTCGCAGAAGTCGAAGAGGTCTCTGAATTTTCCGCCGGACTCTCTGGCGGCGACCATCCCTTCGATCACGCCCCTGCTGCAGCCTTTGATCGCTCCCAGCCCGAAGCGGATTGCGCCGTCTTCGACCTGGAAATCGACCCCGCTCGCGTTTACGTCCGGCAGCAGGATCGGTATAGGAGGATCGAATCGCTTGCAGTCGTCAATATAGATTGCCAGCTTGTCTTTGTCGTCCATGTTGGCCGTCAGCAGCGCCGCGTAATACTCCGCCGTGTAATTCGCCTTCATATACGCCGTGCGATATGCCACAAACGCATAGCAGACCGCATGCGCTTTGTTGAACGCGTAGCCCGCGAACGGCTGCACCTGCTCGAATATCGCTCTGGCGGTCTTCTCGGGGACGCCTGTCTGCTTGGCGCCTTCCAGGAATTTGTCGAGCTGCTTGGTCATTGTGTCCTTGTCTTTTTTGGACATGGCCTTTCGCAGCACATCGGCCTGACCGAGCGTAAACCCGCCGACCGCGCGCGCAATCGCCATAACCTGCTCCTGGTAGCAGATGACGCCGTAGGTTTCCTTGAGGATCGGTTCGAGAGACTTATGCAGATATGTGATCGGTTCCTGGCCGAATTTGGATCGAACGAACTTCGGGATAAACGCCATCGGCCCCGGCCTGTACAGCGCAACGATAGCCGCAAGTTCCCGCACGGAGTTGGGCTTGAGTTCGACAACGTTCCGCCTCATTCCGGCGCTTTCCAGCTGAAAAACGCCGTTTGTGTCGCCTTTGCCCAGCATTTCATACGTTTTTGCGTCATCGAGGGGGATGTCCATAATATCGATGTCCTCGCCACGGCTCATCTTAACGTTCTTGATCGAGTTGGCGAGGATCGTGAGGTTCGCAAGACCCAGAAAGTCCATTTTGAGCAAGCCGACCTTCGCGATGTCCTTCTTTGCCATCTGCGCGACAAACTCGCCCTTGCCGCCCTGTTGGACGGGGACGTGGTTTGTAAGAGGATCGTCCGAGATAAGCACACCAGCAGCGTGCACGCCGACGTTGCGGTTGATCCCCTCAAGCCCTTTGGCCGTGTCTATGAGCTTTTTGATCTGACGGCTGCCGTCATAGGCGGCTTTTAGGTCGGAGTTGGATTCCATCGCTTGGTCGATAGTAATTCCGATGGGCATGCTCGGAATCATCTTGCAGATCCTGTCGACCTCGGATAGATCCATTCCCAGCACGCGGCCACAGTCCCGCACGGCAGCGCGAGCTTTCATACTGCCGAACGTAGCGATCTGCCCGACCCGGTCGCGGCCGTATTTTTGGCAGACGTATTGGATCAACTCTTCACGGCGGTCGTCCTGAATGTCCAGGTCGACATCGGGCATTTCAACGCGTTCGGGGTTCAAAAACCGCTCGAAAGCGAGGCCATATTCCACCGGATCGACGTCCGTAATCCCTAGCCCGTAGCCCACCAGAGATGACGCCGCCGAACCTCTCGCGCCTACATACATACCCTGCTTTCGCGCGAAGTCGGTGAAGTCGCGCACGATCAGCATATAAAGCGGGAAGCCGCAGTCATTAATGATCTTGCACTCGTAATCGAACTGCTGCTTGTAGTTTTCGTCGGGCTCTTTGCCAAGACGCCTTTTAAGGCCAGTCCACGCCTCCTGATACATGTACACGTCGGGAGTGGTGTCTTTTGGCACGCCTGGGTCGGGCAATTTGGATCGACCAAAATCAAACTCGACGTTGCAGCGCTCTGCTATCTCCAGAGTGTTTTCCAGAACGTTTGGCATGTCCGGGAAGAGCCTGGCCATTTCCTCCTGGTTCTTCATATAGAACTGATTTGAGCCAAATTTGAACCTGTTCGGGTCGTCGAGGGTCGAACCGGTCTGCACACACAGAAGCACATCATGCGCCTCGGCGTCCTTTTCGCGAGTGTAGTGAATATCGTTCGTGGCTACCAGCCGCAGGCCGTTGCGCTCGGACAGCTGCACCAGGGCCTCATTGACGGGTTTCTGTTCCGGCAGACCGTGATCCTGCAGTTCGAGGTATAGATTATCTTTGCCGAAGATGTCTATATACTCGCCCAGGGACTTATCCACCGCCTCGAAATCGTTTCTCATGATGTGATGGGGAATTTCTCCGCCAAGACATGCCGTCAGCGCGATGAGTTCGTCGCTATACTGCGCCAGAAGCTCTTTATCGACCCTGGGCTTGTAGTAAAACCCTTCAGAGAAAGCGGTACTTACCAGCTTGATGAGATTCTTATAGCCCTTTTCACTTTTGGCGAGGAGCACCAGGTGATGCTGTTCTTTGTCCAAGCGAGGATCTCTTTGAGTGCGATGCCGTGGGGCGACGTATACCTCACAGCCCAGAATCGGCTTGATGCCTGCTGATTTTGCCTCGCTGTAGAACATGAGATTGCCGTACATGACGCCGTGATCCGTAATCGCCATGGAGGGCATTTCATACTCGACGGCTGTCTTGACGAGGTCTTTTATGCGACTTGCGCCGTCGAGTATGCTGTATTCGGTGTGAGTATGAAGATGAACGAATCGAGGCGCGCCCATAGAATATCCTTGTTCTGACGGTACTGGCAATCAGCCATTATTCTACCACAGCCGGAAGGTATTTTGGGGTGCATGCGTGATATTTTCGGCCTAGTATTACTTGCCTGCTTCGACCTTTTCTCGATACTGCTTGTCGCTCTTGACGTGATGGTATACATACAGCGCGGCCAAGACTAATATCACCGCCAAAATCGCGACATCGGCCTTGTGAAAGTATGGCTTGAGCTTGGTGTCCCATTGCGGCCCGAGAGCCTTGCCCACCCATGCCAGGGCGATGCACCACGGCAGCGAACCCAAAAACGTATAGACGATAAACCGCCAGAAACGCATGCGCGATATTCCCGCGGGAAACGAGATGAACGTCCTCACCACCGGCATCAGGCGGCTGAAAAAGATCGCCGCGTCGCCGTATTTGTTGAACCATGCGTCGGCTTTGTCCAGGTCTTTGTGTCGAATCAACACATATCGTCCATACTTTTCGACAAACGGCCTGCCGCCATACTTACCAACCCAATAAGCCAGAGCTGAACCCCAGACGCATCCCAGCGCGCCTGCGATCCCCATTCCCAATATGCCGAACTGATCGGGATTTTTATATACCAAATAGCCGCCGAAGGGCATGATTATTTCGCTGGGAAGAGGAATACACGCGCTTTCGATCCCCATCATTATGAGAATGCCATAATAACCTAGCGCTTCGATATTGGTTGTAGTCCAATGTGTAATCGCGTGGAGTATAGCCTGCAATAAATTCTCCTTAAAGACAGCAGATAGCGATGAGCTTTGAAGCCATTATCGTCAGAAAAAACCGTCACTGATTATTAGTTGAGTGCAAATCGCACAGATGCCAGCTGTTTTGAGATATTATATCATCAGCAGAGAATCATCGCCACAGTACGCGGCGTCAACGTTCGGTTCCCTGGGATTTTGGCTGAATATTAGCTCGGCACGGGGCCCGACCTCCTGTAATGAGCGCGGGGAGAGCGAGGCTCCCGCCGAGCCGCAATTAGTTCCCGCAGAACTGAACTTGTTTGGCGGCAATTGGCAAGCAGACCTACTTTATGTATTATAAGTGAAGCATTCTGCTTTTGTTACTGTAATTCAGCGGTGATATGACGTATATAGAGGGGAACAACATGAACGTACTGCGAGCGGCTTTCTTGTCGATTATATGCTGCGCGGCGATTTTCGCGTCACCATGCGCGGCGCAGGAAGCGCCTGCCATTCCAGCGCCGGGCATTTCGGAGGGAGCGCCTCCATGTTTCCTGTTTCCGGGCGACATCAAAATAGACATTCCTCCTCTTGCGCGATCCATCAAGTTCACCGGAAACACCATTATGACGTCTGCCGAACTGCTGAAATCTTCGGGTCTGAGGTCGGGCCAGTTAATCAACGAAGAAGTCCTTGATGAAGCCATAGAAGGCATCCAGTTTGCCTACCAGGAGCGCGGGTATATTGCCGCCGTAACCGCTATCGAACTGCCCAATGCGGGTCAGGTCGGGACTCTCACGTTTCACATTACCGAGCTTCGGGTCGCGGGTGTCAGGTTCGATGGACTCAGCAAAGTACGCGATGCCGCCGTCAGACGAGTGCTGAGTATTAAGCAGGGCGATATATTCAGCCGCGATGCGCTCACCCGCGACTACATACAGCTTCAGCAGTTAGGTGTTTTTGAGAACATATCATCGTCGATGGAGCCGACCCAGCAGGTCGGAGAAGCAGTCGTCGTGTGGAAGTTCAATGAGCGGCAGCAGTTCAACTACGCTGAAATGGGTGGCAGCTACAGCCCTCAGGACAGCCTTGTCGGCACGCTCGACCTGACTTTCGACAACCTCGGCGGATATGCGCAAAGACTATTGGTCTCAGGCATGATCGGCAGCGTGGAATCGCAGGGCGGCGGTCGCATCGAATACTATAATCCCTGGATTGCGCCGGAAAACACCTCCCTTAAAGCGAGTATATTCAGCATCCCCCGCTACAGGTTTTCGGAGAGCCTCACCGGAGCCTCAGGCCGTTATTTCGAACGTCACAGCGGGCTGGTCTCAGCGGTAAGCCGCATGGTCGATCCGTCGCTTCAGATGACTGCCGGTCTCAGATACGAAAACGTGGAAGTGAACAATCTGCCGTCGGGTGACCTGACCAATACCACCGTGCAGAGCGGAACTATTATGCTTGCAAGCCTGCGCGGCGAGCACGATCTTCGCAACTCGATCATACGTCCCACATCCGGCGTTTATACGATTGGCCAGGTAGAGGCAGGATACTCAAATCAGGACTCAGGCGGAGGCAGCGGTGTCGGGAAGCTCTGGGCCGACCGCAGATGGTACCTGCCGATGCGCAAGCAGGCGGTGCAACAAGGTGTGGTGCAAGACGAAGTTGCGCCGGTGCTTGCCATGAGAACGCTGCTCGCCGTTTCCGCTGGAAGTCTGCCGTACTACGAGCAGTATTTCGTGGGTGGAGTAGGCGATCTGCCTCTGAGAGGCTACCTGGAGGGGCGTTTCTGGGGCAAATATGCGATGCTTGCAAGTGCCGAAATTCGATATCCGTTCACCAAGGAGATATCCGGTGTGGCATTCGCTGACATCGGCGATGCCTGGGCAAGCGATTTTCAGTATGTCTATGGGGTCAGTACCGGCTTTGAACAGACCAAGAAGTTCTCGCCGCGCGCCGGAGCCGGCATCGGGCTACGTTATTATTCGTCAGTCGGGTTGATGCGGTTGGATTTTGCGTATGGCGACGCTTTCAGAACGTACTTCAGTGTCGGCCAATCTTTCTGAGTTTATGTCCAGATGAGCTCGTTAAAAATATGATCTCAAAATGTGCATCAAACCCCTTGACTTGGGTATAAGAATTAGGGTAGAATATCTCTCGTGCCCAGCGGCACGCTCTGAAACAACTCTGCAAGATTATTGAAACAAACCTGCAAAAAGTTGTTGACAAGAGCCAAGTAGCGTGGTAATATATAGACCTCGCCTGGAGGGAATGCTCTCCAGGTTTTTGAATGCCCGAAAAATGGGTTTGTAAAAAACTTGTTGACAAGGGTTATTCAGTGTGGTATTATATATACCTCGCCCGGGGGAAATCGCCCTGGGCGTTTGAATGTGTTCCTTGAAAACTAAATAGTGCAAGCGTGATAAGGTTATGAGTTTCAGCTTGTGAGAGCAAGTGTTGTATATAAGTGATGAATCAACAGATCATCTCGACGTAAGTATTCATCGCATGAGAATGCGTTGATAATAATT
>JAJFUS010000031.1 GCA_021372295.1 bacterium | reverse complement strand
CAGTTTCGCAGAAATAATGATGCATATTCCAACCATCTTAACATAGCATTATGCTATCACCGATCTATGATGATATATAACTGAAATAACTGCCAGAACTGTGGCATTTTGAGCTCGTACACAGTTTTTGAGGATGACAGCAGGTCGGTGATGGTCCTGGTATTGCGGCTGCACATGGAACACGTCTCGTATCCGCACATCGCTCAGACTATATCCCTGCTTGATCGATACTTTGCTCCCGCTGGCATCGGCGTGGACAATGGCGGCAACGGCCTGGCTGTGGTGCAGGAGCTTCTCACGCTGGACAAATACAAATATCAGCAATTCGAGGGCAGGCTCGCAGGCTACAACTTCGGAGGTGTGACGACTCTCACCACGGATGATGGCCGCGAGTTCCGCAAGCGGACCAAGGAACACATGACCACTCTTATAAATGGCGCGCTGCAGAAGAAGCAGCTGATGTTTCCGGCAAGCGATTCGGAAATAGAAGACCAGTTTACGACTCAAACCTACACGCTTGCAAACGGCAAAATCGTCTACTCCAAAGGCAACGATCATATAGTGGACGCTGTGCGCTGCGCCGTGCTGGCTCACGAGCAGGTGGCACTGGATCAGGTCAGGGAAGAGATCGTCTTCGTGATGCCGGTTCTGACCGACCCGATTTTTGAGTTTTAAACTGACATGAGGCACCTATGGATTGCCAAGAGTCTCATCGTGTTTGCCGATGTTGCGGAGGAGATAGTGATCCGAACGAACCTCAAGAGTCATTCTGCAGGCCCGGTCGATTCTTGCTTCCCAGATTCCGTGAACACCCTGAATCTTTTTCAGATGCAGGGACGGGTGAGCGGGATTTTCGGCGAGCAACCTCAGTGCCTTGTCGGCTTTTTTCTGAAGCGTTACCGGCAGGGTGCGGTATGCGTCCGCGAATCTCTGTGTTATGACAAATCGCATGGACTATGCTTCCTTAAGATGTCCGAGCAGATCGTCAACAGAGTCGAATTCTTGGACGTTGCCTTCTTGCATGTCTTTTTGCGCCTGAGCTTCGGCCTGCTGCCACTCGGACGTCCAGAACCAGGCATCGCGCTTGTCGATGATCTTTTTGGGCGTGAGCACGATCTGACCATCGTGAACTTCACAGTCCAGAACATCGCCGTCTTCGAGATGCACAGACTTTCGGACATGCGCCGGAAGCGTGAGTTGAGCGTTCTTTCTGAGTTTTAGTAGCATGCTAAACTCCGATATTCGCAAATTGCGAATTTGTCTATTTGTATTATACCACTTAATGGTCTGGCAGCAACTGTCATTTTGCGGATTAGACAGTTTTCGCCGACACTACTGGGACTATCTGGCATGGTCAAACTTACGCGGCGTTAGGCAACACGGCGTGAGCAAATGCCTGTTCACCTGATTTCTAACCGAACCGATAACCTAAAGTCTTGGTTGCATAGTCCAGCCATTCTTGCTGGCATTTGATGATACAGGGCAGATCCTCAAGCGGTGCCCAGAAAAGATGGAAGAGGTGATTATCGCAGTGAAGAGACCATTGCTCCGAGCAATCGCCGTTATACGTCAGGTGATAGAGGTACCTGCGCTCACACTTAGCAAGAATGCCAGAGGGCACCCATCCTGTGATACTGTAAGTGATGTAGTTAGGATTCGGGTATTGGTCTCCTTCTTCATAGGTGACGTGGCTATAGCCATCTTTTGTTCGATGGCAAGAAACAGAGATGCCCCGTCTGAACTCTGCCCAGTCGAAACTCTGGCAGTCTGGCCTTGCATAGACCTTTGTTGTCCGGAGAATAAATCGGAGATCCTTAGGCAGACAGGTATCTATTGACCCAATATATTGTCCGATGCTGAAGCCATGAAGCCCTGTCTCTTCAGTGGCTTCACGAAGAACGGCGTTGAGGTGCAGCTCGCCTTCTTCAACAGTACCTGCTGGCAGTTGAATCCCTGCAACAGGATGCTCAAATAGCAGGAGTTGAGGTCCGTGCTCGGTATCACGAGTGACAAACGCAGTCACTTTTTCTAGAAAGTAGTCCATGGGTATCTCCTGGCGCATTTGCATTCTAGTACAAGTGTTTACTGGACTCTAGAGATTACTCTACGAGATGCTTTTTGTCAACAGATGACCGACTTTGCTGCCACTTGCGCAGCATTGGGCAACGTGGCGCGAGCAAACGCCATTTATGGAGGCTCATATTGGAAACAAATTCACAAGATACAGCTATGCACACACTTGAAAACACAACATCTGGTGAAATCATCACTCCCAATGCGAGTGCGGCTCTTCTCGATCCATAGTCTTCGGCAGGATACATCCTCCGGAATATGTGATCCCACGGAGCTGGGAAGATCGGGCAAAGAAGGCCTGGGAGTATTACATCGAGGAGCCGCTGATTAAGAACTGTGTGAATTCGTGGCGGACGTTCGCTGTCGGCGACGAAGTCAGGATTACCAGCGACGACGATGCAGTTAAGCTGGAAGCCAACGATCTCGCCGACCGGCTTGAGATATCCGAGTTCGTGAAAGATATGATCCTCCAGCTTCTCGTCGAGGGCGATGCCGTTGGGTTCAAACGATACACGAAAGACGGCAAGGACATCGAAGAGGTCACCTGTGTAAACCCCATCTCGATCAAGGTCAAATACGCCCAGGGCCAGCTCATCGAAATCCAGCAATTCCCTGAAGACAGTCCGGCTGCTGGCGACGGTTTGCAGCTGCCAATAGAGCAGACTCTGCATCTGAAGTGGGACGCTCCGTCGTTTTCACCGAGGGGCAATTCGCTTGTGCTTCCGGCGTTTGAATCCATCGAACTGCTGCGTGACTATCGCCGGGCTGAACAGGCCATTGCGAAACGGTGGACAACACCCTTGCGCTTTATCAAAGTCGGCGGCGAGTTCGGCCAGCGCATGATCGCGCCTGATCAGAAGATGCTTGAGCAGGTTTGCGACATGATGAACAAAATGGATATGAAAAGTGGCATGGTGGTGCCGTTTTACGTAACTGTTGAGACCTACGGTACCGAGGGACAGGTTCTCAATGTCGAGGATAAAGTGACAGAGGTCAAGGAAGACATCGTTGTCGCACTGGGTCTGTCACGGTCACTGGTTACAGGCGATGGGCCAAACTTCGCGACAGCGTCGGTGAGCATGCAGAAGATGCTCATCATGATCCGAGAGATTAAACATGCGGCCAGAACCATCCTCGACTGGATTTTCAACGACTGGTTGGAGATATCGGGGCATGCGGGCAAGAGCCTGCAGTTTATCTTCAACGATCTCGATCCAACCGACGCCATAGATTTTAAGAAACTCCTCATCGAGCTTTATGATCGGAAGCTCATCAGCCGGTCGTCTCTGCAGCTTAAGATGGAGCTTGACCCTGACATCGAGACTGCGAACCGGCAGAACGAGAGCAAATCCGTCGATCTCCTCGATGAAAAGCAGGTCAAACCGATTGTGGATATGGTTGTGGCCGGGATTATGGGCATTGAGACTGCCCAACAACTGCTCGGCCTCGATCCCGCTAAGAACACCCCGGTCTCAAAGACTGAGGCGGACTGGGGCGGATTATTCAGTAATGCAGATCATAGCGATGATGTCTGTGACTCCTGTGGCTACTTCGATGACGAACACAATTGGTGCGGCGTGACTCAGGCTGAGGTCACATTCGACAGCCCTGCGTGCAGACTCATTCGGCTTAAGAAAGCCGTGGCCAGGTGAACACTTCTTGCGCTGTTATCGATAGCAAGGATCAGGCGAATGCAATACGTGAGGCCACTGGCAAGAGTCTCATGGCCCGCGATATGTATACCGAGCAGGTGGCCTACCAACTCACGCAGTCGCTGAAGTCCGCGCAGGATCAGGTGCAGAAGGCATTGCTGAACTATAAAGGCATGGACGCGCTGCCTGATAATAAGCTGGCGGCGGTTAATGGCCTCGAAAAACTTAACGCCCAGATTCAAGAGGCGATGACCACTCTGCACAAAGAACAGAGCCTTGTGTTCAAGCAATCCAATAAGGCGGCGTTCCGTAAGGGCATCTATCAGGGGATCGAAGAATTCGCGGCGGCGCAGATGCCGTTTTACAAAGATCTGAAGCCTGACGGCATCGACAAGCTCACTACATCCGTCTTCACCCTCATCGACACTGATGCTCTTGATTTCCTGGCTAACTACAACCTGGTGCTTGTCGGTGATATAGGCCGTGAGCTTGAAAGTGGCATTAAGCGCACGATCCTGTCTGGCATCACGAGCGGCAAAAGTGTTCGTGATATTGTGCGCGATATGGGTACGGTCATCGAGAACAAGGATTCGTTCCGCAACGCTGGGTCCAAAGTGTTCACTAAGGCCCAATATAGAATGGAGATGATCGCTCGCACTGAAGTGCTGCGGGCACATAATCAAGGCCGTATAAAGTTTCATAAGCAGGTCGGAGTTCAAAAGCTCGAATGGATGACTATGGACGATGAGCGAATGTGCCCGGTCTGCGGTGAGCTTGACGGTAAGCAGTTCGATATAGATCGCCTGCCAAACATTCCTTCGCATCCTCAGTGCCGTTGTGTTCTGTTGCCAGCCTGGCCGCTGGATGTGTTCGACCCGGAGCCGACTGAAGACCCGGCGTCCATCTCATCGATTCCACCAAACCCGGATGCGTATAAAGTCGAAAAGCCCACGGAGTTGGAATTCAAGCTCCACGATGAGTTCTGGGAGCAAGACGGCAAGATTATAGAGTCACTCAGCCCGTCAGAGCACTGGAGCCTGCGCGCATACATACGGCAGATGTGTGATCAGATCGTCAGTCAATCGCGCGGCACGCTAAACGACCCCAGGATTCAGCAGCATGTGGATAGAATCAAGGCCATTTTGGATCGCTCAGAATTGTCCAGACCGATACGGGTGTATAGAGGTGACAAGCGCCTGCCCAACGACTCTGAGAAGGCAAAGGAGTTCGTCGGAAAGAAGCTCGAAAACCCTGGGTTCCTCTCTACATCTATTTCGGCTCTTGTGGGGAACCAGTTTTCCACAAAGACTGGTGGCATTATTGAAATAGATCTGCCTGAAGGGATTCATGCCCTATATGCCGGTGCTTTCTGGCGCAGCAAGCTGGCGGTAAAAAACAGGAAGAAAGGCATTCTTGGTGAGTGTGAGATTCTGCTGCCGCCCGGAGTCGATTTTGAGATAACAAACAGCAGGGTTGAAGAGACAATCTTCGGGAACAAAGTCGTCTATACGGCGAAGCCTATCTTCAAACCGGAACACATGGTCACCAAGGCCGACCTGATGGCGTTTCTGCTCTGGACTTATGCCGCATTTGGCGGTTCCGATACGGCGTATATACTTTCTCCCCGTATACGGATACTGACTTTACGCTTACCTCGATAGACAAAGACATGTATGTCTCCTCTGCGTTATCGCGGATTTTGCCGGACGGAGTGAGCACTACTACCGTTACTGCTGTTGTTTTTGACAAAGAAAGACGACGGCTATCTGGGCAGAGCGTAACTTGGACTATCGATCTTGGGGCTATTGTGAGTTCGGATTCCGTGACGAATGCCGTGGGCGAGGCGACGGCAACTGTGCGATCGGCTACTACTGCTGATACAGCTACAATATCCATTAGCTGCGGAGATGTTACAGGATACGACTATGTGGAGTTTGCCAGCGATGATGCACCAAGTATAAGGATCGCAGAGCCAACTAACGGTGATACAGTCAGTGGCGACGTGAAGATTCAACTGGGCTGGGATGATGTGCTGGGTTATGGTTTGGGTTGGTCAGCCAGGGCCGAGTATTGTGGAGGGGCTGACGAAAATGGCATCGACCGTGCTGGTATTATACGAGCTACGTGGAGTTTTCTTGCTGACAAACGCACATTCCAGCAAGTTGTTGACACAGTGTATAGTAGTCATGGGTATACGAGATATCAAGATGTGCAGGTGTCTGTGCCCACTTCATGGGGACCCGTGGAGCAGACCAGGATAGCGCCGTTCTACAACTGGCGATTTTGGGGCAGGCCGAATGTTGCGCTATTCTAACATATGGAGGAACAGCATAATGCGATCTCTCATTGTTTCTGCAATCGCTGTGGTTATCATTTTTGCTTGCGCAGATATTGGTAAAGCAAACGGCGATGTGTGCAATGACAAAAATACCAGTTCGACGAACACAATATTGACTACTGCAGGCATTAATGCGGCGTCGGATATTGTGTCGGCCGTGGTTACTATTGACCCTCTCGGAGCGTACAAGATTACACGCCAAGAGAACAAAGCATTGGTCGACCAGTTGTATGAGGTTTTGCAGATGACAGCCCCGGTAGACTTGCCGTTTCCACCGGCTATGTGGGGCAAGGTGATTCTCACCTTGCAAAACGGGAAGACGTTGTGGACAGGCTACGGATATGAGAATCCGGATTCCCAAGGTAAAAAACAGGCGTTCGTTATGAAGAGCAGCCTCAGTGATCTTTTCATTGCACCAAAGTTTGAGGCATTTATGCACGATGTGCAGCGAGACGCAAATACTGCCTCGTTGGGTGCGAGCATTGGAACTTTTCAGGTGAAGTCGGTTGAGGTCAGCCTACCTAATAAGGACTCTATTACCCTGTTCACATCATCTCCTAAGCGTGACGCTATTGTTGTAAAACTCAAGGAGGCACTTGAGTATCTGGAGCTTAGAGTAGAACCGGCCGAACTTGTCGATTCGAACGACGTGGCGAATGGCCGCGCTAAGTTCGGCTGTACGGCGATAAAGCTGTGTTCACCAATTACAATAGAGGTTTTGCTTAAGGCCAAAGATACCAATGCGAGTGAGACGCCCGCGCCCTGGCATCAGGGGCTGAATTATGCGCAAGTCAAGATTGACTGGCTGGCCGTCATGGACTACGGCAACTACAAACCACCGGTGGTGCTTGTGCGAACCACCGATGAAGACCACTATGTCCTTGGCAACTTGAGGCGACGAGAATGGGAGAAGCTTGGCATTACACGATACGGACTACCCGGTCATCCCATAAGTGATACTGACTATTATAAGACTCCTCGATCTATTTACGAAGAGCTGCAGATGCTTGTGAAATCAGTATATTGACAAATTGCTTAGTAGCTTAAACAGGATGACGGTAGTTGACGCAGAACCCGGTGGTGACGATGCTGCTGATCTGATAGTCGTAATATTGAAGGGGCATCCTTATAATCAAGCGATAAGGATAGAGGGGCGCTTCGTTCCCGATGATCCATTCGTGTCAGATTCCTTGCGATCTGCTGATCTCGGGAAGGTTGTGCATGACATCTTGAAGCACAAGGGCATTAAACCAAAGAAGCAATAGCAGATTTCGCCATGCGGCATATCGCTTGCGCTGTCTATGGCGTATATATCTGGGCACGGTGCCAAGTGCAGATACTATGACGAATGCGATTTGGGAGGCTAGAGATTGGTGCTACGGGCACCCACCAGCAATGGTACCGCAACGGTTTCGGCAACCGCATGCGGTGCCACATCGCAATGCTTCACCGAATTTGCCACGGAGGATGCACCGAGTGTAAGCATTACACGGCTGCAGAACGGTGCGACTGTGAGCGGTAACGTGTATTTTGTAGCGATGTCAAATGACACCGTAGGAGCGAATCCTGGCGTGATGTGCGTTTCCGTGTTCGTAGACCCAGGCTGCTGTGAGTTCGCACTGGATTGTAATATTTGTAAATGTATTCCTTGAGCAGCCGATGGAGGTGGCGCTCGTTTAGTGGGATGATGTAGTCGAGCAATTCCCTGCGTAAAATACCGATTACTCGCTCGCAATATGGATTTTGCCACGGGCTGTAGTAGGCCGTCCGAACTTCTTCGATATGGTGACTCTTAAGGAATGTGGGCACGCCGTCGCCATAAATACTGTCGTTATCACGGATGATGTATTTGGGCTGAATGCCAAACGCAGTCGCCTCGCGAAGCTGCTGGATGATCCACAACATCGTCGGATGCTGTGTGATTCCGAAATCGACGCGATCTCCCGACGTTCGTGACTCACGATAATAAAAACATAAAGCATTCGAAAGGTGAGTGTTTTAACAACGGCAAAGTCCATCGACCATGTGGAATGCATGTGATTTGCAAGAAGAGTCTTCCATATTTGGGCTGACTTGTTCGTGTCGCGTGTCGATTTAGGCAGATACTTTGGTATTGTGTTTGGAGAGGGTGGTGTGTATCCAAGTTCTGCCAACTGATCATAAATTCACTCAGGGCTCCAGAGTGGATTTTCAGTATTTATCTTTCTGATCAGTCGCCGCATTTCAGTTGAAACAACAGGACGTCCATTGTTGCGCTGTGATTTATGTCGCCAGAACAATCGGAAGCCTGCATTATGCCATCGGATTACAGTTTCAGGTTTTACTACCACACAGTCGTCTACGGAGTCGAGTATGCCTACTGTGTCAGAAGGGCCCTGTCCTCAAGAGCACATTGATGAAGGCGAACACGCCTATGAGCGCCAGTAGCAGAGCCGTTATAACAGTCAGAGACCATATGTAGATTCGCTCGGCAGCCCCGATCTTCTTGAGAAAATGCCAGTGCTGGCCGACGGCCAGCACTAGTGCGATCGTGCCGAGAGCGATAAGCGCCAGCCCGAGATGCCGGGGGGCCTGTGCCCTGATAGTGTTGTGGAAGCCCTCGGCTTGGCGCAAGTAGTCGAAAAACTTGAATATGGTGAAACCAAACCCGATCAGAGAGATCGATGTCCGCACCCAAGCCATCAACGTCCTTTCAGATGCAAAGATGGTGCGCCGCAACGCTAGATCGGTTCGATCTTGAGCAAGCTGGTTAACGTTGCGCCCCTCAGGCTCTTGCGCATCACTCATAGTGTGTGTCTCCTTATGGCAGCTGCGAGCTGGTTTTGCGCCTAGTCTATACCGATCTGCAGTCTGAGTCTCTCCTTCGGTGTGGGCTCTGCTGCACGACCGTCAAAATCGAAGATAACGGTGCGGATCTCGCCGGTGAATTGAGCGGGAGCTTGTGCTCAAAGGCCTTGTTCAGCTCAGACAGTGCGTCCATTCCCACATCAAGCGATTCTACTCCAAAACGCTGGGGCACCTGCTTATCAAGCCTACCTACCGCGACCTGCTTGCCGTCGATGTACAGTCTAACTGTCGCCGGACCGCCGGGATTCTGGCTCTCGCAGATCACCTGTGCCTGAAGTTCCACTTCACCCTGTGGCACATTTTCATCCGATACCACATCTGAGATAGCACCTTTTCCAGGTGTTAGGCTAATTGTACCCATATAATACCCCACATATTGCCGTAGGAGCATCTCATTCTGGCGCTGTTCCTCAGAGGATGTGGTAACGACGCACTTCGTGAGAAACGTTGGCAAGGAACTGCAGACCCTACCTGTCCAGCAGCAATCCCACCCCCACCAGCCCCCAGGTTTGCTTGTACAGAGCAACGTCGAGGACCTCGACATCCTTGAGCGCGGAACCCTCGGGCTCGCGCGAGAAAGGCAAGATGATGCGCAAGATGTTGGGCCGATTCCAGGCTTAGAACGGGTAGACCGATCTAAACTCGTAGTCATTGGTTGTGTTGTCGGTCTGCCAGCGTGAGAGGTTTGAGTATGATCTGACTGGATCTGCCTGAACGGGGCCAGCGGATCGGTAGCCTCAAGGTAGATGCTCTCGTTCGCGATTCTCTGAGGCGCCATGGGCGGCGTGTCAGTTGTTGCCGGCGGCTCCGATGATGTGGCAGCATCGGACGCCAAAACTCGTCCAGAGCAGAGAGCGACAAGTAATGACAGGCACACGATTCGAATTATCGCTCCACGAACTAAGTCATGGTGCGCAAGCATGGATTTCCCTCCAATTTACAACTGGGTCGAATTGTCGCCTTGCTCATTTTATGGCAACTCCTTCCTCGATGGCAAGGATGCGCATCACTTCGTCGGCATAGTGCCCTCGTCGCAATAGGTCCGCCATTATGCGCATCGGCCTCTCCGAGTGCTCGAAAAACGCCCTCAGACCTGCGCAGAGGTAGTTAAGACCGACCTCGCCGTCCGGCGTGTGGAGGAAGCGGTTCTTCGGGCACTCGCCGTGACAGGTGAACAAGTACTTGCACTCGTGACAGTATCCAGGCAGAGCATCGAACTTGGCCGAGCCGAAGCACCTCTGTCTTTCGCTATTGACCAGTTGGTCGATAGGCATCTGGGTGATGTTGCCAAGTAAGTGCTCCGGCTCGACGAAATGGTCGCACGAGTACACGTCGCCGTTGTGCTCCAGCACGACGCTCTCGCCACATGTAGGCCCCAGCACGCAAAGAGTGGAGCGACCGTGGAGCCAGGATGCAAGCACACCGTCGAAAAACTGGACGAACACTCTGCCCACATCCCTGCGCACCCATTCGTCGAATATCTCGATCAGGAACCGGCCGTACTGTTCAGGGCCAACTGACGTGTCCGTAACCCGACCTCCTTCCTGAAGACTGGAGTCGACTCGCTCGACGATGGGGATGAACTGCAGATAGGATGTTTGCAGCTTATCTCTGAAGAATCGGTACAGCCTCAGTGGATGCTTGCTGTTTATCGCATTTACCGTGCATAGGATGTTGAACTGCACATCGTGAGCCTGCATTAGCTTCACCGCACGTATCACACGGTTGTATACAGAGTTGCCCGCACGGTCCCGGCGATATGCGTCGTGCATGTCCTTGGGCCCATCGAGGCTGAGGCCTACCAGGAAATGGTTGTCATGAAGAAAGCGGCACCAGTCTTCATCTATCAACACCCCATTTGTCTGTATGGTATTCTCGATGGTCATTCCGGGCCGATGGTATTTTCTTTCTATCTCTATGGAGCGCCTGAAGAAGTCCAGACCCATCAGCGTGGGCTCGCCGCCCTGCCAGGCTATTGTCACGCTGGGTGTGTGGTGGGCTTCTATGGTCTGGCGGATATAGTTCTCCATTATCTCATCGGTCATGCGAAACGAGCTGCCCGGATACAGATGCTCCTTCTTGAGGAAGAAGCAGTAGTTGCACCGGAGGTTGCAGACCGCCCCGGTGGGTTTAGCCATCACATGAAATGCGTTTCCAGTGTAATGGGACATCAGACCTTAAACACTCCCATTCTTGTAAATACCCGAATCAGCACCTCGACTGCAAGCGCTGCCTGGAACAGAAAGAGCACACTTCCAACAACGGCTAGAGTCACCGCGCCTCCGGCAATGGTCATGATCTTCTTGGCGGTAAACATTGCGAGCAGGTTGAGTGCCATTATGGCGCCCAGAAGCAGGATTAGAAGAAAGACGCCCGGCCAGTCCGGCGCTGAGACCGCAAAGTAGATAATCGCCGCTATTCCTGCGGGAGTGACGGTGTCCGGCAGCGTGAGTGGAAACGTCGCCAAGCTCAATGTGGGGTCTGGAGGCGGCTCCGGCGGCTTTACGGGATGCCGCAGTCCACGGATGTTGTCCAGTCCCCACAAGAGTAGCACGAGCCCGCCGGTAATAGCGACTGCGTCTTGTGATATATCCCATGTGGTCATCTGGCGGTTCGCGACGAGTGCCAATACGACCACTATCAGCAGCGACAACCAGAATGTTCGCCATGCTATTGCCCGGCACAAGGATGGATCAGCACTAGCGGTCAGGTTCGCGAATGGAGCGATCAGCTTGATCGGCCCAAGAGTTATGAAGAAGAAAAGAAAGGCCTTGCTTAGATCCATGAAAGCTTCTACCTGCCTCAACTGATCACAGGGCAACTGCCAGCTCAAGCCAGCCTGAGTTGCCCTGGAATCTGTACTTTGTGCCGAATTCTGTGATGTACTTGGCGGTCAGCGTTATAATCGCGTCTCCAACAAGTGCATCGTAGGTGACCAGTGGTCCGAGACCAAACACCCTGCCTTTAATGGGGCCCAGCCTAGCGCCGGAACCGCTATCAGACGTCACCTGCTGCCACGCGTATCCGGTCAGCCCGGCTGCGAGCTTGTTTGGGAATCGCTTTAGAGCGGCAAAGTCCAGGTGAAACTCCTGGCCGCTCGTGTAGTCGGTATCGGAGTTGACAAATGGGATCGTGTAGCCCGGCGCCAGATCAACCTCAACACCAGTCTTTGGGTCAAGGAACGTATACCAGTAATCGAACTCGATAGCCCAGCGGTTCAAACCACTGTTGACGAACCTCTGAACGTTGTAGTTTCCAGTCGGCACATACACTGCGAACTGGGCAAGAGTGTGTGATCGGCCGTTGTGCCAGCCGAGCACTATTGGTGATATGACGATATCGCCAAGGCCGGTCATGCTCTTGTCAAAGCTCCTGACTGGGCCGGGAGATTCGATTGTGCCCGAGAGCCGGGCCTTTAGCACCGGTATGAGCAGTCCGAATGCATAGTTTGAGCCAAGGACTTTGCTCTTTGTTACGTGGCTGAACACCGACAGACTGGCCGGTGTCCTGAGCTTCGCATCTGCCTGGATTCGCCCCTCCGCGACCGTGCGCGACACGGTTCCTTGGTAGTATAAGAAATACTGCTTCAAGTATGTGCCTGGAGGCGGCAGAACACCCGCCAGTGTATCTTGGAACCCTGGAAGGTAGTTGCTGGTGCCCGCCTCGCTGGCGCACACCTGCAACCGGGCCGACGTCAATATAACTAGCACAACTGTTAACAGAATCCCAATGCGGCCCGCATCCCTGCTGTGATCTTTGGTCATTGCTCTCACCTTCTATTTTGAGGAACTGCGCCGGGCGGCACATAATGCCCGGCGCATTGTCGAAAGGTTATTCACGAGCAAGCATAGCTCTGGCTTCAGTCTCCTCATCCACATAATGCTCTCCAGTAAGGTTGACAGACACGCGCTTGATCGTGCCTTTTCTGAACTCGAATGGCGCGCTGAACTCCCGGCTCACGGGATCGGCTGTGCTGCGTCCGATGAGAAGCCCGCTGGCCAGGCCGAACTTACCCGGTTGAGTGCGCATACTTCCCTCGGCCACGACATCATCATCGATGTACAGCCGCAGAACGCCATTGGCAACTCCTTTCGGATCTTCTTTCTCCTTGTGAAACTCGGCCCCAAGGACGTGTTTGCCGGTCGGTATGCCGATTGAGGAGACGATATGCTGTTCCTGGATGCCAAGGAAGTTGTAGATGTAATGCAACTTGTGGTTCTTCACAAACAATGTGTGTCCACCAAACCGACTGCCCATAGAGAAGAGCACTCCCTCAGCTTCGGAGGTATCGATTTCTACGTTTGCCAGGATCGAGTATGAGCGATTTCGGATGTTGGGAGCGACGCCTTCGGGGACCGGACTCGTGTTTGGGTGGTAGATATAGCTGTTGCGCGGCGCAGAGAGCTCGGGCCGTTTCTCGGCAAAGATCTCCACGGCGGCACGGTCGTCCAGCGGGAACCCGTTGTTCCTGCCGGCGACTGCAAACCATGTTGCGATCATTTCCTTGAGCTTTTCCGGGTGCTCCTCGGCAAGGTCGTGAACCTCTGAACGATCGCTCTCCACGTGATAAAGTTCCCACTTGTCATCCATGAAGTGGCCTTTGCCCGATATCGCCCCGTGCTTGGCCACCGCCTTCCAGCCATCGTGGTAGATCGCACGGGTGCCGAGCATGGAGTAGAATTGCGTGTGTCTCGTGCTTTCGGCGTTCGGTCTATCGAACGTGTAGCACATGCTGACGCCCTGGATCGGCGACTGCTGGTAGCCCTTGATAAACTCCGGCGCTTCCACGCTGGCACACTCCATGATAGTCGGCACGATGTCTATCGCGTGGTGATACTGATCGCGGACCTGTCCCGCCGCGCTTTTCATGGCTTTGGGCCAAGCTATGATGCACGGGTCAGCAATGCCTCCCTCCAACGTGTAGCGTTTGAACATCTTATAGGGCGCGTTGAATGCCCAAGCCCAGCCAGTTGGGTAATGGTTGTAGGTATCTTCGCCACCGAGTTCGTCGATTTTGGCCAGGTTTTCTTTGAGGTCGTCGGGCCAGCCATTGAAGAACTTGTTCTCATTCACAGAGCCGTTTGGTGTCCCCTCACCGCTGGCTCCGTTGTCTGAGACGGCTATAATCAGGGTATTCTCCAGTTGGCCGGATGCCTCGAGATAATCGAGCAGGCGGCCAAGCTCGTGATCAGTGTAGCTGGAAAAGCCAGCGTAGACCTCCGCCATTCGCGTGAAGAGCTTCTTCTGGTCGTCGGTCAGCGAGTCCCATGGAAGCACCTGGTCGGCCTCGCTGATAACCTCGGGCCAGGGCCATGGGTTGATCTGAGAAAGTTCAGTCTCCTGCGGTATGGTCCCCATCTTTTTCATGTTTTCGAGGACCATCTCCCGATACTTCTCGTAACCCATGTCGAACTTACCCTTATACCGATCAGCCCACTCTTTGGGCACGTGATGTGGGGCATGGTTGGCTCCGAACGCAAGGTATGCGAGCCACGGCTTTTCCGGCGCGATCTGATTGGAGTCCTGGATGAACTGGATTGTCTTGTCAACCAGGTCCTTGGAGAGATGATAGCCCTCCTCCGGCTTATATGGCTGGTCGGCGAAGTGGTTATCGAATGCAAGATCCGGATACCATTGATTGGTCTCGCCACCAAGGAAGCCGTAGTAGCGCTCGAAGCCCCGGCTGGTTGGCCATGTGCGCTTGGAACTCGCCATGTTCGACTCAGTCTCGGGTGTGAGGTGCCATTTGCCGACGCAGAAGGTGCTGTAGCCGTTTTGCAAAAGCATCTCGGAGATCATGCCGTTCTCTTGTGGAACGACCCCACATGAGCCTGGATACCCACTGGCTCCCTCGGTAATGCAAGACATCCCGTTCATTGTGGCGTTGCGGCCGGTCATCAGGCACGATCTGGTCGGAGAACAAAGTGCGGTCGTGTGCCAGTTCGAGAAGCGCAGCCCCTTGTCTGCTATACGTTTCATATTGGGCATCTCGATCAAGCCGCCATAGATGTCCCAGGCAGCGATACCCGTGTCGTCCCACACAATGTAGAGCACGTTGGGCGCACCGTCTTTGGCCTTCGGCGCCTCATAGGGTTCCCAATCAGGTTTGGAGTCCCTGATGTCGAGGTCAATTATTCCGTTGAATTGTTTTGCCATGTGACTCATCCTCCTTGGTATCTATGGGTCATGCGTCAACCTATTTCGCCTTGCGGCTGAGTACTTCGAAGCCCGAGAGACTATCGCGGAGATCAATCATGCTCTGCTGACTAACACGCGTAGGCCCAATCTCGGGCCGGTCTAGGTCCACGGTCATCATTATAACCCCGGCGACCATCGCCGAAACCAAGACCAGGACTAACCAACTTCGCTGCTCAATAAGCCCGAAGTTGTAGCCAGTGATAGCAAGCCCGGCAATGGCAATGAAAGCAAGAATCCACAGTATCGTACCGGGGACACGGATTCGAAACGCGGCGACACGAGTAGCGTAGAGGTCGATGGACTCGTTGAGGGTTTGGAGAAAAACCGCCGTGACAGGGTTGGGATAGCGTCTTGCCGCTGCCGCTGCTTGGCCCCACATCTCCTGCTGCAGCGCTTCTGTTTCACTTTTTACGCGGATCAGCTTGCTCTCGTTCTCGAGCAATGTTGCTGTCTGAATGCGAATGTCAACGTACTTGCGCAGCATGCGCGAGATTCTGGCTTGGTAAGGTTCGGGGAGCGTCTGCGCGCGCATGAATGTCGTGCCAAGCGCGTTGGCTTCGTCCACAGCGAGACGCATGCGCCAGTCGAAGCGAGCAAATGCGACGCCGAACGTGAACCCCAACATCAGAGCCAGCAAGCCGAGAATAGAAGTCTGGATGATTCCTACCTGCGACCGGTCCTCAACGCGTCGGCTGTCAATTCGCCCGATTGCGAAGCCAATACAGGCCGCCACAAACAGTATAGAACTCGTTTCAATTAACACAAAGAGCGGTCTTTGACCGTAGAACAGATGCTCTCCCATTTATACACCTCATAACAGAAGCAGCAGTGTGTAGATGGCAGTTCCTAACGCAAACGGAGCGAACCTACCCTCGCCGGATCTGGGTAGCTCGTCCCTTATTCCATTGATGGTCACACTACCTGCCATGAAGCCGACCATGATCTCGATCGTTCGGTCAGGCAACGCCGCAATCACACCAAGTATCCAACCCACGAACACAAAGGTCATCAGCAACCACCTACCTTGGCAATCATATCGGCTGCCGTATTCGTCTCTGAGTACGTGATCGTATATGAGCAGGTGGAAGGCCATAGCAAGCGTGTATAAAAGCAACGATCGAGGAGTCTTGTTCCAATCCACAAGCAGATAGCAGATGAGCCCTGCGTTTAGCGCCATCGTACTGATGTGTAGCCAATAGGTCAGATTACTGTGGCGATTTGAACCGTCTGTCTCGTGCTCGACGGTCCTGAATGACACCGCCATCGTGTCGAGGCCGAAGAACAGAACGAATCCGATCAGTGCTGCCAGATATACGTGGACTTCAGAGAAGAATGCACTCTGGTCGGCTGCCTTGGCATATGCTGCCTGTTGCTCGCTTAGCTCGGGAAAAATGTGGACGAATACATACGCAACCGACGCGCCCGCAGCAGCGGAGATCCACCTGCGCCGGTGTCGAAACCTATCTACCTGAATCAGGCGGCCGAATGCAAACGGCAGGCATAAAATCAGGGCGCTGACAAGTGAGTATATACTTTGCACAGAGGTATTGTTCCCGGATCTAATCGCACGGAAACTTGTCTATCAAAAAACCACCCGAGCAGTTTTGCTGCCGATGAGCGTGGCTACAAAAGACTATTTTACTAATACGATTCGGTTTAGTTTCAAGGAAACCGAAAGTGAACTCCGCGTTGGACCAGTAAAGGGGTTGAGAGAGTTTTGAGTAAAAGGAAAGCGGTGAGCCATGCTCATAGTTCGAAACTATCTCTCAACCATTTGACCTCGTCGGAGTTTCCGGCAAGGTTTTGCTATTTCACGAGCGTGAATCGACCAAATTTGCCTGGCTGCCGCCATAAATCGCAGCAATAGTTTTTGGTGTAAAGAAGCTTCCAGAGATCGAGAGGTTACTGTCTGAGGGTATAAGGGAATTCAAAGCCGCCTCGCATAGTTTTTATCAGCCGATGTGTCGTAAATTGGTTGCCTGCATCCCAAACTACTTTGCGTACTTGAAAATGATTCCTCTCGTTGCATGTCCAAATTGCGCTCACAAGGTTCCTATAGCAGTTGCTCAGGGTATAATGCTTTCCGGCGACGCACATCAGACCGAGGAGCACAATGAACAAAACCAGACAGATTCGCAAGGTGTCCAGGAGCAAACCAACCATCGAGGGTGCCGGGGTACACCTCAAACGGGCGTTCGGCAATGCGGAAGCAGAGATTTTCGACCCATTTCTGTTGCTCGATGATTTCAGGTCAGATAACCCCGCACTCTATCTTAAGGGCTTTCCCTGGCACCCGCATCGCGGTATCGAAACTATCACATATGTGTTGGAGGGCGAGGTCGAGCATGGCGACAGCCTGGGGCACAAAGGTATAATAGGCTCGGGTGATGTTCAGTGGATGACGGCCGGAAGCGGCATTGTCCATCAAGAGATGCCAAAGGGCGACTCGCAGGATAGAATGTATGGCTTCCAGCTTTGGGCAAATCTCCCCGCATCCCACAAGATGATGGATCCTCGCTATCGAGATGTCAGGAGTGACGATGTACCGGTGGTTACCAACCAAAATGGTGCGACGGTCCGGATAATTTGTGGAGCATACGACGGCACCCAAGGTCCTGTTCGCGACATAGTCACCGATCCCGAGTATTTTGACGTGACCGTTCCGCCGACCTCGGAGTTTACGCATTCAACCAGACAAGGGTACACAGTCATTGCATACGTAATCGGTGGAAAAGGGGAGTTCTGCCACGAAAATAATCCATTCGGTTATGAGACAGAGGGGGCAAACTACTTCGACAACCCGGTCGAAAGACTCATAGGCAACACAAGTCTGATCCTGTTTGGTGACGGCGATGCGGTCACGGTCACAACAGGCGAAGAGCCGGTCAGGTTTCTGCTTATGTCCGGCAAACCCATAGGCGAACCGATCGCGTGGTATGGGCCAATCGTGATGAATACTCGTGAAGAGCTAAAAGTCGCCTATGAAGAGCTGGAAAAGGGGACGTTTATCAAGCATCTGCAGCGTTGATTATCCGGACTCCAGCAGGTGTTCATGTCGTTGCATTTCATAGAAATCCGTTACGATCAGTGCCGCGCAGGACACGGACGCCTCTGAATGCATGCATGTCGCATGCGGATAGCATCGCAGATATTTGCTCATCACTGAATGTGCCAATGATTCTTTTCACGAGCTTCTGGGGCTTTACTCGTGCCGCGGGGTTCTTCTCTATGGCTTCCTCTTCTACCAGAAAAGAGAAGAATGCCTTCAGCGCTTGGATATAGTGGTTGACCGTTTTTGTAGACAGGCCAGAGTCTGCGAGAGAGCTGATGAACCGACGGATGTCAGCGGTAGTGACAGAAGTCGGGGCATTGATGTTGGGTTCGACTTCACAGAATTTCGAGAACCTCTTCAGTCGGTCTCTGTAGAACACCAATGCGTTGGTGCTTAAGTTCTTGGTTCGGCAGAAGTCAAGGAACTGTTCTGCAGCCCAGTGCAGTCTTGGTGAGGACTGATTGCTAATGGTTGGTATGTTCACTGTAAATGCCTCCTGTAGGCATCACAGAGGCCGTTCGTGTCTAAATGGTTAACAGCAAACCATGTCAACTGGTGAGGCTGATGCTGTTCACAATTTCCTGGGAGTCGGGTACGACTGAGCTCAAAAGTCTTGAACATACTGCGAAACCGGGCAAAAACAGCGCTTGTGATAGTTCGGTCTCATGCCCTTCTTCCATTCCCATACCAGGATACCGCCCTTTTTGAACCATGACATGACCATCTTTTTGACTTTTTTGCGCTGGTCGGGGCTGAGGATCTGCCGCATGTCATTCATCGCCTGTACCATAGCAATAAACATGTCGCCCTTTAGTTTCCCGATTTTTCGGATTTTTGCTTCAGCAGCTTGCATGTCTATCTCTTCTCTCATTACGGCGTCTTGTACATCAATCATATTTATCTTGATCTGGCTGCCGATTTGGATCATTTGTTTGCGTGCTTCGGCATGCCTTTTGCGGAGTGTACAAATCTGGTCTTCGCCCAGTCCCAGTTCGTCGCTGTGCATGATGATCTTCCAAGGCATGATCATAAACATGCCTTTCATTCCTATACAGCCCATTTGATGACCATGTCCTATTCCGCACCCGCAGGTGGGACAAGTTTCACCTATTCCATGATGCATAATCCGATCCTCCTCATATAGCTCATGTGAATTATTCAGGTACCTTTGTCGTGTCACCTCCTGTATGTCGTTCGCAAAACAATGGGTAAACCTACATTTGAGTAGATTGGGGAGGAGCGCATGGTCAAACTAAAATGGATATATGAACCGCCCATTCGGATGATGGCTGTTATTGCCTTAAAAGAGCGTTTGGATCAATGATGAGCTATTCATTGCAGCCGGTGCCTCCATTCCGACTGGATCTGACGGTTTGGGCATTGCGCCGTGTGCCGACAAATGAAATCGACTGCTGGGATGGGCGTACATACTGCCGAGTTCTTGCCATTCGGGATGAACCTGTATATGTATCTGTTGTCCAGAGCATGCCACAGGAAACGCCGGAGCTTGTCGTAAGCGTGACGGGACCGGGGTCCATCGCGGCTACTGACGTAGAAATTGCGTCGATTCTGACCAAGTTACTGGGCCTTGATGTCGATCTGAACGATTTCTACTTGATTGCTCGGCAGGATATCCGCCTGTCTGAACTTGCCAGCCGATTCATTGGCTTCAAACCACCTCGGATGGAATCTGTTTTTGAAGCGTTAATAAATGGGGTCGCTTGTCAACAGATATCTCTGAAAGTGGGTATTGCCCTACTGAATCGTCTGTCAGCAAGATATGGCATATCTGTCGATGGCCGCCATGCGTTTCCTCAACCGAAGGATTTGGCCGATGCCTCAGCAGAGGAGCTAAAACAGCTCGGATTTAGCACTCGCAAAGCTGAAAACATCATGTCGATATCTCGAGCCATCGTAGATGGGCAACTTAAGTTGGAAAAACTTGATGATCTCGATGACGATTTGGTCGAAACGGCCCTCCGAGATATTTGTGGTGTGGGACGATGGACTGCTCAATATGTGGAACTCCGAGGCATGGGGCGACTGAATGTTTATCCTGCGGACGATGTGGGCAGTCAGATCAAGCTTCAGCAATGGTTGAATCTCGGTGAGCGCCCCAATTACATCGGCGTGCACCGGATCATTGACCGGTGGGCGCCTTATAGGGGTCTCATCTACTTTCATCTTCTTCTGGAAAGCCAGTTCCGGCAGGGGCTTTTCCAAATATGATCCATGAAAACTGTAACAGCATTCAGGCAGTCATAAAGCCTGATTTTCTATAGGTTCAGATAGTTTTGCAATTGGCCTTGCAAGGTGCGGGCGTATTGATTATACTATTGGTGACTGGTTGCGTGGAATAGTGGTGCCGGGCGGCGTTGGCGACGTGGTCGGCATCCACCGTGCAGACAGAGTTATAGTAGGAGGAGCAAATTGGCAGATATGGAAGCTCTGGCGCAGGCAATAATTAATGGTAAAGCGCCCGATGCGAAAGAAATCACTGAAAAGGCCCTGGCCGAGGGTATGAACCCCGGCGACATTCTCAACAACGGCCTTGTGGCCGGTATGAATGTTGTGGGCGCAAAGTTCAAAAACAATGAATTTTACGTTCCTGAAGTGCTCATCGCGGCTCGTGCAATGAAGTCCGCAATGGAGATACTCCGTCCGCAGCTTGCTGCCGGTGGTGTCGAGGCCAAGGGTAAAGTGGCGATCGGAACCGTTCGCGGCGACCTTCATGACATCGGCAAGAACCTGGTCGCTATGATGCTCGAAGGAGCGGGTTTCGATATTGTTGACCTGGGCGTTGATGTGAAGCCCGAGGTATTCGTACAGGCTGTAAAAGACGGCGCGAATATTATCGCTCTCTCGGCTCTTTTGACGACCACCATGCCTGCCATGAAGGACACTATCGAAGCCATCAAGGCCGAAGGCGTGCGAGATCAAGCCTCTATTATGATTGGCGGCGCTCCCGTTACTCAAAATTATGCCGACGAAATTGGAGCTGACGGCTATTCCGCTGACGCTGCCAGTGCGGTCGATAAGGCCAAAGAACTGCTAAAAGTATAATTATAGGATAATCTGATAGGTAATAGTTGACTCGATGCTCAGAATCCGTCACTATTACCTATTTCCTATTTCCTGTTGCTGATATATAATTGTAGCAATACTCATCGGGAGGTTGCATATTGCAGGGCAATCTGACTCCGGCTTCTTTCGGCATTATATGGATCGCAATTACCCTGGGATCGTTCGGACAGGTATTTCTTAAGCTTGGTTTGGGCGCAAAAAAACTTGCCGCTGGCTCGATGGTTCAGACATTCCTCAACATTCTTCATGCAATGACGGCTCCTTATGTTATTCTTGGGCTGGGACTGTATGTTGTCAGCACTTTTTTCTGGATGCTTGTGCTGAGCAAGGTCAGGCTGAGCGTGGCGTATCCACTTATCAGTATGAGCTATATTATTGTCGTGGCGCTGTCCGCCTGGATGCTGCACGAGCAGGTGAGCTGGATTCTTGCCGGCACCGGGCTGGTGCTGATCTCGATTGGAGTGTCTTTCATCGGCGTCGGACTGGGGCAGTCCAAGGAAAAGGCTGAGTAGGAGGTAGACCTGTTGAACGGAAACCTTACATTAGGCTCATTCGGTTTGATGTGCGCGTCGGTGACACTGATGGCAATAGCGCAGGTGCTGCAGAAACTCGGCCTTGGCAAAGCCGAACTGGCCGGGTCTAGTCCCGCGAAAACTTTTCTCAACATCGTTCGGATGATGTTTACGCCCAAGGTTATGGTCGGACTGTTCCTTTACGTAATCAGTGCTTTTCTGTGGATTCTTGTACTGAGTAAGGTCAGATTGAGCGTGGCGTATCCGATGCTGAGCATCAGCTATTTCCTGGTCGTGATACTCTCTTCGACGGTCTTGCACGAACGAGTCAACTGGCGAATGGCCGGGCTGGGCTTGCTGTTTATATCGGCCGGGGTATCGTTTATCGGGTTGGGACTTGGTCAAGGACATTAACAAAACCCCATATCTGCTGTTTTTGATCCTGGTGTGTCTTTTCCTCTGGAAACCGATCTTCACGGGAGCGGCACTTCTGCCGGGAGACTACCTGGCGCAGATGTCGCCGTGGAACAGCGTCGTCAAACCATCTAACTTGCCGCCGCAGTGGAACCCGTTGCAGTGGGATGCAATCGCTCAGTTTTACCCGTGGAGGGTGTTCTACGCCCGGTCTATTCACTCGGGTCATATTCCTCTGTGGAACCCGCATCAATTCTGCGGAACCCCGTTTCTTGCCAACGGTCAGTCGGCTGTGCTTTATCCAGGCAATCTTTTGTTTCTGATTTTCGACCCCATTACGGCTTTTACGATCTTCGCGGCGCTGCATTTGTTCCTCGCGCAGGCTTTTACATATAAGTTTATGCGTGAGTTGGGTGTTGGAATGCTTGGTGGAATTGTATCGGCGATATGCTTTGCGTTCAGTGCATTTATGGTATTGTGGCTGGAGCTTCCGACGTTCATCAGTGTAGCGGTTTATCTACCTTTGACCTTTGTTCTTATACACAGGTCGGTCGAAAGGAAGTCGGCGTATTACGGCATGCTCGCGGGTGGATCGCTCGGGCTTGCATTCTTGGCCGGACATTTCCAGATAGCGTTTTACGTAGGGCTTGCTGCGACACTTTGGTGGGCGTGGAAATTGGCGGTCGTCTGGCGAGCCGATGGCCAACTTTACGCGACTGTGAGGGTGGTTTATCCGTTTTTATTGTTTGTCGCGATCGCTGTGTTGATTTCGGCACCGCAGGTTCTGCTGACAAAGGAGCTTGCGGCGAGTTCTCACAGAGTTCGCGAGGTGACAGGCCAGGGCTACGCGACATTTATCGGCAATGCGGTCAAGCCTTATCGAATGATAACCGCTTTCGTGCCCGATTTCTTCGGCAATCCGAGCAAGAACACCTATTTCCTGGGCAGCGCCGCCGACTATATTGAATATGGCCTCTATATCGGCATCTTGCCTCTGATGCTTGCGTTGGTCTGCCTTGGGCGAATACACGCACAAGCAAGTGTAGGATTTTTTGCAATACTTGGACTTGTTGCGCTGCTGTGCGCTTTCGGCACGTCATTGAACGCTCCATTCTATTATCTGATTCCCGGCTTCAGCGCACTTGGCGGCCCTAACAGAATATTGCTGCTGTATTTCTTTGGGGTTGCGGTTATGGCGGGGTTTGGCGTTGACTATTTTGCCGAGCACGCATGCGAGAATATACGCTTGAAGCGCTGGGATTTGACTCGCGGAGAAATCGCCGGGCTGTTGATTTTGCTTGCGCTCGGCGTGATGTTCGCCATTACGAATATGCTGGCATCGAACTACATTGAGTCAATTATCGGGAAGCCGTTTTCAGGTCTGGTTGGCCCTAATGGCAGGGTCGTCGCGGTGCTTATGCTCATTTCAGTGAGTCTGCTGCTTGCCAGAAGCAGGGACACCATCAGCCGCGAGATGTTTCCTGTGATGGTGGTTATGCTGATCGTCGCGGACTTATTCGCGTTCGGCATCAATTACAACCCAACCTGTGCTCGATCCAAAGTCTACCCCGACACCCCTCTCACGAAGAAGCTGCAGTCGCTGACAAAAAGTGGCTACCGCATCGCGCCGATCAACTCGCACTGGAGCCTTATCAAGACTCCCGAGGTCATACTTCCGCCCAACGCGGCGACGGTCTACGGCTTATACGATTTTCAGGGTTATGATTCGCTGTTTACAAAATCGTATAAGGACTGGTCGAGCGACATTCAAGGTGAAGATTCCAGCCCTATGGAGAACGGTAACATGGTGATTGCGCGCAGGTTTACACCCGATTTGGGACGTGCAGTCGAGTATATACTGTCGCGTGACGAGATCAAGTATGCTTCCCTGGAACTTGTAGACACTCTCGACGGTGTGCACATATACAAGTCGCTTGCAGCCGGACAAGCTCGCCCGCCAAAGGCAAAGCCCGACTATTACACATTCCGTTTCGGCTTGTATCTAATGCTTGTGGGCGTGGCGGCGATATGTGGAGTTGGCACGTATCGTTTCCTGAAGTATAATCATCATTAGGATGTATAAACGCGGCAATTCTGAACGAAACTGGGTATTGATGTGGGCGGCGGCGATAGTGATCGCGTCAAGCGTGCCATATATACTGGGCGCGCTGATCGCTCCAGACGGCTATCGCTTCCTCGGCCTTACGCACAATATCGACGATGGCGCGGTGTATCTCTCATGGATGCGCCAGGCCGCCGACGGCCATTTCTTCATACGCAACCTCTTCACCAGCGACCACCAGGCAGCGCGGGCGTTCAACGTGTTGTTTCTGATTATGGGCAACTTCGCTCGCGTGACTTACATTTCGCTGATTTGGACGTTCCACTTATTCCGAATCGGCCTGGGAATACTTCTGATCTGGTCGGTCTGGCGGTTTTCCAAGTTGTTTCTGGACGATCCCAACGAGCGCGGCCTGTTGATCCCACTGATTGGATTGTCGGCGGGCATCGGATGGCTGATTCCCGGCGCGAAAGCTCCAAGTGGATCTGTGGATGTATGGCAGCCTGAGGCGATTGCGTTCCTTTCGATATACCTGAACCCGCTGTTTCTGGCCGGACTTGTCCTGATGATCTGGTCTTTCTATTTCCTGGTCAGAATGCAGCAATCCGGTAGAGTAGGGGATGCAATTTGCGCCGGATTGATGCTTTTAGTTCTGGGCAATGTGCACACGTACGACATAATTACAGTCGGATGCGTCTGGGCGGTATATATAGTCGTCACAAGTATAATTGAGCGCAAGATATTCACCAAAACTTTAACTCTCAGTCTGCTTTCCGCTGCGATTGCGGTGCCGTCGGTTGTGTATCAGTTTCATATTTATCAGATCGATCCGGTGTTCAAAGCGCGAGCCAACTCCTCCACGCCTTCGCCCGAAATATGGTCATTCTTCGCCGGCTACGGATTGATCCTTGTTGGTGCGATTATAGGCAGTGCGATTTGGATTGCGGAGCGCAAACGTCGCTCTCCACTCTCCACTCTCCACTTCTTATCGTATGGAGCGTTGTAGGCTTCGCTCTGCCATATATTCCTGTGGGTCAGCAGCGCAAACTGGTGATGGGGCTGCACGTGCCGCTGTGCATGCTCTGCGCCTATGCGTTGTGCAGGCTAATGACGCGCGTGTCGTCACCGTCCAGGCGGGCAGTATTTCTTGCTATGATGCTGGTTATGGCGGCGAGTAATATAAAGTTTATCGTGCAGGATATGAAACTGCTTGCGGTCGGGCAAACCGTGACGCATTACGCCCCGTTTATAAGTGATTCTGATCTGGCCTCAATGCGATGGCTGCGCGATCATACTCGCGCCACCGACACGATTTTCGCCCCGCCGACATTCGCATTGTTCTTTCCGGCGTTTACGGGTCATCAGGTCTATTACGGCCATTGGAGTGAGACGCCGGACTATGCGTGCAAGCTGCGCGAGTGGTTTGAGTTTGTCGACCCCAGCACGACCGACGACATACGCGCTATAATTTTGAGATCGACTGATGCATCCTATGTTGCGGGCTATTCGTCTGAATTCAGATATATGAAAAGGATGAGTTCAGACGTTTACAAAGTCCTCAAAAAATGGCCTTGAAAGCTCTTCCAGAAAAAAGGCGCAAAAAGTTTGCGAATACCGTTGACAAGGCTGATGTGTGGTGGTATTATATATCTCGCGCTTGGGAGTAAAAACTTCCGGTTGGCGTCTAGTGTTCCTTGAAAACTAAATAGTGCAAGCGTGATAAGGTTATGAGTTTCAGCTTGTGAGAGCAAGTGTTGTATATAAGTGATGAATCAACAGATCATCTCGACGTAAGTATTCATCGCATGAGAATGCGTTGATAATAATT
>JAJFUS010000026.1 GCA_021372295.1 bacterium | reverse complement strand
GTCCGTCGCCAGGTTTGCGGCATACGAGCACATACACGAAATAGTCATCAGAACAATGCACATGATGACCACGTAAAACAACGCGTCTCTTGATTTGATCAATTTACTTCTCTCCTTTCGAATCTGGATTCTCTGATGGATTATCCCCTTTCCACACAGCCCATTTTATTTAATTCCTCCTGTCGCCTTTTCAGGATCGAAATTGAGCCTCTCGAATGACTTTAATGGAACCCAGGTGCAGTGGCCGTCGGACCAGCCAAAATTGCCGCCGCCGCAATGCGCGTCGGCAGGTCTATCACCCTCCGCCAAATCGTCTACGTTTACTGCAAAATCGCCATCATTAATTGGGGTAATTTGGCGGTCCTCAACGCTATACGATCCTTTGCCCTCATCAACAAGAAGGACCGTTGCCGCAGGACGTCTTACATCCGATTCCTTTATCCACCCGAATGCGCCGTTCATGCTATAACTGAGGTAGAACTTCTTGAGTTTGCAGTTTGTATCGGATGGACATATATAGGCAGAAACGCTGCTGACATACGGAAAAATGCCACCTTTCGATACGTCTAACGCTGGACTACTGTAACTATTATAATACACCCAGCCGGAGGACACATAAGACTGATACACCGGGGAACTGGCACCAAGGCCAGCATTATCTAAAGGAGATGGGCTGGGATACACGCCGCCCTTGTCATCCAGGTACATTTTGAAGCCTTTGCTTAGCTGCATCATATTGCTTAAGCAACTCACCTGCCGCGCTTTTTCCTTGGCCGCTGAAAATACAGGAAACAGTATCGCCGCCAAAATAGCTATTATTGCTATTACAACAAGCAACTCAATTAGTGTAAAACCACGCCTTCTCAACATTATTTATTCCTCCTCAACGAATGATCTGAATCGTCAAATAAAAACGCCACCCACCATCAATTATTATCGGTAGCGTCAGACTAATTATGCAGTGATACCACCAACTTGCAGTATTGTCTGCTTTAGCAATATAGCATGGGTTCTGGTGCTTGTCAACAGGAGATCCCTGTTCGAGTTTCATGCATGAGATCTCGAGTTGACGATGTACACGACACAAGCACCGAGGAGATTTTTTGCCCATCCGGCACCAAAGCTCGTCAACATGTATGGACTACAGCACAAGTAGTCTGACTTTTCAGCACTGCGGTGTCAGGCCACGTTGACCAGTAGTCACACGCAAGGCATAACGTTCTGTTATAGTTCTTCTCGGTTATCAGACATGCGATCACACACAAGGTAATGAAGTCTCTAAATTGAACTCAATACGAGGTTTTTTGCAGCGTTTCACCCGAATGGACAAATGGTCTGTAGGCTGTTAATGCTCTTGTAACCGCGTCTTCTCATTCGTTGATTTGGGTTTGCCTCAATCCCTGGCAGGAAACCTGGTAATCTGGACATTCTTAGTCGACGCACAAACCATTTTGCGCATGAGCTGTTGTGGTGTATAATATGTTTGCAAGACCATGAAGGGGGATACCACAACGTACGACGTAATCGTTCTTGGCGGAGGCCCGGCCGGGTTGACTGCGGGCATATACGCATCCAGGGCCAGACTATCCACACTGCTCGTCGAAAAAGCTTACCCCGGCGGGCAACTGATGATGTGCGAAAGCATCGAGAACTACCCCGGCTTCTCAGAGACATCCTCGGGATACGATCTTTCCAATGCAATGCGCATGCAGGCGGAAAAGTTCGGAATGAAAACCATGATGGCCGAAATAGACCGCATGGATCTTTCCGGCGACATAAAAGTGCTGCATGCCGCCAGCGGAGAAGAAATCAAGGCAAAAACGGTCATACTCAGCCTCGGCGCACGCCCCAGAAAGCTCGGCGTGCCAGGCGAAGCCGAATTTCTGGGCAAAGGCGTATCGTACTGCGCGGTGTGCGACGGCGCTTTCTTCAAGGGCAAGAAACTGGCAGTAATAGGCGGCGGCGATACGGCAGTCGAAGACTCGGTGTTTCTGACACGATACGCCTCGGAAGTCTCGATCATCCACAGGCGTGACAAATTCCGCGCCCAGAGAATCATCCAAGAACGGGCGCTGTCCCACCCAGTCATTAACGTGCATTGGAACAGCATAGTCAAAGGGATCGGCGGAACGGATATGGTGGATCACATGGTACTCGAAAATGTCCTGACCCGTGAGACGATCAAAGTGCCGGTGGATGGGGTTTTCATCTTGATTGGCCTCGACCCGAACACCAAAATGATCCGGGGACAGATTGAACTAGACGAGCAGGGCTACATCATCACCGACGAGAACATGCGCACTAATATCCCCGGCGTATTCGCCGCCGGAGACGTGCGAAAAAAGCTACTGCGGCAGATAGTCACGGCCTGCGCGGACGGCGCGATTGCAGCGACTGCAGCCGAGAAATATATCGAGAGCAAAGAATTCTCAAACGGCTAGATGACGGTTGTGACCGAATATCCGACTTCGGCTTTCGGTTTGGTCGGCGGATTATGCTTGCACAGCGACCACACAACAGGCAGCGTTACCAATAGCATTATACCAACCGCCAGCGTCAGGATTTTCTCTTCGCGAGAGAGACAAAACTCACGGCGGTTTGCCGCCAGAACGGCGACCGCCAGCACAGTAAGCGCGGGGAGCGCTCCAAGCAGGCCAAACGCCACAGCAAGCATTCCCAGGGTCATTGCAGTGAACACAAACCAGTAGTTTCGCGCGGGCCGCATAGCGAACCTGTGCACCACCGCAAACATCAACCCCATAAATATGAAGTCCCCTGGGCCGATCATCGTAGCGGGCATAAACGCTCCAACTCCGGCATGAGGGATCGGTGTGCTCACGGCCTGCACCACTTCGGGCGCATTTTTTATCACCTGGGCGACGGGCCCGCGTGTGACCGTCCAGAAGTCGATATACGCAGCAAACATTACCACAGGCAGAAGCAGATTCTTGTCTTTAATCCTGAGCGAGACCAGGTACCCCAAACTGATAGCTGCAAACATGATAAAGACGTAATAAGGCAGGGATAGAGGTGTTACATAGTTCGCCACCACATACATCTGCTGGCGAAGAGTCAGCGACTGATGCATCTTCGCGGCAATACCGGACTGCCATACTATAATCGTCATAAGGCCGTAAGCGCCGCCCAGGCTGAGTACAAACGCCGCCAGAGCGCGCGTGAAGTCCATTTTGATCCTTGTGAAGAAGTATACGATGCCAATTTGGATCGCCATGAACGCGACCGTGGGCAAAGCGACAATCGCAAACCTTATCACTTTGAGCATGGCGTCAATGATTCGCGGCGTGTGCGCGGCAGTGTGAGAGAGCCAGTCGACGATCTGCGGAAGAAATGTAGCCCTCGGAACCAGCAGCCAGAGCGCGAAATATGCGATTATGACCGCCGCAAGGCCGAACGCGGGTGATTTTTTGTACAAAACAGTTGTTCCCAACCCTGTATTACGCTTAGGACTTTGACAATGATTATAGCACACTGTAGAATTATGAGGAAGAGTAATTGGTATTGCGGGAGAAAACACTGATATGAGTGAGATCAGAGTTGTGATAGCCGACGATGAGTCGATCATTCGGATGGACCTTAAGACCCTCCTCGAAGAGATGGGGCATACCGTAGTAGGAGAGGCCGCCGATGGTCAGAAGGCGCTTGAACTTACGCGCACGCTCAAGCCGGATGTTGTCATAATGGATATAAAGATGCCGGTGATGGACGGCTTGGACGCCGCGAAAATCGTATCCGACGAAAAGATCGCGCCTGTGGTGCTGCTCACAGCGTACAGCCAGAAGGACTTGATCGAACGCGCTAAGGAGGCAGGAGTATATGCCTACCTGGTGAAGCCTTTCCAGGAATCCGACTTGATGCCCGCAATCGAGATCGCCATAGCGCGTTATTTGGAGCAGCAGGACCTCGAAACCACGCTCGGCGACTTGGAAAACAAACTGGAGACGCGCAAGATTGTCGATCGCGCCAAAGGCATTCTTATGGACAAATACAAACTCTCCGAGGCCGAGGCGTTTCGACGCATCCAGCAGCAGAGTATGAACCAGCGCCGCTCCATGAGAGAGATTTCCGAAGCGATTATTATAGCGCATGAGATATGAGTCCTTGGAACGACCAGAAAAACCAGGAACAGGACACAACAGCCGCCGTGTTGCATGATCTTCCGCCGGAGCAGGAACTCGAGGCGCTTCGCGTGCGTGTGACTGACCTGGAGAAGCGAATTGCCGAGAAAATGCTGGAAGCTGACGCGCTTCGAGAGATCGGCCAGGCTATCGGTTCGATGCTGTATATCGACGATATGCTTAAGAAAGTGGCCGATATCGTCGTTAAAGTGACCGGAACCGACCTCTGCCTTATATATCTGCTCTCCGAAGAAGGCAAGGAACTGGTGCTTCGTGGTGCCAGCGGCGAGGTTAAGAACGCCGTCGGAAAGATCAGGCTCAAGGTCGGCGAAGGTATTACGGGTTGGGTCGCGCAGCAGGGCGAACATGTGGTTTTGCCCAGAGAAGCCTGGCGCGACGAGCGATTCAAACCCGTTCCAAACCTCATGCAGGACAAGTATCAGTCGATGCTCTCGGTTCCCTTAAGAGGCCGCAATGACTTAGTTGGAGTAATAAACGTCCGCACGAATCCGCCGCACGATTACACGGAGATTCAGGTCAGCCTGCTCGATTCCATAGCGCGGCAGGTGGGCGGCGCGGTTGAAAATTATAACGTCTACCGCCGCGTAGAGCAGCGCGCTTCACATCTGAGCACTCTTTCGGAGATCAGCCGCACAATCACTTCGGATATGTATCTGGAGGAGATTTTGCAGCTTATCGTCGCGATGACAGCCGAGAGTATGAACTTCAAAATATGCTCGATTATGCTTCTGGATGAGAACAAAGAGGATCTGGTCATCAAGGCCACTCAGAGCCAGAGCCGCGCCTATACCAAGAAGCCTAATGTCAAGCTCACTGAAAGCGTGGCCGGCCGCGCGATTGTGGAAGCCAAACCGATCACGATCCGCGACGTCCGCAAAACGCCCGGCTATCAGTACCCCGACATTGCCAAGAAAGAAGGCCTCTGCTCACTTATCGCGCTGCCGCTGTCGGTTAAGAAAGAGATTATCGGTGTGCTGAACTGTTACACGGCCCAGCCTCGCGATTTCTCCGAAGAAGACATCGGACTGCTCACTGCGCTCGCCAATCAGGCCGCTATATCGATCCAAAACGCGAAGCTGATGGTGCGAACAGCCGTCCTGCAGGAGATGCATCACAGGGTCAAAAACAGTCTTCAAACTATCGCAAGTTTGTTGAGGTTGCAGCTCAGGGTCGGCAAATTCGATTCGCCGAAGGAAGCGCTCAAGCAGAGCATCAATCGGATTCAAAGCATCGCGGCGGTTCACGAAATGCTCTCAAGCGAAAACCTGGATAACGTCAGCATCAAACGCCTGGCCGATAATATACTGGCGGCCACCGCGCGCGGCCTGCTTCCTGACAATCGCCGGATAGCGACATCGGTCGAGGGCGACGATTTTCTGCTGCCGAGCGGCCAGGCGACTTACGTCGCGCTGATCTTGAACGAGCTCATACAAAACGCTGTGGAACACGGGTTCAAGAACAACCTGGGCACCGAACTCACTGTAAATATCTCTCGTGACGAGGACAACGTCCATCTCAATGTGCTCAATGACGGCATGCCTCTTTCACCCGACTTCGACATCAGGCGCGACCGCAATCTGGGACTGCGAATTGTCGAGAGCCTGGTGCGCGATAACCTCATGGGCGAGTTCGACATCACTTCCGAAGGCAGCAGGACGCGGTCGTCCGTGGTGTTTCCAAAATGAACATCCCGGATTACCCTAATTCAAGAGAAATCACGATTGAAGATAAGCCTATCTTCGACCGAATTTTTTCGGAAAACCCGCCGGATATTTCCGCTTACACATTCACTAATATATTCGCCTGGCGCAATGCGCACGCCATGCGGCTCTCGCAGATCGACGGCTGCCTGGTTATAGCCGATCAATCGGGCTGCATGGAACCGCTTGGCTCGTGCGATGCCAAGCATGCAATTGACGAAGTGTTTCGGCTCTCTATGACAGACGAAATTGAGTTCAAACGAGTGCATGCGCGGGTTGCAGAACTGGTAAAAGACGATCCGGGTTATATCGTCGAATATGATCGCGACGACAGTGACTATCTCTACCTCGCCTCCGACCTGATCGACCTCAAAGGCCGAAAATACGACGGTAAGCGCAACTGGGTCAGTCGTTTTAAATCCGAGTATGACTATGAATACGTAAGGATGCCGCATGTGAGCCCCCAGGAAGCAATCGAGTTTGCCGACTATTGGTGCGAGCAGCGCGATTGTCGAACCAATGAGAGTCTCAAAAAAGAGTATTGCGCCGTCTACGAGATGCTCTCCAACTTTGATGCGCTTGGGATCATTGGAGGAGCGATCAAGGTGAATGGCAGCGTCGCGGCGTTCTCGTTGGGCGAGGCTCTCAATCCTCAGACGCTCGTGATCCACGTGGAAAAAGCCGGTTCCGGCATGAATGGAATCTATCAGACCATAAACAACGAGTTTGCCACTCATGAGGGTGCGAAATTCGAGTATATCAACCGCGAACAGGACTTGGGCATTCCCGGCCTGCGCAAAGCGAAGAGTTCGTATTGTCCGGTTAAAATGGTCGAGACCTATCGAATCAGACGAGCGTAAGTCAGTGGTTTCGCATTCGCTCGTGATGGAAAAAGTGATGGAGAACCATTACTTTCCGGGAGGCGATGGGATGAACATTAGGGATATAATGACGACGGAGCTTGTAACCTGCACCCCCAACGACACTTTGATGCAGGTGGCGCAGAAAATGCAGAGCATGGATGTCGGTTCCTGCCCAGTAGTAGACCAGAATACACTGGTGGGAATTGTCACCGACCGCGATATCACCGTCCGCGCAATCTCGAAAGGATTTGACCCCAACAACACTTTCGTCAGCGACATTATGACCCCCAACCCGATCTACGGCAGCCAGTATATGTCGATGGAGGACGCATGTCTTTTGATGCAAGACAATCAAATTCGACGGCTGCCGATTGTGGATAACAGCAGGCTGGTGGGGATAGTCACTCTCGCGGATCTTGCGATGGACTTAGATGAAGACGAAATCCTCGCTGAGACGCTGGAAAAGATTTCTCTGCCCAGCCATTAACGGATCGGGCTGAGTTACACAAATTCGGTTGTCTCGGAGCAGATTCGTCCCGAGACAACCAGATAATCAGTTCAAATCAGTAATTCTGCCAGCCGTGGTCGTAATGACGGCCGTTCCAGTTGAGTTGTCCATCGCTCCCCAGACTTTCACCATATCGCCCTCGTTGACTTCATTGTGTGCGGGAGCGACCACTTTTACTTTCTTTCCTGCGCCGTCATCGAGCCAAAACGAGTCTGCATCTATTGGAGTGGCGACCTTGCCCCAGACCATAAACCATTTCTTCGAGGCAGCGGCTCCTGTCACGACGTCCGCCGCACCTCGATTGTTGACACCGTAAGGCACTGTCGCAGCCGCAACAGCGTACCAGCCCTTGGCTACTCTTTGCCGTCCAGTAGAATTCAGATGACCGCCGTCGGATGTGTAGCCGCTGTAGAGTTTCTGCCATGTTGCGCTATTATACTGAAAAGTCTGTTCCACACCATTAGGATCGTAAGCCTCAATATCGGCGATATCCAAGAGCAGCTTCTTGTTTGTGGAGCAGTAAGTCCGCACGGCTTCATTATATTGATTTCTGAGAACATTGCTGGAATCCGAGGATGTCATCAGAGGCATGGTCGTGTATACGAAAATCGTGGTGGGGCTGAGTGCTTCCAGCGCCGACATCGACGATATATAATCATCAGCGCTTGCGTCCTGGTCTATGTAGCAGAGCTTATCCATACAAAAATCCACATTAGGATAGCACCAGCCGGCCAACCGGACGGAATTATCGAATATGGTAAACTTGGACGACCACCCGGGGTTGCCTCGATTGCACTCATATATACATCCTAGGGCCGCAGAACTGGGAGGATCTGACGCCTGCATATTGGAATAACTCACGCTGGACACCGTAAGCTGATAGCGGGTTGCGTCCTGGTTGTGGAGATCGGTCATTCCACTAATCATGTTTCCGCCAACCGACGCATGCGTAAAAAACCACTTCTGGTGACCCACAGAATCCATGACAGATTGGGGAAGTTTGTCCACCAAATCGACTTCGCTATGCCCTATGATCTGACACTGCCCGGCTGTCGCAATCACCAACACAAGTGCAAACAAGCACAAAGTGTATTTCATACATGCCTCCATGCAGATATAAGATGTAGCATTATAGCATGTAAACGCAAAAAAGCAGCCTACTGACTTATACAAATCAGTAGGCTGCTTTATTAAATAAACCCTGGCGACGATCTATCTTCCCGGGGCCTAACGCCCAAGTATTGTCGACCCTGGTGGGCTTAACTTCCGTGTTCGGAATGGGAACGGGTGGACCCCCACCGGTATGGTCACCAGGAAACTGTATTC
>JAJFUS010000025.1 GCA_021372295.1 bacterium | reverse complement strand
CCCTCGGCCATGCACGCAACGATCTTGCGAATGCGAGGCAGATAATCCGGCGAACTCTTAAGGGAGACCCTGGTTTCACAATCGACGTTGAGTGACATCCTTATCCTCCTGGCAACCCTTACTGGATATGTAGTTTAGCAGAAGCCCGGCCGCCATGTCAATGAGAATTTGATCGGATTTATCATTAAATCCGGTATCTCGAACAGCATGCTCCGCTCGCCTCATAAGGAACAATATTTATAAGGATCAAAGGCGAAGCAGTTCTGTCCCGGCCAGGATTTTCTGATCTATAGCCCTCAACCTAGAACTTTTATTTTGAGGAGTTGATAGTCATGTTAGTCTACTTAGTTGACGTGATTAGTTGTGAGAATCCCAAGTGCAGGGAGTTTGCAAAACTTGTCCCCGTAACCCAAGGAATGACGTCGTATTATTGTCCACTATGCGAAAAAATCAGCTACCTGAGAACCATCGACGCAACGCTTGCGTCATCACCTGAGAATTACAAGGCCTACATTGAACGCACTCTGCTCACTGCGGAAGCAGTAGGCCGCTAAACGTTGATTGTATTTTCTGGTTTATCGCAATTCCGCGCCAGTCTTCAGCGCTCTGTCCTTTTTCGGCGGTTCATTTCCCACCGCGTCAAGGAACGCTTCATCTGCCCGGATAATCTCCTCGGCAACCTGTCGCATAGTTTTGTTCTGGTTGCGACACTTGTTTCTAATATGGGCAAACGCAGTTTCTTCACCAAAGGAAAGCCGTTCCATCAGTATATGTTTGGCGCGCTCCGCATGCTTTCTGGTTTCCAGTGCGACCCTGGTGTCCTCGGCTTCTTTTTTCATCACGCCAAACTCAGCGGCTCGGGCCACCGCAATCTCGATATTAGCGCGAACCGTATCACCATCCGCCGGCTTTAGAAGATAGGTAAAAGCTCCAGCTGAAGCTGCTCCTTCGATCAATTTATTGTCCGCGTATGCCGTCAGAATAATAATGGCAGCCACTCCCGACGCAACCAAACGCCGCGTCGTATCAATGCCATCGATTCCCGGCAGCTTTATATCCACCACAGCAACGTCGGGATGCGTCTGCTCAGCGATCTCCACGGCTTCCTCGCCGCTCCTGGTCACCGCGACCACTTCGTGTCCGGCATCTTGAATCATCGACCGAACACCCACTGCAACAACTGCTTCATCCTCCACAACCAAAACTCTGTAGCCCAATCTGGTATTGCTCCTTTCAATCACCGCGCCTGGCTCAGATACGAGATTAAGATCAGAACACAATGCGAATCAGCGTCCCTGTTCCGACCTCTCCTATCTCCATTCTGCCGCCCAATCCGTGGACAACCAACGACCCGGCAAGCCCCAGTCCACAATCTGTGCCCTGAGGCAATTTGTAACCAGGCGGAAGCCCGACGCCATCGTCTGCGACCTCCACCAATGTATTACTTTTTTCGTCCTGCAGAATTCGCAGACAAATCCGACCGTCATGCCTGTCTTTCAGGCCATGCTCGACGGCATTGCTGACCAGTTCGTTCACAATTATGCCCAGCGCTGTCGCCGAATCAGCAGACACAACCGCGTCTATCCCCTCGACCACAAGCGCAATCACCTCACTTCTGCCCACAGCATGAAGGGCATGCCGCGCGACATCTGTAAGACACTTCTGCAGTTCTATGCCTGTCGATTCTGCTCTCGGAACAAGGAGATCATGCACTATCGACACAGCTCGAATCTGCCGCAGACATCGCTGGATTGTATTTGACGCACTTTCGCAGCATGTGTCGGCAATCGAAAGCAACCCGACAACCATCTGCAGGTTGTTCTTGATCCTGTGATGAGCCTCTTTTGCGAGTGCTTCCAATTCCAACAATCGAACTCGCTCGGACTCACGCAGCTTTACGTTTTGAACAGCCGAACCCAGCACGCTCGCGGCAAGATTTACGAATTCCATCTGTTCCGAAGTCAGGCTTGCATTTGGCAGCTCGAACAAAGACAATACAGCCACAACATCGCCATCACTACACAATGGAACCTGGATATTTGCCCCACCTACTCCGTTCTCGATGGCTTCTCGGCGATAATTCTCTGGAATACGTTCATCACTGCCAATTTCCGGTATCACAACCATCTCAGCCGACCTGACGCAAAGATTGGCCGCCGGACAAACCAATCCGTTTTCCAGTTTCATCCCTACACGACTGCCAAACCCGATTGCCGCCTTGCATCGCGCAAAGCCGTCAGCATCGACAACAAACAGAGAGCCAACCTTGACCCCCAGCGCCGAAAGCGCCTTGCTCAGCGCCTCTCGGAGGACATTGGTCATCCCGCCTGAGCTGGAAAGCGTCACAACGATGTCGTTCAAAGCCGACAACGCATTGTTCCGAGCAACCAGATTCAAGTATGACATCCAATCAAGACCTCAAAACCCAAACGACACTGTCGGACAGATTATACTTCATCTATAACTGGCTGACAAGTGAGCAAATATTGATATTTATATGACTATGAATCGCCCGAGATTAACCGATAACACTTAATGCGCGTGTCTTAAAGCGAATAAAAACGGGGTAAACAACATACGCGATGCACATGATAACTGAACCGTTCACAGACAGAAAAGAGGCGGGCAAAGCGCTTGGCAAGGCGCTGGAACACCTTAAAAGCACCGACTGCATTGTGCTTGCGATACCGCGCGGCGGGGTTGTGGTCGCTTATGAAGTCGCTCGCATGCTCGGCCGGCAGATGGACGTCATTGTGCCGCGAAAACTGCGCGCGCCTGGTCAGCCGGAACTGGCTATTGGGGCGGTCGCGAGTTGGGGCGACCATGAGAGATTGCTCGACGAACAAACAGTCGCGATGCTGGCTGTCAGCCCGCAGTATATCGAGCGCGAGGTCGAACTGCAGCTTGCTGAGATCAACAGGCGGCTTGTGGCCTATCGTGGGACCACCGATCCGCCTGACATTGCCGGACGAACCGTAATACTGGTCGACGACGGCATTGCTACGGGCTATACCACGCGCGCGGCCGCCGTCGCGGCGCGAAATCTTGGGGCATCTGCGATCATCCTGGCAGTACCGGTAGCGCCGCCGGATTCGACCGAAGCAATGGGCGCATATGTCGACGAACTAATATGCTTGAAGACACCCTTTCCGTTTATGGCAGTAGGCTACTGGTATCGCGACTTTGAACAGGTCTCGGACGAGGAAGTAATCCGCCTGCTGAAAAAAGCGCGGGAAGAATGAGCATGCACACAGTGTTTGAAGACAGAGCCGAGGCGGGCAGACGTCTAGCCAAAAAGCTGATCCAATACCACAACACAAGCGCATTGCTGCTCGCCATTCCACGCGGAGGCGTGCCGGTAGTGGCGGCGGCGGCCAGGCGCCTCCAATTGGAGTGGAATATTATAGTCGCCCGCAAGCTGCCGATACCCACAAACCCTGAGGCCGGTTTCGGAGCCGTAACTACGGACGGCTCGGTCGTCCTCAACGATATGATGCTCCACGGGCTTCACCTTACCCGCCAGCAGGTGGATAGCGTAGTAGATGAGCAAAAGAAAGAGGCGGCACGCCGGATGCAAATCTACTCTCGCACGCGGCTTCCGGCAAACGTTTCCGACAGAACAGTGATAGTGATCGACGACGGTCTGGCAAGCGGTTACACAATGCTTGCGGCCGTAAAATCACTGCGAGATCAGTCGGCCTCAAAGATAGTAGTCGCTGCGCCGGTCGCCTCGCGCTCGGCAGCCGCGCAAATTCAGGAGGCTGCGGACGAGTGCGTCTTCGAGATAATAAGCCCCTCCGTGCCGTTTGCAGTAGCCGATTTCTATCTGCACTGGCAAGACCTCACTGACGACGATGTGCTTGCGCTACTAAAATCATGAAAGACAAGTCTTACCCCGGTAGAGCCAGAGGCTTACCCAATATTAGTTACAGGGACAAGAACAGACTTGAGAAGACTTCCTGTGTACCAGTCACGTGCAAACACTTTCCCGTCATCCAAAACCACAACAGCCAATGGTTGCATTTCCATTGGTGCGCGATGCGTAACAGTGAATCTGTCTGTATCAAGAGCTACAACGTCGTGGCTGAACGGTCTTGCGACAACGCACTGTTGTTCATTTCGACTGAATGCAAAGTTGCCTATAAAACTGCGTTCAAACTCGGAAGAAGATTCCTGAAGTCGCACCATGTTACGAATCTTCCATCCATTGATATCCAGCCGCAACAAGTAATCATAGTCAGTTGCCCACATTTCTTCACCATTTCGACGAAACAACACTTTTGGGTTTCCGTTTCTATCAGCAAGACTTATGCTCCGCACTGATTTTTTACGCACTATGTCATGCAGTATCAAAGAATCCCTTTGAACCGAAATAACGACTCGACTGCTTTTTGGAACCTCTGTAGCACTAATAATTCCATGATATGCTTTGTCAGGACCCGTGCTGAACAATGCCAACTTATAATAGTCAACTTTCCTCAAGGCCGAATCGATTACAAAAAGACAGTAGTCTTCGAGAGGCGAATAATAGGACGCATATACTTTTGGCAAATGTATCCACGTATCAGCACTTCCGACGAAATTCGTTTCCCCAGGCTTTACGACTATTTGTGACAATGCAAGCTCAGGATCTGCAAATGAACGCGCTGATACTTTGAACTGACCTGCATTGTCGTGGTGAACGACCGCGAAGAGGTCTGCAGAACCGGATATGATCTCTATATAATCAGAGCTGTCGATCTCGATAAGGTAAGGCTGACAGGAATCTGTGTCGCATACCCACAACGAACCCTTATCTACCCATCCAAAGTTAGAAATAATACGAGATCCGGATTCATTTATTATCAATTTGCTTCTTCCCACAGCAAGCGGATGAATGATATTCGGTATTCGGGAATTAATTACCGAAACTCACACTTATCGCTTCTTCGGTTTCTTCCCGTTCGGTTCCAGCGCTTCATGCAGCACCTGCGAGACGTCATCCACGTATATCACCTTAATATTCTTGCGCACATCCGCCGGTACTTCCTCTTCGATGTCCTTGCGATTCTCCTTTGGCACGATCACCGTTTCGACCCCCGCCCTCTTCGCCGCAAGAACCTTCTCTTTGAGACCGCCGATAGGCAGCACCTTGCCTCTGAGAGTAATCTCTCCGGTCATTGCAAGGCGAGGCTTCACTTTGCGCTCACTCAGTAGAGAGGCAATAGCAGTAATCATCGTAACACCCGCTGACGGGCCGTCCTTGGGTATCGCGCCCGCGGGAACGTGCAGATGGATGTCCGACTTGGCGTAAAAGTCCGGTGCTATTCCAAGCTCTTCAGAGTGACTGCGAACATAGCTCAACGCTGCCTGCGCCGACTCCTTCATCACGTCGCCCAACTGGCCGGTGATTGTGAGGTTCTTTCCGCCTTCCATGCGCGTCGCTTCGACAAAGAGCACATCGCCGCCGGTAGGAGTCCACGCCAAACCCACAGCCACACCCGGCTGATCGGTGCGGTCGGCAAGCTCTTCGTAAGTATATCTGGGCGCGCCGAGGTATGTGTGAACCTGCGCGGCATTGGCCTTTACGGGCTTCTCGCGACCCTCCGCGAACTCGCGAGCAGCTTTTCGGCAGATCGTCGCGACCTGTCGTTCTAGATTGCGAACTCCCGCCTCGCGAGTATAGCCCCTGATTAGTTCCATAATACCGTCTTTTGTAAATGTAATGTGCTTAGTCTTCTCCAGACCGTGCTCGTCAAGCTGCTTCGGAATGAGATGCCGTTTTGCAATCTCCAGCTTCTCTTCTTCCGTGTAACCCGCAAGTTCCAGCACTTCCATTCTGTCACGTAGAGGCGGAAGGATAGTGTCGAGCACATTGGCGGTCGTGACGAACATGACCTTAGACAAATCGAACGGCACTTCAAGATAATGATCCCTGAATGTCGAGTTCTGTTCGGGATCGAGCACTTCAAGCAGCGCCGACGACGGATCGCCTCTGAAATCTGCTCCAACTTTATCGATCTCATCGAGCATGAATAGCGGATTGTGCGACTCGGCACGCTTGATACCCTGAATAATCTGACCCGGCAGAGCGCCGATATACGTCCGGCGATGACCTCTGATCTCGGCTTCGTCGCGAATTCCGCCCAGGCTCATCCGCACGAACTTGCGTCCCAGCGCCCTGGCAATCGACTTGCCCAGCGAGGTCTTCCCCACCCCTGGAGGCCCGACAAAGCACAAAATGGGATGCCGCATCTCACCTTCCTGCTTAAATTTGCGCACGGAAAGGTACTCAAGTATCCTGTCTTTGATCTTTTCCAGACCGTAATGGTCCTCATTCAGGGTCTTTTGGACCAGCGGAATGTCCAAATTATCGACTGTATAGGTCTCCCAGGGCAGGCTGGTGAGCCAGTCTATATAGGTTCTGGCGACCGTATATTCCGGCGCCGCCGGAGACATGTGACTGAGCCTGTCGAGTTCCCGCATGGCCTCTTTTTCGGCTTCCTCGGGCATTTTCGATTCAGCAATTTTCTTTTTGATTTCCTCGACTTCGGCGGTTCTCTCGTCGCCCTCGCCGAGTTCCCGCTGAATGGCTTTGAGCTGCTCGCGGAGATAGTATTCGCGCTGCATTTTGCCCATCTCGGAATGTACTTGCGACTGTATCTTGCTGCCGAGTTCCAGCACCTCGACCTCGCGCAGTAGTATCGCGAATAGTTTTCGCAGCCGCTCGCGCGTGCCGACAGTCTCCAGCAGTTCCTGCTTTTCTGCAATCTCTATAGGCAGGTGCAGGGTGATAGTGTCGGCCAAAACGCTGGGCTTGACGATATTCGTGACGACATTCTGCAGTTCGTCCGGCAGATTCGGCGAGAGAGCGACCACTTTCTGAAACGCCGTGCCGACATTGCGTCGCAGCGCCTCAATCTCGACGTCTTCATCGTCTGTCCAATCGCGAACGTCGGGCATCTCTTCGACCTTTACCCTGATATATGGCTCGGTCTGAATGCACTCGACTATTCGTATGCGCTTTAATCCTTGAACGATCAGCCGCTGGTGCTCGGGAAGCCGCAACATGGTGTGGATCGCCGCGACGACACCCACACCGTATATGTCCGAAAACTGCGGAACCTCGACGTTCGGGTCTTTGAGCGTGGCAAGCGCTATCAGGCGCGTGTCGCTCACAACGGCGTCATCGACAAGCTTCATCGAGCTTTCCCTGGACACGATCAGCGGCATTACCACCATTGGGAAAAGCACCGTGTCTTTGATGGGAAGAAGGCTTAGTTCTTCCGGTATATCTATTCCGCGACCGATCGCACCCTCACCCTCAGGGCCGGTCAGGTTGTCGGTTATCTCAAATATTTTCGTTTCCAAAAACGTACCTCCCAGGAAATCGAAACAAGCGGGCAGCCCACTATTAATCTTCTATTTCAATCCTCTTAGGCAGCGACTGCTGGATCTTTGGCAGCGTCACTTTGAGGAACCCGTCTTTGTAGTTTGCCGTAAGAGCATTTCGATCCAGCGGAGTCTCCGTCGGCAGCGACACTATTCGCTCGAACGGGCCGTAATATACTTCCAACTGGTGGTATCTGATGCGGTCGGACTTGTCGTCGTCCTGCTCCGCCCGCACGCCTCTGAGTGTGAGGAACTTGCTGTCGCCCGATATTGACAGCTCAATCTGACCCGGTTCCAACCCCGCAGCGCATACTTTTACGACCACGGCGTTCGCAGTTTCATATACATCCACCCTCGGCGACCAGACCTCGCCGGACGTGCTGGATATACGAAACATCTGCAGCAACATATCGTCTGAAACTCGACGCATCTCACGCTCCAGTTCTTCAAGCATTTCATCATAGGACTTGAACATCATTGCAGTCACCTTACCCACACGGCACAGTATTGCCTTTCTGCCGCACACAATTCTAGCAGGAGATTACCCAGTTTACAACGGGGAAATGCAGAGATTATTGCAGTTGGAGGCCGCGCAGAAAATCCAAAGCCGCGCCGCATTCGGCAGGAAAGTCTCTCCGCTCACAAATTACCGACACTCGATCATCGTATCCGACAGCGCCCAGCGCGTCCGGTAGCGCTTCATGAGGATGAATGTGAATGTGGACGATCTCGCTTCCGGCATCGATTACGCGCTCGATTGGCTCATTCTCAATGGTCATCTTGTGAAAATCCACGGCCAGTTTCACAAATGGATGATCCGCCGCTCGCACAATATCGAGAGCTTCGGCCAATGTATTGACGATGTTGCTCGATCCTCGACCGGCATGCTCCACGGCAACCGTGATGCCATGCGTTCCGGCGATGCGGCCTGCGAGGGTAACAAACTCGACAATCTGCGCCCTGGCCTCATCGCGAGAGAACCCATCCGGCACGTTTACAGCCGATCCGCCGCAGAAAACCACTATCTCGCCGCCAAGTTCTTCGATACGCTCGAAAGCCGTCCGCATGTACCGCTCGATGCGATACACATCCACTTCATTGCCGACAATTTTCATATCCGGCGGCAGAAGGCTGTTCCAGACTTCCGGCGATATATCGTATGACCCGACGAGTTCCCGCACTCCATCAAACTCGGCATTGGGCAATTCCGCCATCACAACGCTTACAGGCAGTTCGATATAGTCATATCCCGCTTCCTGGACTAGTTCGATGTCGTCCAGATCAGCGCAGCAGCCGAATCTCATATGTTTTCCTAGTCAAAAAGTTAGTAAGTTCAGGCGTTTCGGACTCTGGTCTCGAAGCGCCACTTGCTTAGCGCTTGGCCAGCTTGCTATAACTCTTAATTATGGTAGGCTTATCGATTATGGTAGAATTATCGACAGAAATCTTGCCGATAGAATGCCATCCTGGCAAGCTTCTTAGCGTCCACTGTCCAATCCAATTTTCAGCAACATCTTTCTTAAGGGCTTTACGAGCGAGATCATACTCCAATCGAGCATTGCTCTCGATCCACTTAGCAACATCGCATATTACGTCTTCAGAATACGGTTGGGCAATATCTTTCAAAGCTTTAATCACTAAATCACGAACCGCTTGCGTTTTGAGTGCCATTTGAGCCATCCATTCAGCATATTGACTTTCTGATCTCCACTAGCCCTGCAATTTCTCTTTCAATATCTTGTTCACAACGCCCGGATTGGCCTTGCCCTTAGACTCTTTCATCACCTGGCCTACAAAGAACCCAATCAGTTTCTCCTCGCCGTCCTTGAAGCGCTCAACTTCCTTGGGGTTAGCAGCGATGACTCTATCTATCGCGGCCTCAATAGCGCCGGTGTCCGTAACCTGCTGCAGGCCTTTCTCTTTTACTATATCGGCAGCCTGTTTGCCGGTGTTAAACATTTCCTCGAAAACGGTCTTGGCAATATTTCGGTTGATCGTGCCGGCATCTATCAGGTCGAGCAGACCGCAGATGTGCGCAGGAGTGAGCTGCGTCTCGGCAATCGACTCACCTGTCGCGTTAACCAGCCTCAGAAACTCGCCGGTGATCCAGTTCGCGACGGCTTTCGGGTCTTTCGCGGACTTGGCGCAATCGTCATAGAACTTCGCAAGCTGCGGCGAATCGACGAGCACCTCCGCATCCACCGATGTAATGCCGTAATCATTTACGAACCGCTCGATCTTGGCTGCGGGAAGCTCGGGCTGGATCGAGCGCAGACTCTCCACCCACTCACTGGTAAAGATCATCGGCACGAGGTCAGGTTCGGGGAAATAACGATACTCCTGCTCGACTTCCTTGCTGCGCATCGAGACGGTGACACCGCGATTATCGTCCCAGCGACGAGTCTCCTGAACGACTTTTTCGCCCGAATTGAGCACTTTCGCCTGCCGTTTCAGCTCGTAATCGATGCCCATATAAACGACCCGGAACGAGTTCAGGTTCTTGATCTCGATCTTTGTGCCAAACTCAACCTGTCCCTTGGGCTTTATGGAGATATTGGGTTCGCAGCGCATACTCCCCTCCTCCATCTTCACGTCCGACACGCCCAAATAGAGCAATATCTGACGCAGCCTCTGCAGGTATTCCTTCGCCTCTTCAGCCGACTCGATCTGATCGAGGCCAGGCGGAGGAGGGTTCATAGTCACGATCTCCATAAGCGGAGTGCCCGCGCGATTATAGTCGACAAGGCTCTTTCCGCCTTCTATGTGCAGTAGTTTGCCTGCGTCTTCTTCCATGTGAACGCGGCGGATGGCGATCTTCTTATGCTTGCCGTCTGCGAATATCTCGACATAGCCGTTCGATCCAAGAGGATTATCATACTGCGAAACCTGATAGTTCTTGGGCATGTCAGGATAATAATAGTTCTTGCGATGAAATATGCACTGCGGCGCGATGGTGCAATTAAGCGCCAGCGCGGCCTTGGTCATAAGCTCAATTGCGCGCTCGTTCACCACCGGCAGGCTGCCAGGAAGCCCCAGACACACCGGACAGCACCTGGTATTAGGCGAGCCACCGAAATCTACACGGCAGCCGCAAAACATTTTTGAGTTGGTCTGAAGTTCGACGTGAACTTCCATACCGATTATGGGTTCGTATTCAACCATATGTTATCTCCCAGGGTGTCGGGTGTCGGGTATTGGGTGTCGGGAAAAGGCTTTCTGGCACCCAACACCCGGCATCTGGCACCTAGCATATCTCCGGTTTTCTCTTGTGAAAATCCGTATTGCGCTCGAACGTATACGCCACACGAAGAAGCGTCTCTTCGTCCAGACCTTTGCCCATTATCTGCATACCAATAGGCATGCCGTCCTTGAACCCGCACGGGATCGAAATAGCTGGAATGCCCGCCAGGTTCACGGGAATTGTGCAGACGTCGGCCAGCTTCATCGCATAAGGATCGTCGGCAAGCGCGCCGATTCCGAACGCAACCGTGGGCGATGTTGGCGTAATAAGCACGTCGAACTCCTCGAAGGCCTTCTCGAAATCTCGTCTGAGGAGCGTGCGAACTTTCTGCGCCTTGAGGTAATACGCATCGTAATAGCCAGCCGACAGCGCGTACGTCCCGATCATAATCCGCTGCTTGACCTCGTCGCCAAAACCTTCCTCGCGCGTGGTCTGGAACATCGAGACGGTGTCACTCGACCTCTCACTCCTGAGGCCGTAGCGCACACCGTCGAACCGCGCAAGGTTGGACGAGCACTCGGCGGGCGCGATTATATAATAGACCGGCAGGCCGTAATCGACGCTGGGCATGCTGGCCTCATTCTGCTGAGCACCGAGGCCGCAGAGAAGCTCCACGGCGTCGCGGACGGCTTTCTCAACGTCAGGATCGGTTCCCTTCGCAAAAAACTCCTTCGGAACGCCGATCCTCAAGCCCTTAACATCCTCCACCAGCGATTTGGTGAAATCCGGTGTCGCGACATCCAGCGAGGTCGAATCGCACGGATCTTTGCCGCATATCGCATTCATAACTAGAGCGCAGTCGGTAACGTCCTTCGTGAGCGGCCCTATTTGATCCAGCGATGAAGCGAACGCCACCAGGCCGTATCGAGACACACGGCCGTAAGTCGGCTTCATACCGACCACGCCGCAGAACGATGCAGGCTGCCTGATCGATCCGCCTGTGTCCGACCCCAAAGCAAACGCGCACTCGTCAGCCGCCACTGCCGCCGCCGACCCTCCGCTGGAACCGCCCGGAACAGAGTCCAAATTCCACGGGTTGTGCGTCACGAAGAACCCTGAGTTCTCCGTAGATGAACCCATAGCGAACTCGTCGAGGTTGGTCTTGCCCAGAGTCGTGACACCAGCGTCACGCAAGCGCTCGACCACTGTGGCGTCGTAGACCGGCTTGTAGTTGAAAAGTATCTTCGAGGAGCACGTCGTGAGGATGCCACGCGTGCTCATGTTATCCTTGACCGCGCCCGGAACACCCGCCAGCGGCGAAATTTCATCACCTCGAGCTACGGCCTTGTCCACCGACGCAGCCTGTTTAAGCGCAAGCTCAGGGGTAGTCGTGACATAACATTTGACACGATCCTCGACCGAGCCGATCCTGTCAATATAACTCTGCGCCACTTCCATCGCGCTCACCTTGCGCGATTTCACCAGATCGTGGATCGCGTGCGCGGTTAATTCGTATAATTTCTCCGCCATCTAAAGCGTCCCTTCGTAACTCAAATAAACTCTATGTCAAAACGGCAACAAACAAGCCAATGATAATCATTATTGCTCGGAAAATCAAGAGAAACCGGTGGGTATTCCACCATAACAGCCGATAATCCATATATGTGTGGAAGAATTTCAAGCCAGATCGGAGATTATCTGACATTATGAACACCCAACCGACCATATCCGTGTGCATGATCGTGCGCAATGAAGAAGAGTTTCTGCCGGAGTGTCTGGAAAGCATTAAGGACTTTGCCGACGAAATAGTCGTTGTCGATACGGGATCGACCGACCGCACCATCAGTATCGCCGAATCATACGGCGCGAAAATCGGTCACTTTGAGTGGAACGACAGCTTTTCGGATGCCAGAAACAAGTCGCTGGACCTTGCCACGAGTGACTGGGTATTCATAATGGATGCCGATGAGCGGATTCTAAATGAGTCAAAGCACACAATTAAGCATGTATTACAGCAGGAGACTATCGGAGGCAACGTCGATATCTTCAGCATTTATCAAAACAGCAGACTCAAAGACGGGCAATCAGATTTTTACAAAAGCTCTACCATTCGTTTATGGCGCAACACTCCGGAAATTCGTTACAAAGGAAGAGTCCATGAATCCGTCCAGCATGCGCTCGAATCAGGGCTTTTTAATGGCGCCACCATCGACGCCTCAATCGAACATAAAGGATATTTGTCCGAGGTTGTCCAGCAAAGACATAAAGAAGACCGCAACTCAAAACTGATGCAGATCGAACTGGATGAAAACCCTGACAGCCTGCACTATCTATTTCACATGGGCAGGCAATATCAGGCTGATGGTAAACCCGAAGAGGCAATAGCGGCATTTGAAAAGGCTCTGGGACTTGTATCGCCGGATGTAAGATTCATCGAGGTACAAATATGCTCTTCTCTGGCCACTCTGTACGGTATGAATGACGACGTCGACAAGGCTCTTGAGATAATCGATCGGGTGGAATCATACGACATCAAACACCCGGAGATCATATATACCAAGGGCAGAATGATGATCATGCTGCATAATTATACCGAGGCGCTGAATTGTTTTCACAAGGCCAAAGAGGCTGCTTCGAGTATGCCCGTGAACTGGGGCGATCTGTCCGTAGGCGAATACAAGGCGGATTGGGGCATCAGTGCGGCTTTGGCGGCCCTGGAGAGATTTGATGAAGCTGCAATGGTCGCCAGGCAGACTCTCGACAAAGCGCCGGATCACTACCCGACACGGCTCATTCTTCTTGCTGCATATCAGGCGTTGGAGCAATGGGATAATCTCCGAGATTGCCTGCTGGAAGTGCCATGCTCGGATCTAAGATACGATCAGTTTGCGCGGCATCTTATAAGCGTTTACGAATCGCAGGGAAAAGTATCCGACATCAAGAAGATAGGCCTGTATCTGCTCGAAAGCGACTGTGACCCGGCGAACACTCATTTTATTCTGGGTGTTTGCGCCGAAGAAGAAAATGACGCGCTTTTGGCCGAGAAGTATTATAAGCGCGCGATAGAGCTTGAGCCGAATTACGTCGAGGCCTATAACAATCTCGGGCTGCTCTATGTGGAAAATGGGTGCGTATCGGATGGGCTGGACGTTTTGTCGGACTGTATTCAAAACTGCCCCGATTATCCGCATACATACTTCAATATGGGCGATGTACTCTATAAAATAGAGCAGTACTCCGTGGCAGCGAACACTTATCAGGCAGGGCTCTTGCGCTGCCCAGACCATGCGCCGGGATATTTCACTCTGGGCAACTGCTACTACCAGATGTCCGCCTTTGACGCCGCCACAATGGCTTACAAGCAGGCTATCACGCTGAACCCGAACTATCAGGAGGCGAAAAACAACCTCACGCTGATTGAAAAAGCAGCATGAAAGATTGTCCGACACTATGAGCATCAGGCCGACCATATCATTCTGCATGATTGTCCGTGACGAAGAAGAGACCTTGCCGGATTGTCTGGAAAGTATCAAGGACTTTGCCGACGAGATAATCGTCGTCGATACCGGGTCGACTGATCGCACTGTTGAAATCGCTGAGTCTTACGACGCGAAAGTTTCATTTTTCGAGTGGAATGACAGCTTCGCCGACGCGAAAAACGTAGCTATCGAGCAGGCTGCATGCGACTGGGTGTTTGTGATCGACGCAGACGAACGTCTGAATGAGAAAGCAAAATGCACTATTCGTAAGACGGTGATTGACGGCACGCATGACGCGTACAGTCTCTGTCAGCGCAGCAGTCTAAATGACAAGCACACTGATTACTGGCAGGGTCCAGCCATTCGTCTATGGCGAAACAAAACCGAAATTCGCTTCAGGGGAAGAGTACATGAGAGTGTGCATCACCTGGTCGAGAATGGGACTATCAGCCTGGCCAATATCGACGCGACTATCGATCACATTGGGTATTTGCCTGAGGTTATCGATCGAAAACATAAAGACAGCCGCAACAAAAAACTGATGCGAATCGAATTCGATGAAGACCCCGATAGTCTGCATTACACATTCCACTTGGCTCGCAGTCACCATGCAAAAGGCAACTATGAAGAAGCGCTATCACATTACGAAAAGGCTCTGAGGCTTGCGCCATCCAATCAACGCCTCCTCAAAATCCAGATATGCTCCTCTATGGCCACCATATACAGCATATTGAACGATACCGACAACGCCCTTGCAATGATCGACCACGCAATGGCGCTGGGAAGTCTGCCGCCCGACGTTTTATACACCAGGGGCAGAGTCATGATCATGCTGGACGAATATGCCGAGGCTCTGGACTGCTTTCGTCAGGCCAAAGAAGCCGGAAAAAGTGCGGATGCGCTTTGCAGCGATCTGTCTATCGGCGAATACAAAGCGGATTGGGGCATCAGCGCAGCTTTGGCAGGAATGAATCGATTCGACGATGCGGCCGATGCGGCCTTGAATGTACTCAAGAAAAAACCGGACTATTTCCCGGCGCGGCTTATTCTGCTAGTCGCATATCAAGCTATGGAAATGTGGGACGACCTCGACCGCTATTTGCTGGAAACACACAGTTCCAACCCCAACTATATCGAGATTACACAACATCTTATCAGCGTATATGCATCGCAGGGAAGAGAATCGGACGCCGAAAGGATTCGCATGCATCTGGACGAATGTCTCCCTGTTGCGAATAACGCGGCTTGCTGCTAGAATAATCACACTAATTAGCAGAGGTCCAGCAGTGCAATCTCGCCCTACATTCGACGAAATCTATATGGATGTCGTGGAAACCATCGCTCGCCGATCCACATGTCTCAGGAAGCGAGTCGGCGCGGTCATCACCATCGACCATAGGATACTTTCGCACGGCTACAACGGTGTCCCCAGCGGTCACGAACACTGCTGCGACACCGGCCTATGCCTCAAAGACCAGGCCGGCACGGAAGAATACAAGGCCTGCGTGCACGCCGAGCAAAACGCCATCTGCCAATGCGCCAAGCGTGGGCTTGCCCTCGAAGGCGCAACGCTGTACGTCAACGCAGATGTGTGCATCACTTGCGCGAAACTTATGATATCATCGGGTATCGCGCGATGCGTAGTCAAACGCGACCACAAAGGCACTTCCGACGGCGTTCAACTGATGAAAAAGTGCGGAGTCCAGATTGTGGAATGGCCAAATGATGCAGGTTAAGGCCGCCATATTCGATATCGGCGCCACCCTCGTAACCGGCCCGCCCGTAGCTCCGAACAAAGTCATCGCCAAATATATGGAAGGCGTTACGGCCGCCGAAATAGGGTCGGTCATAATGACCACCGATTTGCGCTCGCCGGATCGTGTATGCAAGGCACTCGAAGACAAGTTCGGCTGCTTGAGCAAAGAAGCTGCGGTAGAAATTCACGAATTGTGGCGCTCGCAGGCCACCGCCGCGCAGGCTCTTGACGGCGCAGCTCAAACCGTGCTCGCTCTCAAGAGTATAGGGCTGAAAATCGGTCTGCTTTCGGACATCTGGAACCCGTATTACGCAAGTGTTGAAAGGGCGCTGCCGGAAGTCGTAGACACGGCGGACGCAATCGTACTGAGCTGCCGGTCGGGTTCACGCAAACCGAGCTTAGACAATTTCGAGTTTATCGTGGAGCAACTTGGGATCGAGCCAAGCGAATCGGTGATGATCGGCGACACATATACTCATGACATCGAACCCGCGCTCAAGCTGGGCATGCGCGCAGTTTGGGTGCTCGCCAGGCCGGATCGGGAATCGGAATCCATCATACGAATCCTCAATGGCGAATGCCCCGCGCCGACAGCCACGGTGTCAAATATATCTGAAACGCCCACCATCCAACTTTTTAACTATCTAACTTTTTGACTAACTGGACTGACTGGAGAATCTAATGGACATAGTAAAAGTAGAACGACACAACCTCGATGAGCTTTTGGCGAATATGCGAAAGGTCGGAATGTTGACGCACCCCGATGATCGCCCGTACCAAGGCTCGGATATTACCACACCCATCCTACATACAAACGAAATCGCACCCGCGCAGAGATATGTGCTGACATGTGAGATAATGAAAGTGCGAGATCTGCGGTGGTCGCTGCGAGAGCATGATGTCGATCTGTTCAAGCTGGACGGATATGCGACGATATGGCTCAAGGGTTATGACGACCCGATTGATGTGTTGCCACCGGTTATCGAAGAATCGCGCGAGGCAGATGGAAGTGTGGTCAAAATCCTAAACGACGGCATGCATCGGGTGTATCTGGCTCGTATGGAACGCACGCCGATACAGGTTGTATACGCTCGAAATGTGCCTGAAAAGTATCCGTATTACGCGTTTCCACTCGTAAACGGCTGGAATGACGTCGAAATTGTGCAGGATTTGCCCGAGGGATACATCAAAAAGTGGCATCGTATCAAGAATTACAAGTCGCTCTACAGGGATTTTAATACCGGCTTCCAGAATGTCGGCGGGCCGAGGGGCCATTTCACAAATGCAGGAAAATGACGCTGATCTGATGCATTTCATTCCGCTCCACTTCGGCAGCAAGCTGAGAGTGGTGAACCGTCACGCGCGTCTGGGCATAATTACGCTCTGGAGCAAGATCGAGTTTGTGGAAAACGTCCTTGCGGATCTAGACATCGACCTTGCTCCTGAAACGTCAAAGATAGCCGTGATCGGCAATCTCTTCGGCAACGGCATCCCGCACCTACTCAGGAATTTACTCTATAATCCGCAGATCAGGCAAATTGTGGTGTGCGGAGCGAACAAGTCCGGCTCTGCTGAAGACTTGACTGCATTTTTCAAAAATGGCCTCGAAGAAACGATCAGCCTGGGGGAAACCGTCACTCGGATTAAAGGTCGAACACGCATAATCGACAACATGGTGACCCCAAAAGACTTCCAGGTGGCTCCGATGATCGTCCACATCGGCGACCTTCGTGATAAAGATTCTCGCAATAACTTGCACAATCTCATACAAGGATTTCGACCAAGCGAGATGATGCAAGGTAAACGTATCGAGATCGAGCTACCGGAGGTCGAAGTAGTCAATTTTCCGAGCGAACCTCGCAATCATAATATAGTGAAAGATACGCCTCTCGAAGCGTGGCGCGAACTGATATTCAGACTGGTGCGGTTCGGGCATCTGGTTCATCTTCGCAAAGGAGACAGGCAGGAGCTGCAAAATGTCAGGGTGGTGATCCGCGAGCCTCGAATGGACGACGATGAGAGTCTAAGCAAGTTCAACTTCTCTCGCTTGGAACTTATACAGTATCAGCATGACATGCTGCTCGGCCCTTTGTCCGACGATCACTCATATACTTACGGCAATCGTATACGCGAGTACTTTGGGTTCGACTCTCTGGCAAAATTCGCGCAGAGGCTTAAGGTCAATCCGCAGGACAGGGACTGTTACCTGGCGCTGTGGGACAGCCATCAGGACATAGACGCCGAGGACGCGCCGTGCCTGGTGTCGCTCTTTTTCCGTGTTTTTGACGAGAAACTCACTCTCACGGCGACATATCGCGCGCACAATGCGCTGGATGCATGGCTCAAAAACATCTATGGCCTGATGAGGGCGCAGGAGATTGTCTCAGGCGAAACCGGTATCTCAGTCGGGTCGCTCACGGTGATTAGTCATTCTATCAGCGTCGATCCGTCCAAATATGATGCCGCAAAACGCATAGCCAATTCCAAGGGCTTCTCCCTCGACTTCGATCCGAACGGCCAGTTTATGGTGAGTGTGGAAGACGGCGAGATTGTGGTTCGGCATATAAACGACGACGGCTTGACTCTTCACGAGTATCGATCCGCAAAGGCCGAGCGCATCCAGCACGAGCTTAATCGCGACTGCGCCATATCAGACATCAATCACGCGATGTATATAGGGCGGCAGCTTGCCAGGGCTGAGATTTGCCTCAAGACCGGCGAGAAATTCGAGGAGCAATGATGCCGCGTAACGGATTGATATCGAGAATCCAGATGCTGAATGGAAAGCCTCTCCGCAATGTACCTGATGATGCTCCGCCGGATAGTGATATTCCAGAATCACAGACTGTCAGGCTCGAAGACGCGATTGATGGCGTTGAAGTGGAAGCGCCTCATGGCTCGGGGTATTATTTCGTTGAAATGCCTGCTGTTTCTCTGGAGGCGGGCGCAGATCTGATATGCAAAAGATTCATCAGTCTGACGGGATACCCCGACTGCGACGCGGTCGAACGACTGGCCAAAGCGTGCAAATCGCAGAGGATCGCACCAAGTGAAATCGTGTTCCTAGACCTTGAAACCACCGGATTGAGTTCAACTCCACTCTTCCTGATTGGGACAATGGAATGCGCTTCCGAGGGTCTCGTGTTCAAGCAATACTTCGCACGCAACTACTCGGAAGAAGCAAGCGTTATTTCAGCATTTGCGGATCGGCTGCGGGATGTCAGACTGGTTGTTACGTTCAACGGCAAGTGTTTCGATGTGCCATTTCTCTCCAGCAGAGCAGCGGCAAATGGCGTAGATTTGCCTGTGCCCGAATTTCACCTCGATCTTCTATACGAATCGCGACGCATATACAGGCGCGAGTTGCCCAACTGCAGACTTCAGACTCTGGAACGGATGATCTGCGGGCGGCATCGTGAAGACGATATTCCAAGCTCAGAAATCCCCAGGGCATATCGTGATTTCGTGCGCACGAGCAACGCATTCCGAATCTCGCAGATACTTCGCCACAATCTCTTCGACCTCCTGACACTGGCCGATCTCATGCACCGAATGTGGTATAGGAATTAATCGTGAAGCTGAACACAGTTGCACTGCTGGATCGATATTACGCCTCCGAACTTGGTTGCGACAGCGAGATGCTCAACAACGGGCAACTACATGTGGTCGAGTACGAACTCGTTCGCGAAATAAGATTTGCGAAGGGCACTCCGTTGGCGCTCTTCTCAATTGGAAAGAAAACGGGGACGGTCATCTCGGTGATCCCGTGTCTGAAAGAAACTGTATCACAGTCAATTATAGGCAAAACGACTCTCGACGACACAACATGCGATGTTGTGGAATCATCACTGGCACCGCTTGTCAGGGCGAGGATGTGGTTCAGGGGATGCAGACTCTACTGCGACCAGGCGAGCTTCATCGACTTCCGCGCGGGTGAGGTGAGAGACGTCACTGAAGACGACGAAATGGCGTCTCTGATCCACGAAAAATGGGGCGGAAGAGTCTTTGGTCGAATAACGGATGGAAAAGTGGTTTCTTGGGCTGGAGTAAAGCCACTTTCAGAACTCGCATGGGATATTAGCATTCAAACCCTGCCTGAATACCGCGGACTCGGCTGTGCAAAGAGTGTGGCCTGCGCAGCAGTAAGGCATATATTCGATCATGGAAAAATCGCCACTTGGGGCACTGATCGAACAAATATCGCTTCGATTTGCACTGCTCACTCGGTTGGTTTTCAAGACTATGGATTGGACTTCGGATGTGTCGCCGACGCAGACTGTAATCCGTTTATCTGCCGATAATCATCCTTAGGGAAACCATTAGCAGAAATAAGCCAAAAATCTTCTTAAGAATGTAACCTGGCATCGCGGTTGCAAACCTTCCACCGAGATAGCCTCCGATCAAAAAACCAACGGCAAGTGCAGCAGCAATTTTTATATCTACATAACCGGCCTTGTAATACGCGTATGCGGCGAGAAGTCCTATCGGTGGAACCATCATTGCAAGTGTCGTGCCCTGCGCGCTGTGCTGTGAAAACTTGAAAAAATACACCAGAATGGGAATTACGACGGCCGCTCCACCTATGCCGATTAATCCGCTTAAGACACCGGTCAACAAACCAATCGCCGAAAATATGAATGCATTTGTCAATTTGAAGTTTCTCCTCTCTAGAAGTTTTAAGATTTACCCCAATCCCCATTTAAGATACTCCAAAAACAACCATGATGGAAGGACATTGCGAGTGCACCGGGTAAGGTTTATGAGGAGCAATTGTCGATTCAGGAGGTAACAGAACCCTTGCGTCTTGGAGTATCGAGCAGCGCATTTATATGCATGATGCCGAAGGAAGTAGTCGTGGCAATGTCGTCGTTTGTCAAAACCGGCGCGCCATGTCGACTGGACGAGCATCTGAACCGAATGATGGTCGATTTTACACGAGATATGATGAACGCGATCAACTCGTCTGAGATCGGCACGATGGAATGCTACCACTCGACTATATGGAACATCGATCAGGTAATGGAACCCATTCTAGACCACCCCAATGTTGAGTTTTGGTCGGTGCACGCACCTTACGGACGACAATACGATCCGTCCTCGCCCAACCCCGATATACGCGAAGCCGCTGTCAGGGCATACTGCGAAGCCGTGGACATTGCCAAACGGCTCGGGGCAAAGGTGGTCGTAGCGCACCCTGGAGCACAGGCTGAATATGACACGCCCAGACATGAAAGACTCAAACTGATCCCCGACACAATGACAAGAATCGCAGACTATGCCGCTGAATTCGATATCAGGATCGCGATCGAACCACTTCCAAATCAAGAGCCGGGAAATAGCGTCGAAGAAGTCTTATGGGTATTGGACCAGATGAATCGCCCCAATGCAGGCGTCAACTTCGACGTGAACCATCTGTTTCCCGCCGTCGCGATCCCGGACTTGATAAGAAAAGCCGGTAATCGGATACTAAGCACGCATATATCCGACCAGGACGACACCGAGCGTCACTGGCTGCCGTTTGAAGGCAAACTAGACTGGGGTGCGGTCATCGAAGCACTGGCACAATCAGGTTACGACGGCCCACTGATTTATGAGACTCACGTCAAGAACGCCGGTAGCTGCGACGAAATCGCCGCTATAATAGTCGACAATTACCATAAACTTCTAAAATTACCCGTGGCAGGGCTTGTATAACTAAGGCTATGTCCGTATCGCAAAACAACCCATCAAACAACATGCGCAGTCAGCTCTTCGAGGCGAAAAGCGCTCTGTTTATCGGCGCGCACCCGGATGATATCGAGTTTTATTGCGGCGGGCTGGTTTATATGCTTCAGGCCAACGGCTGCCAAGTCACATTTGCCGTCGGCACACGCGGCGGCAAGGGATACACCGGATGGATGAAACGTCGTCTGGAAAGACTCAGAACCGCCCATCAACATGATTCGGCGCACATACTTGGCGGCGCGAAAGTTGTCCTCTATGACTACTCTGATAAGTCTCTCGCCAACGATGTTCAATCTTACGCGCAAGACCTAAAGACCTTGATCAAAAACATCAATCCAGACGTCATATTCACCTGGGATCCGGACTTCATTTACAACCCCCATTCCGATCACCAGGCCGCCGCGCAGGCCGGAAGAATCGCATCAGAAAAGCGTTGCATATACTATTACGGCACTCGTGAGCCGAATGTATGGATCGGGTTCGACATCAACATCATGCAAATCAAAATAAAGGCGCTTCGCGCGCACCGCACCGAAACGCCCTGGTACTACTGGATGCTAATACGCGGCTCATTCCTTACCAGGCATAAAAATGCAGGCGTCAAGGTCGGTGAGCGCTATGCCGAGGCACTGCGCCGCCTGAGTTAGGCAGCAGTGCGAATACGCCGAGCTTTCACATGATGTCCGATACCCGATAACGTATGAACGGGTTGTCTTATCGCAATGCGTCTGGCGGCTGGCGTTGGCCTGTGTGAAAGATATGCCCATCCTAGAATGGGAGCACCCAGCAGTGAGACGCTATACACCAGCAATCCCAGCATTGCATGCCGAGCCACATCATGCGAAACAGGCTGCATGTTCCATGGTGCGCAGTTGATCGTCAATCCCGCAAATGTCAACACAATGCCTGTCGCGGCAACCAAAACCATTCGCTTAAACGCCGCCCATCGCTGCCTTGCACTTGGTGCGCACAGGTCGGCTCTCCCAACCGATATAGCCAGCATTACAAGCCCCATTCCGGCCCAAACGGGCAATGCGGGTCTGAGAATTATCAGCAGCGCCGCTGCAAGCACTACCGGAATTTGCGTAACTGTGTTCCTCAATTCATTCACTCCAATCATCGGGGTTAAAACTTTCTGGTGTAACTTCTAAGCAATCCGACAACACGTCCTATCACAGAACATCGCGACGCGCTCGGGTCGACCATTATCGGCTCGAAGTTCGGGTTGGCAGGTTCGAGCACTATCATGCCGTCGCGCCTGTAAAAGCGCTTCACGGTTGCCTCGTCCTCGACCATCACCGCAGCCAACTCGCCATTTGGCACATCCGGGCGTTTTTCAATCATCACCAGATCGCCCGGCATTATGCCTTCCTCGACCATGCTTTCGCCTTTTACCTTCAAGAAGAACGTTTCACCTCCGCTCCCTGTAAATGACTGCGGCATAGGCAGCGTCTCTTCAACATGCTCCTCGGCAAGTATAGGCGAACCGGCTGCAATCTGACCGATCAGCGGCACGTAAGCAAAATCCGCATGCTTATCGTTCTGAGCGCCTGCGGCATAGCCGGAATCGACAATGCGAATTCCTCGCGCTCCTTGATCGCGGACTATGTATCCCTTTGCCTCAAGAGCGGCCAGATGTTTCGCGATACCATTTGGACTTGCCACATTCAGCGCTCGCATCAATTCGTGAATACTTGGCGGCCTGTTGTCGCGCACAATGGCGTCTCGAATTGTGTTGAGCACTTGAAGTTGTCGTGTTGTGAGCTCGTTTGTCATCATGCCTGCCTGGTGTAAGAGTTTACACCTGTATAATAACGTATGTTTGGCCGCTTGTCAACACTTCAATAAAAAGTTTTTTCGTGTACATAGCAAAGCCCGGAGCTTGCGCCCCGGGCATGGATTTCTTAAACGGCTCTCGCATTTTCTTGCAGCAACTCCTGGATGCGCAGGTCCATCTCCCGTTCCTCGTCTTCTGAAAACTCCGGTTTTGCGATCTCGAAGACCTCTTCTGTGTCTGGATTCCGATATATGAGCGTGATTCCCTTCGCGCCGTCAGTGAATGCTCCCAGCAGTTGAAGCATTCCCGTATGCAGCATAGTCTGGCAAATCACGTATATGAAAATCCGTTTTACATCGTCGGGCTGCCCCTGGAATTCCTGCAGGAATGCGCGTGTCTCGATGTCCATTTCGTTCATCGTAACGGCCTCCTGCACGTCAACCGTGCATACTCGCGCGTTCCACTGATATTGTTTTACCCAATCGACTCGAACATCTCCCTTGCGGCGGGTTCGAGTATCGCGAAGTCATCAGCAGCATCAGCATCGACGATCATCCGCCAGACGCCCGCTTCCGTGCGCGACCCACGCAGAAACACATACGCGCGCCGGTTTTGACTATGCAGCAGGACTCGCCACGCGCCGCTTTCGTCGCCTGTGCGATTTTCGACACGTTCGGTTCCCTCGAAGTTTTGGAACTCGTAGTTTTGAAATCTGTTTTGGAGCCTCGGCCAGAGGGTTTCCTCGAAATAGTTTTCCACGCGGCGCTTGAGTTCGCCATGCGACATTGCCGAAGCCGTCATACGCATCATCATGTTCGGATTCGTCGGTACGGACGCCACCAATTCCTCAAGGCTCAACACTTGCGTCGGGTCGATATGACCACCGCTAGCAATCGACGAAATCCTGACCCACTCCCGCGCCACCTGAGGCTGGCTCTCAGCGAGCGCCGCCGACAGAGCCGCCTGCAGGCCGTCACGGCAGGTGCTGGTCTCGAAGACAGTGCCGCCATTTGCGCCCTCGACGCCCACCGGCACGTCGTAACCCTCCATCCTCAGCTTGTGCATCTTGGTGACGACATTAATTTCACCCGTTTCGACGTGAAATATCTCGGCGCCGAACGCCGCCGCGACCCGTTCGCAGGCAAGCGAAGTGGCATCGCTCATCACGACCGCTGTCTTGCCGTGCGCGCCGCCGTTAAGCGTACGACGGGCTAGAGCGAGGGCCACATTAAATGCCGCGACCCGCTGAGGAGTAATGATCGCCGATTCGTCGTGACCCGGAAGAACCAGGTTACCGCGGTCGGCGTCATAGTCGAACGCCACCCCGAAATGAGCGCGCTCCCTAGCGGCGGCTCTGGCGACCCTGAGAAGCATGTGCCTGCCGCTTGCGGGATCGATGCCATCAGTGTCGATTGCATGCTCTGGGTAACCGAGTTCGGCATTTATCTCGATCACGCGCACGCCGAAGTGCTCTAATACCCTCGCATCGATGCCGCAACCCGCGCCGCCATTCGGGTCGAGCAGAGCCGGTCCCAGAGTCAGAGGCTTCAGACAATGCGGCGCAATATCCCAATCGCGGCCGATCACATCCAGATAAGCTCGCTCGGCATGGATTCTGGAAGACTCATTATCGGGTCTGGTCAAGGCTTCTTCCAGATCATTTTCGGTCACGGATTGTATGTGCCGCGAGAAATCTCCGTCTCCACTTCCGGCAAGCGCTGCGACGCCCGCTATTACATTCGCCATTACCGACGCCGACAGCAGCGCTCCGGCAGGAGCCGCATTCGGATCGTCGGCCTGAGAGCATCCTGTGAGGAACTTGAACCCGTTGTGCGCAAGCGGATTGTGACTCGCGGTGACGATCACGCCGCCGTCAGCCTCAAGCGACCTGATCGCGGTCTCGGCGAGCGGAGTGGTTATAATGCCCAGGTCGACAATTCGAGGGACGTAACCCCTGGAAGCTGCGCCCGCGAGAAATCCTCTGGCGAGAGCTTTAGACAACGCAGCACCTGTCGGTCTGGGATCGCGCCCGAGCAGGAGCACAGGCTCACGACCAGTCACCAAGGTTCGGACATAACAATAGCCGTACGCCCAGGCCAGGGTCTGGTGCTGTTCGGATATATCGGGGCCATGGCCGAATATCGTGCGCACACCTGAGAACGATTGCACCAGGCTTTCGTCGCCAAGCGCATTGGAAAGAAGATCAATCAATACACCACCTGCAGGATGTTAGTCGAAAGACTATGGATTTTGTGCGGCGTTAACTTTGAGCTTGAACTTGGCCTCGTACTTATCTTGCACAATCGTCACATTCGCCGCGACAGGCACGCTTGACGGCACTTCGGCCTTTTTCGACGGCGCAATCAGCTTGAATGTGGTCTGGTAAATCTTTCCTGATGCGAGTTTATCGAACTTCAGTGATTTTGCGTCCGTCTTCCAGCCTTTGGGAAGCGAGTATGTGATCGTCCCGCTGATCGGAAGATCGCAGTCGTTTACAAGATTGGCCGTAACCACCGGCTTGCCGCTAACGATTTTGTATTCCGCTGAAAGAGTCACCGGAGTCATCGTAACGACCGCTAAGTTGCGCAAATCGGCATCTTTTATGACCGAATACATTCTGGCTCTGGCCTGCTGCAGGAGCCAACAGGCTCGCGTGATGGCAGAAGCAGTGCCTTCCGCATCCTGTCGCGTTCGCCAGGTCATACTGGCAAGCATACTTCCCGTCGGCGCAACGATAATGTCCAGCGACCTGTATGTTTCATCGCTCCTAATGCCGGAATGCACCCAATCGTCAGCTTGACGCAGCGTCCACAAAACTCTCTGCGGCTCAGCTTCCTTAATCTTCGAGACCCGTTCAGTTTCCGGCTTGATCTTTGGCTCCAAGGCTTTCAAACATCGCATAAGATCTGGATGCGCGATTGTGCCGGGTATGTCCAGTTTGATGCCATTTTCAAGCTCTTTAGCGCTCTTTTTGCCTTTATAGCTGCCGCAGATGTATATATCGTAATCTTCATTTTTCAGGCCGGTGATCTTCAGTGTGAAGCTCTGGGGTTGGAGTAACCTGCTGGCGACATACACGCCCGCCTGATCGCCTATAACGCGCGGCGCTTTTGCTTCCAGTGTATCAACATCGCTGGTAACCGATTTTGCCGCCGCGTCCAGGGTTACCGTCGCCGACCAAGCACAGGTAGTAACCGCAAAAATCGCAAGAAGAAAGACAATTACATTAATAAGGCATAAACGCTTCATACTGACAGCCCCCGAATTAGAAATTGCATGTTAGAGATTGGCCGGTTGCACCTGATAACCTTGTGCCGTACAAGCCACCTATTCTATTATAACAAGTCTTACCCATTAGGCAAAAAGAAAGACCCGGCGCTGAGATGCGTCGGGTCTTCTAAAAACGTTTTCTTTCGGCCTGATGCCACTATTCGGCTTAGAGACCGTGATAATTGTATTCTCCGGCAGCTCCTGTGCTGCCTCCAGCGCAGGTAGCATTGTCACCTATTGCATTGACTGCATACACGCCGCCAGACGGGCATTCCGGCTCCTGCTTGATGTAGTCAGGCCAAAGAGTGCCAACAACCGCGTCGCCATCCGAGAGCTTGTTATCCATGGCATTCTGCTCTTTTGCAGTCTCGATCTGGCGCAGGTTCGCGCAGCAGCTCTTAGCTCTGGATGTCTCTCTGGCTCGCATAAAGTTTGGAATGGCGATGGCAAGAAGTATGCCGATAATCAAAACCACGATCATGATTTCAATCAGGGTAAACCCTCGTCGCCTTTTGATAGTGAATCTACTCATGTGTACGAATACCTCCTCCGAATGTTGCTGAGCGTTGAATTAATTCGTTCCTAAGGAGTTCTTCCATACGTAGAGATGGGTTTCACACATGAGGTGCTGAAAACTGGTAGTACTACCAGGGTAAGGACTATCAGCCGAGCCTGCAACCTGAATCGAGACCGATGCCTCGAGCAAAATCTGCCGCCGACATCCGCTGCCTGGATTCGGCCTGAACCTCGCGCAGATGCACCGACCCACTTCCACAGGCCGCCTTTATGCCGCCGGAATTGACTTCGATAATCTCGCCCGGCTCGCCGAGTCGCCCATCAGAATCCGCAACCGAAGCGCTCCAGACCTTGATTATCGTTCCATTGAGCTTCGTGAAAGCCCCCGGCCTCGGAGTGCATCCGTGAACGAGATTGACGATATCGTGCGCAGAATGCTTCCAGTAGATCTCTCCCGCATCGCGAGACAACGAACGCGCGAGGGTAGCAAGCTCGTTGTCCTGCGGGATCGGACTGATGCTGCCGGATTCCAAACCATCGAGCGTATCCGCCAGCAAATCCGCTCCAAGCATCGCCAGGCGAACGGATAGTTCCCCAGCATTCTCGTCAGGAAATATGTCCAGAGTTTTCTGTAGAAGCATGTCGCCGGTGTCCCAGCCTTCGTCCATAAGCATTGTGGTGACGCCGGTCTGGGTCTCACCGGCAATAATAGCGTGCTGAATCGGCGCAGCGCCGCGATACTTCGGCAAAATGGAGCCGTGGACGTTCACCACGCCGTATTTAGGCAGTTCGAGGAGTTCAGGAGTTATCTTCTGCCCGTAAGCAACTACCACCAGCGCACCAATCTGGCCATAGCCCTTAATTTCATCGAGCGACTCGGGCGAGCCAATGTTTTCCGGCTGCATGATTGAGATTCCATGCGCCAGCCCGACCTCCTTAACTGGAGAGAACTGCATTTGGCGTCCGCGGCCTCTTGGTTTGTCCGGCTGAGTTATGACCGCCAGCACCTCATGCGCCGAAGCTATCAGCTTCTCCAGCGATGGCACCGCGAACGGACTTGTCCCTGCAAATATGACCTTCAAGCAAACACCACCATTCTGCTATTCGTCATCGTCATCGTCGTCATGAAGCGGAACCGTCTCCAACGTGTCCGGGTCAGCCTTGTCGATGAAAATAGTGCCATCCAGATGATCCATCTCGTGCTGAAACACTCGGGCAAGCAGGCCGTCGGCCTTGATCTTGACCTTTTCGCCGTTCTCGTCGACGCCCCTCACAACGACATGTAGAGCGCGCGGCACTTCACCCTGCAAACCGGGGACGCTCAGACAACCCTCAAAGCCCCATTCTTCACCTTTTGAACTGATGAGCACAGGGTTAATCAGCGCGTGCTGGCCATCGCCCACATCATATACAAATATGCGCTTGGACACGCCCACCTGTGGCCCGGCGACGCCGTACCCGTGATATACAACCAAGGCCTCACACATCTTTTCGATCAAGTCCCTGATCTCGTCGTTGAATTCATTAATTTCCTCCGCGCGCTTGCGAAGAATATCATTTCCGTAAGTGATTATTTCCAACACCAAGTAATACTCCCCCGAACTCTTATTGGCTACACATCACATTTAAGCACCAAAAGGGCGATTGTGTCAAACTCATGCCGACGCAAAAAAGTGACCTGACGATTACTTAAACCATCAAGTCACTTTATTAAATAAACCCTGGCGACGATCTATCTTCCCGGGGCCTAACGCCCAAGTATTGTCGACCCTGGTGGGCTTAACTTCCGTGTTCGGAATGGGAACGGGTGGACCCCCACCGGTATGGTCACCAGGAAACTGTATTC
>JAJFUS010000015.1 GCA_021372295.1 bacterium | reverse complement strand
AAGAATTTTGTTGACGAGTAAAGAGCCGGATGGTATCATATAATCGTTAATGGAGTAACAATTACCCAATGAACGGGAAACAGGGAGGCAATGGTGCCCAAAGCAGTCATTCTGAGATTCGAGAGCTACCTTACCTACCTTGGTCAGCTCAAACATGAAGGCAAGAAAACAGCCACCAGCGAGGAGCTTGCGAGGCTGTTCGGAATATCCAGTTCCAGAGTCAGGCAAGATCTGGTGGCACTGGGTGCGGTGGGCAAGCCGCGCTCTGGTTACGACATAGCCGAGCTTGAAAAAGCGATAATCGCGGCGCTGGATGTAGATAACGTGAAGAAGATCGCGCTGGTCGGGTTCGGAAACCTCGGTCGGGCGCTTGCGGGCAGCGAAGTCTGGAGACAGGGCGGTTTTGAACTCAGGGCGATATTTGATAAAGACCCGGCTGTAATAGGAACCGAAGTTCACGGGCTGAAAGTCCGTAACATAACCGAGCTTTTCGGTGTGATTAAAAGCGAAAAAATCGAGGCGGCATGCATCACGGTGCCCGCATCGGCTGCGCAGTCGGTGGCGGACCTCCTCGTGACAGCAGGCATCAGAGGGGTGTGGAACTTTTCTCCATTCGAGATAGCTGTCCCACCTGACGTAATAGTCGAAAACATGCGGCTCGAACAAGGGCTTATGACGCTGTCGTTCCGAATGCGAACGATAAAGAAATAAGGATAGGAACAGGAAATGAGGAATTAGGAATTAGGAACCAATCCTGGTACCTGTTTTCCTGCATTTTGGGGGTAACAAATGGCACAAGCAGTTGCAACGGAGAGCACGGAAAGAAGCTTTCAGCGCGTGCTCCAAATTATCGAGGAATGCGGCACAAAAGAGAGCGCGCTGATCCCGATCCTGCAAAAGGTTCAGGACGAGTACCGCTATCTGCCGCAGGAAATACTGGCATTCATAGCCACAGCGCTGGACGTGCCGCCGGCCACGGTGTTCGGCGTAGCTACGTTCTATGCGCAGTTTTCATTGGAGCCTAAGGGCAAGTATATCATCAGGGTGTGCGACGGAACCGCCTGCCATGTGCGAGGCAATAAGACGATTATCGACGCCATTCGCAATAAGGTCGGGCTTAAAGAAGGCCAGAAGACGACCAAAGACATGCGTTATACGCTGGAGACCGTAAGCTGTCTGGGCGCCTGCGGCCTGGCGCCTGCGGTGGTCATCAACGACAAAATATTCGGCCACATGACTCCCGACAAAGTCGTCTCCGCAATAGACGACCTGGAGAAAGAGGTGGCGAAATGAGCAAAATCGGAGTTATCAGTTCACAAAAGGATCTTTCCAGAATCAAGAGCGAAGTCCAGGCAGCAATAGCTGCCGAAAAGATCAGGCTTACCCTCTGCTGCGGCAACGGCTGCGTGGCCAGCGGCGCCAGAGAAGTCTTTGACGCTCTTACCGCCGAGCTCGAGCGTAAAAACGTGCCTCTGAAGATCGACATTCTCGAAGAAAAAGAGAATGGCGTGCGCCTGTCGGCCAGCGGCTGCCAGGGGCTTTGCCAGTACGGCCCGATCCTCAAAATCGAGCCTTACAATTATCTCTATATGAAACTCCTGCCGGAAGACGCGGCTGATATTGTCGAAGAAACTATTCTCAACGGCCGGGTGATCGACCGGCTGCTCTTCAAAGATGACACCACCGGCAAAAGCTATGAATCCCGCGAAGACATTCCGTTCTATAAGCACCAGACCAACATCCTGCTTTCAGACTGCGGCGTTATTGATCCGAAAGACATCCGCCAGTATATCGCGCGTGATGGCTACAAGGCCGCCAGCGAAGTCATTTTCTCGATGAGCCCCGAAGACGTCTGCCGCGAAATTCTGGACTCCGGCCTCAGAGGGCGCGGCGGCGCCGGTTTCCCGACTGGCCGCAAGTGGACTCTGACCGCCGCCGTTCAGGGCGAAAAGAAATATGTGGTCTGCAACGGTGACGAGGGCGACCCCGGCGCGTTTATGGACGGAGCCGTGATGGAAGGCAATCCTCACGCAATCCTCGAGGGAATGCTCATCGCCGGTTACGCCATCGGCGCCGACGAAGGCTATATATATGTCCGAGCCGAATATCCTCTGGCGATCCTGAGCCTCAGAAAAGCGATAGAGCAGGCTACCGAAGCCGGGCTTCTCGGTAAAAACGTGATGGGCAGCCCATTCTCGTTCGAGATTCACATCAAAGAAGGCGCGGGCGCGTTTGTCTGCGGCGAAGAGACCGCTCTGATTGCTTCCATCGAAGGTCAGAGAGGTATGCCTCGACCCAAGCCGCCGTTCCCGGCGCAGTCGGGTCTTTGGGGCAAACCGACGGTCATCAATAACGTCGAAACATACGCCAATATCTCCAAGATCATACTGCACGGGTCGGACTGGTTCAAGAGTTTCGGTGTTGAAACATCACCGGGCACAAAGACATTCTCCATAACCGGCGAAGTCCTGAATACCGGTCTGATCGAGATCCCGTTTGGAACGACAATCCGCCAGGTTGTATTCGACATCGGCGGCGGAATCCGCACAAAGGGCCACGAGTTCAAGGCCGTTCAGATCGGCGGGCCGTCAGGGGCATGTCTGACTAAAGAACACCTCGATCTGCCGCTGGATTACGACAGCCTGCGCAAAGCCGGCGCTATGGTCGGCAGCGGCGGATTGGTTATCCTCGACGAAGGCACGTGCATGGTCGAGGTGGCGCGCTATTTCATGACATTCACCCAGAGCGAGTCCTGCGGCAAGTGCGTGCTCTGCCGCGAGGGAACCAAGCGCATGCTTGAGATCCTTGAAAAGATCGTCCATGGCGAAGGCACTCTGGAAGATATCGACCTGCTGGAAGAACTCGCTCTTACGGTGCGCGACGGCTCGCTGTGCGGACTCGGCAAGACTGCGCCGAACCCGGTGCTCTCGACGCTCAAATTCTTCCGCCACGAGTATATCGCTCACGTCGTAGATAAGGTCTGCCCGGCGGGCCAGTGCCAGTCGTTCAAGACTTACTCGATCACTGCCGACAAGTGCAAGGGCTGCGGCCTGTGCGCGAAGAAGTGCCCGGTGAGCGCGATTTCCGGCGAGATCAAGAGTCCGTTTACGATTGACGCGGCAAAGTGTATCAAGTGCGGTGTCTGTGCCGAAGTATGTAAGTTCAATGCGGTGACGCTTTAGGTGTTATGAGGGATTAAACAATGGATAAGAATTTTATAACAGTAGACGGAACCCGCGTTGAACTGGCGGGTGAGAAAAATCTGCTTGAAGTGATTCGCAAGGCCGGAATCGACCTGCCGACATTCTGCTATCACTCCGAGCTTTCAGTATACGGCGCGTGCCGGATGTGCATCTGCGAGATCGAGGGGCGCGGGCTTCAGCCCACCTGCTCGACCCCGCCGGAGCCGGGTATGGTTGTTCGCACCAACACCGAGAAGACTATGCGCATCCGCCGCATGGCTCTCGAACTGCTGCTGGCAAACCACCATGGCAACTGCCAGACCTGCGACAAAAACACAAACTGCCGGCTACAGTCGCTGGCCGAGAGGCTCGGCGTCAAAGACGTGCGTTTCCCGAACGGCAAGGCTGCGGAGCCTGTGGATATGGGCAACAAGTCCCTGGTCAGAGACCCTAATAAGTGCATCCTCTGCGGAGACTGCGTGAGAATGTGCAAGGAAGTTCAGGGAATCGGCGTGCTGGACTTCGTCGGGCGAGGATCGACAGTCAAAGTGAGCCCCGCATTCGGCAAGTGTTTGAATGAAGTCGAGTGCGTATACTGTGGACAGTGCTCCACATGCTGTCCGACCGGCGCTCTCACAGTGAAATCCGAAGTCGATAAGGTGTGGAAGATGATCTACGACCCGGAAAAGGTCGTAGTCGTGCAGATAGCTCCGGCTGTGCGCACCGCCGTCGGCGAAGCGTTCGGCGTGCTCGACGGCGAACTTGCCATGGGCAAAACGACCGCCGCTCTGCGCAGGATCGGGTTCACTCGGGTATATGACACGTCGTTTACCGCCGATCTGACCACAATCGAAGAGGGAACCGAGTTCCTGAAGAGGCTAGAAACCGGCGAGAAGCTGCCTCAGTTCACGAGCTGCTGCCCGGCGTGGGTCAAATTCGCGGAGCAGTTCTATCCCGAATTTGTGGGAAACCTCTCGAGCTGTAAGAGTCCGCAGCAGATGTTCGGATCACTTGCGAAGAAATACCTGCCACAGGACCTCGAAGTCAAGCCCGAGAACCTGATCGTGGTATCGGTGATGCCTTGCACGGCCAAGAAGTTCGAGGCCGCGCGGCCTGAGTTCACACACGACGGCATCGCGGATGTGGACGTCGTTCTGACCACTCAGGAACTCGTGAAAATGATAAGCCAGGCGGGCATCGTCTTCTCGGAAATTCCGCCGGAGTCGATGGATATGCCGTTCGGCTTCAAGACCGGCGCGGGCGTCATATTCGGAGCCAGCGGCGGCGTGGCGGAGGCTGTTTTGAGACTGGCGACCGCTCAGGATAGTCAGCCGAACCGCAGTTACGAGTTTTACCAGGTGCGCGGTCTGGACGGCGTGAAGGAAGTCGAGGTTACGTTAAACGGCGAAGCTGTGCGGCTTGCGGTGGTTAACGGCCTGGCGAATACCCGCGAGCTTTTGGAGAAGATCAAGAGCGGTGAGGCGAAGTACGATATAGTTGAAGTCATGTCCTGCCGCGGAGGCTGCATCGGCGGAGCCGGACAGCCGTTGCCCAACGACATGGATTCCCGCGAACGCCGCAAGGACGCAATTTACGACTGCGACCGCGTCCAGACCCTTCACAACGCAAAGGACAATCCGTTTGTGCAGGAAGCGTATCGCAACTGGCTGAAGTCGCCTAACTCTCCGGCGGCTCATCACCTGCTGCATACTACCTATAAGCATCGCAGGAGACTCACCGGTGAGGTCATCGACGTTCAGGAAGGCGGCGCCAGTGAGAAAGTGCAGATCGGCGTGTGCATCGGGACGTGCTGTTACACAAACGGCTCTTACGACACGATGAGCAAGCTCATGGAAATCGCTGAAAAGAAAAACTTGAGCGACGCAATCGACTTCAAGGCCAATTTCTGCTTCGAGAACTGCGACAAGGGTCCGAATGTGGCGGTTAACGGAAAAGTGCACGGGTCGGTTACGCCGGATAAGGCCGAGGACTTCTTTGAGAAGATAATCGAACCCGCTATTGACGGCGCGACGGCCAAGGTCCCCTGAGCAGGGGCTCCGCGGCCCCAGACCCCCATCTCTGAATTGGTTACCCCCATAATATGGGGGTAACCAATTCAGGGTCAGAAGGTCCAGGAAACCTGGTTTCCTGGCAGAGTCCAGAGACAGAGTCTTTGGCGGGGTTTGGGGCGGAGCCCCATTACCCCTCGGGGTCGGTATTATCAGCCTGCTCGTGGACATGCCCGCACGACGGGCAGCCTTTGAACAAGTCCTCGCTCAGAATATGCCCCATTCTTTTGCGCTTTGTGTTGAGATAGTAGGCGTTGTCTTCGTTTGGAGTGCAAACAATGGGCACACGCTCGACAATCTCCAAATCATATCCCTGCAGACCGGCAAATTTGCCGGGGTTGTTGGTCATCAGCCTGATCTTTTTGAGTCCAAGATCGACAAGAATCTGCGCGCCCAGACTGTAGTCCCGCATATCGGCAGGAAAACCCAGCAGATGGTTGGCGTCGACGGTATCCGCGCCATGATCCTGCAACACGTACGCTTTGAGCTTATTCACCAGGCCAATCCCGCGTCCTTCCTGATGATAGATATACAAAACGACGCCCTTGCCTTCCTCGGCGATCTGCGCCATCGCGGTATGAAGCTGTTCGCCGCAGTCGCAGCGCAGCGACCCCAACACGTCGCCCGTAAAGCAGCCCGAGTGAATGCGCACCAGAGTCGGCTCGCCGTCGGCCACATCGCCCATCACCAGCGCTATATACGGGCTGGCCTCAACCGTGGACTGATAGCCGTGCGCCATAAACTCGCCATACTTAGTTGGAATCCGGCAGGCGGCAAATTCGAAGACCAGGCGGTCGTTGATGCGTCGATATTTAATGAGATCGGCGATGGTGACAATCTTCATGTCCCATTTTTCGGCGATCTGGGTAAGCTCAGGCAACCGCGCCATAGTGCCGTCGTCGCTGAGTATCTCACAGAGGACTCCGCTCGAACCCATGCCCGCCAGCCGCATTAGGTCGACCACCGCTTCGGTGTGACCGGCGCGCACCAGCACTCCACCTTCCACGGCACGCAACGGATGGATATGTCCTGGACGCGCGAGGTCTTCTGGTCGAGCTTCCGAGTCAGCGAATGTCTTGATTGTGATCGACCGATCCTGTGCCGAGATGCCCGTCGTGGTGCCTTTTACTGCGTCAACGCTCACGGTGAACGCCGTGCCGAGCCTGGCGGTATTATTTTCCACCATCAGCGGCAGCCCCAATTCTTCAAGCCGCTCGCCGGTCGTGGGGACGCAGATCATCCCGCGTCCGTATTTGGCCATAAAGTTGACGGCCTCGGGCGTCGCCGCCTCTGCCGCCATTATGAAATCGCCTTCGTTTTCACGATCCTCGTCATCCACGACGATAATCATCTTCCCGTTTTTAATGTCCTCACTAGCTTCGGGAATAGTGGCGAATACGCTCTTTGTGTTATCCATCTTTCTGACTACCCTTCACATAAATCCTGCTTCGCGCAGCAACTTTTCGGTGACGCCGCTGCCGCCTTTGCGGGCATTTACGAATTTCTCGATGTACTTTCCTATAATATCGGCCTCAAGATTGACACTGTCCCCAACCCGCCGCAAGCCAAGAGTGGTCACATCGAGAGTATGCGGGATGACGGAAACGGTAAAGCCCGAGTCGTCCTCAGATGCAACGGTCAGGCTTATCCCGTCTATAGCGATCGAGCCCTTCTCGACCACATAGCGCATAATCTCAGGCGGCGCGCTCACTCGAATGACTACAGACTCGGCCAAGCGATTAATCGACTCGATTTTGCCGATGCCGTCTACATGCCCCTGCACGAAGTGCCCGCCGACCATCTTGCCAACCCTTAGGCTGGCTTCCAGGTTCACTTTATCGCCCGGACGCAGGTTCTTGAGCGTGCTTCGGCTCAATGTTTCGGGAACCGCGTCGAACGACAGCTCATTGTCACCAATTGATGTCACGGTCAGGCACGTGCCGTTAACGGCCACGCTGTCACCTATCACGACATCAGACGCGACCACGCCAGACGCGACAACCAACCGGCCAACCGTCCCAACGACGAGGCTTTTAACCGTGCCAATTTCTTCAACCAGACCTGTAAACAATTTCGTGTCAATCCATTCCGCTGCACATGCTGCGCCCCAACCAATAATAATCATTATTTCCCGCAAAATCAAGGCAGACGCATTTGGGGTTCCGCCCCAAACCCCGCCAAAGGCTTTGCCTCTGGACTCTGCCAGGAAACCCGGTTTCCTGGACCTTCTGACTCAGATTTATATGTTCCCATCTGGGATCATATAAATC
>JAJFUS010000017.1 GCA_021372295.1 bacterium | reverse complement strand
GAAACCGATCTTGGGGATATGCCTCGGCCACCAGATGTTCGGGATGGCTATGGGAGCAGATATAATCAAGCTCAAGTTCGGCCACCGCGGCGCGAACCATCCTGTGAAGAATCTCTTGAATGGCAAGGTGAGTATTACGTCACAAAACCATGGTTATGCAGTTGATCCCGCCAATCTGTCGGACAACGCGGAGGTTACTCGCATTAACTTGAATGATGGTACGGTGGAGGGGCTTCGTCATAAGAGCCTGCCGATTTTCTCGATACAGTATCACCCCGAGGCGTCCGCCGGGCCTATGGACGAGGGTTATCTGTTTGGGGAGTTTGTGGAGAATGTTATGGGGGCGATGTAGATGCAAATATACTATCTGATCGGAATCATAATAATCGGATACGGCCTGCGAATTGTATCCAAGGGCTATGCAGTGAAGTCGAAGCCGCGAATGCTGCTGGGGCTGGCTGTCGTGCCGGTGGGAATAGCGCAGTTTTTCAGGGGGATACCCTGGCTTGCGACTGCGTTTATAGTGCTGGGCGTGATATTGTTTGTGTCGAGTTTGCTTATGCTGAAGAAAGAGGCTGGTAGGCGGAGATAAAGCCGTCCCGACCGATAACCGACAACCAAAATTCGAAAGAGAGAAGTAATGCCGAAGCGTGAAGATCTGAAAAAAGTAATGGTGGTAGGCTCCGGGCCGATTGTTATCGGTCAGGCGGCTGAGTTCGACTACGCGGGGACGCAGGCCTGCACGGCTCTGCGCGAGGAGGGCATAAGTGTCGTCCTCATCAACTCCAACCCGGCGACGATTATGACCGACGTGGAAATCGCGGATAAGGTCTATATCGAGCCGATAAACGTGGAGTTTGCGACCCGTGTGATCGAACAAGAGCGTCCTGATGGCCTGCTTCCCACGCTTGGCGGCCAGACGGGGCTTAATCTTGCGGTTGACCTTGCTGAGGCGGGCGTGCTCGAAAAGTATAATGTCAAGCTCCTTGGCACTCCTCTCGATTCCATTATGAACGCGGAAGATCGCGAACTCTTTAGATCGCTGATGCGAAATATCGGTGAGCCTGTGCCGGAGAGTTGGATTGTGGAGCGGCGCGAGCAGTTGGAGGAGATTATCGCGTCGAACCCGCCGTGGCCGCTTATCGTTCGGCCCGCATATACTCTCGGCGGCACGGGCGGAGGGGTCGCGTATAACCCTGAAGAGCTGTTGGAAATCGGTTCGCGCGGGTTGAAACTCTCGCTCAAGAGCCAGGTTATGATCGAGCGGTGTCTGCTGGGTTGGAAAGAGGTCGAGTATGAAGTGATGCGCGATTCCAATGATACCTGCATCACGATTTGCTCGATGGAAAACTTTGATCCGATGGGTATTCATACCGGCGACTCGATTGTCGTCGCGCCGATGCAGACCCTTACCGACAAAGAGTTTCAGATGCTGCGCTCGGCGTCGCTCAAGATCATCCGGGCGCTCAAGATCGAGGGCGGGTGCAACGTGCAGCTCGCGATGAGCCCAAACAGCTTCCAGTATTACGTGATCGAGGTGAACCCGAGAGTCAGCCGGTCGTCGGCTTTGGCGTCCAAGGCTACGGGTTACCCGATTGCTCGTGTTGCCGCTAAGATCGCGACGGGGCTGCATCTCGATGAGATCGCAAATGCCGTTACCGGAAAGACCAAGGCCGCGTTTGAGCCGACGATTGACTATATAGTCGCGAAAATCCCGCGCTGGCCGTTCGATAAGTTTTATCAGGCCGACCGCACCGTGGGCACGCAGATGAAAGCCACAGGCGAGGTTATGTCTATCGACCGCACGTTCGAGGCCGCTATTATGAAAGCCGTGCGTTCGCTGGAAATCGGTCTGCAGTGGCTCAGGCTCAAGAACGCGGACGATATCACGGAGAGTGATATCGAGAACGGTCTCATAAAGGCTACAGACGAACGGCTGTTTATTGTTGCCGAGGCGCTGCGCAGGGGTTGGAGTATCGAGCGGATTTGCGAGCTTTCCAACGTCGACAGGTGGTTTATCTGCAAGCTCAAAAATATTATTGATATGGAGAACGAGCTTAAGGGCAGGGCAGGGGAGATTAAGGCTATCGCATCGGGCAGGATTGCGACTGAACCCGGCGCAATCGACCTGCTGCGTCGCGCCAAGACGATGCGTTTTCCCGACAAGATTGTAAGCCAGCTCACCGGAGCGAACGAGACTCAGCTCCGCTGGATTCAAAAGAAGATCGGGCTGCTGCCGACGTACAAGATGGTCGACACATGCGCCGCCGAATTTGAGGCCGAAACGCCTTATTTTTACTCGACTCATGAGCGTGAAGACGAAACAGGCTGTGGCTTGGCGGGAGCCTTGCCCTTCCTTCCCCAATACCCGTCACCCGATACCAGGCACCTGGTTAAGCCCAAGGCTATCGTAATAGGCTCGGGTCCGATCAGGATCGGCCAGGGGGTGGAGTTCGACTATTGCAGCGTCCACTCGGCGTGGGCGCTTCGCGAGGCAGGGTATGAGTCGATTATCGTGAACAACAACCCGGAGACGGTCTCCACCGACTTCGATACGTCGGATCGACTGTATTTCGAGCCGCTGACCCTTGAAGATGTGATGAACATCATCGAATATGAAAAGCCGGACGGCGTTATATTGCAGTTCGGCGGCCAGACCGCGATCAACCTCGCCAAGCCCTTGAACGCCGCCGGTATCCCGATATTTGGCAGCGATTTCAAGTCTATCGACCTAGCGGAAGACCGCGATCAGTTTGAGCGGATATTGCGCGAACTCGACATTCCTAAGCCTGCTGGCCGGGCGGTGTTTGGTGTTGACGCGGCGCTTGAGGTTGCACGTGAGATCGGCTATCCGGTGCTGGTTCGCCCGAGTTACGTGCTCGGTGGGCGGGCGATGGAGATCGTCTATACAGAGCCTGAGCTGCGCACTTACGCAAAGTACGCGATGGACATCAGCCCCGACCCCGATGCGCCGATATTGATCGACAAATACGTTATGGGCAAGGAAGTTGAGGTGGACGTTATCGCGGACGGCGTCGACTGCCTGATTCCGGGGATTATGGAGCACATCGAGCGGGCGGGCGTGCACTCCGGCGACAGCATGGCCGTGTGCCCGCCGCAGACACTCTCGCAGGGCATCATAGACCAGATCATCTCGCACGCGATCAAGCTTGCCAAGGCGCTTGATGTGCGCGGTCTTATGAACATACAGTTTGTGATTGACGACGAAGAGGTTCAGATCATTGAAGTGAACCCCAGGGCCAGCCGGACGGTTCCGTTCCTATCCAAGATTACAGGTGTGCCGATGATTCAGGTCGCGACGAATGTTGTGCTGGGCAAATCGCTTGCCCGGCAGGGTTATAAGTCGGGATTGTATACTCAGCAGCCGAGTCTGGCCGTGAAAGCGCCGGTGTTTAGTTTCCAGAAGCTTACTGAGGTCGATGTGTCGCTTGGGCCTGAGATGAAATCGACCGGCGAGATTATGGGGATCGACATGGATTTCTCTCGCGCACTCTACAAGGCGATGGTGGCGTGCAATCTCGATGCGCCTATAGCAGGGAAGATGATCGCAACTATTGCCGACCAGGACAAAGAGGAAGCTCTGCCGATTATCAGCGAGTTCGTCGATCTGGGCTATGAAGTCTACGCCACTGAGGGAACCGCGCGGTATCTGAGCAAGAATGGGGTCACATGCACTGAGGTTCGCAAGATCAGCGACGAGCATTCGCTTAACCTTATGCAGCTCATTGTGCAGAACAAAGTGGATTTGCTGATTAATACTGCGTCCAAGGACAAGAAGATCGAGCAGGAGGCTGCAATGATCCGAAAGGCAAGTGTGCAGCGCTCGATTCCGTGCCTGACTTCTCTGGACACCGCTAAGGCGCTGCTTTTCGCGCTACGATCAAAGCAGAGAGGCGAGAAACCGGCATGCTTGCCGGTGGATCAGTATTTGACGGGTGCGCGCGTAGTCTCATGAACGGATCACGTGTTTCAGCAGAAAAGCGGCGGCTTGTGATACCCGGCTGGGTATTTCTGTTGATATTCGTGGCTGCGTCTTTGCGTGTCGGTTTTATGTTGTTCGACCGCGGTTTTACATCATACGATGACGGAGTCGCGGCCGAAGGCGCCAGGCTTGTGTTGCAGGGAAAGGTTCCTTACAGGGACTTCTGGACGATGTACTCTCCCGGAGGCCATTACGTCAATGCGCTCGGGCTTGCCGTTTTAGGTCATCGTTTGATTGATGTCCGGTTGGTCGGGTTGCTGCTGGGAGTCGTGCAGTCGGCGCTGCTTTACGCGGTTGTCCGTCGTGTTTCGCGCAATCCTTATGCTTGTGTAATCGCGGCTGTCGGTTACCTGGCGTTCATCCCGATAGGCGTGCCTGTATATTGGTTTACGGCCGGTCTGGGGGCTGTCTATTGTCTGCTTCGTTTTGCTGACGGATTGAAGTCCGGCTGGTGCTATTTGTGCGGGGTTTTCCTGGGATTGACGGTCTTGCTCAGGCAGGATGCCGGGATATATCTGAGTATTGTTGCAGTGACTCTAGTATATGTGATTGCGCGCGCATCCGGTCGGAGAGGTCTTACGGCTGCGGCAAAATCAGCCGTCTCGCTTGCGGGGGTATGCGGGCTGATGCTTGCGTATCTTTCGATGAACGGGGCGCTGTCGGAGATGATTCGAGATACCCTCTATTTCCCGTTGTTTGTGTTTCCGAAATCTCGCCCACTGCCTTATCCGCTGCCCTGGAATGAAGTCTTGGTGATCGGCAGGTTCAGCGCTCCTGTGTCGATTTCTGGCTTTTATCAACTGTTTGCGTTTTACCTGCTTCCGGCTGTGCTTTTGGGCTTTTGCGTTGTCTGCATAACGCGGCATTTCAAGGGCTGTCGCGATGTGAATTGCAGTTACGCGATGGCGCTCTGCTCGATTGCCGCGGTATTGTTTCTGATGGTGGGAGTGCGGCCGTCGGGGGCGCGTATCGGTGCAAGCGTGGTTATGAGCATGGTGGCTTTTTCGGCGCTCGTATCAGATGAAAGTCGAATTCTGCGAATTGGTTCGTGGGTGATGCTGGTCTTGTCGATTGCGGCGTATGTTCCTATGGGCTGCTATACTGTTTACGCGCAGCGGGCGTACGCCACCAGTGCGATTGCCGGCACGGGAGGAGTGTTCGCTGCTCCCGGACATGCCGAGGCGCTGTCAGCCGCGTGCATGAGAGTGAGGCAGATAACATTGCCATCCGAGAAGATTTTGTGCGGAGCGCCTGTAATATACTTTATCGCCCAACGCGACCCGGGGACTCGTTATTATGAGCCGCATCCCTGCCTTACAGACACAGCAAACATCCAAAAGGCGATTATTCGCGATATTGAGAAGAACCGTGTGAGGTATTTCGTTCGATCCCGCGAATGGGACTTTAAGAACGGGTATTTTACGATGGAGCCAGATCACCAGCCTGCGAGGTTGATCAACTACATAGAAAGCAATTACCGCGTCGAGTTTGATTACGCCATTTTCCAGATATACAAGCGAGTAACGGATTTTCCCAAGTCCTGAGGTTATCCTACAGTGACATCGACCTCATGCACGCAGCCGTCGGCGAAAAACGGCAGCATTTCGCCGAGCACCGGTTCGCCGTCGACCACCACTGACATGCCCTTCTTGCTGAGCGTGGCGGATCGCTTCATGTGAATCTTATAGGTGTCGCCCCTGAATTGCCTGACGATTATGCACTCGAACCACGACTCGGGCATGTGAGGCTTCAATACGAGCCCTTCGCTGGTTGCCGTGATGCCGAATATGCGCTGCACCAGTGCCGAGTAGGCGGTCAGAGAGGTTCTGGCATCGTAAGTGCGCTCGTTGAGTTCGTCTGAGAGCGCGGCGTGCACGCCCGGCTCGGAGAGGGTGGGGCAAATCGACTGAAGATAACGCGCGCGCCTGGGCAGGCTTCGTTCCTCGGGAATGTCTTTCGGGTCTGACGTCTTGCGACTGCGCACTTTTTCTAGAAGACTTGCGAACTCGTCGCTGGGTCGGACGAATGACCATAGCTCAAGCGCCTCTTCCAGGAGCTGGTCACAGGAGTGATTGGGTTGATTGGCGCAGGCGCGTATCGCTCTTTCGCAGTGCTCTCCAAGCGGCATTACCACGCCGTCCTTGAACGCTACAGTTTGCGAGAGCACGCCTCTGTTGCCCGTTTCGGCTATGTATGCAGCAGCGCAGACCGCCAGCCATATCGCCTCGCCGGGGGGCATTGCGATCTGAGAGAATTCGTCCGGGTGATACGATCCGGTTACCGACAGCCTTCCCGCGAAGTCAATGAGTGCTTCGCGGAAAAGATACGCCGCGTTTGTTCCAAAGGGCTGGAATTTACGTAATCCGTCCGCCACGACGCCGGCGTCCGGCGCGGCTTTTTCGGTCTGCTTTCGCATCCATTCGGCGTACGCCTCATAGGGCAGCCACGTGTTAATTAGAGCATCGAGGGCGCGGTCTTCGGTCTGCACATGCAGCGACGACGAGAGCTTCTCCCACTTTTCCCGCACGGCATCGATGGCGTCACATACCGTTTCAGTCTTGGAAAGTGATTGGGCGATTTGCGCGCATTCCTCGGCGCTGGATGCCGCGCCGAAGCAGAACGCGAATTCGGCCTCGCCTTCGATAGGCAGATCGATCTCCACCGCAAAACTGCCTATTACCTTCTCGACGACCCCGTGGTCTGATGTCTGCTGCGTTTGGGACAACATGGGATTGCTCAGAGTTCTATGCGATCCGACAAACTCCGATTTGTCGATCTTGCATGCGATTACCGGCAGAGTGCTGGAGTGGAACAGCGCCAGACTCGGTGTTTTTCGATATGGCCTGTTGGGGTCGAGCGACTCCAAGGGACGTCGCATTAGAAGCAGTCTGTCTTGTTCGAGGTATCGGGTTTCCAAAGGCGAATCGACGGACGGCTCCACATAAGTGATAAACCTCAGAGTGCGATCCTGAGCTGAAAGGTTTTCCAGCTTGACGTGCCACATCTCGCAGGGGTGCTCCGAGGAAACTGAAATCGTGAGAGTGCAGGCGATTTTATTCTGCACGTTGTAAACCCGCGCGCTTCCCGGCGAATATCTGACTTCGTAATGGTCTGACCTGGAACAAACTGGGTTGTAAAACGCCGACCACAACTTGCCGCTCTGAGTGTCGGTGATATACCATGCCTTGTTGATATTCGCAGACGAGACGAGGGTTGTTTTTCCAAGCCGGCTGCCGCTTATGCCTTCCGGGGACATCTCGACGAGATAATCGGAGCCGGGGCAGCACAGCGCTTCTCCGAACGGACTCGCGCCGCCTGCCTGGCTCACTACATATTTATCGTCTTTTGTAAACGTTCCGGCTGCGTATATGATTTTGGAGCCGGAATCTTTCCCGGGGCGAATAATCATTTCAGGCATCTCACACATTCACCACTTCAGCCGCGTAATCGCATTTGTGAATTATATAGATTACATTATCGGCAGGAAAGCGGTCGGCCTTGAGCCTGATATTATTACCCGTTCATTTTGATATAGTTCAATCTGCCCCCGGCAAGCGCCACGTCGATCTCTCTTGCCGAGAGGTCATGCGTGAGTTTTATTGAGACGTTCGCGGTCTTGTCGACCAGATCGAACTGACTTTCGCCCTTTTTCAGCGCGGCGGCGACATTTGGAATTTCGATGTCGTCGAGCTGGCTGATGCGGTCGTAGTCATTCGAGTCGACAAATTTGAGCGGCAGAATCCCGAAGTTGATGAGATTTTGCCGGTGAATCCTGGCGAACGACTTCACAATGACGGCTTTGATCCCCAGATACATCGGCGCCAGAGCCGCATGTTCGCGGGACGACCCCTGGCCGTAATTCTCACCGCCCACAATAAAGCCTCCGCCGATTTCCTTTGCTCGCTTTGGAAAATCAGGATCGACCGCGGCAAATACGAACTCCGAGATTGCGGGAATGTTTGATCGCAGCGGCAATACTTTCGCTCCGGCTGGCATGATGTGATCGGTGGTGATGTTGTCACCGACCTTGAGCAGCACTTTGCCCGACAGCGTATCCGAAAGAGTGGAATTCTCCGGCAAGGGCTTGATATTCGGCCCTCGGATTATATCGACCTTATCCGGCGTTTCGCTGGGAGCGATGACCATTTTGTCGTCTACTAAATACTTTTCGGGGTAGTCGAACTTGATTGGTTCGCCGAGTTTTCGAGGGTCGGTAACCACGCCATTGATGGCCGCCGCGACGGCTACTTCGGGCCCCGCAAGATAAACATCCGCGCTTTTTGTGCCGCTTCGGCCTTCAAAGTTGCGGTTAAACGTCCTGATGGACACGGCGTTGGTCTTGGGAGCCTGTCCCATCCCGATGCACGGCCCGCATGCCGATTCTAGCACTCTGGCTCCGGCGGAAATGAGATCGGCGAGAGCTCCGTTTCTGGCGATCATCTCGAAGACCTGTTTCGAGCCGGGCGATATGACCAGGCTGACCGTCGGGTGCACCGATTTGCCTTTCAACGCTCCGGCGACTACCATCAGGTCTCTTAGGGACGAGTTGGTGCAACTGCCTATGGCGACCTGGTCGACTTTCGTGCCTGCGATTTGCGAGACTTTCACTACGTTGTCCGGCATGTGCGGCTGTGCGATCATCGGTTCGAGTGTGTTTAGGTCGATTTCGATGATTTCGTCGTACTCGGCGTCGGGGTCGGCGGACATTTCGCGCCAGTCGGACTCTCGGCCCTGCGCAGCCATGAATTCGCGGGTCACATTATCGCTTGGGAATATCGAGGTCGTCGCGCCGAGTTCGGCTCCCATATTGGTGATGGTGGCGCGGTCGGTGGCGGAGAGACTGGCGACGCCGTCGCCTCCGTACTCGACAATTTTACCTACGCCGCCCTTCACACTCATAATTCGCAATACTTCGAGTATGACGTCTTTGGCCGACACCCACGGCTGCAGTTTGCCCGTGAGTTTGACCAGACAAATTTTAGGCATTGGCAGGAAGAACGGCTGCCCAGCCATTGCGGCTGCCACGTCTAGGCCTCCGGCTCCCATCGCAAGCATGCCCAGGCCGCCCGCGGTAGGGGTGTGGCTGTCCGAGCCGAGAAGGGTGTCACCGGGGATGTCGAACCGCTCCAACTGTACCTGGTGGCATATCCCGTTTCCCGGCCTTGAGAAGAATATGCCGTGCTTTGCCGCGACGCTCTGCAGATAGGCGTGATCGTCGGCATTCTCGAAACCGGCTTGCAATGTATTATGATCTATGTAGCTCACGGAGCGTTTGGTTCGCACTTTGGGCACGCCCATCGCCTCGAACTGCAGGTAGGCCATCGTGCCGGTGGCGTCCTGCGTAAGAGTATGGTCGATGCGGATGGCGATTTCTTTGCCAGGCTCCATTTCGCCCTCGATCAAGTGGTTCTTAATAATCTTTTTCGCTAAACTGAGTCCCATTTAAGTATCCTTCGACAACTATAGTGCTTCAGCGGGTATTATACCAGGAGCAAACTCGTTAGACAATGTACCCAAAATCGTAGGAAACGTCCGCCCAATTATAGTATAATAAAAAAGTAAAGGTGCAGCTCCGCACAGTACGGGCTGCTCCTCAAACATAGAAAGGTTGTGAAATACTGTTATGGCCACCAAAATGGTGATGCCGCTCCTCGGTCAAACGATGGAGGAAGGCACAATAATCAAGTGGTTCAAAAGTGAAGGCGACAAGGTCAAGGCCGGTGAGCCGCTGCTCGAAGTGATGACTGACAAGGTCAACATGGAGGTCGAAGCGCCCGAGGATGGCGTTCTGCGCAAGATTCTCGCTCAGCCGGATGACATAATTCCAGTTAAGGACCCTATTTGCATAATAGGATCTGCCAGCGAGTCTATTGACGACTTGCTGGCCGAAGGCGCTCCCGCCAAGGAAGAGGCTGCTCCCGCCGCGCAGGAGGCTGCGCCTGTTCAGGCCGCTCCGGCCGTTGTGGAAGCTCCCGCGGCGCTCGAACCGGCTCCGGCTCCTATGGGTCGAGTGTTTGCGTCGCCCGCCGCGCGCCGGGTTGCCAGAGAACATGGCATCGACATAGCCGCGCTCGCGGGCATGGGCACTGGCCCCGGCGGCAGGATCGTCGAAAATGACGTTATGGACTACATTGCTTCCGCGCCTAAGGCTACACCGTTGGCCGGAAGAATGGCGTCGGACATGGGTATTGACATCGGTACTGTCACCGGAACCGGCATCGGCGGCAAGGTCACCAGTGAAGACCTTAAGCCGGCTGCTGCGCCTGCTCCTGTAGCAGCTCTTCAGATAGGCGCGACCATACCGTTTGCCGGCATGCGCAAGGCCGTGGCGCAGAATGTGGCTGCCAGCGCGCAGACCGCTCCACATGTTACCCTTACGACTGAGGTCGATATGACCGGGTGCATCGCTTTCCGCAAGCAGATTCTTGCCGATGTGGAGAAGAATTGCGGCGTGCGAATATCGTTCACCGACATTATCGCCAGAGCGACCGCCAGGGCTATATTGGACAAGCCGATACTGAACGCGACCCTTAAGGGCGATTCGATAGTTATCAACGACCACATTAACATGGGAATCGCAACGGCTATCGAGGCTGGGCTTGTGGTGCCTGTGGTCAAGGACATTCTCTCAAAGACCATTCCGCAGATTTCCAAGGAGATCAAGGATCTTGTCGCACGAGCGAGAGCGGGTCAGGCGGGCGGAGAAGATTTCCGCGGCGGCACGTTTACCATAACCAACCTCGGCGCCTATGGCATCGAGAGCTTCAACCCGATTATCACGCCAGGCCAGAGCGCGATTTTGGGCGTTTGCGCTATCAAGGAGAAGCCTGTGGTGGTCGACGGCGAGGTTAAGGTTTGCTCGATGATGAACCTGTGCCTGTCGTTCGACCATAGAGTTATGGACGGCGCTCCGGCCGCCGAGTTCCTGGCGAGATTGAAAGAGATACTGCAGTCACCGTATCTCATGTTTATGTAAGATTATAAATACGGGCGCGAGCGCAACTCGCGCCCGTATTACTTATAAGGATCCTGGAGGGTTAGAGTCCCGGGTTCGGTTTGTAAGGGGGACAAACTGAATGCGTAAAGTAGCTCTTATTGGCGCCGGAGGCATGGGTAGGGTGCATGCCGGCGCATACGCGCAACTGCCTGAAGCGGAACTTGTCGCGGTTTGCGACATGCAGGTGGAAGTTGCGCGGAAACTTGCCGACGCGCATGGCGCGAAGGCTTACGACAACTTCCAACAGATGATATCCGAAATCGATGTGGATGTCGTCGATATTTGTGTTCCCACATTTGGCCACCTCGAGTACATCAAAGCCGCCGCTGACGCAGGAAAACCCGTTATATGCGAGAAGCCGCTCGCCAGGACTGTTGGTCAGGCGCAGGAAGCCCTGCGAATCTGCGAAGAGGCCGGGGTGACTTTGTTCGTCGCGCATGTTCTGAGGTGGTTTCCCGAGTATCGAAAGATCAGGAATTTGATCGCTGACGGCGCGGTGGGCGATGTCGTTGATGTCAGAACCAGCAGAGGGGGCGGTCATCCGCAGACGCAGGACAGTTGGTACGCTGACTATAAACGCAGCGGTGGGGTCGTGCTGGACTTGATAATTCACGACTTCGACTGGCTCAGATGGTGCTTCGGAAAGGTGCACAGGGTTTATGCCGCAGGTCTTGCTGAGGCGAAGATTCCTCTGACAGACTACGCGCTGGTGACGATTAAATTCGACAGCGGTGTTATAGCTCATGTCGAGGGCAGTTGGGCGAAACCCGGCGCGTTTAAGACCTCGGTTGAAGTGGCTGGAACCAAGGGGCTGCTCAGTGGCTCAAACTTCGGCTCGGTGCCTCTGATGATCGAACGCAAGGCTGTCGATGGGCCGACCGCCTGTATGACGGTTCCACAGAGTCCTTTGTCACAGAGCCCGTATATGCTGGAATTGCGTCACTTTATACATTGTATTGAATGCGGTGAGACTCCCGAAGTCACTGCCGAGGACGGCATAGAAGCGGTGAAGATTGCTGAGGCCGCTCTGCGTTCGATAAGCTCTGGGCAACCGGTGGTGCTGGCATGAATGGGGGAGAACAGATGTCTAAAGTGAAAATCGGTGTTATGAGTTTCGCGCACATGCACGCTTACGGTTATGCTCAGGCTCTCACTCAGTGCGCCGGTGTGGACTTTGTGGGTGTAGCCGACGATGACCAGGCTCGCGCGAAGGCCGCTGCCGGGCAGTTTGGGGTCAAGGCGTTCGACTCATATAGCGACATGCTGGCGTCGGATATTCAGGCGGTGGTTGTCTGCAGCGAAAATGTTAACCATCGTCGGCACGTGGCTCTCGCCGCGCAGAGCGGTAAGCATATATTGTGCGAAAAGCCTCTTGCCGCCACTTTGCATGATGCTGAGGCGATAATTGAAATTGTCAGGCGCAGCGACGTTCGATTGATGACTGCTTTTCCCTGCCGTTTCCATCCCGCGTACAAGCAGCTTAAGGCATCCGTGAAATCGGACGAGTTGGGCAAGGTGCTCGCGATCAAAGCGACGAATCAGGGCAAGTGTCCCTGGGGGTGGTTCGTGGATAAGTCACTTTCCGGCGGCGGAGCTGTGATGGATCACACGGTGCACCTAGTCGATCTGATGCGCGACATGACCGGTTCGGAGCCTGTGCGGGTCTACGCGGAGATCGGCAATCGCATGTATGGCAAGGATTTTGATGATACGGGTATCCTGACAGTCGATTTCGCCGATGGGATGTTCGCTACCATCGACTGCAGTTGGTTTCGGCCAAAGAGCTATCCGCTCTGGGGAAATGTTAACATGGAGGTGGTCGGCACGAACGGAGCCGCCAACATGGAGATGTATGCGCAGAATGTGGATTATTTCTCGGACGAGAACGCATCCCATACTTACGTGTATTGGGGCGACGATACCAACCTGGCGCTGGTCAGCTCTTTTGCCGACAGCATCCGGCAGGGCAGGAATGTGGAAATTTCAGGCGAAGACGGTATGGCGGCGCTGCGGGTTGCTATGGCGGCGTACGAGTCCGCGAAGTCAGGCAGGGCTATTGACCTGCGCGAGTAACCAAACAGAAATATACCTTAGTTCGATGATATGGAGGAGCAAGCGTGGAACCTAAGTTCATAACAAGAGACGAGTTCAAAGTAGTGGGGATGGAATGTATCGGAAATAACCAGAACGGGGAGTTCGGCCGGTTGTGGGAGGATTTCATGCAGAGAATGGGTGAGATCAGGAATGGCAGTCGGCAAGGCGTTTATTATGGCGTGTGTGGCTGTGGTCCTGAGTGTGAACCCGAAAAAGGTATATGTAAGTGTGGAGAGGTCGGCTTCAGCTATATGGCGTGTGTTGAAGTGTCAGATACGGATGAAACACCTGCCGGCATGGTAGCCAAGACGATTCCTGCCGCAAAGTACGCCGTATTTACTCACAGTGGAAGCTTGGATAAGCTGAAAGATACCTATAACTATATCTACCAGACATGGTTGAAAGATTCCGGATGCGAATTATCAGGATCGTTCTGTTTCGAGTTATACGATGATCGGTTCAACCCGGCAGGAGACAACTCTGAACTTGATGTTTATTTGCCGATAAAATAGGCTCGCTGTGACCGGGTGTTGGTTGCAATGACGCCCGGTCAATCCTGCGCGGCGCAGGCGGCAAACCATCTGACGAACCACTCACAGGCGGCTTCTTCCATTTCCTGGGTGAACTTTGGGTCTTCGTCGAACAGGTGTCCTGCGCCCTGCACGATGCGGAGTTCCTTTGTGCACTGGAGGGCTTCGTAAATCTCTTTTGCCTCCGGCAGTACGATTGAGTCTTCACTGCCCTGGATGATCAGGGTCGGAGCTTGGACCATCTGCGCGAATTGCACAATTTCGTATTCTCTGGGGACTCTGAGCACCATTACCTGGATGCGAGGGTCTTCGGCTGCGGCTCGGATGGCGACGGTTCCGCCCGTGCTCGATCCGTGTATACCTACGAAACGAGTCGCCACGAATGGCTGCGCTCCCAGATAATCGAGGGCGCTGTTGAGGTCATCGTACTGCTGGTCTTGTGTGGACTGTTCCGGGAGGCCGTCGCTTTCGCCATGGCCGGTAAAATCGAACAAAAACGATCCGATACCGGCGTCCAGGAGCCGCTGGGCTATGCCTCGGTTTCTCGGACTGGACTTGCTGCTGCCCGTGCCGTGAGCGAACACGACCATGTCTCGCAGGCTTTCGTCGGGCGCAAGAAGCGCGCCGGATAGCTTCAGACCTCTGGACGTCTTGAATGTGACTGTTTCCTCGATCATGAGCGTCTCCTCGCTGACGGATGAATCCGTTGAGGTAATGCTTTTATTATGGTCAATTTTACCGATGTGTAAACCCTGTGTTTGCGTCGTCGGCTCGGCATCTGTTACAATCTTGAGTGCGGCCATAAGTGTCGCGGAGGTAAGCATGAAAGAACAACTGCGCTCTCTTTACGAGCTTCAGGCAATAGACGTTAAGATCGCCCGCGCAAATGCGCAGATTGCTGCGCTCACCGGCTCAAAGGAGCTGAGAGCGAAATATTCGGCGACAAAAGCCGCGCTTCAGAAGGTCGAGAAGACCCTCGCGGAATATGAGTTGGAAGTCCGCGACAATGAGCTCCAGCTTAAATCTATCGACGAGAAACGCGGCAACTTCGAGAAACGTCTCTACTCCGGCGCAATTTCCAACCCAAAAGAACTGTCGGCCACCGAGAAAGAGATAGAGGCGCTTAAGGCCAAGCAGGGCGAGTTGGACGTGCGCACCCTTGAACTCTACGAGCAGGTGGAAGCCACCAGAACGAAGGTGGAGTCGGCGCGAAGTATATTACAGACGGTCGAGACGCAGGCGCGAAAGGCCATCAAGTACGAATCCGACGAAAAGACCCGGCTTGAGGCGGAAATATCGGAACTGACCGTTCAACGCGAGGCTGCAGTGGCCAACGTTACGGAAAAGGCTCTGTTTTCAAAGTACGAATCGATCAGAAAGCACAATTCAAGCACCGGCATCGCGAAAGTGATCGATGGCCGCTGCGAGGGCTGTCACGTTGCGATAACGTCATTTACTATGAGCAACCTCTTCAAGGACAACGAAATTGAGACCTGTGAGAACTGCGGGCGGATTTTGTTTATGGATATCGCATGAGCAAGGTCATAATCTACACTGATGGCGCTTCTAAGGGCAACCCCGGCGACGCAGGGATAGGCGTCGTAATTTCCTCGCCGGAGGGTGAAGTCTTGCGTGAGATCGGCGAGTATATAGGCAAAACCACTAACAATGTCGCCGAATACTCAGCTCTGATTCGAGGATTGAAAGAGGCAGCCGACCTCGGCGCGACGCACATCGAGATCAGCACCGACAGCGAGCTTATGGCAAGGCAGCTTACCGGAGTATACAAGGTCAAATCGCCGAACCTGCAGCCTCTTTACGCCGAGGCTGTGGGGCTGATTCGCCATTTTGCGAGCGTGAGTATATCGCATGTGGTTCGCGAGCTTAACAGCCGCGCGGACGAACTGGCTAATTTGGGTGTGAAGAATCGCAGCAAGCCCCGGCAGAAGCGCGTCGATGCGGCTGCCAGGTCCGGCGGAAAGTCAAATCAGCGCGAACTGGAATTCTGAATCAGGCGGAGGTCATAATAAGCGCCGCCCAGTCGCCTTCTTTTCGGATTTCGGTGAGTGTGAGACCCGCGCCGGTGAGTGCGTCGATCACTTCCTGAGAGCGTTCGTGCACGATCCCGGAAGCGATCAATTTGCCGCCCGGTTTGACTTTTGAGGCGAGCCCGTCGGCCATCTCGATGATGACCTTCGCGATAATGTTTGCGAGCACGATGTCGGCTTTGCCGTCGAACGCCGATGGGCAGTCCGCTCGCTTTATGCAAATAACGCTCTCCAGGTTCACGCGCTTGACGTTTTCGACCGCGGCTTCCACAGCCACCGGGTCGATTTCCAGCCCCACAACATGTGCGGCTCCCAACTTTGCGGCGGCCATCGCGAGGATTCCCGAGCCTGTGCCCATATCGAGCACGGTCTCGCCGCCTTTGATATAGTCCTGCAGGGCTTCCAGACAGAGTTTTGTCGTCGGGTGGCTGCCCGTGCCGAACGCCATACCGGGATCTAGGTCGATCAAGAGTTCATCGGGTTGAGGATGATACTCTTCCCATGTCGGTCTGATGACTATCCGGCCGATCTTCAATGGCTTGAAAAACTTTTT
>JAJFUS010000056.1 GCA_021372295.1 bacterium | reverse complement strand
CTGCTAAACTACATATCCAGTAAGGGTTGCCAGGAGGATAAGGATGTCACTCAACGTCGATTGTGAAACCAGGGTCTCCCTTAAGAGTTCGCCGGATTATCTGCCTCGCATTCGCAAGATCGTTGCGTGCATGGCCGAGGGTGTCGGTATGGATCAGCAGGAAACTGATGAGGCCAAGCTCGTTCTCACCGAGGCGTGTGTCAATGCGATTCGGCATGGGTCGCCACAGGGCGCTTGCGATAATGTTGTCATCACTTTCCGAGCCTCAAAATCCACTATTGTCGCCGATGTGACTGACTGCGGCGGCCAGGCGGATTTGCCGGATGATGCCGTGGAGGAAGGCTTCGGCATGCGATTAATGCGAAAACTTGCCGACAAGGTGCAGTTTATCAAACACAAGACCGGCTTGACCGTCAGATTGACCAAGCAGGCCAAGAAAGCCAATCGAATAATTTCTCAACCGACGCAGATAAGTAGAAACTAACTGTTGACTTGTTGCCCTCGTGGGATTAGAATTTGCGTAATCCATTGGCGGGGGTGCCTTGCATTGTATAGACTTTCAAAATCGCTGTTTTACTATTTCATTATAACGATCCTCGTTTGTTGTGCTTTGTCCGGTATGGCAGCCGGCAGCAAGCAGCTCGATGCGCAGAAACGTTTCGAGAAAGCTGTCAAACTTCAACAGTCCGGCAAGCTCGACCAGGCATTGACTGAGTACCGGGCATTGTTGAAGCTGAATTCCAAGTCGGTTCCGGTTCTCAGCAATATGGGACTCATCTATGTTCAACAGAACCGGCTCAAAGATGCGCAGTCCGCATTTGAGCGTGTGCTTAGTGTCGAGCCTAAGAATGAGTTTGCTCTGGAGCGTCTTACGCAAGTGCTTTTGGATCGCGGCAATAATCGCGACGCGCTCAAGTACGCTCGAAAGCTGATAGGAATTAAGCCCAAGGATTCTCAGGCCAGGTTTTTGTTTGGCGCGGCGAATCTCAGACTCAAAAACTACGACGCGGCGGCCGATGCGTTCAGATCGGTTCTCCACTCCGACCCTAAGAACAAAGTCGCGATGTATAACCTCGGTTTCGCGTATGTGAACCTCAAGAAGTATGGCGATTCCCTCGATACAATGGAGCGACTTTGCAAGCTGGACTCCAAAAACGCTCAGGCCAGGATGGTAGCTGCGTATTGCGCCGAGCAAATAGGGGACAAGTCCAGGGCTATCGAGATGTATAACGCCGCGTGCGCAATGCCGGAGACAAAAATCCCGGCTTTGTTGAATCTAGCCCGGCTCTATAACTCATCCGGCAAGCAAGACAAAGCGGTGAACGCTTTGCAGAAGGTCCTCAAAATCGACAAGAACAACTTCCAGGCCAACCTCGACCTTGGATCATACTATTACAGCAAGGATCGGTTCAAGGAAGCGGAGAAATGCTTGTTGTCGGCGCGAAAGTCCAGTCCAAAAGATGTTCTTCTCAATACGCGTCTTGCGATGACTCAGATGCAGCTTGGCAAGTCATCTGAAGCCCTTCAGACCGCGAACGCTGCGCTTAAGGCTAATCCGAAAAACCGAATGATACTGGAAGTGTATGCTTATATACAAGAATCCAACCAAAAGTTGGACGATGCCGTAAGCACCTGCCGCAAGTGGGAGAAGCTCTATCCAAAAGATTCCGCACCTAATGCCAGAATCGCTTCAATATATTTGAGGCAGGGCAAAAATGCCGATGGGTTTGGAGAATATGAGAAGGCTTTGAAGAAAGCCCCGTTGGATTTGACGATAATCAACGCCTACGCGGACGTTCTTTCCGCCAGCGGAGTGAGCGACAAAGCGTATCAGCAGTATCAGGCTGCGCTGAAGATCAAGCCAGGAGTGGTAGACACGATGGTCAAGGCTGCGGGATGTCTGCGCAGGCAGGACAAATATGACGATGCCATCGCCATGCTTCAAAAGGCTATACAGACTGAGCCAAAGAATGAGTCTGCTTACTCGGCGCTGGCTGGTGTCTATCGGTCTCAGAAAAAGCCGGAGCTTGCTATCGAACAGTATAAGAAAGTATTAGAATTCGCCCCGAAGTCGGTCAGTGCCCTGAATGCTCTTGCCGGTTTGTATGATACTCAGAGCGACTTTGAGGCCGAAATCGGCGTAGTCAAGCAGCTTTCGGAGATCGATGCGGAAAACAATGGCTATAAGTCCCGCATTCCTTCAATTTACGAGAAGTGGGGCAAGATGGACGAAGCCGTCGCCGAGGCTCGCAAGCTGGTCGATTCCGACGACAAAAACCTCCAGTATCGTATTTCGTTGGCTCAGCTTCTGGAAAAGAAAGGCGATCATGAGGCGGCTATTGCTGAATACAATGTGGTCGGAGAGTCGACTGAGGCCGGTTACCAGTCTTATTCCAGTGAGCAGATCGGTAAAATAAAAGAAACAATGGGCGATACAGACGCGGCGATAGAGCTGTATAAGAAGGCAATTGATATCAAGCCTGACTCTCAAACTTCTCTTGACGCCCTGTCCGAGATATACGAGAACCGGCAGAAAACTGACGATTTTCTTGCATATCTGAAATCCGTGATCGAGCCGGGCAAGGACGATGCGCCATATCGCTATTACCGGGTCGCGATGAAAAATGCGGGCAAGGTCGATGAGTCATTAAGCACACTGACCGATCTGGCTGCGAAGTATCCCGACAACATTCGGTTGGCTATGGTGCTGGCGTCGTTGTATATTGAAGTCGATCAGAAGGACAAGGCCGTTGAGGAGTATACCAAAGTCCTTGCCAAGACTCCCGACGATCCGGCGGCGAATCGTGAACTTGGTAAGCTCTATAAGACTATGGGCCGCGATAAGGAAGCCGCAGAGCGGATTGCGCTTGCGGTAAAAGCGATGCCTTACGACCGCGATCTGATCCTTGAGCTTGCTCAGCTCTATGAAAAAGTCGGCAACTCGTCGGACGCGCTAAAAACCTATCGCGACTATCTCAAGTTCGATCCGGCCAATCAGGAAATCAAGACAAAAGTCCGGGAGCTTGAGTCGGGCAAGAAGAAAACGTCTGACGTCAAATAACTATACGGGAGAATCTGAGCCACCACAAGTTTTGTGCGTGTGAAAAAGAAAGAACTCTTCACTTTTTTCAATTGCAGATTTACGGTCGATGTCGAGGGGCCTGATGACCTTGAGGCCAGAGGCGACTTCCTGGATCACGAATATGAAATCACGTGAGGCGGCATTCCTGTGGCAAAGGTCTCAAAGGAGTGGTTCACATTTACCGACACCTACGGCATAGACATAGCTGACGGCTAGGATGCGCGCTGATACTGGCGAGCGCCGTCGTAAGTGGCATGTGTTGCCACTCGCGTAACTCTGGATTGGAAGAATGTATGAGGACTATTGACCGATAATCAGTCCGATGGCGCAGTCTATGATGACTCTATCTGTCAATGCCTCTTTTTCATAGCATTCCGCACTTCTTCAGCCAGCTCAAAGACAAACGAAGCCAGGTCGCGCTCCTGCTCCTTAAGGTTTCGCACCTCCAGAAGAAGAGTGTCCTTCATTTGAGCCAGCACTTTGCCCTGTGTGTTCCGTAATTCCTCGATTTCGGCCTGCAGATCTTGGATCGACTCCACAAGTGTGGCGTCGGCTTGAGCCTTTGCTGCGCGAGTAAACGCCTGCGAGTCGATGGCCGAGTCGGTCTCAAACCGCCTCACTGATGACTCGCTGAGCATGCGCCTGGGCTCACCATCGGGACCCTGCACCAGGATCGAGTCCACTTCTCCGCTGGATAATATTCTATCCATCGCTTTTTGAGATAGCGCCAGGCGGTTCATCACTTCATCGTATTCCAGGACGTAGTCCCCGATGCCTGCGCCGCCGTCCACTTCCGAAAAGACCACCCGCTCGGTATCTGTTTCATTGCCGGGTGTGTCGTCCGTCAGACCGGCGGATCGCCATTCGTCCCGTATGCGGGCAATGCCCACGGGCACGGATTCATGTTCAATATTAGTGTGTTGTTGCACGTTGTTGTTCTCGTTATCATTCATTTCTGTATATACCACTTTACTAATATAGGCGCACATTCCTTCCAAACTCAGGCAGAAGATTGATGAATTACTGCAAAAGACAGATAACTAACAAATTCGCAGCCGTTTTCGGCCATGTTTTGGGTGCAATGGTTGTCCGAGCCCATCAGACCTCAACATTAAGCCGTTTTTACAACTTTCATGGGTCATGAACCCGAAATGACTGGTGTCATCTGTTAATTATGTAACAATTAATAACTATTGGACGACTGCGGATTCGAGTCGTGAAATATCGCTCAATCATAAGAATATTTGGTTGACATCGTTTTCTTCCGAGTTTATAATTGGGTACAGGCGAAGAGGCTGCAAGGGCTCTCGCTTTGTTTTAGACGATTATTGTGAAAAAAATCACGAGGTTCGGCCTCGTGCGGCAATTGGAGTCGGCAGGGCTTTTCGATGGCAGACTGTTGTAACACATTTACGCTGCGGCGCATCAGCGATATGCTGGACGGGCAAATTATATGCAGGCCTGACAGGGCGGACGACGAAGTTTTCAGCGCCTGTGGCTGCGATCTAATGAGCGATGTGCTGGCCTTTACACGTGCGGGGTCGGTGCTGCTGACGGGGCTTACCAACCCGCAGGTCGTCCGAACCGCGGAGATGCTCGATCTTAAGGGCATCGTGTTTGTTCGAGATAAACGTCCGGACGAGCACACTATGCGAATGGCCGAGGCGCTGGGACTGGTGCTGATACTCTCGCCGCATCCTTTATACGAAAGCTGCGGCAGGCTTTATAAAGCGGGGCTTGCCGGATGCAGGGAACAGTCTCAACCGGGTGATGTCCATGCCGAACTGTGATTAACCCT
>JAJFUS010000054.1 GCA_021372295.1 bacterium | reverse complement strand
GTCAGTCGTTCGGAAGTAGAACTGAGGTCGATAACCCTTGAAAAACGGAGTATGACGACCGCCCTCTTCCTTTGTCAAAACGTAAATCTCAGCCTTGAACTTTGTATGAGGCTTGACCGAACCCGGCTGAGCGATAACCATACCACGCTCAACGTCCTTACGATCAATACCACGAAGCAGCAGACCAACATTATCGCCAGCCTGGCACTCGTCCATCATCTTGCGGAACATCTCGATACCGGTGCACACAGTCTTGCGAGTGTCGCGTATACCGATAATCTCGACTTCGCTCGAAAGCTTCAACTTACCGCGTTCCGCTCTCCCAGTAACCACCGTCCCACGACCGGTGATCGTGAAAACGTCCTCAATCGGCATCAGGAACGGCTTGTCAGTCGCACGCTCAGGATCGGGAATATAGTTGTCAATCGCGTCCAGCAAGTCCCAGATGCTCTTCACATCGGGAGAATCCGCTGCGCCTGTGTTCAATGCCTCAAGGGCCTTCAGCGATGAACCAGTGATCACCGGCAGATCGTCGCCGGGGAAACCATACTTCGACAACAGCTCGCGAACCTCAAGCTCGACCAGTTCGAGCAGCTCGGGATCGTCCACCATATCGGCCTTGTTCAGGTAAACAACGATATAAGGAACGTTGACCTGGCGGGCCAGCAAAATGTGTTCGCGAGTCTGAGGCATAGGGCCGTCAGCCGCCGATACCACCAGAACAGCACCGTCCATCTGGGCAGCGCCCGTGATCATGTTCTTGATATAGTCGGCGTGACCCGGGCAGTCAACGTGAGCGTAATGACGCTTGTCCGTCTCATACTCAGCATGGTAAATATTGATCGTGACGCCGCGCTCGCGCTCCTCAGGAGCACAGTCGATCTGGTCATAAGGTGTATACTTAGCAAGACCCTTAGTCGCCAACGCCGCTGTCATGGCAGCCGTCAACGTCGTCTTACCGTGATCCACGTGACCAATCGTGCCAATGTTCACGTGCGGCTTTGTTCTCTCAAACCGCTGCTTAGCCATATTCATTCCTCCAAAATTGTCGTCAGTGTAAACTGATAACCAGTAAGTACTCTATTTATTTCGCAAGTGAGCGGCCGGTCATTTTCTGGACGACCTGGTCCGCAAGTCCACCCGGAACCTCTTCATAGTGAGAGGGTTCCATCGTATATGACGCCCTGCCCTGGCTCTGAGAGCGCAGAGTGGTCGCATAACCAAACATTTCCGCCAGAGGAACCTTCGCATTGATTTGCTGAGTTCCACCGGAGCTTACTTCCATATGTGTAATCTGTCCGCGGCGACCGTTGAGATCGGATATTACATCTCCAAGATACTCCTCGGGAACCACGACCTCCACGTTCATAATGGGTTCCTTAAGAGCCGGCCGACCCTTTTCAACAGCTTGCCTGGCCGCCATCGAACCGGCAATTTTAAACGCCATATCCGAGGAGTCAACCTCGTGATACGACCCGCCAGTCAGCCTGACCAACACATCGACTACTTCAAACCCGGCCACGACACCGGACTTCAGCGCTTCCTCGACTCCCTGCCTAATAGCGGGGATATAGTCCTTAGGCACATCGCCGCCGGTAACTTTGTTCTCAAACACAAACCCGTCGCCAGCCGGAAGCGGCTCCATCTCAATGATGACATGGCCAAACTGCCCATGACCGCCGCTCTGCTTTACGTGTCTGGCATCCACCTTTACCGCCTTAGTAATTGTTTCTTTGTACGATACCTGCGGCCTACCGTGGTTTGCCTCGACCTTGAATTCACGATAGAGTCTGTCCAGGATTATTTCAAGATGGAGTTCGCCCATCCCCGAAATAATCGTCTGGCCGGTATCTTCATCGGTGCGCGCTCTGAAAGTGGGATCTTCCTTGGCAAGCCTCTGAAGAGCCAGCGACATCTTTTCCTGATCACTCTTGGTCTTCGGCTCGATTGCAACTTCGATAACCGGCTCGGGGAATGTAATAGTCTCTAGAAGAATCTTATGATCTTCCACACACAGCGTATCGCCGGTGCCGGTCGTATCCAACCCGACGGCCGCAACTATATCGCCAGCATAGACTTTCTGGACTTCCTCACGGTGGTTGGCATGCATTCGCAGAATGCGGTTCAGTCGCTCTTTCTTGCCCTTGTTCGCATTCCAGACCTGCTTACCACGCTCCAGCTGACCGCTATAGACCCTGAAATAAGTAAGATTGCCTACGTAAGGGTCGCTCATGATCTTGAAAGCAAGCGCTGCAAACGGTTCGTTATCGGATGCCTCTCGGGTAACTGTCTCGCCGGAATTAACGCTCACGCCTTCCACCGGCGGAACATCCAACGGCGACGGCAGATAGTCCACGATTGCATCCATCAACGGCTGCACACCCTTGTTCTTGAAAGCCGAGCCACACAAAACAGGAACAAGCTTGTTGCGAATAGTTCCCGTGCGAATGCCGGCTTTTATCTCTTCGGGGGTGATCTTTTCGCCCTCGATATACTTCTCCATCAGATGGTCATCAATCTCAGCGACCTTTTCGATCAGATATTCTCTTGCCTCAAGAGCGCCACCACGAAGATCCTCAGGGATATCAATTTCTTCGTAGTCCTTGCCCAGATCATCGCTGTATACAAGAGCCTTGAGCCGCACGACATCTATAACGCCCGCAAACCCACTCTCAGCGCCTATGGGAAGCTGAACGGGGACTGCGTTAGCACCAAGTCTTTCGCGCACTTTTTCAACGACTCTCTGAAAGTCTGCGCCGATTCGATCCATCTTGTTGACGAAAATAATACGGGGAACCTTATATCTGTTGGCCTGTCGCCAAACTGTTTCGGATTGGGGCTGAACTCCACCTACTGCGCAAAACACGGCGACTACGCCGTCGAGCACTCGCATGCTTCGTTCGACTTCCACGGTGAAATCCACGTGACCAGGGGTATCAATGATGTTAATACGGCTTTCTCTCCACATACATGTGGTGGCCGCTGAGGTTATGGTAATGCCTCGCTCCTGCTCCATCCAGTCCATGGTAGCGGCGCCTTCATGCACCTCGCCCATCTGGTGAATGCGACCAGTATAATAAAGCATACGCTCGGTGACAGTCGTCTTTCCGGCGTCAATATGCGCGGCAATACCTATATTCCGCGTTTTTTCTAACGGATAATCGCGAGACATAATATCTTTGTTCAAGTAATCCCGAGGGAAAGCAGAAAGCAGGCTAGATCGTCGGGCTGCAGGTCCATCCGGGCCCCGTCCCCGATTGCTCGATCCTTTCCAAACTCTCTATCTTCCGCCCCCTTCCATGTCAGATTTAATTTTTGGATTTAACATTTTATATTTATGTTCGGCCAGCACTCACGCAACCTACCAAACTAAATAAGTTCTACCAACGATAATGGGCAAACGCCTTGTTGGCCTCGGCCATCTTGTGACCGTCTTCCTTCTTCTTGATGGAAGCGCCGGTATTATTCGCTGCGTCCATAAGTTCGGCAGCCAGCCTCTCGACCATCGTATGCCCACCGCGCTTGCGAGAGTATGTGACGATCCAGCGCAGAGCAAGCGATACCTTTCGGTCTGCTCGTACTTCGACGGGAACCTGATAGGTAGAACCACCAACGCGCCTGGGTTTAACTTCAATCACCGGCATCACATTGCGCATCGCATCCTCAAAAACTTCGATACCTTTGCGATTCGTCTTGTTCTCGATTATCTCTAAAGCACCATATACGATCTTCTCGGCGGCGCTCTTTTTGCCATCCATCAACACTCGGTTCATTAGCCGCGTCAACATCCTGCTTCCGTACACAGGATCAGGAATGATCTCACGCTTCTTAACTGGACCTTTTCTGGGCATACTGTTTCAATCCTCCGTACAACGTCGACGCGCTGCAAGTCACACCGTCAGCGCGCGTGCGTCCGACCTTATTTCGGCCGCTTAGCTCCGTATTTAGATCGGCTCTGCTTGCGGTTGGCCGTGCCCGCCGCGTCAAGCGTGCCGCGGATCACGTGGTAACGCACACCGGGCAAATCCTTGACTCTTCCCCCGCGGATCAGCACTACTGAGTGCTCCTGCAGGTTATGACCGATGCCGGGAATGTAAGTGGTAACTTCCATTCCATTGGTAAGCCTGACTCTGGCGACCTTGCGCAAAGCAGAGTTCGGTTTTTTCGGCGTTTCGGTTCGCACGATAAGACAGACTCCCCGCTTCTGCGGGTTGCCTTTCAGTGCCGGCGCTTTCGTCTTTTTCTTAACGTTAGCGCGGCCTTTCCTCACAAGCTGGCTGATAGTCGGCAAACTGACACTCCTAAATTAAATGTTGGGCAACAAAAATGCCCTCCGCGACACACTCGAAGGGCGTTAGTCCACCTTGAAAGATTTCAATTGTTCCCGCATAAAAATACCACGAGAAAAGGTGTGCTAATCGCCTCCTAACACGTCGGCTGCTTGGTTCGGGCTGACCCGAACTTGTAAATTATAGCGAACTCATACCCACCTTGTCAATAGACATATTAACAGACGGGCAACATTTTTTGCGAATATATGCCTATCCGCCGAGCTTTGGCGCAGATGCAGGTGCAGAAGCGGGTTCGGATGCACCCCCTACAGGCGTCTCAACAGGCTGCTGGGGAAGCACGAACTCCCTCTTACCCATATTCGCGCTGGTTCCAAGCGACTTCTCAGGCTGACCATTGAGCTTCAGACTGACCGCATTCGCCTGCCCCACCTTGATAAATATTTTTTTCTGCGCAGTAATGGTCTTAACGCCCGTCGGCAGGATGCCATAGATGACTTTTTGACCATCAGACTTGATGTCCGCCCACACAGGCCGGCTGGCAGTAACTTCCAAAGTAAGTGTTTGCGGCGCAGGCTTAGACGCCACTGGTTGCTCGGCCTTAGGTTTTTCAGCTGGTTTCGGCTTTTCGGCTTCAGGCTTAACCGGTGCAATAGGTTCAGGCTTGGGAAGCTGAGCTACGTCAGGTTTCTCGACATGACGCCCAGTTGCAGAAGGCATCTTAACACCCAATCCAGCATTATAAAAATAAATGCCGACCGCAATCCCTCCAAGCGCTATCAGCGCCAGGAACGTTACCACAACCGCATTCCAGGGCGACCTCCGCCCTGTCGGTACAGACGACACCTCGCGAGTGATTCCCTGCCAGTCAATTTCATATTTTTCTAACAGCTCGCCACTGTCCAGGCCAAGGAAGTTCGAGTAGTCACGCAAAAAGGCGCGCGCATATACCCGGTTCGGAAAATGATCGAATCTGTCTTCCTCCAGAGCAGCGAGATTGTGAACTGTTATCTTTGTGGCATCATGAACGTCATCAAGGGAAAGCTGTCGCCTCTCCCTTTCTCTGATGAGCATCGCGCCTATGGTTTCGTTGTTTTCCATTCCTGCCTCGGTTTCAGTTGGAATGCATTCGATACATATTCTACATGGAAATCGCTTGACAATCAAGCTCTCAAAAGCTAATCATCATTATCGCCGACGATCCTGTAGCCGACACCGCGCACGGTCCGTATATATGTCGGATGGCTCGGGTCAGGTTCGATCTTCTTGCGAAGCCAGCGTATATGAACGTCCAGCGAACCTGTATCGTAGGCCGCATCGGCGTCCCACACTCTCTTGAACAGCTCTTCCCTGCTGAGCACTCTACCCTTATTCGACATCAGCGCCCGCAGAAGCTCGAACTGCTTCAACGGCAAGTAAACCTGCTCACCGCGGATCGTAACACGCCTGCGAGCCAGATCGAGTTGAACATCACCAACCTCAAGAATCACATTCTGATCATCTTCACGAGCGTTTCCAGCCCGACAAAGAACAGCTTTTACTCTCGTGGTCAGCTCATGTATACTAAACGGCTTGGGAACATAATCATCAGCGCCGAACTCCAAACCTATAATGCGGTCAATCTCCTCAGTCTTCGCGGTAAGCATCACTATGGGAACGTTCGATTCTTTGCGGACGATTCGACAAAAGTCCAGGCCATTGAGCTTAGGCAGCATCAGGTCAAGGACAATGAGATCAGGTGAGAAAGCGCGAAAGACAGACAATCCGGAAAGCCCGTCCCCAGTAGTTTCGACTTTGAACCCTTCAGATGTGAGAAAGTCAGCCACCGACTCCGCTATCGGCGCTTGGTCTTCGATCAGCAATATTTTGTTGTTCATCCGAAAATGTAGCTCCTGACTCGGCCAGAGCATAAAAGCTTTGTGCATCCTGCACAATTGTAATTCATGTTACGATTGGATCGAATGGATGTCAAGGTGACGCGCTAATGATCGGTTATTACAATCGCGTTTGCTGATGTTGATTATTTTGCAGATTCTGGACTATGAAGACACGCGAACGCTTAGTCTATTACCACTTTTACCTTGATAATGGCTAGAGTTATCTCTCGTTCAGCCGGAATTCCGCTCGACGTGTGCGTCCCCAGCTTGCCTGTAACCGTTACGCTGTCTCCCACCGAAACGCTGGAAATATCTGAAGACTCTACCCTGATCCCAGATGGGAATTCAGGCTCCGCGACATATATGCAATTGCCAAACACCGCCGAAACTACCATGCCGACAAGTTGAACGTACGCGCCGTCAGCCATGGCCTTTACATCAGAAATTCCAGCCACAATCGGATGCGTCGCGAATGCTTTCATGCAAGCGCTTAAATCTTGGGTGGAATAAGTTGTATCGTCATGTACATACGTGTATGTTACAGTGGCAAAATCAGTCCAGCTTTTTCCGTTTAGGCTGAAATAGGTCTCCCCGGTATTAGCCGTAGCGCCGGTGCTATAGTCAGCATATGGCAGTTCAACAGCTACGGGATAGTAATTGTTAGGTGTAGTGAGTTTTACAACACAATAATACTTAGTACCTGCGGCCAGTTGTACAGGAATATCGAGCGGCACCGTATGATATCCCATCTTGGAAATCGTCCCGGTCTGGATCGACGAAGGATTGCCGCTGGAACTGCTTGAGGGCAGGCTTGCGCGTATACTGAGCTCATACGTAGAGGCGTCCGCAAACGAATACCACGAAACGGCGCGAAGCACACTGCTTGAATCCGCCGTGAATGCCATCGCAAACCAAGCTGTTGTACTGCTGCCGCTGCCGTAACTGACAACCGGCCCCAACATATCATATCCGTATTGAGTGTCATAATTGTCGGGGTTTTCGGCAAAAAACGCCGCGTTCTCCTTGCCTATGTTGGCATCATAGTAGGATATATAGAAATAGCCCGAGTCTCCCCAACCCGATCCCCAACTGTTCCTGACTATAAAGGCACCGTTACCGCCAGGAGTTGTGGAGAATTTGCTTGCGGAATAATTATCGTCCCAGCCCACTATACAAACGGCATGATTGCTGCTGGTCGCAGTAGAATAATAATACGCTTTGTTGGCACTCTTGTAATAGCTGCTGCTATAGTAAAATGACGTATATATGGCTCCGTAGGTCATTACTGCGGTCTTGATGGCAGAGTTATCCAATGAACCAGTACGATTCGGTATGAACACCACATCCTGCACATGCTTGGCCGGCGAAAGGCCTGTAGGCGACGTGCAGCTACTGTCGTCATAAGGATCATCTGATTCAAGCATAGGACCGTCCCAGCGGGCAAGATATGCCGTGGACATCGCACGGTTACCGCCATTACAGCAAGTATAGTTAAAGCCATGGTTGTTCTTCAGGTTATTCTCCGAGAAATTCCATGACTCGTCCGGCAGCAAAGATGATTCCAATGAGCCGCAAGTAGCAAAAGCCCAACAGCTTCCACAGGTTGTTCCCTGGTTCTTGACTGAAGTCAGCTTACCCGTAGTTCGAAGATCATACGACGATGGAATGCTAGACGAAGCAATATCACCAAACGCGGATATATTATTCTTGCTTGAAGTCGGCAGCACGAAAGGTTCAGGCACGAGACCAAAGAAACCATCCGCGCCCGATTCTGCACCCATTGCTTTCAGCAAAGTCCGTCGATTGATGTAGTTTACAAATTGTGGATTCTGAGGAGCCGCAGATATGGATACAGAATCATTGGCCTTAGCGGTATATGTATGGGGCACCTTGATAGAATGTGCACAAAATGCATTCACAGGATACGCCCAAAGGCATAACAGCAACAACAACCTGAACATTTTCATAAAAACTTGCCCTCTCGCTAGACTTGGACTGATATGTTACGATTATTCCACACTCAAACGTGCATCCTCAATGTATCTCACAAGCTGTTATTTGTCAATGGGCGGATGAGAATGCAGTCGCGCGCATTGTACGTCCGTCGGTGGAAACAGTAATGGCTCCATCTCGGTCAGTGCGATATACTCGCGCTCCGCTTGATTCCAACCGATTGACCGTCTCGCGCGAGGGATGGCCATAATAATTCCTTCTGCCACAAGATATTACTGCTATTGAGGGCCTCACCGCAGCAAGCCATTCGTCAGAGCATGCGCCACGACCACCGTGATGGCCGACCAACAGCGCCTGGGCACGCAGCGAAGTGCAGGAGTCCATAATCTTGCGCTCGGTTTCATCGCAGGCATCGGTGGCAAGCATTATGGCGGCTTTGCCGTAAACCACACGCAAAACAATCGCGTTGTTGTTGAGGTCTGAGTATTGCTCACCCGCAGCCGGACTCAGTACCTCGACGACCACCCCATCGCCCATCTCGATTCTCTGACCGCGCTTGGCTATGCGATATATCGCGCCGCACTTTCTAGCCTCGCGCAGAAAGCGCCGGTAAAATGAGGACTTGTGTTTGGCGCCTATATCCAAAACCAGCTTGGCCGGTACAACTTTGAGCAAGCCCGCGTATCCGCTGACGTGATCCGAGTGCGGATGACTTAAAACCGCGACATCTATCGAATCCTTGCCCAGGCGATGAAGATATGGCGCAACCACACTCCTGCCGACGGATTCGCTGTTCCGCCAGGAACTTGTACCGCAATCGACCACCATAACCTTGCCAGATGGCGCGCAAACTACCACGCATAGCCCCTCGCCAACATCCATTACCGTGACATCAAGAGTACCGCGTCCGGGCAGAAGTGCATAGGCCCATATACAGATGGTTATCAGCACAGCTGCGGCTATAATTGTCAGTCTATTGTCACGCGGCAACTTTCGACCTCACATAACTCAGCGCTGCATATAGAACGATATAGTAGCCCACAACAGCAAGGACTCCCGGTGAGGCTATGGCAACTGAGCTGTAATGCCATGAGCCGAGATAATCCACGATCCCAAGCATCGCGCTTGTAACTTTGCCTCCAACCCAGCCGACAGCAGTGCCAACCACCGGTATCGGCGCGACTATCGGCGCAAGCATGCCTCCCGCAAAAACTACCGGCACGCCCAAAGCCAGCGCCATGTTCGCGGGCAGAGATACTATTGAGAAGTAGTTGAAGTAATACGCAATCACAGGCGCAGTGAAAAGCGTAACGCTCAGCGTGGCAACACCCGCGCCTGCAATTTCGCTGGATATTTTCTGCAATAGCCCGGCGCGTCTCTTGAACGGAGTCTGATTGATGACGCCTGCCTTCACAAGGATCGACTCGACCACCGGTGAAATGGATATCAGCGCCCACACGGCCAAAAACGATAGCTGAAAACCTACGTCGAAGAGATATGAAGGGTTGATCGCAAGGATACCAAACCCTGCGGCGAAAAATACGGTTTTAATACTTGGAACCCGTTTGAGCAATGGCGCTATCAAAAACGCCGACGCCATCACCGACGCACGAATCAGCGACGGTTTCATCCCGACCATCAGCATATACATAATTAACAGGAATATGACTACCGCACTGCGATACTTCGGCATCAGCCCGGTCAATTTCAAGATCGGCGTGGCAAAGAACAACAGTATAAAGCAGTTGTAGCCCGAGGCGGCAAGCAGGTGCAGCGTGCCGGTTTTACCAAAATTCGCAAGCGTTTCGCGCGGGAGGTACGAATATGTCCCGAGCACCATTCCGGTCATTACCGACGCTTCGCGCTCAGGTGTGATTTTGGCAATGCTTCTCTCGATGTAATGCTTTGATTTGAGCGCCGCCAATAACAATATGTTGCCTTGTCCGCGCTCTATTACATGTAACTGCGAGGCGTTCTTAACGTACGCGCACGAATATATATACTGCCTGGCAAGATAGCCTTTCCAGGAAAACTGACCGGGATTGGTGGGGTCTTGCGGCGGGTATGCGTTTGTGTCGATCCTGACTCGGTCGCCATAATCCAGTTTGGGCGACAAGGCGGTTTCATCAGAGTAAATATTCACCATTACCTGGCCGCATGCGCTAACCCATTCGTCGCCGGACTTTACCCGGGCAACTTTGCATATCAGGCGAGTACGTCCCTCGCCGTTTTCGGGATCGGACGCCACTGTGCCCTCAAACGCATTGATATGAAACACAAACCGGGAAACGTCACTTTGCGGTATCTCGCGACCCACACAGTAATGCGCTGCTCCCAACACGAACGCCACTGCCGCAATCATGACAGTCGAGCGCTTCACATTCTTGGCAATCACAGGCACGCCGAGAGCCGACATTGCGGCCAGCGCAAGCCATACAATCGGATGCAAGTATGCCGCCGCCGCTATTCCTGCCGCAAAACAAATCGCAATCGCCGTAATCCTGCTTTCAGGCATCATAATGTAAATCATAGCGTTGATTCTCTGCCCTGGCAAGAGTTGACAGCATTTCAAAAGCCGCTTAACATATTGGCAACAAGCCGATCAACTCATCGTCTTGTACAATTAAGATACACGCAGTCCCAAAGTGGAGTCAGGCGTGCAGTAGTCACCCAAGGAGGAACTCATGTTTAACTTAAAAATGTTTTCATTACTGGCGTTTGTTGTTGTAATCGCCGGAATCGGATCGGCAGCATTGGCCGCGCCCGCGTATCCGGGCTACACAGGAATGATCTTCACTCCAAATGAGACCACGCTCGGTATGGGCGCTGTAGACTTCGGAGCCGCGTTTGTCAGCAACGACGACGTAGATACGTCTTATTTTTCTGCTAACTTCGGTGTAATCGATGGCCTGGAAGTTGGAGCGTCGATTTTGGATCCCGACGAAGGTGACAGCAACACTATCATCAACGCAAAGTATTCCATCGTAAAGGAAAACTATGCCAGACCGGGAATTGCCGTAGGATTTTCCGACCTCGCTAACGAGATCGACTCAACACCCTACATCGTAGTTGGAAAGTCGCTGAATCTGCCGGGATTGACTGTGAAATCGCTCAGAGGTCACATCGGATTTGGTGACGGCACGCTTGACGGCTTGTTCGCAGGATTGTCCGCAACTCTCACCGACACGCTTACACTGTCGCTTGAGCATGACAGCGATGAGATTAACGTCGGTCTGCAGATGTCGGTTGCCACCGGACTTCGCGCGCATGCCGACCTTATCGACGGTGACGATCTCGGATTTGGATTAAGCTACAGCAAGGGATTCTAGTCCGACGCATAATTACATGATTAAGAGACCCGGAGCATGATCCGGGTCTCTTTTCGCATATCAGCAACATTCGTCGGATTTGACAGCCGTTCCTAATATGTGGTACACTTTACCCGGTATGAGTCGGAATGCAAAAGCTGTATGCGGCGAGCAGTCCATTGACCTACCAGGCAAGCTTTTGCATTCTGATTTGGAGGTGCGATTAATTGGCGCTTGTTAAAGAAAAGAAAACAGAATTAGTAGGCGAGTACAGGCAGCATGACAACGATACGGGTTCGCCCGAAGTTCAGATAGCACTGCTCAGCGCTCGGATCAATCAGCTCACCGAGCATCTGAAGGAGCATAAAAAAGATCATCACTCCCGAAGAGGCTTGTTGATGATGGTCGGCCAGCGCAGAAGACTCTTGAACTATCTGAGCAACAAAGACATTACCCGATATCGCGAGGTGATTGCCAGGCTCGGTATTAGACGCTAGGAGACAACATATTTTAAATGACAATTAACAAAGTGGAGATCGAGCTTGGTGGAAAGACTTACGCCCTCGAAACGGGTCGCATAGCAAACCAGGCCAACGGTGCGGTATTGCTGAGCTGTGGCGAAACAATCGTTATGGCAACGGCAACCATGAGCGCCAAACCGAGGGAAGGAATGAACTTCTTCCCTCTTATTTGCGACTACGAAGAGAGAAAATACGCCGTAGGCAAAATCCCCGGCGGATTCGTTAAGAGGGGCGGGCGTCCCTCAGAAAAGGCTGTTCTGACCTCTCGCTTGATCGACAGGCCGATAAGGCCGCTCTTCCCTGAAGGCATGCGCAATGATGTTCAGGTTATCGCTATGCCCATTTCAATGGAGCTTGAAGCTCCCGCCGATGTTCTGGCGGTTACTGCTGCGTCGGCGGCACTGGCGATATCCGACATCCCCTGGAGCGGTCCGTTGGCATGCGTGCGAGTATGCCGGGTCAATGGCGAACTCATCCTGAACCCGTCCATAGATCAGATCAATGAGTCCGACGTGGAGCTTTTGGTCGCAGGCATGGACGGCAAGGTCATGGAAATTGAACTCGAGGCTGGCGAAGCCACCGAAGACGAACTGATGATAGCGATGGACTTCGCGCATGAAGCAATCAACACACTCGTTGCGCTGCAGCGTGAGTTGGTGAAAAAAGCCGGCTTAGCCAAGGTCGAGGTTCCGATCCTCGCGCCGGATCCTGCACTCTACGAAGAGATCGCGACAAAGATCGCACCTCGAATCGCCGAGTTTATAAAGAACCCGGAAAACGCAGCCAAGGAAAAAGCGATTTTCGATCTTGAAGCCGAGCTCAAAAAGCAGTTGGCCGAGGAATACCCGGAACGCGAGGCTGAGATCGGCGAGATCGTATATAAAGTTATCAAGAAACAGGTTCGCCGCATGATCCTCGAAGAGGGCGCGCGAGCCGATGGCCGCGGGTTAGACGAAATCCGTCCACTTAAGGCCGAAGTCGGTTTCCTGCCGAGAGTTCATGGATCAGCGCTGTTCTCAAGAGGACAGACTCAGGTTCTTACCGCTCTGACACTCGGCTCGCTGGACGACGCGCAGAAAGTCGACAACCTGGAGGAAGATACCGAAAAGCGCTTTATGCACTTCTATAACTTCCCTCCTTACAGCGTCGGCGAAGTCAGTCCGCTGAGAGGTGCGGGAAGGCGCGAGGTCGGTCATGGAGCGCTTGCAGAAAAAGCTCTGCGGCCTATGATTCCTCCCACTGAGCAGTTCCCGTACGCAATGCTGGTGACCTCCGACGTTATGGAGTCTAACGGTTCCACATCGATGGCGAGCACCTGCGGATGCACACTCGCTTTGTTGGACGCCGGTGTGAAGCTCAAAGCGCCTGTCGCGGGTATCTCGATCGGTCTCATTACCGGCGAGGACAAGAAAATCTTGCTTACCGATATCCAGGGGCTCGAGGATTTCCACGGAGATATGGACTTCAAGGTAGCCGGAACCCGAAACGGCGTGACTGCCATCCAGGTAGATACCAAAACAGACGGTCTCACTCGCGACGTAGTGGCCGGAGCGTTGGAAAAGGCTAAGGAAGCCAGGATGAAGATTCTGGACGTAATCGCCGATGCCATTCCCGACGCCAGAGAAAATCTCAGCCAGTATGCGCCGAGGGTATTTGTTGTAGAGATTCATCCCGACAAGATCGGTGACATAATCGGCCCTGGCGGCAAGGTCATCAAGAAGATCGAAGCCGAGACCGGCGCGAAGCTCGATATCGAGCAGGACGGTCACGTTTACATCACTTCTGTCGATGCCGAAGGCGGCGAACGTGCGAAGAAAATCGTCGAAGGCATCACAAAGGAGATTCAGGTCGGCGAAGTATATACCGGCAAGGTCACACGCATCGAAGCGTTCGGTGCATTTGTGGAGCTTACTCCGGGCAAAGACGGTTTAGTACACATCTCACAGCTTGCCAAAGAGCGCGTCGAGCGAACGGAAGACGTCTGCAAGCTCGGCGACGAAATGCTGGTGAAGGTCATCGAGATAAGTCCGGACGGCAAGATTCGTCTGACGCGCCGCGGTTTGATTGAGGGTGACGAAGATTACGTTGCGCCGCCGTCCGAACCTCGCCCAAGTCGTGGAGGAGGCGGACGAGGATATGGCGGCGACCGTGGACGAGACCGCGACCGTGATCGCGGACCTCGCGAAGGCGGTGACGGACCTGGAGCCAGGTTCCGTCCCAAACGATAACATAAGTCAGAAAGTCAAAAAGTTATAAAGTCAAAAAGTTGGGTCAGGTGAAAGTCCGCACTTAACTTTTTGACTTTCAGACTTTCAAACTTTTGGACTTTTAATGCCACCGGTATGTTGCCAAATTTCTGGGGACAGCGGTGGCATTTGGCACACATGAAAGGTCTGCTGTGGTAACTAAAACGATTCTACCAAATGGAGTCAGAATACTGAGCGAGCGAGTGCCTTACGTGGACAGCGTGTCGGTGGGTATATGGGTGCATGCAGGATCACGTGACGAATCCGACCAGCGCCTTGGAATCAGCCATTTTGTCGAGCACATGCTTTTCAAGGGCACTGACAATCGAACCGCAAGGCAGATCGCCGATGAAATGGACAGCCTCGGCGGGCATCTCAACGCTTTCACCGACAAGGAGTTTACCTGCTATTACGCGAAAGTCCTGCGGGAACACCTGTCGAAAGCGGTGAACATCATATCGGACATGACGCTCAACTCCATATTCGACCCAACGGAGATCGACCACGAGAAGAATGTGGTATTGGAAGAGATCAAGCGACACCAGGACACGCCAGAAGACCATGTTCACGATCTGCTTGCAGAAATTTTGTGGAAGAACCACAGGCTCGGCAAGCCTGTTATCGGCTCCAGCGCGGTGGTCAAGAAGCTGACTCGCGAAGATCTGCTGGCGTATCTCAGGGAGCTCTATTGCCCTAACTCTATGGTCATATCCGCGGCAGGTAACGTAGATCATAAAGAGTTTGTCGATCTTGTCGCGGCAGAGTTCGGCGGGCTGACCGGAAAGAGAGCCCCAAGGGTTTCGCAGGATGCCGAGGTGCATCTGGACATTCGGCTGATTGATAAATCGACGCAGCAGGTGCACTTCTGCCTGGGAACTCGTGGTTATGCGCAAGAATGCAAGGAAAAATATGCTCTTGCCGCCATAGACTCGGCCTTGGGCGGAGGCATGAGTTCGAGGCTCTTCCAGGAGATTCGCGAAAATCGTGGGCTGGCGTATGCAATCGGTTCATATTCGGCCTCTTACCAGGAGGCGGGAATGTTCGCGGTATACGGCGGAACTAGTATTCAAAACATCAAATTCGTGCTCGAACTAACCCAAATCGAATGTGACAATATCCGAAAAAGCAGTGTAACTGACGCCGAACTTGAGCGAGCTAAAAACCAGATACGGGGCGCGCTGGTGCTAGGGCAGGAAAGCATGTCCAACAGGATGAGCAGACTTGCCAAAAGCGAAATGTATTTCGGCAGACTTGTCAGGCTCGAAGAGATAATACAGTCGATTATGAACGTGACGAAAGACGACGTGGCGGACGTGGCATCGCAGCTGTTCGAGGATTCAAAGTTTGCGGTCGCCGCTATTGGGCCGTTCAAGAAGCATGCTGATTTGATTAAGGGCAGCATGATAGCGCAGAATTAAGAACTAACACCTAACAGTGAAACTCGATAAAACAGGAAGAGACAGATGTCTGAAAAGATAAGAGTCGCCGTTTTAGGCGCTTGTGGAAAAATGGGACGCGAGGTGATGAATGCCGTCGCTGGAGCGGATGATATGGAACTGGTCGGCGCATGCGATGTCTACTATGCTGGCACGAATGCGAGTGATGCCACGGGCGTGAAGGGCCTGGACTTCAACATAGAGTCGGATTTCAACGCGATGCTGGAGCAAGCTAAGCCAAATGTGGTCGTCGATTTCGCCAAGCCGTTTGTGATGGACAATATTCGCAAAATGCTTAAGTCTGGGGTTGTTCCTGTGATCGGCACTACAGGTATTGCATCCGATGAACTCGATGAGATAAGCGCGCTTGCCGAAAACACCGGCACCGGCGCGATGGTGATTCCCAACTTCGCTATCGGCGCGGTGTTGATGATGAAATTCGCCGCCGAAGCCGCGAAGTATATGCCCAACGTCGAGATTATCGAGCTTCATCACGACAAGAAGATCGACTCGCCTTCGGGCACAGCGATCAAGACTGCCGAGATGATAGATGCTTCGCGCAAGGCAGCCGGAGTCGATTGGACTCGACCTATGGGATCGAATGACGATCCAGCCAGAGGCGAAACGCGCTGCGAAATTCAAATCCACAGCGTGCGACTGCCTGGGTTGGTCGCACATCAGGAAGTGCTTTTCGGCGGAACGGGCCAACTTCTCACGATCAAACACGACAGTATAGACAGAACAAGTTTTATGCCGGGAGTTCTGCTCGCCGTGCGGCGGGCGTCCACTATCAAAGCTCTGGTCTACGGACTGGACAAGTTGCTATAGGAGGAATCTGTAAGAGTGTCAAAGTTTAAAGTTGCAGTCGTCGGCGCAGGGGCCGTCGGCGAAGAGATGGTCAAAGTGCTAAGGCAGCGCGATTTTCCGATGTCGGAACTGACGATCCTTGCTCGATCCAATCGCAAGCAGATGATCGATGGTATTGAGTATGATGTCAAGGAGACTTCCGCCGATGCATTCGACGGTATAGATATCGCATTTTTCGCCGGAACCGAGGGAGCCAGAGGCGCAAGCCAGGTTTTCGGTTGGATGGCGGTGGAGAAAGGCGCATTTGTAGTTGATAACGGCGACGACTTCCGCATGGATCCGCGCGTGCCTCTGGTCGTTCCTGAAGTGAACGGCGACGCAATCGCAAATCACCAGGGTTTCGTCGCCAACCCAAATTGCAGCACCATTCAGATGGTGCATGCCCTCGCGCCGCTGCATGCCATTGCGAGGATGAAGAGGATTGTGGTTTCGACATATCAGTCCGTGTCGGGCACAGGTGGAGCAGCCATTAAGGAACTCCAGCAGCAGGCAAAGGACTACGCGGCGGGCAAGAAAGTCACGCACGACATATATCCCGCTCAAATTTTCGCGAACCTGATCCCGCAGATCAGCAGCCTGAGGGACGACTTCGACGGCTATTACGGCGAAGAGATCAAAATGATTAAAGAGACCCGCAAGATCTTCGGAATAGACGACCTGGCGGTCTCGGCGACGTGCGTGCGCGTGCCCGTATTCAGAGCGCATTCCGAGACGGTGAACGTTGAGTTCGAGAAACCTATCACACCCGATCAGGCGCGCAAGGCTCTCGCTGGATGGCCGGGAATCGAAGTGGTTGACGACCCTGCGGCGGGGCGTTATCCGATGCCGCTTTTTGCAGAGGGAACCGACCCGACGTACGTAGGCCGCATTCGACAAGATTCATGCAACCCCAATACGCTGGATATGTGGGTCGTTGCAGACAACATCCGCAAAGGAGCCGCACTAAACGCAGTGCAGATTGCAGAAATGGCGATTGAGAAACAGTGGATAGGTAATAGAAAATAAGTAATGAAAGATGGGCGCCAGTCATACTGACGCCCACTTGATCATGTAAGGTTTAGGAAGCAGCGACGGTCTATTTGCCCGCGCTGCTTTTCTTTTCGAGACTTTTCCAGAAAGCGCCCAACCATGACACGCCCGGAGCGCCTTGTGGCGCATTTGTGCTGCCCGCAAACGGATTGAAGTTTTCCATCGCGCCCTGGCCACCCATCGGCGGCCCACCTGGCGCAGGAGATCCGCCCTGCGGCTGTTGAGGCATACGGGACGGCAGACCTGCCTGACCACCCATCGGCTGCTGACCCGACTGCTGGGCTATCAGATTGCGCTGCTCGTCAGTCAGGACATCTTGCAACTGCCTGATTGCGTCCTTGGCCTGATCCTTCGTCAAATTGGACTGCTCCCGAATAGGCTTCATTATCGCCAGAATCGACTTGGCCTGACCCGACGTGAATTTATCCGAAATATGAGCCATGTCATTAACCATGCGAACAAGCATAAACGTATACTTCTGCTGTTCTTGCATCTGCGCCGGCGACTGCATATCTCCGCCGCCTGGAGGGCCGCCCATAGGCGCGAGTGAACCTGCAGATTGTGGCATCATCTGTGGATTTAATGGATCGGGTTGATTCGCCTGCCGCAAAGCCAACGCCACTCCCGCAACGGTCGATATAACAGCCAAAACGACCAACATAATTATGAAACTGCGTGATTTCATCGGTTTTTTACTCCTATTTGGCCTTGGCTTGCAGCATCTTTATGATAGCCTGGATCTGTTTCGCCATCGGATTCTTATCAATCGGATTCAACGGATTTGAATCCATTGGCGGTCTCTGACCAGCCTTTGGAGCTTCGCCGGCTCCGGGAGGAGGCCCCATCGACGGCTCGCCCGAGGGTCTCTCAGCGACTCCGACAGCTTGCTCGTCACCTGAACCACCTGCTTGTCCACCCGGCGGCTGAGGCATGTTCATAGCCATCTTACTGATCGACGCCCTCTGAGCTTTCGTGAGCTGGGCATTCAGTTTGGAAACGGCTGTTGCAACCTGTGAGGAACTCAAGCTCTTTTTCGCGCTCAACGGCTTGATGACCGCCAGGATAGCTTTAGCCTGAGACGAGGTAAGAGAGACCTTGCGCGCTTCTTCCATCCTGCCGATGTCGAGAACAAACCGCACCAACACAAATGGCGAATTCTTCATGTCTTCGCCCGCGGGTCTGCCTGGCTGTCTCGCATCAAGCCGACTTGGCTTTCCTGCCATCGGTTGACCTGGCTGGTTCACCACAGGCGGAGCCTTTTCAATATTTACCTTAACCGCCGGTGGGTTTCCCTGTGACGAAGGAGCCATCTGGGGATTGACGCCAGCCGCGGGTGGCACAGGCTGCCCCTGCCCTTCAGGCATTTGTTGCGGCTGCGGCGCGACTGTGAAAGTGTCACGGCCATGCACGATGGCCGGTTCGTCCGAAACAGGACTCTGCGGCGGAAGAATAACGTATTCCCGCCCCGGATTGACCATTGTTCTTACAGCCACATACGCAATTGTTCCGGGCACAAGCAGAGCCAGAATTACGAGTATTGCCCTTTGTCTGACATCCATCTGGGGTTACCTCCTACTCATAACGAAGCGCTTCAATCGGGTTCAGACGCGAGGCCTGACGCGCCGGGTAGTATCCGAAAAATATCCCCACGAATGCGGAGAATCCGAACGACAACACCACTGAGACCATCGACACTGTAGCATTCATACTCGTCAATTTGCCGACGAGCATTGAGCCCAATATGCCCACAAGCACACCGACCGTTCCTCCTAAAAGCGAAAGCACCAGAGCTTCCACCAAAAACTGCATCTGGATGTCTCTGCCACGCGCCCCGAGCGCTTTGCGTATGCCGATTTCGCGCGTGCGCTCCGTGACCGAGACCAGCATAATATTCATAATACCGATTCCACCAACCAGCAGCGACACACTCGCGATGCCACCCAAAAGCAGTGAGAACACTTCTCCCATAGACTCGGCCATCTCGATCATGTCGGTCTGGTTTCGCACCCTAAACGATTCTTCGTCGTCGGCGGCGATCTTGTGACGCTTGCGTATGAGTGCATCGAGTTCGGATGAAGCCTGATCCATCACTTCCTGGGAATTGGCCTGAACGTCAATGGCGCGTATATACTGAGTGCCCATGAGTCGGCGCATACACGTTGTGATCGGAATTACAAGCCGGTCGTCCGGGTCGGAAAAACTTCCGGCGCTACCCTTAGACTTAAAAATACCGATGATCTTAAACTGAGTTCCCGCGATCCGAACGTTTTGCCCGATAGGCGACGACGTGCCGAAAAGCGTTTCGGCGGTAGTCGGCCCGATGACCGCCACTTTCTTGTATGATTTTGACTCGCCTGCCGTGAATATGCGCCCCTCTTCCACCTGATAGTTACGAATGCCGAGATATTCGGGGCTTGTGCCCAGGATAGTCGTGTTGGTGTTTTCGTTTTTGTACTTTACCTGGGATGTCGTCTGCGCTTCAGGCGCAACAGACTTCACAGACGGGCAGTCTTTGGCAATGGCTTCCACATCATCGAGCGTCAGGAACTCATTGCTGCCAAAACTTCCCGCGGCCTTGCCCTTCGTGTTTCGCCCGGTGAAGACGGTAAGCACATTGGTTCCCATTTGTTGGATGTGCTCCATCGCCTGATTCTGCGCTCCGCTGGCAAGAGCCAGCATTGTAATGACCGCCGAAACCCCAATTATGACACCCAGCATTGTGAGTGCCGCGCGCATCTTATTTGCGGCCAGACCTTCCAGTGCGACGGTAATGCTTTCCCACAAGCTCATTGTTCTTCCTCCTTAGGCAGCGACGCAAGCACTTCAACAGCGTTGAGCCGGTCGGCGACGGGTTCGTCCTGAACCATCAGCCCATCCCTGAATCGAATGATCCGCTGAGTGTGACGCGCAATATCTTCCTCGTGCGTGACCATGACTATCGTCTTGCCCTCGGCATGCAGCGCCTGAAAGATCGCCATAATCTCTTCACTGGTACGAGTGTCCAGATTGCCGGTGGGTTCATCGCCGAAAATGATGCGAGGGTCGTTTACCAGCGCTCGCGCTATGGCAACCCTCTGTTGCTGCCCGCCGGAAAGCTCATTGGGCTTGCTGTGGATTCTTTCTTTCAACCCGACGCGCTCCAACGCCTTTGCCGCCTTTGCTTCCATATCCGGCTTCACCGTGTCCGGGTTGTACATCAGCGGCAGCATTACCTGCCGCAGCGCGGGACGGCGCGGAATCAGGTTATATGACTGAAAAACAAACCCTATCTTGCGGTTGCGCACGTCGGCCAGTTCATCATCGCCTAGGCCCGATACTTCCGCGCCATCGAGTTTGTATGAACCCTCTGTAGGCTGATCCAGACAGCCGAGAATGTTCATCAGGGTCGACTTTCCCGACCCAGACGGCCCCATCACCGCGACGAACTCACCCTCGTTGATGTTCAGGTTTACGTCTCTGAGCGCTCGAACTGACTGCGTTCCCATATCATAAGTTTTGTGGATGTCTGTCAAGAGAATCATAACTTCGCCTCTGGCTTTAAGTGACGATCTGAGATCGCCACTCATCAACGCTGTCTTCAGTTCGCCTACATCATCGGTGGACCGCCCATTCCACCCTTTTTGCTATTTCCTTTACTCTCCGAGTCACTTGTGGAGCCTGTGTCCGTGGTTACTACAAGCTCGCCTTCTTTCAGTCCCTCGGTAATTTCGGTGCGGTCGTCATTCTCCAAGCCCACTTTCACAATGCGTGATGCCGGTTTGTCATCCACGATCACAACCACCGTCTTTTGCGAACCTGAGTCTCTTATAGCCGAGTTGGGAACACTCAGAACGTTGGTCTTGCGCGCCGTCACGAAGTCGCATGTGGCATTCATTTCGGGTTTCAACCTGAGATCGACCGACTCAATTTCCACCGTGACCGGTATAGTTGTCACATTGGACTCCGTCTCCGCCTGAGGCGCAATTTTCGTAACTTTGCCGGTAAACATCTCATTGGGATACGCGTCCACCGTAACGTCAACTTCCTGACCGACTTCGATCTGAGCGATGTCGGTCTCGTCGACATCAACCGTAGCGTGCATTTTGCTTACGTCGGCGATCTCAAAGAGCGAAACGCCGCTTCCGGACGAAATCGCTGACGACTTAGCGCCCGTCACAATCGATCCAACTTCAGCGTACTTCGCGACAACAACTCCAGTGCGAGGAGCGGTGATTGTGGTATAAGTAACGTTCTTTTGAGCCTGTTCGAGTGACGCCTCAGAACTCTTTACATCCGCCTCAGCCTCTGTTATGGCGCAGGCTTTCACAATCTCCGAATGGTATGTGGCGCGTGTCTCTTCCAGAGACGCCAGCGCTTTCCTATATGCGGCCTGTGCTTCCGCCAGCGCTTCTTTCTTTATGGAATCCTGCGCTTTATTGGTCTTTGCGGTATCCAGTTCGGCTCTTGCCTGGGCCACTTTCGCTTGGGCACTGAGCATATCTTGCTCGACCTCGGCTTTGACCGTGTCCAGCTTCTTTTTCGCGGTATCAAGCTGCGCTTGGGCAACGTCATAGTCTTTTTCAGCCGACTCGACCGCACTGCGGGAAACAAAGTCCTTCGCAAAAAGCGCTTTTTGACGCTCCAGTTCTTTCTTGGTTTGTGTCACTGACGCCTTGGCTTCGTCATAACTTGCCTTGGCCGAAGCCTCATTTTGCGGAACGAGCGCATTCTCATATTGAGCCAAGCTCGCCTTGGCTGACGCAAGCGAACTCTCGGCCTGCTTTATAGAATGCTGAGTGAGTTTCGGTTGTATCTCAGCTTCTTTTCTGGCCTGGGCAAGCTGCGCTTTCGCGCTCGCCACGGCTTCCTGAGCCGCACGCAGTTGAGCAGGATACTGTGCGCGCTGCATCAGGCGATTATGTTGAGCCTCCAACACTTTTGCATTTGCGCTCGCCAGATTGGCTTTCGATTCTTCAAGTGTACTTTTGGTATCCGTCGGGTCGATGCGAGCCACCACTTGTCCGGCTTTGACCATATCGCCTTCTTCGACCCCAATCCAGACGACTTGTCCACCCACGTTTGATTTGACATCCACCGTAGTTACAGACTCAAGCACGCCTGTCGCGGAGACGGTTGTGGTTATCGTTCCAAGCGATACTTTCTCGGTCTTAAGCTCGATTTTTTCGCCGCCGCCTTTACTCTTCATAGCGACAAAAAGCACCGCGACGATCAATATCGCTGCTGCCGTTATAATTAGTTTTGAGTTTTTGCGACCTTTTGCCATGTCGCACCTCCTTGCTTGCCCGTTGCATATTCAAGCTGGGCTATCGCTTCGAGATAATCGTATTGAGCCTCCACGGAATCGCTCTGGGCAGTCGTATATTGCACCTGAGCATTCAACACATCCAGTGTGATTGCCAGTCCAGTGGCGTAGCGTTCTTGCTGGGCTTCCAGATTTTTCTTAGCCGAATCCAAACTAATCTTGGTGGCCGCCAAACGCTGCTGGGAACTGTTGAGATTCAAATACGCCGTCTCTACATCGGCCCGTATTTCTCGCGCAAGCTGCAGCGCATTTTCCTGGGCGTTGGCCTGGCTCGCCTTGGCCGATTTGTAGGCTGCTTGACTTGCTCCACCGTCGAAGAGATTAAACGATATTCCGCCGACCAACTGAGTGCCGTTGCTCCGAAATCCTCCGTGGATACTCTGCTGGTAGCTGGCTTCAATCACCGGACGCGGATATATCGAAATCCGCTTCGCCCTGACGGTCGCCCTTGCCGACTCGATTCCGAACAAAGCCTGGTCTATATCCGGCCTGTTCTTGCGAGCGTAAGAAACGTATTCGTCCAACGCCAGCACGTCTATTTCGGGAATGTCGTTAGCTTCTTTTATGGAAAACCCAGATTCGGGAGTGAGTCCGATTGTGGTCTGCAGGGTAAGAGTAGCCGTTCGCACTGTGTTTTGAGCCGACAGGAGATCCACCTGGGCGTTTGCCAGTTCGGCTTCCACTGGTAGAACATCCACTTTCGCCGCCGACCCGACTTCGGCCTGATATTTGACCTGATCGCGCAGTTCCTCGTAGTATTTAACGTTTGCTTCCTGAACTTGGGCCAAGTGCCCTGCCCTAAGCGCCTCATAAAAAGCGGAGGTTACGTCGTATATAGTGCTCTGTTTTGTCCGCTCATAGTATGCCTTGCTTTGTTTGACACCATAGCGCGACGCCTTCACGTTCGCCTCTCGAACGCCTCCGTCAAAGATGTTCAGACCCACTGAAAGCGCCGTCCCAGTGGACGTGGTATCCAGCACGCCCGTGCCGGACGAAAATGCGTTGTTTTCCACCGCAACCTGGGGAAGATATTCGCTTATGCTTTCCTGCAGGCTGCTTTGCGCGATGTTTACACTATTTCCGGCAACTATAAGATCAGTCTGCTTCTGCAGAGCGATGTCGATGCATTCCTGCAGTGTCACAGGCTCGGGATTGGTCGGCGTAGCTTTGTCGGTCTGCGCAAATACGCTTGCGCACAGCAACAACAAACACACGCACAGCAGCGCAACAGCACGAACCGCTCCCGTCTGCCTGGTTCCTTTCCGATTTAATACCATTGCGTTTTCCACCTACACTTTCCTACTATGAAGCCCCTTCTATAATATCATAAGGCACAGTTCTGAAAATAATATGAATCCAAAAATGTTATTTTGCCCTTGGTAAGGCAATATCAAAAAAACGGCACGTACCGGGAAGCCGCAGTTCCACAAATACGTGCCGTTCATATTGCATATTTCCCTATATTCAATTGAAATTGCCGGATATGCTAGCGAATTGCAGCCTCGCCCGATTCGCGAGTCCGAATGCGCATGGCATTGTCTACATTGTAGACAAATATCTTGCCGTCGCCGATCTCTCCAGTTCCGGCGGCATCAGCTATTGCATTCATCACCGAATCCACCATCTCATCGGGCACGACGGTCTCTATCTTGACCTTGTCCAACAAGCTGACCACATATTCCTGGCCGCGATAGTGCTGAGTCCGACCACGCTGCTTGCCGCTGCCCATAACATGCGACACAGTGATTCCCATCAATCCCAGATCGTCCAAGGCCGCTTTGACATCATCCAGCTTGTTCGGCCTGATTATAGCCTCAATTTTCGTCATCTCAGTCCTCCATTTACCTTATCTCGAACTCAGGATAGGCATATACGCCGGTTTCAGGCATATCTAGGCCGGCCAGTTCGTCTGCCTTGCTTACGCGCATAGGAATGATCTTGTTCATTATCTTGAAGTAGATGAAGCTCACGCCGAACGCCCACACCAGCAGCGTTCCCATAGCGATCAATTGAACAGCCAACTGATGCGTCCCACCGCCGTGCAAAAGACCTGTTATGCCGTTAAATGAACCGTCCGCCCAGAGCCCGACACTCAACACGCCAAACAAACCGCAAGCCCCATGCACGGAAACCGCGCCAACCGGGTCATCTACGTGAATCTTGTCGACAAACGCGACGCTGGCGCACACCAGAATACCGGCGATACCCCCGATTATACACGAGTCAACTGGATTGACAAACGCGCACGGCGCAGTAATTGCGACCAAGCCTGCCAACATTCCATTTGCGCCCATCGTAGGATCGGGCTTGCCGCACTTGATCAGCATGTAGATAATGGCGGTAGCCATACCAAACGCCGACGCAAGCATGGTATTAGTGGCAACCATAGCGAACCTGAGATTGTTGCCGCCGGAAGTGCCCAGAGTGCTGCCGGGGTTGAACCCGAACCAGCCAAACGCCAAGATCAGGGTTCCTAAAATCGCCATCGGTATGTGATGGCCAGGAATGGCGTTAGCGCTGCCGTCCCGATTAAACTTGCCGATTCTAGGCCCGAGCACAATCGCACCTGCAAGTCCGCAAAGTCCGCCTACAGCATGAACAACGCCCGAACCTGCAAAGTCGCAGTAACCGAGCTTCATAAGCCAGCCGCCGCCCCAGGCCCAGTTGCCAAAGATCGGATAAAGGATCATCGACATAAAGAAACCGTAAGCGAGAAACGACTTCAGAGTCCACCGCTCGGCAAGCGCACCGGTCGGGATGGTAACGGCTGTGTCCATAAACACCATCTGAAACAGGAACAACGCCGCAACCGCGACGTCATAGTAGCTTCCTCTGAGGAAGAAACCGTCCGTTCCTATCAGTCCCCAACCGTTGATCGCAAAAACATGCCCACCGGCAAGTGCGGGAGTCCCGCCCATATTGCCTATCGGGCCTGCGTTGCCATACATGAAGGCAAATCCGCAGATAAAGAACCCCACAATACCAATTGCGTATACAGCAAAGTTCATGAACATCGTATGCGCGGCGTTCTTAGCTCGGGTGAAGCCTGTCTCCACAAGCGCGAAACCGGCCTGCATAAACATAACCAGAAATGCCGCGACCAGTGTCCACATGAAGTTGATGCCAACCTTGTTTTGACCAACTACATCCGCAAGCTTCGATGCGAAAGGCTCAGAGTCCTTTGCCGCCTTGAGATCATCGGCTGTGGGCGCACCGCTTGTCGCACCTATCACATCCTGTGCAGTGCCTGTTTTTGTCCCGTCAGTATCGGCCAACACCGCTACAGACGAAGTCAGCGATACCAGCGAGCAGATCAAAATAACTAGAGCACATAACCTCAATCGATTCATTTTATTATTCTCCTTGTTTGTTTTTCGGCCAGCGGACGTTATGCGCCAATACGTATCCGCCCAGCCGCCTATCAATTCTTTATATTGAGGACAACATCTACCAATTACAGTGCTCATCCAGGCTATTGCGGCAAATGAAGAACCCTGCTTAAGCAGCAGGGCCCTTTTGCTCCAATACTGTTTTTTAAAAGATGCATTCTTGCTACGAACGGCAAAAATGCACCCAATGGATTATACTGTAACTCTCGACTTTGCGTGAACCTCAGGAACCAAACCAGCCCCCGTATTCTTCTCGGCCATTTCAAAATCAGGATATGCCGACATCCCATGTTCGCCGATGTCAAGGCCTTCTATTTCCTCATCAGCAGTCACGCGCAGACCAACTGTTGCCCTAAGCAAGCCAAACAGAATGACACCGCAGACCGCAACAAACCCGAATACCGAGATAACCCCGATTGCCTGATGCAAAAGCAGACTCGAACCGCCTCCGAAGAATAGGCCATTCCCTGTGGTTCCGGGCTGGAACTTATCTTGAGCAAACAACCCAAGACAAAGCGTCCCGAAAGAGCCGCATATGCCATGAACCGATACCGCGCCCACAGGGTCGTCCAGGTGGATCTTGTCGAAGAAGACTACCGCAAGAACCACTAGTATACCGGCTGCACCGCCAATTACGATTGAGCTAGCCGGGCTGACAAATGCGCAGGGCGCAGTAATAGCAACAAGTCCTGCGAGCACGCCATTCAAGGTCATAGACACGTCCGGCTTCTTGAACAATATCCATGCCGTAACCATCGCGGTGATAGCACCGATTGCAGCGGCAAGGTTTGTGGTCGTAGAGATGTGTGCGATCGATGCGTTAGCGGCCATCGTCGAACCGGGATTAAACCCGAACCATCCAAGCCACAAGATAAATACGCCAAGCGCGGCCATCGGCAGGTTGTGTCCGGGAATGGCATTGGCTTTGCCGTCTTTGCGGAACTTGCCGATTCTCGGGCCAAGGAACCATGCTCCGATCAAAGCCATCCACGCACCTGTGGAGTGGACTACCGTCGATCCGGCAAAGTCCCAGAACCCCAGGTTCGCAAGCCAGCCTCCGCCCCAAATCCAGTGGCCTACCACAGGATATATGAATGCAGATATGACTGCACTGTATATTAGATACGCATTGAACTTGGTCCGCTCAGCCATAGCCCCAGAAACGATTGTTGCTGCCGTTGCGGCAAAGACAAGCTGGAACATGAACTTCGCATAAAGCGGAACCGTAGCCCACGACAGACTGGCAAAGGTATCTGCCGTCTTTTCAATCAAGAAGAACCCACTCCTGCCGACAAAGGCATTTCCAGCTCCGAACATAAGCCCGAAACCGATAACCCAGTAGGCCAGCGAACCCACACAAAAGTCCATCAGGTTCTTCATCATAATGTTGTTAGTGTTTTTGGCTCTCGTCAATCCGCCCTCAACATAGGCAAACCCGGCTTGCATCCAAAACACAAGGAATGCGGTAAGCATAACCCATACGGTATCCATAATCGTCTGCTGATCGGCTATTTTGGCCGCTAACTCCTTCGCAGACGGATCGGCAGCAAACACAGCCCCACCTATGCCGCCAAGAACAAAGACAAGAGCGCCCGGAATTATTCTGCGCAAATTCCTCATTTCCTCAATTCCTCCATAACGATAGTCTGTGCATCGGAATAAACAAGTCGTCTATGGACTATCTGACTGCTGCCTCACCCGACTCGCGAGTCCTAATACGCATAGCGTTGTCCACAGTGCAGACAAATATCTTGCCGTCTCCGATTTCTCCGGTCCCGGCGGCATCGGCAATGGCGTTCATAACCGATTCAGCCATGTCATCCGGCACCACCGTCTCAACTTTGATCTTGTCGAGCAGGCTGACAACGTATTCCTGTCCGCGATAGTGCTGAGTCCGTCCACGCTGCTTGCCACTGCCCATTACATGCGATACGGTGATTCCCATTAGTCCAAGATCATCCAGGGCCGTTTTGACCTCTTCCAGCTTGTTCGGCCTGATTATGGCCTCGATTTTAGTCATCTCAGTCCTCCGTTTAACTTGCTCAATATTTGCGATTGACTGTGAGAAGCAAGGAATGGTAAAATTATTCAGGCCAGTCGTCGCTATCCCACTTGTGAATCAGAATGCCGACGAAACCGTAAGCCCCGCGATGAAATTGGTATCATCATCGGCGTATGCGTCTTTTAGATCACTGTTAACCAACATCGAGTAGCTGATTGACGGAGTAATGGTATACTTGTTGTATTCCAGCGGTATGCTTGCACCTAAAACAAGATCCACCAACCCGGCTTTATCCGCGCCAAAGTAATACTCGTTATAATCACTGGTGGCAAAACCCAGCTTGCCTGTCAAACTCACTTCCTTGGATTCAGCCACTTTTAACGAATAGCTGCCGCTCAGTGCCCCGTAAAGGCCATTTGCTTGATCAAAATCGTAGTTTAGACCAAGCCCCAATCCAAGCGGGCCGCCGAGCCCAACATTGTAAAATACTTCCTGTGTGCTTTCAAAATCGGTGTTCGGGAAATCGTAATAGATATATCCGATGGACATATCGCGGCCGCCGGCCGCCCATGCGTAACTGAGTGTGTAGTCATTCTCGGTAAAACTGCCTGAGTTGTCACTGACATCGGTGGTATCCAGACTGCCCCAGAAGTTGAAGCTGAGCCCGCTCGAATGTGAGAGCGTCACCGATGGCTGAAAGGCCGGATCAGGGTTACAGACAGTTCCTCGCCAGATATACTTGCTCACATAACCGAGATCAATGTTCGTGGAGAAGTCGGCTTCCTGGGCTAAGGCTGCGCTCACAGTCAGACCCAACAGACACGAAATTGCGACTAGATAACCTGGCATTCCTCTTGTTCTCATTTTGCATCCTCCAAAATATAAATATGATCGTCTGCAATGACGCCCTTTCTTGAAGTCGGCATCATGCTTGTAGACAGTATACTCATCGGTTATTTCGGTGATGTTAATGAGGAATTAACGTAAGGTGTCCGGCGGGTTGCGCTGCAGTTACGAGCATATAGTAGGGGCCAATCTGGTTGCAGACGATGTTCTTCCACCAGCATATATACTGGTTTCTTAGGAGTCGCGATTACGGCGCGTTAGAAGAATGCGGGTAAGTTTGCGAACGTTTTCGCCGACACGTCTTGCGGGGACCTCGAATGGAAGCGGGGTATCAAGCTCAATCTGCTCCGCGTCGGTAAGCAATTCAGGGGAAAGACGCTGCTTGATGCGCAAGATCGCGTTGTTGTCGGCAAGCACAAACTGGCGAAACAGCCACTTGATAAATGGATTGATGCCCCGGCCTCGATATACACACGCAGCGAAATCGATTACGTATGGCTTACCGTCATTGCCCAGCATCACATTTCCTCGACTTCGCAGATCGCAGTGTGCGACTCCACGAGAGTGCATACCATCAATAACGGTGCGCAGGTCGGAGTAGAAATCGTCGGTCAGAACGCCTGGCTCGACTTTATCCAAGCTGGTACCTGTAATGTGCTCAATGGCAATAGCATAACGATCAAGCCGACCAATCAGTTGCGGAATTCCCTTGACGCCAATCAGATTTCGCAGAGCGCCGAACTCACGCCGAACCAATATCGGGCCGACAATCGCTCTAAACAGAAAATCGCTGTGTTTGAAGTCTTTCACCACGAGCCGATTGCCGTCAATATCCACTACGCGCAGATCGGGACGAGTGCCGCCCGCGATGCGATAATAATCGACGGTTTTCTCTTCGACAAGGCTTCTGGATAAACAACGCATATCATATTTTATCAGCTTTGAAGCCGATTCGGAAGACATGCGTTCAGGTTGTTGCCAATGCGCGCCCGCCTGCAGTAAAATGGGGCTATGCTATCCATGGAGACATTCAAAAACCCGCCAAGCCGTTATAGGCCAATACCGTTCTGGTTTTGGAACTCGAAGCTCAGAAAAGACGAGATCGAGTCCCAAATACGGGACTTCCATGCGCAGGGCCTGGGCGGGTTCTTCATACACGCCCGGTTCGGACTTGAAACCGAGTATTTATCGCGCGAGTGGATGGACTGCGTAAGGCACGCTGTTGCCATTGCCGAGCAGCTCGGCCTGGAAGTCTGGCTCTACGACGAAAATGGCTTCCCCAGCGGAATCGGCAACCTGATGGTCAGCCGTGTAAGAGAGTATCGCGCGAAGTATATAGACGTCACCGAGTGCGACGTGTCTTCGGGCAAGACCATCCGAATTGATTTGCCTGCAGGCGAAGTTGTGGCTGCGTTCGCATATCCTCATGATCGCGCACGGGTTCAACTCGATCAAAAAACCGACCTTACGGACTGCGTCAGCGATAACCAACTCACCTGGACGCCTCCACGCGGCGACTGGAGCATTGTCGTCTACTCGAAGTGCACACTCGAAGACCCGAACGACGTGATTTACGGTGTCGATTATCTGAACCCCGAAGCGATGCGTTTCTTTTTCGATTACGCGCTCGATCCTTATGCGAAAGCACTGGGAGAGTATTTCGGCAAAACTATCAAGGGCGTATTTACCGACGAACCAACCCTCCTGCCATGGCATCACAACGGGTCTTGGCACATCAATCGCGAGCACACGAGGGTAACCGTATGGAACGATCTCATTGAATGCGAAATGATCCGTCGAGTCGAGATGAGCGCCGCCGAATTTCTGCCGCATCTGTTTTTCGACATCGACGAAACAACCCCAAACGTCCGCCAGGCGTACTGGCAGACCGTCGAAGATCTTTACCTAAGGGCGTTCTACGAGCCATATAGAAAATGGTGCGATGAGCACAACCTGCTATTCACCGGCCATGCGCTCTTTGAGGAAGGCCTCTACTTAAACACGGATTTCCAGGCCGATATTACCGCCTCGCTCGCGAAGATGCACATCCCCGGCGTGGATCACCTGGGCGAAATCACTGAGACGCCGTATGGTTCCGGCAACCTGCCCTCTCAGCTTACGAACCTGCAGGGCGAGAAGTTAATCGCCTCATTGGGGCACTGGACAGGCAAAGAAGCCGTCATCAGCGAAACTTACGGCTGTGCGGGTTGGAGCTTGAGCATCGAGAAAATGAAATGGATCGCGGACTGGCAATACAGCCTCGGGATCAATATGCTCTGCCCACACGCTGTGTTTTACAGCATCGAGGGCTTCCGTAAGGCCGATGCCCCACCCTCTCAAAATCACGAGCCGTGGTGGAAACAATATAGGCAGTTCGCGGAGTATATTGGCCGGCTGTCACATGTAATGCGCGAGGGTCGGCACATCGCCAAGATTGCGCTGTTCTATCCGCTCAAGGATTTCTGGGGAAAGCATGCAATCGGCAGAGAGGGTGAAAAAGATCGCGTGCTCAGTGATTCGTTCGACCTGTGCGCAAGCATCCTGCCCCGCCTGCACTATGATTATGACATTCTGCCCGAACAGGCTCTCACTTCCGCTGAAATCAAAGACGGCAGGATCGTAGTCGGCGAAGAGGAGTTCGAGGTCATTATCGCACCGATATCGATCACCGAAAGCACCGCAGCGAGTAAACTCCGCGAGTTCATCAATGCCGGTGGCACGTGGATTCTTCCACCAATGACGCGCAAAGACCCCGACCCCGAGCACATGCGCAGGCAGGCCGAAATGCTCTCGGGGGACGGCAAGGTAATTCCGGTTCTTGCGGGCACCATCGACCGCGATTCGGTGATGTTCGCACTGGACAACGCCCTGCGTGATGCCGTAAAACCCGACGTCAGAATCACGTCCCCGAGCGGAAAGCTGCTCACGGACGTGCGTTACGTTCATCGCGAGATCGACGGCAAACACGCTTATTTCATCATAAACACGTCCGATCAGCCGGCGAATAGCGTCATCAGCATGGAAACGATGGGCGCTCTGGAAGAGTGGAACCTCGAGACCGGCGAAGTGTATCCGGCCTCCAACGTCGAGCGCAAAGATGCCAGGCTGTGCACCCAGCGCGAACTGCCGCCGTATGGATCGGCAATGTTTGTGGTAGACCCGATAGTCGAGCCGGAATTTCGCCCAATGCGAGAAGTCACGCGAACTGAACTGCTCATCCTGCCCGACGAGTGGATGTTCGACACCCAGCAGCCCAACGCGCTAATACTAAATGATTTGAAGCTGGAAATCGCCACGCGCGGCCTAGGCACGACTTACACATATTCAACATGGTTCCGCTGCGACTACATCCCCGAAAAACTCATGCTTATGCTAGATGACGTTGAATATCGCGCTGCGTTGATGGGTAGTATGCGCATGACAATAAGCGTGAATGGCACAACATGGTACAACCCGGAGTTCGGCACATACCTGGACACCGGCTTCAAGACGCTGAATATCGCGAACGCCGTCGTCCGAGGCGAAAACAAGCTCGAAATAGTAATAAGTCACTCGCCATGGGCGGGCCAGCCGCTGGTATTGAACTGCGCGCCCAAACTTTTGGGCAAATTTGCGTGCGATATAAAATCACGCACGATCATGCCTTCGGTGGAAGCCGCCCAGAGCGGATCGTGGACAGAATTCGGTTATGCCAACTACTCGGGAACGGCATTATATACGCACAGTTTCAAGCTGCCGAAAGATACTCGCGGGAAGCGAGTAATAGTGTCGCTGGACTCCGTAAATGATGCGGTCGAGATAATAGTCAACGGACACAGCGCGGACGTTCGACTGTGGCAACCGTGGGAAGCGGACATCACAAATCTGGTGGCAAAAGGCAGAAACACGTTGTCGCTAATGGTCACGAACTCAATGGCCAACTTTATTGAAGCACAACCCAAAGCATCCGGGCTTATGGGTCGAGTGCACATTTTCGCGGAGGATATATAAAGCCGTTTGCAACGAATGGCTTGAAATGATATAATGAAGCTGCTTATTATTTAAGCAACTTAACAAACGGTCGTGAAACACTATGATAAGACGATATAAAGTGGAAGTCACCTCAGACAACCAGGGCTGGGTCTCGGTACGCGTGCCGTCGGTTCCTGAAATACATGCCGAGGCGCATACGAGGGAACAAGCTATTCAGTTTGCCGCGAACTCGCTTACGTCGCATCTGAAATCTCTTGCCGAGTCCGGAGGCAGCGTGCCCGACTCGGACATCGACGCCATTGTGGTGGACATATAGCCGTGGAAACACAGACGCTCGACATACCCGTAATATGGCCCAATTATTACGAAGACTGCGGGCAGTGCACTCAGCGCCTGCAAGAAGCGCTGGCCGAAATGGATGGGGTGCAAAATGTCAGCGTCGATACAGATCGAAAAACAGTCCGCCTGACATATCAAAAAGACCTCGTGACGTTTGAGGAAATCAGCGATCGAGCGACCGCATTGGGAGTCACAATTGCCGAGCGCTACGTACACGAGAAACTGCGGCTGGTCGGCCTCGATTGCCCGAATTGCGCTATCAAGCTCGAAACGGCGATCAGAAAAGTCAATGGAGTCGCGTGGGCGTCACTCAATTACGCAACGTCTGCACTCATTGTCGAGTTCCAGCCAGACACGGTCAGATTATCGGACATAATAAAGCGTATCCGTGAGTTCGGTTACAATATAGAAGAAGAAATCCCCGGTGCGCCGCCATCGGCCAAGGCAAAAATCCTGCGAAGCGCCCATCTGACTCTAACCATAGTGTCAGGCGCGCTGCTTGCGGCCGGACTGGCGCTGCATCTGGGCAACGTCGGCCTGCAAATAATACCTATGCTCTTTATCGCCGCAGCGATTACAGGCGGCATCTATCCTGCGCGAACCGGCATATTAAGCGCAAAGAGCTTTGTACTAGACACCAATTTTCTTGTAACCGCAGCCGCCCTGGGAGCGATTGCGCTTGGAGATTTTTCCGAGGCAGCAGCAGTGATGTTTCTATTCTCGCTCGGCTCCACACTCGAGGCGTACACGGTCGATAAAACGCGCAGATCGATCAAGTCGCTCATCGAAGACTCCCCTACCCACGCATCGGTAAAACGGGATGGCCATGTGGATCGACTTCCATTGGAAGAAATTGAAATCGGCGACATCGTAATCATCAAGCCGGGCGACAAGCTGCCGGTGGACGGCACGGTCATCGACGGCGAATCGACAGTAAACGAATCTCCGATTACGGGCGAGTCAATGCCCGTCGCCAAGGCTCGAGGCAACGTCGTCTACGCCGGTTCGATCAACGGGCGCGGCGCGCTGGAAGTCAGGACGACCACTCGCTGTGACGACAACACTCTCTCGCGGATTGTGCATCTGGTCGAAGAAGCCCAGGCTCAAAAAGCGCCGTCTCAAAGGTTCAGCGAAACTTTCGGACGGATATACACGCCGGTGATAATCGCGCTGGCGGTGGTGGTCGGAATCGGTGGGACACTGGTCATCGGCGGCGATTACAGAAGCTGGGTCACGCGGGCGCTGACGCTGCTCATAGTGTCGTGCCCGTGCGCTCTGGTCATATCGACGCCGGTCGCAATAGTCGCAGCCATAGGCAACGCAGCGCGCTCAGGAGTGCTTATTAAAGGTGGTGCGCACCTTGAAATGCTCGGCGATGTGTCGATAGTGGCATTCGATAAAACCGGCACGCTTACGCTCGGCAAGCCCGTCGTGACCGATATAATCCCTGCGAACAGCCGCACATCGGACGATCTGCTCTCCATTGCGGCGGCAATTGAAAGCAGGTCTGAACATCCAATTGCCGACGCAATTGTAGACAAGGCTCGCGAACTCGACCTGCCGGAGCGTCCGGTGTCATTTTTTGAGGCGTATCCGGGCAAAGGCGCGCGCGCAGTGGTAAACGGCGGCCTGTATTATGCGGGAAACAAGAGGCTGATGGGCGAACTCGGCATTGCGCTGCCCGATGCCGGTCCCATTGCCGAACTGACGGCATTGGGCAACACGATGGTCTATGTGTGCGACGAATCTGCGTTAGTCGGGGCAATCGCGGCGTCGGATCGAGTCAAAGACTCCAGCGCGCCGGCGATAACCCAACTAAAACAGACCGGAATCAAGCGGACAGTTATGCTCACCGGCGACAACGCGCAAACCGCCGCGCTCGTCGCCAATTACCTTGGGATCGACAAAACTTACGCGGAACTGCTTCCCGAAGACAAGCTCGCCAAGATTCGACAACTCGGCGCCAAGCATAACCGTGTCGCGATGGTCGGCGACGGCATCAATGACGCGCCAGCGCTTGCAGCCGCGGATGTGGGCATCGCTATGGGCGGCGCGGGCAGCCACACCGCAATAGAGGCCGCCGATGTCGCTCTGATGGCCGATGATATAACTATGCTTCCGTATGCCGTGGCGCTCAGCAGGAAGTCAAGAAGCATAATCCGGCAAAACGTTGCAATCGCTCTAGGGATCATTGTGATTCTGATCACCGGAGCGTTGCTGCAGCGGGTCAATCTGGCGACGGGAGTCCTCGGACACGAGGGAAGCGCGCTGCTTGTAATCGCAAACAGCATGCGGTTGCTGAAACGAAATGGCTCATCATAAGAATAATAGACAGCTGAATGAGCGGCCGTAGATCCTGGCTCTTGACTCTCCGCTATCAACTCTCAGCTGATTTCAAGGAGCACAAATGAGCACTGAACAAGAACTTAAACTGTTTTACGACACACTCTCAGAGCTATACCGGCTCGAATGTATCGCGGCGCTTCTTGGCTGGGATCAGCAAGTCTATATGCCCGCCAACGCCGCAAAAGGCCGTGCTGGTCAAGCCGAATATATCGCCCGCCTGCTCCATCAGAAAATGACCGACCCCAAATTCGCGCAGACAGTCGATCATCTTTATGAGCAAATAGACACTCTTTCAGACGCCGACCGTGTGAACGTCCGCGAGATCAAGCGAATGCTCGACATACAGCGCAAGTTGCCTGAAGATTTTGTTTCCGAGATGACCAGAGTAGAGACTATGGCCTACAGTGAGTGGGTCAAGGCGCGTCGCGCGAACGATTTCGATGCCATAAAGCCTCTGCTGAAGAAATTGGTCGAGCTGTGCAGGAAGAAGTGCGACCTAATCGGCTACAAGGAGCATCCTTACGACGCTCTTCTGGACTTATACGACCCCGGCTCGACTCTGTCTTTCGTAAAGCCGCTGCTTCTGAACCTTGCCGGGCAGCTTCGCGACATCATACCGCCCATCTCAAAGAATTTCGAGGCTCAAAAACCGCTTTGCGGGCGCTACGATATATCCGTGCAGGACAAACTCTGCAGGCGCGTAGCCCAAGACATGGGTTTCGACTTCCAAAGTGGCCGGTTTGATACCACTCCGCACCCTTTCATGACCACAATCGGGCCGTCCGACCTCAGAATCACCACCCGCTACGACGAGTCCGACTTCATCTTCTCGCTCTACAGCACGATCCACGAGACCGGCCACGCGCTCTACGAACAAGGCCTGCCGACCGAGTGGGCGGGCACTCCTATGGGCTCGGCAGTATCATTAAGCATTCACGAATCGCAGTCGAGAATGTGGGAAAACCTCATTGGCAGAAGCAAAGCTTTTTGCATATATTTGAGCAAGGTGGTCAAAGAATTCTTCCCTGATGAGTCGATGGATGCCGACAAATTGTGGAATGTGGTCAACCGGGTCGGACCGAGTCTGATCCGCACCGAAGCCGATGAGGTCACTTACTCTCAGCACATAGTGATTCGCATGCTTCTTGAGGAGCAGTTGATAACGGGAGAGTTGACCGTCTCCGACCTGCCCGGCGCGTGGAACGACATGTATGAGAACTATCTAGGCATACGACCCACCGACTACAAAGACGGCGTTATGCAGGATGTGCACTGGTATTCCGGCAGCATAGGCTATTTCCCAACGTATGCTTTGGGAAACTTATACAACGCAATGATGATGGAAGCCGCTAAAACCGATATGCCCGATATGGCAGACAAGATCGAGCGAGGAGAGTTCGGCGATATGCTGGATTGGCTGCGCGGGAAAGTCCACAAACGCGGCATGCAACTCAGAGGTCGAGAACTGATTCGCGACATCACCGGCCGCGACCTCAGTGCCCAGCCATTCGTGGATTATCTGAAGCGCAAGTTCCTGGCGGAGTAGCACAAAACTCTAACTCAATAGAAACCCGTAAATACAACACAAAACCATGAATGGTGACACGATTTGACTGCTGCCGCAATAGACATAGGAACTAACTCAATCAAAATTGCTATCGGCGCAATGGAACCGGACGGCAGTATCCGACTTCTTCATCACGCATCGGCAATTACGCGCCTCGGGGAGGGAGTAGACTCTGCCGGACGCATATCGCCGCAGGGGCTGACGCGCACCATCGAGGCTTCACGTGAACTTCTCGATATGTCGCGTGATTTCAGGGTCGACAAGATCAGGATTGTCGGAACAAGCGCTCTGAGAGATGCCTCGAACCAGGCTGAAGTAATTGGACGCTTCAAGGACGACCTTAACATTACTCTCGAGATATTGAGCGAGCAAGACGAATGCCGATTGTCGTATCTGGCGGCCGCATGTGACCCTACTCTGAACTGCTTCGACGGCGCGCAGCTCACCTTCGATATAGGCGGCGGATCGACCGAGCTGACTATCGGCTCAGGCTGCAAGGTGCGTTTGACAAAAAGCCTCAAACTTGGAGCGGTTCGCCTGACCGAGCGCTACCTGACAAACGACCCTCCGACCGATGAGCAGATGCGTGCGGCTGAGTCGTGCGTCGATCAAACCCTTACCAAAGCTGCGAGCGATACTCGAGTCGACAGAGCGATAGGTATCGGCGGAAGTATAATTAATCTGGCGAGAATCTGCAGAGGGATTCCCATCGAGCAGGCCGAAGAGGTACACGGGACAACAATGAGCTTGGCCGATGTCCAAAATCTCCGAAACAAAATGGCGTCGCTGCCCATGACTGAGCGCAGGAGCATAGTAGGTCTAGACCCCGAGCGCGCCGATATAATAATCGCCGGCGCAATTATCGTCGAGCGAGTAATGCATGCGTTCGGCACAAATGAAGTTCTGGTGTCTGTCCGAGGTCTGAGACATGGCGTGCTTCGCGAGATGTTGCAGGAGGCTTGCTGAATCAATGAAGATTGCTCTCTTTGGACAAAGTCTGCTTTCATCGCACCTGAACCCGCACATCATATACTTCCGTGGGCTGGTGCGCGCACTTCACGACCGAGGCCACAGTATTACATTCTACGAACCGGACGCATTCGACCGCCAGAATCATCGCGACTTCGATAAGCCGGATTGGGCTGAAGTGGTAATCTATCCGTGCGATGGTGAGGATGGAGTCCGCCGAGCGCTGGACGACGCGCGTGAGGCCGATGTCATAATAAAAGCAAGCAAGATCGGCGTTTTTGATGAACTGCTGGAATCAGCTGTTCCCGATATTAAGCGCCAGAACGCTTCCTGCGCGTTTTGGGACGTGGACGCGCCCGGCACATTGGATCGATTGGAAAAGAAGCCTGACGATCCACTCAAAGCCCAAATCCCACACTATGATCTGGTGCTGACACACAGTGGCGGCGACGCGGTTCAGACGGCTTATAAGGCTTTAGGCGCGCGAAAATGCGTGCCGATTCACGACGCAATCGACCCACACACGCATCATCACGTCACTCCAGAGAGTCGATTCAGCGCGGACATGGGATTCCATGGCGACAGGCTGCCAGGCCGCGAGCATCGCGTCGAGGAGTTCCTTTTCGGCGCAGCGCGGGAATTGCCTTATTCAAAGTTTGCGCTCGCCGGAAGCGGCTGGATCGGCAAATATATGCCGGAAAACATTAAGCTGGTCGGTGAGATTTACTCATGGGATCACAACGCATTTAACAGCACTCCGCTCACGATCTTGAATGTCGCTTGGGAAAGCGTCGCGCACTACGGTTTTTCACCGGCATCACGGGTTTTCGAGGCCGTCGGCGCGCAGGCGTGCGTCATCAGCGAACACTGGGACAGTCTCGAAAAATTCTTCGAGCCGGGCAAAGAAATCCTGGTGGCAAGCAGCGGGGTAGAAGTCGCTCGTCACATGCGCGAAACAAACCAGGCGCGTGCGCTCGCAATTGGAATAGCGGCATGCAGACGGGCGCTTGCCGATCACACATACGCTCACCGCGCCACGGAATTGGAAGCCGCGCTGACCTGAGAGTGCAAAAGTTCGCAGAAATCAGCTGAATGTTTCACCATCATAACACGGTTCGGCCATATCAAATCCAACGCCATGCAGTCTTGGTCGCTCCAGGATTCGCGTAGCAAGCAGACAACATGGGCAGCGGGGATGGCTGCACTTGCCTTTTAGTCTCAGATTGTTCCAAAAACCGCACCAGGCATAAAAACTCTGCCGGATCGGGAATATCAATCCGGCAGAGCATATATGGACGGTTATTCGACCATAGATGTCGACGTTTGCGGATATATTACGTATCCTGTGGCAGACACGCCGAGCACACCGGTCAGCTTGTAGAAGCAATTCTCACTGATCGTGTTGGACAAACCAGTGGTGATCACCCTGACTCCAGTGTAACCCGAACCGTCGGATACCGCGCTGCCATCGTCGATATAGCAGAAGCCGGTCTCGAC
>JAJFUS010000049.1 GCA_021372295.1 bacterium | reverse complement strand
CGGGTTCTTCCATTACAATAGGTCATACGTCGGCATAGGCCAGGCGCAGATCGCAGCGGGTAGGAAAGTGCGGGGAGCGTAAGCTCGTCCCCCAAATATTCCCAAAATATAATGCCCCGGCGCATCGCGACGGGGCATTCTCTCTTCAGTTGTCCGGGGTTCTACGCCGACGCTGCAGATACATTTGCAGCTTGTGGGCCTTTAGGGCCGTCGGTTACCTCAAACTCCACCTGCTGCCCTTCAAAAAGGGTCTTCCGACCATCCATATTGATAGCCGAGTAATGCACAAAGATATCTTTACCTTCGTCGGTGGCGATGAAGCCATACCCTTTAGCGTCGTTGAACCACTTTACGACACCAACACGCAACCTCTCACCCTCCTTAAGAGAATTACAACGCGGGTTTACGCTTGTGAACGGATTATATCACCGAAAACGCAAAATGTAAACCCGCCTGACAGGTATTTCTACCAGCCTATGAATACTATTTCTGCAAGCGTCCGAGCTTTTCCTCCATGATTTGCTGCATACGCTCCATTTCGGCATCCATTTGTTCCTGCATTCTTTGCATTTTGTCCAAAAGATCGAGTATGACTTCCACTCCAGCTAAATTCACACCCATGTCTTGAGTTAGTCGTTGAATTTGCCGAAGTCGTTCTATATCCGCCTCTGAGTACACGCGGTTTTTTCTGCCGATCCGCGCGGGTCGCACCAATCCCAGCCGTTCGTACATACGAAGCGTCTGGGGATGCAGTTCACACAGTCTCGCTGCGACCCCAATCAAGTATAACGGTTCATTTTTGTCAATACGCGGCATTGTGAACCCCCCGCTTACCCGCCATTTACCCTCAGTTTCCTTACTTCCTCAAGAAGCTCTCGTTCCTTCACCGATATGGATTCGGGAATCTGAATTTTCACATTCACATACAGGTTTCCGCGCCCGCCGTCTTTTGTTTTGGGCATGCCTTGTCCCGGCAGCCTGAATGTTCTGCCGCCGGATGTGCCCGGTGGAATTTTCATGGTTACGCGACCGGACATCGTCGGCACGACAATTTCCCCGCCCAGCGCGGCGGTAACATAGTCTACCGGCACATCCATGCGCAGATCGTCATCGGAACGCTCGAACGTGCGATGCGGCCGAGTTTTAATTCGTATAAATAGATCGCCTTTGCCCGCCGGGCCATCTTCGCCCTGGCCGGCGAGCCTGATTTTCTGGCCGTCGCGAATACCTTTGGGAATAGTTACTTCGATCTTGCGACCGCCGAGTGAGAATGCCTTCTTCGCGCCGCTAAATGCATCTTCAAGCGATATTTCCATCTCAGTTTCGATGTCATTGCCTTTTACGGGAGCCGTGCGGCGTCTTCTGGATGTCTGGCCGCCAGGCGCACGCCTGCTCTCGCCGAAGAGCATTTCAAAAAGATCGAAACCACCCTCGCCGCCGAAGTCTACCTGCTGCGCGCCGCCAAATCCGCCGAAGTCAAAGTTGAAATCGCCGAAACCCGCGCCAGGTCCACCAGGTCCGCCCGGCCCAGCGGCTCCGGTCTGGTTCCAATATTGGCCGAACTGGTCGTACTTGGCGCGTTTGTCTTTGTCGGAAAGAACCTCATGCGCCTCGCTCACTTCCTTGAACTTCTCCTCGGCGGCCTTGTTGCCGGGGTTCACATCCGGGTGATACTTGCGCGCCAACTTACGATACGCCGACTTTATTTCCTTCTCCGACGCATTCCGGTCAACGCCCAGTATTTTATAATAATCTTTGTAATTCGTCGCCACCGGCATCCCCCGTCAGAAATTAGGGCACATGTTATGGGTTACAGGTTACAAGCCGGTGGTTTGCCGATTTATCCTGTAACCTGCACCCTGTCAACTGTAACCTATTCGGCGTTCACTTTTATCTTTTTGGGTTTCACTTCTTCGGCTTTAGGAATAGTCACTTCCAATATGCCGTCTCTGTAGCTGGCCTTTACTTTGTCGGATTGCACCGGAACCCCGATGCTGAACGATCTCTGGAACGGCCCATAGGGTCGCTCGACCCTGATATAATCGTCCTTGGAGGCTTCGTCGAAGACCCGCTCGCCCTTAATCGTCAGGGACTCGCCGGTGACCTCGATATCGATGTCATCGCGGTTCATCCCTGGAAGCTCCGCGCGAACAACAAGGTCGCTTTGTGTTTCGATAATATCCACGACCGGCGACCATGCCCGGCTGGACGCATTTTCCGCCCGCCCGCTCGATTCGTTGAAGATACGATTGATTCTGTCCTGCAAAACGCTCATGTCTCTGAATGGATCCCATCTGCTAATCATTTGTCGTTCGCTCCTTTCGAGAATAGCTGAAAGCTGAGAGTCCAGATCTGTCAGCGTTCAGTTGTAATTAATCCGGCAGAGCCGGAACCAACTCGCGTTTTCGTGATAAAAATCCAGAACCTAACTGGTAAGGGCTATTCCGCCTTGAATTCGGCGTCGATTACGCCTTCGTCTTCTCCACCGGCAGTTTCTCCGCTTGGTTCCTGCGTTGGCTCACCGGCGTCACTCGGGCCTGCCTGCGCCTTGGAAGCCTGCTCGTAAAGCATCTGCGAGAGCTTATAAGCATGCTGCTGAAGGGCCTCGGCTGCCGTATTGATGCGAGCGGCATCGTTTGATTCGACCGCGGAACGCAGTTCGCTTATTCCATTCTCTATCGCCAGCTTGTCCTCGGACGGAACCTTGTCGCCAAGCTCCTTCAAGGTGTTTTCTGTTGTGTAAAGAAGCTGCTCGGCCTTGTTTTTGGCCTCGGCTGCTTCTCTGAGCTTGCGATCCTCCTCGGCATGGCCTTCGGCGTCACTCATCATCTTATCGATGTCTTCCTTGGAGAGACGAGTCGAGCCGCTGATGGTGATCGATTGCTGTTTGCCGGTTGCCTTATCCTGAGCTGACACATTCACGATGCCATTTGCGTCAATATCGAACGTAACTTCGACCTGAGGCACTCCTCTGGGCGCGGGTGGAATTCCCGCGAGGTGGAATCTGCCGAGGCTGTGATTATACTGCGCCATCTCGCGCTCGCCCTGTAAAACATTGATCTCGACCTCAGTCTGGCCGTCCGCCGCTGTGGTGTATGTTTTGCTCTTGCGGGTAGGAATTGTGGTGTTGCGCTCGATGAGCTTGTCCGTGATTCCGCCAAGGGTCTCAACACCCAGCGTAAGCGGCGTAACATCCAGCAATACGACATCTTTCACCTCGCCGCCAAGCACGCCCGCCTGAATCGCTGCGCCAACAGCCACGACCTCATCCGGGTTAACGCCCCTGTGCGGGTCTTTTCCGCCAGCGAGTTTCTTGACCAAATCCTGAACCATCGGCATTCGAGTCGATCCGCCGACCAACACTATCTCGTCGATCTCGCCTTCGCCGATCTTGGCGTCTTCCATGGCCTTTTTGTACGGCCCGACGCATCTCTCCAGCAAATCGCGGGTCAACTCTTCAAACTTCGCGCGGGTCAGGTTCATATCCAGGTGTTTAGGCCCGGAAGCGTCCGCCGTAATATATGGAAGATTGATGTTGGTCTGGACAACGGTTGAAAGCTCGACTTTCGCCTTCTCAGCAGCTTCTTTTACGCGCTGCAGAGCCTGCTTGTCATTTTTGAGATCGATTCCCTGCTGAGCCTTAAACTCGCTGCAGACCCAATCGACTACGCGCTGATCCCAGTCGTCGCCGCCCAGCCGAGTGTCGCCGGATGTCGATTTGACCTCAAACACGCCTTCGCCGACTTCAAGAAGCGATACGTCAAACGTCCCGCCTCCAAGGTCCCACACCAGGACTGTCTCGTTACCTTTTTTGTCCAAGCCGTAAGCCAGCGACGCGGCTGTGGGCTCGTTAATGATTCTGAGAACCTTAAGCCCCGCGATCTCGCCCGCATGCTTTGTGGCCGTCCTCTGCATGTCGTTGAAATATGCCGGGACGGTAATAACCGCCTGAGCCACCTGCTCGCCCAGATACGCCTCTGCGTCGGCCTTGAGCTTCTGCAAAATCATCGCCGATATTTCTTCCGGCGTGTAGTTTTTGCCGTCAATGGTGGTTTTGTGATCCGTGCCCATCTCGCGCTTAATCGACGCGATTGTCCGATCCGGGTTCAAGATCGCCTGGCGCTTCGCTGTAACGCCGACCAGACGTTCCCCGGTCTTGGAAAATCCTACCACGGAAGGAGTCGTCCGGCTCCCTTCTGAATTCGGGATAACAACGGACTCGCCGCCTTCCATCACTGCGACCACGCTGTTGGTGGTGCCTAAGTCGATACCTACTGTTTTGGCCAATTGAGTTCACCTCCGCGGATATCGGATACCCTATTTTATGCATACCCAAACAGGTACGCTGTGGTATCATTGCTAACTAACGCAATTATATAACTTGAGCGCAATGCTGTCAAGTGTTTTATACCCCTATTTGCGGTGCGACCAACGTATTTTTATATAACGCCTCAACCATCTTTGGGAATGAGACGCATTCTGAGATTCTTGAATGTGACGTTGGGCACCCCGCTATCCGAGCTTCGAAATCCGATGCCGAGATTTGCCGGTTCGTATCCACCCATATCTGCTTTGATCTCACTGCAGAACGGCATATCGTTCAGGCCGACACTGATTATATCGCCTCTTTTTTTTACTCGAAGAATATTATGGGTGCCAACGTGTATGTCGGTTGCCCACAGCTCTTTCAGGAATGTGTCCATCACGGCTACTTTGTTTTCGCTTTTGCTGCAATATACATATAATGGACCATATTCTTCATAGCGCGATGGCTGAAATATAATGCCGGCTCTGGACGGCTTCTCTGATGTGTCTGTAAATTCGATATCTACATCAACCTCATAATCGAACCCGAAAGGCTCTTTGTAAAAGATTTCAAAGCCGTTATTCGGACTGCCGGATATTGTGGCGTCGTCCAATACTGACCATTTGCCGCCATTTGTTTTCCAACCGTGCAGATCTGAAGGAAAGACAAGGTCGGCCCATTCTCCTTTGTTTAGAGCTATCCCTATTTCCAATCGCGGAATTCGGTTGTTTATGTATGTTTTGGTAGGTTCATCGTTGCATGGGACTTTACTGATTTCTTTGTACATATCTAGTGCTTTTGCGCACTCACCTTTGTCCGCAAGCGCCTCAGCCTGGCACAACTGCTTTCCGAGAGGACCTCCGAAAGCAATATATTGTGCACGAACGTCTTCCAGATCAACCGATGAGAATTGACGAAAAGCCTTCAAATCGATTTTCCTGTCTTTGTTCAGCAAGATTTCTCTCACGTCCTTGTACTGACCGGCTTTCGTAAAGGCGTATATTCCGGCGGCCGCGTACCACGAGGCGTCATACGGACCGCCACCGTTCTTGTATCCATCAAACAGCTTTCTCAGGCACGCAATAGTCTTGGGCTTGCGCCAGTATGATGGGTCTCCGTCAAAATTGTTGTTGATGTAGCCGTTCAGCGCAATCATGTACACCCACGGCACACCGTTATCGAATGTGCCTTTGTTGAGACACTCCTCGCCCAATTTGTAGATAGTCTCTATCGAACCACCCCAGCGGGGGAGGTTAAACCACATAAATGTATTATATGCGGGCCAATAGTCCGATTGAGCAGCAACAGCGCGATCCAGCCACTTTCGTGCCGTTTCTTTTTCGCCGGGACAACCGACACTAGCGATCTCAATCATATAGTCACAGGCTTCAGGGTATTTCGGGTAACTTTTGTAAGCTTCAAGCAACAGCTTGCGGGCTGTTTTCATTTCTTTGAAGAACCCTAGCCATTCTTCATCTGTGACTTCGTTGGCAAAGCCTAGGCCGCGAGCTTGCCAAGCCAGCATAATGTGGCATTTTGCCATCAGGACATTCTTAATGTACGCATTCGTTTTTGCTCGCTTTGGCAGCATATCCAGAATGTCGCTAATGTACTCATCGTTGAAGCAACCGCCGAATGTGTCGTTTCCTTTTGTTGGTGTATCAAGCAGGGCAACTCGTTCTTCACCGGGGAGGTAACTGCCGTCTTCAAAGGAGTCAAGTATACATCTTACCCGATCATTAAAACCTTTGGTATGTATGTTTGAGTAGTGGTATGCTACTGCGGCAAGGAACTTTCGATATTTGCTTTTGCTGAGGTTTTCAATGGCAGAGGCAAGACTGTTGCAGTCATTTGTACAAATCGCGTAGGCAAGCATAACTGTGGGGTCGTCACACCCATTGTTGGTAATAGTTCTTGCCTGAACAGCTAGATCATACATGGGTTTGTTCCCATTATAGCTCTCGGCAAGACGCTTTGAGAAAGCTTCCAAAAAGATGATGGCTTCGCTATCCCATGTGGGGTTACGCTTGCTCAGTTTCTTGTAATCTTCGACAATATTGCGGTGGCATACCGTGAATATTTGTTTATCAAGCTGCTGCTGGTTTGCTGGAGGCTTAATTGTGAGGGTCGGCCTGGCTTTTGTGGTTGCCAATTTTGATTGACTTAAAGTTGCGGCAGTTAAAATGATTGCTGTCGCGATTATCAGTCTGAGATGCATTGTGCACATTTCCTTCTTTCTTAGCAAGACGTTATTCTATGTTTCTTTGCAGAGTCGAGAATTCCTGCTGATTAGCGAAGTTCCTTACCGGCGGGCAGGTGTTATGACGGGAGATGTGGAAGAATAAACTTGATGTATTGTAGTTCGAGAGCCGTTCGGAGGCGGATATGAAAGCTCTTATTCTGAGTGGAGGCAAGGGCACGAGGCTCAGGCCGATCACTTATACCGGCGCAAAGCAGCTTGTGCCCGTGGCAAACAAGCCTATACTTTTCTACACCATCGAGGCGGTAAAAGCCGCCGGGATAACCGACATCGGCATTGTTGTCGGCGAAACGCATGAGGAAGTCGAAGCGGCGGTCGGTGACGGCAGCGCCTGGGGGGTCGATATCACCTATATCCAACAGGACGAACCAGCAGGTCTGGCGCATGCCGTAAAAATCTCCCAGGACTTCATCAAAGACGACGCCTTCGTAATGTATCTTGGCGACAATCTCATAAAGGACGGCATAACATCGTTTGTGGACGAGTATTGCTCCTCGGACGCCAACGCTCAGATACTTTTGGCGCACGTGCCAAACCCGCAGTCGTTCGGGGTGGCTGTTCTCGCGGAGGGCAGGGTCGTCCGGCTGGTTGAAAAGCCTAAGAATCCGCCGACCGACCTCGCACTGGTGGGCGTATATATGTTCGACTCGACGGTTTTTGAGGCCGTAAATGCGATCAAGCCGTCTGCTAGAGGCGAACTTGAGATCACCGACGCCATACAATACCTGGTCGATAATGATTACAAGGTCAACAGCCACATCATTACCGGCTGGTGGAAAGATACGGGCAAGCTCGAAGACATGCTTGAGGCGAACCGCATAATCCTCGACGGCATCACGACAGACATTTGCGGCGAGGTCGATGAAACCTCCGAAATAGCCGGGCGAGTCAAGATGGGCAAAGGCACGAAGATCATCAACTCATGCGTGCGCGGCCCGGCGATTATCGGCGATGAATGCATTGTCGAAAATGCGTTCATCGGGCCGTATACGTCCATCAACGACCGCTGCAAGATCGTCTGCAGCGAGGTCGAGCACAGCATCATACTCGAAGACTCTCAAGTTCTTAATATCGGCAGCCGGCTCGAAGACAGTCTTATCGGCAAAAACGTCAAGATTGACAAGGACGGCAGAAAGCCGAGAGCATATAGAATGATGGTCGGCGACAACAGCGCCGTGAGCGTCACATAGATAATTTGAAATTGACTCATGAGACCAAGGGGAAATATATGATCGAAGGAATAATCGTAAAACAGCTTAAACGCCACGCCGACGAGCGCGGCTATCTTATGGAAATGCTCCGCGAGGACTGGCCTGAGTTCGGAAAGTTTGCGCAGACGTATATCAGCATGAACTACCCCGGCGTGATCCGCGCCTGGCACTATCATAAAAAGCAGGACGACTTCTGGGTGGTAGTGAAGGGTATGGTGAAGACCGTGGTCTATGACGCCCGAAAAGACTCGCCCACCTATGGTGAGGTTAACGAGTTTTTCATGGGCGACAACAATCCGATCCTGCTAAAAATCCCGGTCGGCACGATGCATGGGTACAAGACAGTGGGCGTGGAGCCGTCGCTGCTCATCAACTTCCCGACCAATCTCTACAACCCCAAGGAACCCGACGAGTATCGCGAGGCGTATGATAGCACGGAGATTCCTTATAACTGGGATATTAAGATTACGTAGGAGCCAATGGTGGAGAGCGAAATGAGGCATATCGACTACCTGGTTCGCTGCCTGAGCAATCCTCGCCTTGACCGTGTGCTTAGAGCAAGAACCCGGCTGGTTTCAATGGGCCATCCGGCAGTGGATGCTCTAATTGCTGCCGCTGACAGTTCACTGACGGAAGTACGCGTGGAAATCGCCATTGCGCTGGGCTATATACGAGATAAGAAAGGATATGACGCATTAGTCAAGCTGACCTATGACCCAGCTGATTTTGTTCGTTATGAAGCTGCGTGGGCGCTTGGGAATATGGCGGATGAACGGGCCAAAACCAGGCTCGCAGAAATGGCTGAGGGTAGTGATCCATCGTCTGCATCCGCGGCAAGTGCGCTGGAGGTGTTCACCAGCAAATCAGAGTCTGAAGTAGATATTGTTGATGATGAACCATCAAAAGCGCATAAAGTCCGCTTGATCGTCAGTGAAAAAGCGTTTCGGGATCGATTGGCTGCGAGAAACAGGCGACGCAGTTTTCGCAAAAACCGACACTGATAACCGAGGACCGACAATAACAATGAAAAACTTACTAGTCACCGGCGGCGCCGGATTTATCGGAAGCAACTTTGTAAGACACATACTGGGCAAGTATGATGATTACCGCGTCACGGTTTTCGACGCGCTCACGTACGCCGGGCATCTCGAAAACCTTGAGGATGTGAAAGACAATCCCAGATTCGCGTTCGTGAAAGGCGACATACGCAGCGCTCAGGACGTGGCCAAACCCGTCGATGAAGCCGATATAGTGATCAATTTTGCGGCGGAAAGTCATGTCGACCGCTCGATCCATGATGCCGAAAATACTATGACCACAAACGTAATGGGTGTCTTTACGCTCTGTGAGGCGGCCAAGAAATACGGCGTGGAGAAGTTCATTCAGATATCGACGGACGAAGTCTACGGCGACATAGACCAGGGCTTCTCCAAGGAAACCGATCCACTCTCGCCCAACAGCCCCTATTCGGCGGGCAAGGCGGGCGGCGAGCTCCTAGCGAAGTCATATTATCGCACTTATGGCGTGCCGGTAATGGTCACTCGCGGCTCGAACACCTACGGCCCGTATCAGCAGCCCGAAAAGCTGGTGCCTTTGTTTGTTTCCAACGCTATGGAGGGCAAGCCTCTTCCCGTCTACGGCGACGGCATGCAGGTTCGCGACTGGCTTCATGTGATGGATCACTGTTCGGGCGTCGAGATGGTCATGCTTAAGGGCGAGCCCGGCCAGATATACAACATCGGCGGTAACAATCAGCGCCCGAATATTGAGGTCATCAAGATCATATTGGAAGTGACCGGCAAAGTTGACAGCCTCATCAAACATGTGCAGGATCGACCCGGCCATGACCGCCGTTACGCTCTCGACTCGGCAAAACTCCTTTCGATGGGCTGGCAGCGCTCGCACGACTTCGAGTCCGGCATGCGCGAGACCATCCGCTGGTATATGAACAACGAGTCCTGGTGGCGGCCGATCAAAGAGGGCAAGGACAATAAAGACTTCGCCGAGAAATGGTACGCCAACAGGAAATGACTTCTTCCTCCAGCCGCATAGGAGTCGTGACGGGCAACATTGTGTCTATGCGGGCCAATCCTGACGCCAAATCCGAGCAGACGACCCAGGCGCTGATGGGTCAGACCGTAATGATAGAGGGCGGCGCGCAGGGCTGGCTGTACGTACAGACCTGGGACACTTATCGGGCCTGGATTCCGGCATCGGCAGTGCGCATATTGCCGTCCGCCGCCGAACCTTACGCATCGGTTGGCGCGGTCGCGGTTATTCGTGATATGTTTGTGGATTTGCGCCGCAAGCCGCACGACCGTTCGGAAATCCTCACCAAGGTTACAATCGGCGCCGAGCTTGAGGTTGTCGATCCCGTAGACGATTGGGTCGAACTGCTTCTGCCAGACACCCGCCGTGCGTATATACGAAAACGCGATGCTCGTCTGGTGGACAAAGATCTCGCTCAAACGATCCCTTTGCCTGATCCGCGAAAGCTGGTCGAGACCGCGCGAAGATTTGTCGGAATTCCGTATTTGTGGGGCGGAACGTCTCCCTTCGGCCTGGACTGCTCCGGGTTTGTCCAACTCGTTCACAAGATTCACAACATAACGCTCCTGCGCGACGCGAAAGATCAGGCGTCCGACCCACGCGCCGTGCCCATCGAGCGAAACGAGCTTCAAGCCGGTGATCTGATATTCTTCGCAGGGGACGCCATAACCCATGTTGGAATGATGATCGACAAAAAGACTTTCATTCACTCGCGAGGCGGCATTGGAGTCACGACGACCCCTCTCGATGACCCCGATTACACTTCCGTATACAACTGCGCCCGCAGAATGCGTCTTGCCACGCTCGACCCCGGTGGTATGCCTCAGCCGCTTCTGGTATAATAGTGCCCGGAGGATAGGCGCTGTGAAAACCAAATTCGCGGCGGTGGTAATGGCCGCCGGCAAGAGCACACGAATGAAATCCGCGCTGCCAAAGGGCGCGCATCTAATATGCGGAAAACCTATGACTCGACACGTCACGGACGCATGTGTTGGAGCAGGGATCGAGCAGGTGATAGTCGTGGTCGGGTATGAGGCCGAGAAAGTCAAGGCCGCGTTGGGCAATGACATCTCTTACGCCTACCAAACCCAGCAGCTCGGCACGGGTCACGCGGCGATGCAGGCGCTTCCAAGTATATCCGGCGACACCACCGATGTGATCGTGCTGCCCGGCGACGCTCCCCTAATTACATCCGAAGCAATCGCGCAGTTGATCGAAACCCACTCGTCAGAAGGTAACGCCGCGACTATTTTGACAGGCATGCTTGACGATGCGGGCCATTACGGTCGGGTGGTGCGCGATTCCAGCAGCGCGGTAACAAAGATCGTCGAGGCGAAAGACGCCGATGAAGCTACGCTGGCCATCGGCGAGTTCAATACCGCCATATACTGCTTCAACAAGCATCTGCTCGCAGAAAAGCTCTCGATGCTCAAAACCGACAACGCCCAGGGCGAGTATTACCTCACTGACGTCATCGGGCTGTTAAGCGCGTCAGGCGAGCGGGTGGGGGCCGTGATTGCGGATAACGTGTCGGACACAGTGGGAATAAACAACAGGATCGAGTTGGCCGAGGCCGCCGCGACCATGCGAAAGCGCATTCTGGATGAATTGATGCTTTCGGGCGTCACGATTGTCGATCCGGCGACCACATATATCGACTGCGATGTTCAAATAGGCCGTGACGCGATAGTTTACCCTTGCACGATCATCGAACGCGGCAGTCGAATCGGTGAAAGCTGCGAGGTCGGCCCATTTGCCAGGCTTTCCGGCGTCACCATCGGCGATAACAACAACTGAGATTAATAGAACCGAACTAAATATGCAGCTGACTGGGTGCCTAAGAGTCTGAACTCTTAGCTCCCCCTCTCTACTCTCAGCTGTTTTCGACGGAGTTATATAAATGAGTGAACTGATGCTGTTTTCCGGGTCCGGCAACCCCGAGCTGTCGAAAAAAATCGCGGAGCGTATGGGCGTTCATATGGGCGAAATACTGCTCAAGCGCTTTGCCGACGGCGAGGTGCACGTTCAGGTCAACGAGAGCGTGCGCGGCGACGATGTGTTTATCGTCCAGTCAGTCCCGACTCCGGTGAACGAGCACCTGATGGAACTGCTTATTATGATCGACGCCTTCAAGCGAGCTTCGGCGCGCAGGGTAAACGTCGTGATGCCTTATTATTGTTACGCCAGGCAGGATCGAAAAGTGAAGCCGCGCGAGCCGGTCACGGCCAGGCTTGTTGCCGATTTGCTCACTGCCGCGGGCGCGACCAGGCTTCTCACGGTCGATCTGCACTCAGGCCAGATCGTCGGGTTCTTCGATAAGCCTGTGGACAATCTCTACGCTGGCCCGATCATAGCCGAGTATATCCGCAAAAATATTACTGTGGACGAGAATACTGTCGTGGTCTCGCCGGACGTAGGCGGCGTGCCTCGCGCCCGCGCATTGGCCGAAGCTCTCGGCACTCCAATCGCCATTATCGTGAAGCGCCGGCCCGAGCCGAACAAAACCGAGGTCAAGCAGGTGATCGGCGACGTATCGGGCAAGACCGCTATTATGCTCGACGACATGATAGACACCGGCGGCTCGATCATAAGCGGCGCGAACGCTCTTCTGGAGCGAGGGTCGAAAGAAGTATACGCCGCCTGCACGCATGGAGTCCTTTCAGGCGATGCGCCCGAGAAGCTCGTGGCTTCGGCGATCAAAAAGATCATCATTACGGACACCATTCCGCTTGCCCAGGAAAGGCGCAACGGCAAGATAGAGGTCGTCTCGATGGCCGACATTCTCGCAGACGCCATAATGCGAATTCATGACGACCGCAGTGTCAGCGACATATTCGATAAGGCTTGGAAGGCTCAGTCGTGAGGGTGATCGTCGGCCTTGGCAACCCCGGCAGGCAGTACGCCCATACCCGGCACAATGTCGGCTTCGACGTGCTGGACATCTTCGCCAAACGCCGCAAGGTCAAAGTTCTGGGCAGGCAGTGCCAGGGCCTGGTTGGCAGCCTAGATTACCTCGGCGAGCAGATACTCTTGGTCAAGCCGCAGACGTTTATGAACGAGAGCGGGCAGTGTATCGGCCAGATTGTGCGAAAGTATCACCTGGAGCCGTCGGACATATTTGTGATCTACGACGATATGGATCTGCCTCTGGGCAAGATCAGGATTCGACTGCAGGGATCGTCTGGCGGCCACAATGGAATGAAGTCGATTATCGCGCACATACACTCGACCGAGTTTCCGCGCATGCGTATCGGCATCGGCCGGAGCGGCGAGGCGATAAACCACGTCCTCTCGCGGTTCAATCGCAAGGATCGACAAGAGATGGATGTAACGCTGGAGCAGGCCGCCGACGCGCTGGATATGATCCTCGAAGAAGGCATCGAGGCCGCGATGAACCAGTATAATCGGGCGGAAAGCTGAATATTGACGTAGAGGGAACCGTAATGCCAAACCAATTCAATAAACTTCCAATAGTCATAGATGCTTCATATCTCAAGCCCAACGTGACCAGCGATATGATCGCCAGTCGCAAAGAAAAAATCAGTCAGATCGACGGCCAACTGCGCTCGGGCAATCACCCCGGTTCGGACTTTACCGGCTGGATGAAACCCGATCAGATACTCTCGGCTGACGAGATGTCTCGTCTCAAAGCGACTGCAAAGCGCCTCCGCGATGAGACCGACGTATTGCTTGTAATCGGCATCGGCGGCTCGTATCTTGGCGCGAGGGCGGTCATAGAGGCTCTGGCGGACGACCCGGATAAGGTTGTATACGCTGGCCATAACATATCGGCGCATTATATGACCAGGCTCAAAAAGCAGCTTGCGGGCAAGAGAGTCGCGATCAACGTCATCTCGAAGTCCGGCACAACCACAGAACCCGCCATTGCGTCTCGGATAATGCGGAAGTTGGCTGCATCGTCGAAGCATATAGTCGCCACGACGGACTCAAAAAAAGGCGCTCTCCTCCAGCTTGCAAAGACCGAGGGTTACGAGACATTTGTCGTGCCGGACAATATCGGCGGACGATATTCCGTATTATCAGCCGTCGGCCTACTGCCGGTTGCGTACGCGGGAGTCGACATAGACGCGCTGGTTTCAGGCGCGGCCAAGTGTGCCGGTTTGTGCTCGAACGCAGACCCGATATCCAACCCAGCCTATTTCTATGCTGCCGCGCGCAACGTGCTCTATCACCAGGGGTTTTCAATAGAGATGCTCGCGTCGTTCGAGCCGAGGCTGCACTTTATGGCCGAGTGGTGGAAACAGCTCTACGGTGAGAGTGAGGGCAAGGAGAATATGGCGATTTTCCCGGCGTCCGTCGACTTCACCACCGACCTGCACTCGATGGGCCAGTATATCCAGGAGGGTCGCAGGATTCTTGCCGAGACGTTCCTGATAATTGACGGCGGCGAGCCTTCGCTGAAGATCCCTACTGATGCGGACGACTCCGACGGCCTCGGGTATCTGGCGGGTAAGGAAGTGAGCTACGTCAATTCCAAGGCTTATGAGGCCACTGCCAAGGCTCATCGAGACGGCGGTGTCCCGAATATGACGATCCACCTTGAGAAACTGGACGCCTATTCGCTGGGCGCGTTGATCTACTTCTTTGAAATAGCATGCGCGGTGGGTGGTCTGATGCTCGGAGTCAACCCTTTCGATCAGCCCGGCGTCGAGGCATACAAGAAGGAGATGTTCAAACTGCTGGGCAAGCCGGGGTTCGAGTCAGCCGAAGATCAGTGCCTTGAGCCAAAGTTTGTGCACTTTTGACGATCAAGCAGCCCTACCGCGACCTGTCATTTTGAACAAATGTGAGGAATCTGTTTTTTGGCGTATGGTTCAAATCAGATTCCTCGCGACGTAATCATTACTTCGCTTTCTGCTTTTTGCTCTCTTGCGAAGTCGGCTTCAACTGATTGCTGATGCCCGCCTTCATCTTGTCGATTGCTTCAAATCCCTTCTTAATCAGGGAATTGGCTTCCGAGAGACGGGCGTTGACGCCGCTGGCGTCAATCTGCCCGACGCTGAGCGCGTTTGCGACAGCGTTTTTCCGGGTGAACGTTCCCAGCACAATGTTTTCCCGTGCCCCGGCAAGCCCGGACGGCACTTTGAGCTTCGTAAGCTCCTGCCATGCCTTATCGGATGCGTTTTTTCCGGCTGCGGCAACAACAGCCTGTCGTCCCGAATGCACAGCCCTAGCCAAGGCGGCGCTTTCCTTATTGGAGGCAGCCAGAATTTTTGCGGCATCTTCGCGATATTTGTCGATTTCCGCGATCTGCCGACGAACAGTCTTCGCATTACGCGTGAGATTATCGACGTTGACCTCTTCGACAGGCACTACTTTTGGCTGGCGCATAGGGGAAATTACGGCCACTCCGAATAGAGCCAGCACCATCAATCCGCCTATGAGAGTAAACGACCTCCCTGACCTCGATTTCTTTCTAACCGGTCTAGGCAGGAAAGGATTGGGCCGAAAATCCTCTGTGGGTTCATTGTCTTCTTCAACTTCCTCTTCGGGCTCTTTGTAGCCGAGTTCTTCCACAGATTTATAGTCAGGCTCTTGCGCGGCATGCACTTCGTCGGGTTTTGCGATGGCTTCGGCCTCAACAACGGCCTCGGCAGGCTCACTGGCGGCAACTTCGGCTACCCGCTCGACGGGTTCCGGCTCAGGTACGGACTTGGGCTCGGGTTGTCGAACGGGCTGAGGCGGCTCAGGTTCCGCTGAGCCGTTCATCTCCTCGAACATTTCCTCCGCCAGCGACTTTGCCTGACGCCCGCCCTTATTGGGTTTTGGAGCTTCTTCCGGTGTCTGCTCGACCTCTTCGACATGTTCGTCCACTCTTGGAGAATGCGCATCGCCGGTCGTAGGCTCGATCCTCTCAAGCGGTTTTCTTATTGCCGATTCTATCTTTTCGGCTATGATCTCGCATTTTTTGACGCGCTGATCTCCGCTAAAGACTATCACGTTATCGGGAGGCCCGGCCTGAGCGGATTGCTGCCGGCCGTCCACGCAAATTTGTATCACCGCACCCATCGGTCCTTTGCGAAGGTTGACGGCCGTTATCTCGTTAACAGGAAACGCGCCGGTGCTCTGGCCGTTGAGAGTGCCAGTTGCGGTCAACCCGGCTTTTATGATAAGAATTCGGGAATTAGTGAGTATTATTGCCTGACCCTGGTCACCCATTTCCTGAGCCACTATTTCTTCGCCGTCAAGCAGGGCGCCGTCGCGCGCCTGCGCGAGACGTTCGTCCATGCCATCCTTGGGAGCGCCTTTATCAGAGGCCATTTTGGAGCTACCTCCGCTCAAATCTTTCGACACATACTATTTATATTCTGGCTGGTTCTCAGTGGAATTGTAGTGTTTCGCCACATATGAATTTTGGTGTTGAGGCCGTCGGTTTTGTGAGTGATTGTATATGGTGCGCACATAAACAGAATCTCCACATGGAACGTGTGCAAAGATTCCACATCTTCGTTATTACGCTATTACTCGGATTTGTCCAGGTGGCGAAATCGGCATAACAGAAAGAAATGGCTGAGAGCCAAGAGTGGAGAGCTAAGAGCCCGGAACTGTCAGCGCTTACTTGTGTTTATGTGCTTCTTGGGCGATTCAGCGGATAACAAATCGTTTAGAATAATCCCGGCTGCTCCACTTTTGCGGGGTTGCCGTCGGGCATGATGTGCTTCACGTCCACGCCCCAGCTTCGCAGGACTTGGGCAAGGATTCGCTCGCGGTGACAGCCCATTGGGTCGGCCTCGCTGCACATAATGGCGACTCGTTTGGTCTGGGCAATCTCGACAATCGCCCGAAGTTCGTCCTGAAAAGGCTCGGTGGCGGCGAGTTTATCGTAATCGGGCTTGCCGGACGCAGTGAGGAGCGACGGGTCTTTGGGCTTGCCGCCGATGGCGTTGCCCGAATAGCGATAGGTGATTCCCGCCGCATCGACGTGCCTCGAAAACTCGGTCTTGTTGAACTGAGAGGCGTAGCGGCTGTAGGGGTCGCTGCGGACATCCACCAGCACTTGAATTCGGTTGCGCTTCAGGATGTTCAGGAAGTCGAGTATGCCGTGATTGGAGTGTCCTATTGTGAAGATTTCGACCATACCGGTCTTCCTCGAAAATAGCTGAGATGAGAGTGGAGGGTAGAGAGTCCAGGCTCATGAGCGTTCAGTCAGCTGTGCGTTTGGTTACTTTACGATCGGCAAAATTTTCTTGAACTCAGGAGATGACGAGTCCTGAGTCAGCTCGAATATCGCTGTTTCGACGGACGAGATTACGCACCCCGAGTCGCGCATCTTCTCGATGCTGGTGATCCAGTTCCCGGCTGTTCGCGAGGAGACAGCGTCTTTTATCACGTGTACCTTGAACCCCTGCATGAGTAGATCGTGGGCGGTTTGGTTCACGCAGACGTGCGATTCGATGCCGCACAGGATCACCTGCTTGCGCCCGGTTTCGTTCAGCGCATTCAGGAAATCTGGCGAGCCTAAGCAGCTGAATGTCATCTTGTCGAAGCGCTGGGCGCTGGGCAAGACGTCGGCGATAGGTTTTGTGACATCGCCCAATCTGGAGGCGTATTGAAGCGGCACGAGGATCGGCAAATTGAATATTTTCGCCGCCTCGACCAGCTTGATGGTGTTTTCGACAACCCGGTCGGCCTCGTGGATCGTCTTCAGGAGCGGGTCTTGAATGTCGATCACGACCAGAACTGCGTCCGCGCCATCGAGTATATTGGGATGGGTCATTGAACCGACACGATCTGGTAGTTGATTACTCCCGCCGGGGCGCGAACCGCGACCTTATCTCCTTCTTTGCATCCCATAAGCGCGCTTCCGACGCACGATTCAAGTGATATTTTGCCCTCGGCGGGGCTGGACTCCGTGGGGCCGACGATTGTGTACTCGTCTTCGAAGCCGTCCGAGAGGTCTTTGACGATTACTTTTGAGCCGATTCCTATGCAGCCGTTATTGTCAATGCAATCGACTACGGTGGAGTGTCCGATTATGGTCTTAAGCTCTTTGAGCCTGGCTTCAAGGAGGGCCTGGACATGCTTTGCGTCCTGGTAGTCGAAGTTCTCACTGAGGTCTCCGAGTTGCCTGGCCTCTCTGATTCTGTCGATAACGGCGGGCCGCTTTACGGTCATGATCTCGTTGAGCTCCCGCTGAATTTCGTCATACCCCTCGCGCGTCAGCACGATTCTCTCGTCTGAAAAATCCACAGAACTATCTCCTAAAATAGCTGAAAGCGGAGAGTGGAGAGCAGATAGTCCAAACTCATGGCCGCGCAATCAGCTGCCTGTTACATCGGTCTCCTCAGAGCCGAAGCCGGGATGGAAAGTCTCATCTTCACTTATGGTGATGATATATGAGCTTCAAGCTCGCATTTTATCACATGTAATTGAAAAATGGAAGGAATATTTTGTTGGAGGGCTGTCGCTTTGGAATCTTCGCTCTCAGCCCTCCACTTTACGTTATTTTGCCTGCGAAATGGTTACGTCTACGGTTTCGGTCGATGCGTTGCCTGCGGAGTCAATCGCCTGGACGTCCACCTTGTGACTTCCAACGGCCAGATTGCTCGTGACGACTTTGAACATCTCGTAGCCGGAGTCATACATGCCGTCGTCGGGGGATGCGGCCATCCACTCGCCACTGTCAACTCGGAACTGCACGCCCATGATCTCTATCATCTTGCTTGTGGCCGAACCGCTTATGGTGACCGGCCCCGCGCCTGCCTTTACAACGCTCCTTTGATAGAGCACCAGCCTCGGAGCGCTGTTGCATATAACGAATGGGTCGGAGATGACTTCATCGGTCAGCGGGTCGCCCGCGTTGCTCGTGCGGTCGCTGGCGACTACCTTAAGGACGTAATTGCCGTCCTCGACTTTTGAGGTATTCCATATATATGAACTCTTGTTCGACGAACCATTGGGCATGCCCAGATCCATTGTGGGTTTTGCCGGATTTGCCGGAGCATCGGCGCCTTTGAGAACCTGCTGCTTCATGTCGCCTGGCACGTCGGCGGATTTATCCAGCTCGGTCTTGACCTTGTCCACAATGTCTTTTGCGGTCGGCTGCTTGTCGGACGATGTTCCACTCACGCCGCCCACCAGAGACTGCCAGTCTTTTCCGCCGTTATTCGAGTAAAACACATCGTAGGTTAGAGTGTCTTTGTCCGGGTCGGAGCCGGTCCATTTGATCGTTTGGCTGCCCGCCCACACGTCTCCGACGGCAGGCGCAGTGAGCTTTACGGCCGGGGCCTGGTTTGGCGTCAGATACGAAAGTGTGACGCTTGAGACTCTGGGCGAGACATCCGGCTTGGAGGTTCTGAGAGTGACCTTGTACTGAATGTAACGCGAGTCGCTGCCGACGATCTGCTCGCCTGAGCTGTTGGTGAACGCGGGCGACCAGTCGCTCCAGGTGGAGTCAGGCGTTTCGACGTTGCCCGAGCGGGTCTGCAACTCGACCGAAGTCCCCTCGGGAGTTTGGGCGATCCACTTTATCCGGCCCCAGCGTGAGACCATTTTTGTGTCGTGCACTGGAGACTCGAACGCGCCCGCGATGTCGCAGCACTTGCTCACGTATATCGACCCGACGTTGCCGGTGGACGCGTACAGCGCGCTTGTCTTGCTGTTATACGCGGTCGCCAGGAACTGGACTTTGTCCTGAGAGGAGTCCAGTTGGATCACGGTTTCGTCGGGCATGATTTTCACCAGAGTGCCGTCCGACACGGCGTATACGTTGCCGCTTGGGTCGGCGGTCATTGAAAGCACTCGGGCGGCCTTTGAGAAAACGGTCTTCGAGCGGAGATCGGGGGTGATCTTGTAGACGATTCCTTTGGGCGATGTTCCGGCGTATATGTTGCCCTTGCCGTCGGTGGTGACTGAGGCGATGGAGTCTTCCGCGGCGTCGAATATTGGATCGGCTTTGCCTGCCGGATCGATCTTATAAACCACGCCATTTGTGCCTGTGCCGGCCACCAGGAAGTTGCGGCTGTCCCAGTGGAGACTGAGAATCTGCTGTTCGCTGAGAGTGGCGAAAAGTTTGCCGGAGCCGTCCGGGGTTATGCGATATATTTTGCCCGCATCGCCGACTCCCGCGTATATGTTGCCGCTTGAGTCGAGCACCAGAGCCAGGACGTACTTTTCATCGGCGTCATATAGCAGGCTGCCCTTGCCGTCGGGCGTGATCTTAAATATCTTGCCGTTGGGCGAAGTGCCCGCGTAGAGATTGCCGCTGGAGTCTTGGACTAGCGAATGCACTTCCAGCTCGCCAGTCTCATAGAAGACATTCATGTCGCCCGACTCGGAGACGTGATATATCTTGCCTGAGTTGCCGGTTCCGGCGTACATGCCGTCATTCGTGGGCGCGATGCACCATACGAACTGCTCGGGGGTTTCCACGAGCTTGCGCAGGGTGGGAACCAGTTCGAGCTTGTTTTCGCTGGAAGCCGACACGCCGGAAAACGTGCCTTTTGCGAAGTCAGCCTGGGTGCTCTGAGTCCAGCTCTTGGCTTGTCGGACTACTGTCTTTACGTTCGATTTTGCCGCGCTGGGAGCCGTTGAGGGAGGAGTATTCGCTTCGGACTGATCCATGCCGGTCGGCATGTCCGTGTCGGACGATTGGCTTGGCGTGAGGGTCTCGTCGATATCGCCGGGTGCATTATCGGAAGCATTGTCATCAGGTTCGTTGTCCGGCGAAGGCTCCTCAGTTACATCAACCGATGGGCCGGAACCCATGGACGAGGTCATTGGTTCGTCGTTATACATAGTAGGGTCGAGATCTCCGGGGGTAGTCAGGTCGGATGGTTCCTGGATGTCTTCGGGAGAAGTCGGCGAACTGAGTTTTGAACTCGGTTTGCCCTCGTTGAGGCTCTTTTTCTTTATATTTAGTGTGAGGCGAGCCATGCCCGTGACTATCATGTCTTCGTCGTAGAGCTCCTTGACCTCTTCGCGTTCGAGCTTGAGACCGGAGTTGCGCGACGATTTCATCACGTCGGCGACGGCGTTAGGAAGCCCGCTTAGCTTCTCGCCCGCCACGTTTAAGGCCGTGTTGCGCAGCATGAGCTGCACCACGAGCTGGTTGTTTTTCTCGCGCTCCAGGTATTTGCCCACGAGTTGCTTGACGTTGTCCACGTTGGCCGTGGATGACGTTCCGGGCATCATCATTCCACCAGTTTCGTCATCGCCCATATCCATCGTCATCATGCTCATTGTCTGCATTATGGCCGGAGTCGCGCCGCCGCGCACTTGCAGTGTCAATTTACCGTTGCCAGCCGTGGCAGGAATCTTGACCTTGTAAGTCTTGGTGATGCGGTCTTTCTTATAAGGTCTGAGCACTACGCCGACTTCCACCGTCTCTCCGGGCTCGTACTCGCTCTTTTTGACGAATATCCGGTCCACGGTCGCCGTGTTGCGCTTGTCGATGATGCGCACGTTTAAGTTCACCGACTTGATGTCCACTGAATAGAACTTGTTCGAGCTGAGTATCTGCAGCAATGTGCCGATGTCTTCGATGGAGGCCGAGTCGACTGATACCGGGTCGAAAAAGATGTTGCTGCGTTTGATTGTGCCCAGGCCGTCAGCATCGACTTCATAGCTGATCTCGGCTGTGGTGTCGCCGGGTGTCGGGTGCATCTCGTATATGGCTTCGCCGACCATCATCGTAATCAGCCTCGAAGCCAGCAGAGGGTGGTCTATGACGTTGATTTTGTATGTCTTGCTGCGCTTGAAAGACCTGTCATCGATGGCGACTTTCACGGGAATGGTTTTGGGCATATTACCGACAGCGCCTGCAATCGACCAGGGCCTGTCCTGGAATATTCGACCGACTGTCTTGATGGGCGAACCCAGCTTGGAGGATTCTTCGTAGCCGGATATGACGTCTTCTATATATGCCGTGGTCATTGGAGCGTCCACCGCGCCGATTCCGAGCATGGGGTGGCCGAACGCGACGATCTTATTGCCGCGTCGATATGTTACCGTGCCGATGCCGGTCATGTCTATATCGCCGCTGGCGAGAGACATTCCTATGGCAGCGCCCGGAACCAACTCGGCTTTTGCTTCTTCAGCGCTTCTTCCTCCGCCTCCGGGGCCTGCCACAGGGCGAATGCCGAATGGACGCAGGATTTCCGAAAGTTTTTCAAGCCCGCGCGCCGACACTCCGCTGACCATCAGAGGAGTCGCCAGAGGCTGCATGTGGAGGATCCCGTTTTCGATTGCCTTGGCGTCCGAGCCGTACTCATCTATCGCGATGCCGGTGACGGACTTGCCATCCACCTTTACCGGCTCGTTAAGCGTGCCTCTGGAGTATCCGCTGGCCTGTTTAGGAAGGTTGTCGTCCCAGGCTTCGAGCATGTCTTCTATTGGCGTGATCATGCCTATAGGTTCTTTTGGAAATGGCGGGCCATAAGATATAGCGCCGATCATTTTTCCATTGATGTAACACGGGCTGCCGCTCATTCCAGCGAGAACCTCGGTCTGGCGGGATGTAATGGGGCCGCCGCCGACTCTGACCAGTATCAGGTCTTTGCCGGTGTTCATCTGTTTCAGGACGCCCAGGATCTCAACGTCGAATTTCTCTATCTTGGTGCCCTGAAACACCGTGAGCCCATATCCGCGCATGCCACGCTTTATTTGGGAGACGGGCATAAACTGTTTTGCGTCCTCGGGCTTTACGCCGGGCGCAGCAGCGGCAAAAACCGATGCGCATGATGCAATAATGATGCTCATCGCAATGAGCGCCAGGGTCAGTCTGCGGTTCTTTATTAAGATCAAGTGGAATCCTCCAGGTGTGCTGTACAAATGCTATCACATTGACTAAATGTGGTCAAGATGTGTAAGGCTGCTATAAAATTGTCATCAAGAGTGTTCCTATTGCGGTTCAATAAGAATATCGGCAATCAAGGTGTTATACGCGAGAACGAGTTCAATAGTTGCATTAGAATTGATTGAGCTGACATCTTGTATTGCGCCCTCGCTTGTAATGTGCTATCCTAATCGCAATAACCGAGCGGCATTGGTTCTGGGCTTATTGCTCTCTACTTGTAAGCGTTCAGTTTTCTGGGAATTTTGGCAAAATATTGGCCAACAGGAGCTCTGGCCTCCCGTAATAAGCGTGGGGGAGGGCGAGGCTTCTGCCGAGCCGCAGTTAGTTCTCGCAGAACTGAACTCTTACCTCTACTTTCCGCTTCTGGTTTTTTTATGGGAGGATTAAGAGCGTCGTGATTGTCGTTCAAAAATATGGTGGAAGCTCTGTCGGGTCCACTGAGAAGATAGCGGCCGTCGCAAAACGCATCGCGGGGCGCGCCAAAGAAGCGCAGGTGGTGGTGGTCGTCTCGGCGATGGGCGATACGACGGACGAGATGATAAGCATGGCCAAAGCGCTGTGCGCCGTGCCTGACGAACGCGAGATGGACAAACTGTTGTCGACAGGCGAACAGGCGTCGAGCGCGCTGATGGCTATGGCTCTGCAGGAACTCGGGCAGAAGGCCGTATCGCTTACGGGTGGCCAGGCGGGAATTATTACCGAGCGCATTCAGGGCAGAGCGCGAATTCTTAAGATCGACGGGAAACGTCTTAAGGACGAGCTCAATAAAGGAAACGTGGTGGTGGTCGCAGGGTTCCAGGGAATCACCGAGAACGCCAGTTGGGCGGACATTACCACCCTTGGCCGAGGCGGATCGGACACTACGGCGGTGGCTCTGGCTGCCGCGCTTAATGCCGACAAATGTGAGATCTACACCGATGTCGACGGCGTTTTTACGGCCGACCCCAGGATTGTGCCGGATGCTGTGAAAATCGATACCATATCTTATGAAGAAATGCTTGAGATGGCGGGGCAGGGCGCGAGGGTTATGCACTCCCGCGCGGTGGAGCTGGGCCAGCTCTACGACGTGGACATATTGGTCGCAAACAGCGCCAAAGCCGTCCCCGGAACCATCATCACCAAGGAGGACCCGAAAATGGAAGTACGCAACCCTGTGCGTGGGATTGCTCACGATACGGATGTTACCAGATTTACAGTTGTGGCGATTCCCGATCAGCCGGGAGTTGCGGCAAAACTGTTCCACGCGCCGGCTCAGGCCAATATCAACGTGGATGTGATTGTGCAGAACGTCAGTTCCGAGGGATGTGCCGATATATCGTTTACGGTGGCGGATGTCGACTTCGAGAAGGCAAAGAAAGCGATCGAGCCGGTTGTGGACGAGCTTCACGCTAAGGACTTGCTCATTGACCAGACGCTGGCGAAGGTGTCGATAGTCGGAAGCGGCATGCGCAGTAACCCGGGTTATGCGGACAAGATGTTCCAGGCTCTGGCGAGCGAGGGGATCAACATCCTATCGATTGCCACCAGCGAGATCCGCATCACCTGTTTGATCGAGCGCGAGAAAGTCAAGCAGGCTGTGCGAGCGCTGCATAAGGTCTTTGAGCTGGAGAAAGTGTGAGCTGTATAGAACGCACCAAATTTTTACTCTGGTCGCGACCGGTATTCCGCACATGTGAGATTATCGCTAACCATGCCGCTCGAATTTTCGAGAATGGGCGGAGTCTGGCGAATGCTCGCGCGGAGTTGGACGAGTTAAACCAAAAGAGGATGCGCTATCAGCGCGTGCTCAATCGGATTGGGGCGAGCCATAGTCATGTCTGTATGGAGTGCAAGGGCAAGTGCTGCGGCGGGGCGCGTGAGAGGGACGCTTTCACGGATCGAGTGCTGCAGCATCCCGACACCCCTCACAGGCTCGGTAGGCGCAAGACCGGCAATATGGCTGCTTATGACGTTGCGCCTGAGCGTGTGACGAGCACTGTCGCGCATGTAGAGGGCGAATGCGTGCCGGGGTTTTGTCCCGAGCTTACGACCAGAGGTTGCCGCATTCCTTACGAACTGCGTCCGATCCAGTGTACGGCCTACTTCTGCAACGCCACGATCAACGAACTCTCGCCCAAAGAATGCCGGACAGGCTCCAAAGCTCTGATCGGGCTGATGAAAGTGCAGATCGCTGCGGCTTTGCTCGCTCTCAAATCGAGAGGGCGCAAATCTTGACGGTCGAGAAAAGAAGCGAGATCAAAATCGGCCAGCGGGTGCAGGTGGTCGAAAAGCAAAACCAGCGCACGGGCGCGCTTACGGAAGGCGTCGTCTTGCGAATCCTCACTAATAGCGCGACCCACACGCGAGGGATCAAAGTGATGCTTGCCGATGGGAAAGTCGGGCGAGTGATGGCTGTGTTGGCGGAGTCTTAGACGATCAATACCGGCTTGAATCCCGTGTGGTCGACCGCCACCAGCTTGTAGTCTACCCCATTGACGTCGCCTTCCAGCACAGCCCCCGAATGAATGTGACCGTAGACGACTATGTCCACTTTGTATTTGTGCAGGAGTTCGGTGAATGCGTTGGGCTGGAGATCGGCGTCGAATGGCGGATAGTGGAGCATTGCTATCCTTTTTGTGACGTCATCGGGGATCTCACTTAGGCCGCGCTCGAAATAAGTTAGTTCGCGGTTCATTACACGCTGTCCGCCAGCTTCGATACCGGTTTCGCCTTCTTCCATGCGCCAACCCCTGGTTCCGGTGATTCCGATGTTTTCTACGACTATCCCTCTGCCGTGCAGAAGTGTGATCGATTCGGGAAGCAGTTTCTGAATGCGGTTGGTGGATTCCCGGCGCCACCAGTAATCGTGGTTGCCTCGGATGAGGATCTTTCTGCCGGGACGGTTTGCGATGAACTCGATATCTGCCGCTGCCTCTTCAAACTTCAGAGCCCATGAGTGGTCACCTGCAATTAGGACTGTGTCGTCGCCGGTTACGAGGGCGTCCCAGTTTTGGGCAATACGCTTGTCATGGTCGCGCCATGCTTCGCCGAAGATGTCCATTGGCTTGGGGCTGTCCAGCGAGAGGTGCAGGTCGGATATCGCGTAGATAGACATATGTGTAATTATACAGCCGCCGCTTGCGCGTATCAACCCCGAGCTGATATTATGAGTGCGTGTCAAAATGGGGAGATTTGGGGCTTTGCCCCAAACCCCACCAGAGACTCTGTCTCTGGAC
>JAJFUS010000046.1 GCA_021372295.1 bacterium | reverse complement strand
GGCACCCATATCGGCAGCGATAACCCCTGCCCCAAAAGCGAGAATTAGAGTGAGAACCATCACAAAAAGTCGCATCTTATTGCCTCCTTCGGAATGGCGGATATACTGCGTACCCTCGCTTTTGTTACCCAGCGCCTCGTTCGTGCAAACCTGTTGACAGCACAGCGACAAAGCGTTCAGATCACGCGCGCCTTAACTACCACTTTTTTGACAAGAGCAGGCTTTTGGACCGCGATCTGCGGCATGTGCGCGTCCTGAGGCGCAAGTATCGCGAACGAACCGGCCTTCAGCTCGATCAAATCACCGCAGCCCCGCAGGAACATTACATCGGCTGTTTCATCATAATCTCTCGATACAGTCAGATTATCTATATTCGTGTATCCGATATTCTCGACGCCGCTTGCCACATACTGAATGTCGATATAGCGTTTGTGGGCTTCCCAGACTCCGTTTTCTTCAGGCTTGGTCTGATATTCCTGCACCATGGCAAAGCAGTTGTCACCGTCTATCTCGTATCTGCCAAGCGCAAGACTTGCCGTATCCTGATCCTGCAGAAATCTCAGGCCGGACTCTATCCCCTGGCCCAGAGCATAATAGCGCGAAGCGTTTTTGATATTGTCTATAATCATTGCCAACCTCCAATTATTATTCACCGTAAGCGGCGGCCAAGCCTTCGGCAATCAGCATGATTTTGTGTGCCTGCCACGTCAAATGTACCCGCCAAACGGGTATAAGCGGCCTGACTTGCAGGTCGCATGCAAGATTTTAATGAGAGAAGAGGTTGGACTATGAGAGCTTGTGTCCTCACTCGTCTATTACTTGTGCTATTGATGGTTGCCGCGCTGGCATGTACTGCGGCCGCTCAAAACCCGGACAGTTGCTCCACATCCGGTTTCAGCGGATACAACTACTTTGCCACCAACGACGGCACGAACACCACCTTGCACTTCACGTTCTTTAACCTGTCCCCGATAAGCAGCATTTACGTGAACATCGGCGAGATCTTTTTTTATGGCCTGCCGGCTCCGGTCGGCACTCCCACAGCGCCATCGGGTTGGCAATTCAACAATATTGCCTCCATGCTATTCTATGACACCACGTCCAACCCATGGTGGAAAACGCCGCCCGCTATTAAGCCCGGCGACAGCCTCTCTGGTTTCGATTATACTATAGCTGGGCTGACAATCCCGACATTTTCGGTGTTTACCCATGTCCAGAACGTGACCGACGCCACCGGCCAGACTGCAGGCTCCATGGGGTCGTGGTTCGACTGCTCTATTATATACAACCCTCCTCCACCAAACCCATGTATCAGCGTCACCAAGACCCCGTCTCCAACTTCGGGCTATACTGGGGACGTAATAACCTACACATACAAAGTGTGCAACTGCGGCAACCTGACCTTGACTGTGACCTCTGTCCTGGATAACCTGTTGGGAGAGTTACTGGACAACTTCAAAGCGGCAAACGGAGGCAGCGCAATTCTTGAGCCTGAGGATTGCGTGGAGTTCTCGGTTGATCGAACTCTAATATCAAGCGACCCCGATCCGCTGCCGAACTGCGTGACCGTATTCGCAAACCCGCCAATGGGTCCGCCCGTAATGAATACTAAGTGCGCATCAGTGCGTCACCTTGGGCCTGAACCGATGCCAAGTATCACTATTGCAAAGACTCCAGTTCCAAGCAGCGGCGTAACCGGCGATGAGATTACATATACATATAAGGTCTGCAATAACGGCAACACTGATCTCACGGTGACTTCTATCGTCGACGATGTGCTGGGAGACCTGCTTGCTGCGTTTATAGCGGCAAACGGCAGCGCGGAATTGCCGATCGGAGATTGTACGGAATTTGCGGTTCAGTACACTCTCAAAGCGGATGACCCCGATCCGTTGAAAAACTGCGTAGAAGTCACTGCCGACCCGCCGGAGGGCTCATCTGTGGATGCCACGGCATGCGCGTTTGTAATGCATCCACCGAACCCATGCGTCAGTATCGAAAAGACCCCGTCTCCCACGACCGGAGCAACTGGAGATATAATTACATATACCTACAAGATCTGCAACTGCGGAGACACCAGCCTGACGGTAACAAGTGTGCTGGACGACCTACTGGGAGATCTGCTTGCCGACTTTGTCGCAGCAAATGGCGGCGCTACGCTCGCTGTAGGGGCGTGCGCGGAGTTTTCGGTCAATCGAGCGCTGCAGTCCAGCGACTCCGACCCACTGCAAAACTGCGTGATAGTCAATGCCCTTCCGGCCGCCGGGCCGCCAGTCGATGCGCAGACCTGCGCGTCGGTGCGCCACACGGGGACGGAACCGTTCCCAAATATCAGTGTCGATAAAACGCCGACGCCCAATAGCGGCCAGACCGGTGATCTAATTACATACACCTACAAGGTATGCAACAGCGGCAATTCCGATCTCACCGTAACATCGATCTCCGACGACGTGAACGGCGACCTGCTTGCCGCGTTTATTGCGGCAAACGGCGGCAGTGACGAACTGGGTATCGGAGATTGCGTGGAGTTCACCGCATTGCGCGAGCTTCAGCAAAGCGATCCAAATCCGCTGATAAACTGCGTGACAGTGGTAGCCTCTCCCCAAGTAGGCTCGCCCGTAAGCGCATCCAAGTGTGCGTTCGTGCAGCACACCCCGCCAAGACCCGCACCATGCGTAAGCGTTCTCAAATTCCCAGTGCCGTCGCGCGGATTTACCGGCGACGTCATCACATACCACTACAAAGTGTGCAATTGCGGTAACACAAATCTCACTGTGACCACTGTCTCTGATAACGTCCTCGGGGACCTGCTGTCGAACTTTGTCGAGGCAAACGGCGGCAGCGATGCGTTGGCGATCGGTGAATGCGTAGAATTCACAGTCGATCACACTCTGCTGGAAGACGACCCGGAATATATCGTCAACTGCGTGATCGTGCAGGCCGACTCGACTGACGGATCGACCGTAGGCGCGTATAAGTGCGCGCAGGTGCACCACATTCAGATTCATCAGGGGCCATGTATCGATCTGACAAAAAGCGTGTATCCTAACCATGCGAATGTGGGCCAGCAAGTCACATATACTTATGAGGTGTGCAATTGTGGCACCGAAGCGCTCAATGTGAACAGTTTTGTCGACACGGTTCTAGGCGATCTGCTTCCGTCGTTCATTGCCGCCAATAACGGCAGCGATGTGCTGGATGTTGAGACATGCGTCAGCTTCGACGTGGTCTACGAGATTCCGCCCATGGAGCCGGGAGCAATCCGCAATTGTGCCACGGTCACCACGACTCAAGGCGTGGAAGGTACTTATTGCGCCAGGCTGGATGTTGGAGAAAATGAGTGGCCCAGAAGATGTTACCTGCCGGTGACATTCACCCAGGAGGGCTGGCACACATTCTGCGATCCGAACAACATCATACTGCCGGGTGGAATTCTCTACAATAGGTTCCCTCTGGCCTTTGCAGAATTCATGTATTACGGCGACACATACAAGAACAAAATCATCGTGGGCAAGAAACCGCGCACGCTGACGTTCACCGGCACAAAGTTCGGACTGACCCAGCTCTGCAACTTCCTGCCGCAGACCGGCCCGTGCCAGTGTTTCATGCTTACTATGGACTATCTCAATCCCACGACAACACTCAACAAGCAGGGCAATCCGACGGCAAACGCTCTGGCTGGTGAGACGCTCGCGTTGATGCTCAATATAGCTTACAACGATATGCGCGTCATGCCTCGCACCGCCGGGTACGATCTTGAGAAGTTCACGCTTACCCAGGGGCCATTTAAGGGCAAAGCTGTCGGAGAAGTGCTCAATATCGCAAATGCCGTGCTGGCGGGAGCTTATCCGTGCCAGTTCGGCCTTCAGGGGAACGTCTGTGAGAATATCAACATCCTTGCAACGGTAATCGCGAATATCAACGCCAACTACGAGTTCCAGGATTACGACACGTATATCGACAGAGGATATCTCAAACCGAATGGCGCGCTGGGTCCGGCTAAACCGGCGCACTATCCGGTGGTGCCATATACGCCTTAGCCCCAGAACTTTCTGTCCAGACTCCTGTATTGTATGGCTTCGGCAATATGAGGAGTCTGGACATCATCTTCTCCCGCCAGGTCGGCTATTGTCCTGGCGAGCTTGAGGATTCGATCATAAGCTCTCGCCGACAAGTTAAGCTGATTTATCGCCGTGCGCAGGAGGTTTTTGGTGTCGTCTGAAACATGACAAAACTGCTTTAACTGCTTGGAACTCATGTGAGCATTGCAGAAGATATTGCTTCCGGCAAGCCTTTGTAGCTGCCGCGACCTTGCCGCAGTCACCCTCTGTCTGATCGCAGCGGACGATTCGCCGGTGCCTTTGCCCAGAAGTTCGTCCTGTTTGAGGCGCGACACCTCGATGTGGATGTCGATCCTGTCCAGCAGAGGCCCGGAAACGCGCTGCAGGTAGCGTTGGATCATTTGGGGAGTGCAAGTGCACGGCTTCGAGCCGTCTCCAAAAAAACCGCACGGGCATGGGTTAAGCGCGGCGACCATCACAAAACGCGCGGGGTATGTCAGCGATGCCTGCGCGCGGGCGATTGTCACGGTTCCGTCTTCCAGCGGCTGACGGAGCACTTCCAATACGTCCCTGCGAAACTCGGGCAGTTCATCAAGGAAGAGCACACCGTGATGAGCGAGGCTCACCTCGCCGGGTCTGGGATATGTGCCGCCGCCGGTAAGTCCGGCGTTTGAAATCGTGTGATGAGGAGCGCGAAACGCCCGCCTGGTAACCAGAGCTTCCTTTGAACTTAGCAGTCCGCAGACGCTGTAGAGCTTAGTCGTTTCAAGAGCTTCGTCCAGAGACATGGGCGGAAGTATTGTTGGTATGCGACGCGCAAGCATGGTCTTTCCACTTCCGGGAGGGCCGATCATAATAATATTATGCCCACCGGCAGCCGCTATCTCCAGCGCCCTCTTAACATTTTCCTGGCCTTTTACGTCGCTGAAGTCGATATCGTAATGAGGGTCGTCAAGTGTCTCGAATTCTTTGATATCGAACATCGCGGGAAGCATGTGATTCGGTTCGTTAAGAAGCTGGACTACCTCGGTAAGCGTGTTAACCGGGTAAACATCCACATCTCCGACAATCGCGGCCTCCTTGACGTTTTGCGCAGGAACGATCATGCGCTTCATCTTTCTTTCTCGCGCATTTAGAGCGATCGGAAGAACGCCGCTTACAGTCCTGACCGCGCCGTCCAGACTAAGCTCGCCGACGATCACGCAGTCCTTCACAAACTCGGCGTCCACCTGTCCGGTAGCCGCGAGTATGCCCACCGCTATCGGCAGATCGAAGGAAGGACCTTCCTTGCGAACATCAGCTGGAGCGAGATTGATAGTAATTCTACGCGACGGAAATTCCAGACCGCAGTTTTTTATCGCCGCTCTCACCCGCTCGATGGACTCTCGCACGGCGGCATCCGGCAGCCCGACTATAGTGAAACTTGGAAGCGCAGGCGTGATATCGACTTCGACTTCTATAAGATAGGCGTCGATTCCGTTAACCGCACTGGATAGTATTTGGGCGAGCATGTTGCACCGGTCTCCGATGGTCTGACTATGTTAAGTTCATTATAGGCGCGAAATGGAAATGGTGTCAACGAAGTCGATATTTAAGAGCCCTTGGTCAGGAGTCTGAGGGTGAAACCCTCAGATCATTTCCTCCACATTTGACATACACCCCGCGCGCATTAAGGCATTAACTTGCGTGCGATAATAGCCGCTCCCAGCGCGCCAACAATCTGCGGCTCCTTTGGAAGGAGGAGCCGCGTCTGCAGGCGTTCTTCAATCGCGCATACCACGCCGGAGTTTTTCGCCACTCCTCCGGTCATTACATAAGGAGGATTAGCGCGAAGCCGCACCACCATGCCATAGATGCGTTCGGCGATTGCTCTGTGAAGCCCCCGGATGATGTCTTCCTTGGACGTCCCCCCGGCCACCAGCGCAACCACTTCAGACTCGGCAAACACTGTGCACGTGCTCGATATACGCACATCCTGAACGGCAAGAGCCGAAAGATCGCCCAAAGAGGTCAGTTCGGTATCCAATGCGCGCGCCATAACTTCCAGAAACCTGCCCGTGCCCGCCGCGCATTTGTCGTTCATTGCAAAGTCTTCGACCCTGCCGTCCTCTGAAAGACGGATCACCTTGCTGTCCTGACCGCCGATGTCTATTACGCTCATCGCCTCAGCAAAGAGATGCCTGGCCCCGACGGCATGGCATGTGATTTCGGTTACCGCTTTGTCTGCCAGATCGGTGCTGGATCGTCCATAGCCCGTGGCGACGACCCTCTCAACGCGCGACATTTCCAGTGCGGCGTCACTCAGCGCGGCCTGATACGCCAGATTTGCAGCGGCCTCGCTGCTGGAAAGAGTTGGCACGACGGAGTATGAAAGGATTTCATCACCCTTGAGTATAACGGCGTCGGTGGAAAGTGACCCAATGTCGATCCCTGCTGTAATGTTATATTCGTGGATAATCATTGCAAATCGAATTACTCCCCACGCGGGGCAATAGTTCCCGCCTAAATATACTTGGGGAGCAAAGAAGATAATTCCTTCGAGGGTCATATATGCCGGTACAATAAAGCGGCGGCGGATGAACACCACCGGTCCTTCCGCCGCCTGAAGCCTACATTTTAATCTCCTCATGTCTCGCTCCAACCGCACCGACGCAACAACTGCCACCTCGCCGCGATTGCGCAAGCGAAACAAAAACCATATTCCGCGGAGCAACTACGCTTCTTGGCACCAGACCTTCCGCATCATTCTCCGCCCTTTTCAAGAAAGGACCGGGGGCTTTCGGCGCTCCCGCAGACTATCGCGGACGTAGACTCGCACAAAAAACCGTCCGTCATAATCCCCGAAAACGTTTTCCCGAAAGCTTTCCCGGCAAGCGTTAGATTATCCCGCCAAGTCCCCCTTTCCAGACACCGGCAGGCAAGACGGGCGAACCCGTCGAATCAACATGCTTACCAGACCTTCGGCAGCCCAGCCGACTCCCCAAAGGGAACCCTCGGAACCCGCCGCCCAGGGCACAACTTCACCCTTCGCCCAACCCCCAAACGGGTCGGGACGGCTTCCGAACCTTTGCCCCCACTCGCCGAACCTGTGAGCCCAAATCTTTCCGGTTCACAGTTGCTATCTCCGGCGTCACGGGAGTCCCGCGGCTTTGCGTCACCCGATCACTCGGGCTTTGCCCTTATCGGTGTCTCTTGAAGTGCTCGACGCTTCGGCAACCAGGCAACCATACGACCCCTGAATGCCCAAGATTCAATCCTCTATAAGTGCATTGAAAACTCAATATTGGACACTGGGCGGGTCGGTTAGGCCCTTAGCTTTGCGTCCCCCGGTTTCCCGGGGTTTGCTATTATCGCGCGCCTCAAAATACGCTCGATATTAAGTTGTATATTCACTTTTCTCTATTCAATTGTCCCTTACACATAGATTATGCCCTGCGAGGATAAACCTGCGCGCTGGACGAATTACCAGTATTCAAAAAGTGTTTTTATCAGGCGACGGACAGCATCTTCCTGAGCGACAAAGCGTTCTCAACGGCATAGGCGTTGTAGTCGTTATTGAAGTAGATGTATGTGTCTCCTCTGGCCAGAAAGTCTTCTATATGATGTGCGCACGAGGTCAGATGCCCGCGCGTATAGTTGCTGTGGGTCGCTTCGCCGCCGGAATGCATTCTTATATAGGCGAAATCGGCGGTAATTTTCATGTGCTGCGGCAGGCCGGGAGCATCCATTACGCAGTAAGCGGCCGAGTATCGCGAAAGCATCGACCAGACTTCATCGTTGTGCCAGGAATCATCTCTGAACTCAAACACGTGGCGAACATCTCGAGGCAGAATTTTGAGAAACGCTTCAAGCCGTTCCAGATTCATACGCCAGTTAGGCGGAAACTGATACAAAACAGGCCCACGCTTATCTGCCAGTCCCGACGAATGAGCAAGCAGCCTTTCGAGAGGTTCTTCGGGGTCTTTCAGACGTTTGATGTGAGTAAGATAACGACTTGCCTTAACAGCAAACGTGAAGTTATCCGGTGTCTGAAACCGCCATTTCTCGAAAGTGGAAATCTCCGGCAGCCGGTAGAACGAATTATTGATCTCGACAGTATCAAATACGCGCGAATAATACTCCAGCCACTCGCTCTGAGGCAAGTTTTCGGGATAAAACCTGCCCCGCCAGTCGTTGTAGTTCCAGCCGCTCGTGCCGCAGTAAAGACGATACGCTGCCTGTGTGTTCACAATCGGATTATACCGCATCGGATCACAGTCGAAAATTGCTGAATTATTATTGTCATTGACACGACGCACCAGACGGGATATACTGAAACTAGACTAAGAAGGAGGTGGTGGCTTTATGAATGACAGTCAACGAGGTGACCGCAGGGGCTAGTATTTTAGCCTGTGGACGTTTCGACCACCCCGGGTCATGAATGTTGGCCCTTAACACGGAAGCCTCAACTATCCGTGAGGGTAGGAAATAAATGACCGCCGTTTATTGCAAACGGCGGTCATTTTTGTAATATATCACAAATTCCCCCGCAAAAACTTTCCATTATGGGTAAGAAAACCGTCCATATCTGCCGACAACACATGGCATAAGAGTTCCATCCGGCTGATGCGCCGCTAAGCGATTTCAATTAATGTAAGGCGGGCATTTTGAGGGAACTTTGTGAATGATGTGCACGTCTTATGTATTGCTGCGATGTGGCGTGCAGGTTCAGCGCAGAATGTGACAAAGTCGTTTGATAGGGCACGTCAATGTTGGTATAATAACCAAGAATTGGTAATGGCTCCTGTCAGGCACTGACCAAGTCACGTTCGCGCGGTCGGTGCTTGATTGTCTTATAGGGGGTGATGTCCCATGCAGGCAGAGAGAGAAATCCTGTTGACCGCCAGTGGTCTAAAGAAAATAGAGGACGAACTGGATCAACTGCGAACGGTTCATCGCAAGCGCGTGGCAGAGCGTATTCGTGAATCGATGCAGTTGGGCGGCGATCCCAACGATAATTCGGAGTTCGATGCAGCCAAGAACGAGCAGGCCTTCGTGGAAGGCCGTATCGAGGAGTTGCGGGAGATAGTCGCTACTGCGCGTGTGATCGACGACATGGACGTGCTCACCGATCGTGTGAGCATAGGCTCGATAGTCAGAATCAGAGACGTTGAAAACGGTGACGACTGGGAATGGACGATCGTGGGCACATTTGAGGCCAACCCTGCCGAAGATCGAATCTCCAACGAGTCTCCGGTGGGCGAAGCTCTGATGGGCAAAAAGGTCGGAGACATAGCCGTCGTCGAAATTCCGGCGGGGCTCGCGAAGTACGAAATTCTAAGCATACGCAAATAAGAGGAAATTCGACTCGAACAAGCGAACTAGAACCTGCGGAGTCATATCTCCGCAGGTTTTTTTTATTTTGTACGGCTGATTGAGTGCTTACGAGCCTTGACTCTTCACTCTCAGCTATTTCCTAGGAGCAAGAAATTGGAAGAGCATTTGATTCCTGAAGACGAACTTATCAAGACGCGAATCGAGAAGCTGCAGAGAATGAAATCTCTTGGTAAAGACCCGTTCGCGCTTGAAAAATACCAGCGATGCGCATCAATCAAATCTACCGGCGGCGCGCAAGCGCATGTGGAGCCATACAGCGCGGACGTCATATCGGCTTACGAAACCAACGAGCCTCAGGAAGGGCAAGACGCCACCATGACGCTTGACGCGAGTCTGGCAGGCCGGGTGGTATCGCTTCGACTGATGGGCAAAGCCGCGTTCATACACATTCAGGATCGTAAGGGCAAGATACAGGTCTATCTGAAGAGGGATGATCTTGGCGACGACTACGAAATGGTAAAGTTGCTCGATCTGGGCGACTTCATCGGTGTGGCCGGGTTCGTTTTCCGCACGCGCACAGGCGAAGTATCCGTGCACGCGAAGTCGATTGCGGTGTTGTCGAAGTCGATCAGACCGATACCGCTAGGCAAAGAGAAGGGCGACCAGCACTGGTACGGCCTGCAGGATGTCGAGCAGCGCTACCGGCAGCGGCACATCGACCTGATTACAAACGCCGAGAGCCGCGATGTATTCATCAAGCGCAGCAAAATAGTCAGCGCCGTGCGTGAATTCTACGACAATCGAGGCTACCTTGAGGTTGAGACTCCAGTGCTGCAGTCTGTGGCGGGAGGCGCAGCGGCTCGTCCGTTTCTAACCTATCACAACGCCCTTGAACACGACTTTCACCTCAGAATTTCGCTGGAGCTATATCTCAAGCGACTGATGGTCGGAGGGCTGGAGAAGGTCTATGAGATAGGGCGAGTCTTCCGAAACGAGGGGATGTCCACCCGTCACAACCCCGAGTTCACTATGCTCGAAAGCTACGAGGCATACGCGAACCTGGAAGACATGATGAGGCTGCTCGAAGAGCTGTTCAATCACATCGCCAACACTCTCTACAACGGCCCGAAGATTCCACATAATGGGCAGATAATCGATCTGACGCCGCCCTGGCCTCGCCTGCCGATACTCGATGGCATAGAAAAATACGCCGGAGTGAAGCCCGGCGCATTCGATAGCCTGGAGAGCGCTCTTGCCGCTATGGAAAAACTCGGCCTGCCGACGGAAGGCGAGCACATGATCGGCGGAATTATCGAGAAGATTCATGAGAGGTTCGTCGAGCCCAATCTCATTCAGCCAACATTTGTGACCGACTTCCCGCTGGAAACATCTCCGTTGGCGAAGAAAATACCCGGCAACGAACGGTTCGTGCGCCGGTTCGACCTGTATATCGGCACGCGGGAAATCGCCCCGGCATATTCGGAACTCAACGACCCGATAGATCAGAAAGAGCGTTTTACTGCGCAGGCCTCGCTTCGCGCAGAGGGCGATGAAGAAGCGCACCCGATGGACGATGATTTCGTGAGAGCTTTGGAATACGGCATGCCTCCGACAGGCGGCCTGGGCATCGGCATCGACCGTCTGGTGATGCTCTTCACCGACCAGGACGCCATCCGGGACGTGATTTTGTTCCCGCAGATGAAACCTGAGAAGTAGATGTTAGGTTTGTTTAGGTGGCGATTTTTGAATCGCCACCTAAAGGCCCCTATGTCTTTTTATTGTTGGCAAGCGCGGAATCTATAGCCGAAGATATGGTCTTGAACGCTCCATCGCTGTAATGAGTGCTCTGAACGGCCTTCATAACAGAATTCTTGTCTATTACCACCACCACGGGCGTCTTGGAGTTGGCCTGGTAAGCTTTGCCGGTCGATCCCTTGAAATCGAGCATAAGCGGGTCTTTGGTCTCTTTCCTGATCCTCGATTTGGCTATTCCTCGCCCGATTGCTGGAATGTTGTGCAAGTCCATAAGTCCGAGCAGGCGAATTTTGTCGCCGTAAGCACTCTTAAGATTGTCGAACCAAGGCCCCATATCTCTGCCGGAGTCTTTGTTAGCCGCCACCACCACCACTACCTTGCCCGAAAGCTCAGAAAGCTCCCAGGTCTTGCCGAACTGATCGTTGAGCTTGAAGTCGGGCGCTTTTTCTCCGATTTGCAGCGCCATCGCAACCGAAGAGATCACCACGGCGCACACCACGACCGCTATTACAGTCAACTGACACTTAGACATATCAACATCCTCCACAAAAAACAGAAGTCAGATGTTAGAGCCAGTTTTGTATACGTGTTAGTCACAGTTGTCGTTACCCAACATCTGAAATTCGCAAAACGCGCATGCAATTGTCGCGCCTGACCTTGACCGTAATCTTTACGCATGCAATAATTTATGGATTGATTGAATTACACACCGGGGTACTATCAGGAATATGAGCGACAGCAAAAAAATCATTTCATGTCTCAGGTATATAGTCCTGATCGCAGTGGGATTCTACGCATTGTATTTTGCGGGTCTCGGAGCAAACCCACTTATGGACCCGGACGAACCCATATACGGGCAGTTTGTAAAGGAGATGGTTACAAGCGGCGATTGGCTCACTCCGCGATATGGTGGACAACTGTGGTTTGACAAGCCTCCCATGTATTACTGGCTCGCGTCATCTGCGGTAAAGACATTCGGACTTTCAGAGTTTTCAGTCAGACTGCCATCGGCTGTATGCGCGGTGGGGATCGTAATGATGGTATTCCTGCTGGCCTCACATAATTTCGGCAGACGCACTGGAGTGTTTGCTGCCCTTGTAATGGCGACGACACTTATGCAGCTAGTTATGTCGCATGCCGCCGCCACCGACGCTGTAATGGTTTTCTTTATAACAGTCGCGCTGTATACCTACCAGCGGTGGCTGGACGAACCCGGACACAAAAGACTTGGCTGGCTGGCGGCCTGCGGAGCCGCAACCGGCTTAGGGATGCTTACCAAAGGGCCTGTGGTGCCTCTGCTGCTCATGATCGCGTTTTTTGTTCATCTGTGGTGGATCGGCTCGCTCAGAAAGCTGATTTCGACTGATGCAGTTCTGGGAGTGATGACCGCGCTGGCAATCGGGCTGCCCTGGTACGTCGCGATGTACATAATGCATTCCCGAGCGTTTGTGGATGGGTTCATAATAACCAACAACCTGGCCCGGTTCGCGAAGCCTCTTCACAAGAGCCAGACCGGTCATTGGTACTCATACTTGCGAACACTACCGATTATGCTTGCGTTTTTCCTACCTTGGAGCGTCTTTCTGCCGCAGGCCATAAAAACGAACTGGCGAAAAGACAACTCAGCAAAGCTTCTGATTGTTTGGTTAGGGGTAGTAATCCTATTCTTCTCGATCTCCAAGACCCAAAACTTCACCTACACCTACCCGGCGTTTCCGGCGGCGGCAATCCTTGTCGGGGAAATGTTGAATCGAGCCGCTAAAGGCGAGCGCAAATCGGTGCGCGGAGTCACCGTGGGACAGTGGGCCGGACTGGGTATTGGACTGCTGCTTGGAGCGACAATGCTGATCTTTGCTCAACAGCGGTTCCCCAAAGCGATACTGCCGGCCGTCATAATGGGAGCGAGCATCACATTGGCATTTGCGGTCTCGCTGGCTCGACGGTCCAGAATCGCCGAGACGGTGTGGACAACTTCCATCGGAATGGCAATTTTCGTTTTGGCCCTTATCTTTGTAGCAATGCCTATCGTGTCCCCGCACAAAAGCACCAAATATATTGCGCATCGCATTTATGCGCTGCCATCCGTTGATGTGGTTGCATTCAATCTGTGGAAACCCGGCTTGTTGTACTATCTTGATGAAAAACCCACAGACGTTACGGATACCGCAAAAATCCGCAGACTGCTCTCAAGCAGTGTTCCGACAGTCATTGTATGCAACGAGCGGGATGAAAGGGACGTCGAACATAACGGAGCATCTGAGCTTTTCGGAGTTGCGGACCTGGATGTTTATGCCAACTCGGCATATATGCGCAAACAATCGCAGTCTGCATCTCCTTAAGAGTCAGCTCTTTGATTTGGCTATGCGGGAATAAGGCCGGGGAAACGTGTCAGGAGTTGGCTTTGTCTTTGAGATGACTACAAGTTGTCGATCTATCTCTGTCCCGGGTATCCGCATTCTGACAACATCGCGCACGCATCCGCCCAGTTGACCAATCACCGGACGCGCACTTGCGAGTTCGTCATCAATCTCACCGCTTTTCTGGGCAATCACATACCCGCCAACTCTGACAAGCGGCAGACAGAGTTCCGCAAGCACTCGAAGCTCGGAAAGAGCACGTGCACAGGCGACATCGAACCGTTCTCTAAAGTCCTTGTTCCTGCCAACATCCTCTGCTCTGCCTTGCATCGCTTCGATTCCTTCCAGCTCGAGCATTTCAGCCGCATCCGAAATAAATTTCACTTTTTTGAAAGTCGAGTCAAGCAGGGTGACATGCAGGTCGGGCCTCGCGATTTTCATCGGCAGCCCTGGAAAACCCGGGCCCGCGCCTACGTCGATAACTCGATCGCCATTCTTGAAATCAACCGCCCTAAGACACGTAAGCGAGTCCAAAAAGTGCGACGCCACAATTCCGCCGGGGTCTGTAATGCGCGTGAGATTGAACTTCATATTCGTCTGAACGAGGAATTCCGCAAACCGGTCAAAGAGTCCCAGCTGCTCCTCGGAAAGCTCTATACCAAGTTCAAGCGCTCCCGCACTGAGTTCGGCAATGGATATATATGACATTCTCGCCCGACCTTGCTCACGCGCCTGCGCGCGCAGTAATTCTTGAATAGACTCAATTATACACAATCCGGGTTCAGTTTTACGAGATTTTCTTGGGGCTTTGGTGGAGAGTCCGAGGGTGAAACCCTCAGAGGTAGGGTAGCATATTGACGGTATGTCACGACTGCTGATAATCAACGCGGACGATTTCGGCTCAAGCGAAGCGATAAACGCGGCTGTCGCGCAGGCGCATCGATTCGGCACACTTACCAGCGCAAGCTTGATGGTGACGGGAAATGCTGTCAGGGAAGCCGTTTCCATTGCGCGAGATTTGCCCGACTTGGCTGTAGGGCTGCACCTTGCCTTAAGCAACGCGAAGTCGATCCTGCCTCAAGAGGTAATTCCAGACCTTGTCAATGCCGAATCGCGCTTCTCCGACGACCCGATAGCGTGTGCATGGCATTACTATTTCAGCCGCAGGGCGAAAGCGCAGCTTGCGGCCGAAATTGAGGCTCAGTTCGAGGCGTTCGCGCAAACCGGGCTGCATCTCTCGCATGTCGACGGCCATCAGCATCTGCACGCGCATCCGTTCGTAATGCCGGTCGTGATGAAGATGGCGAATCGTTACGACGCAAAAGGAATTAGAGCGCCGCGCGACCCGTTTTTCACGAATCTAGGCGTAGATCGCACGCATATCGGCTCGAAGATCGTCACGGCTCTCGGACACGGATATCTATCGACCGTGTATCGCAGAGCCCTGCGCGGCAGCGGCCTTGCGACATGCAATCTGTCAATAGGGGCGATGATGAGCGGCGCTATGAACGTCGATTACGTGACATTGATGTTGGAGAAGATTCATGCACGCAGCGTGGAAGTATTTTTCCATCCCAGCATATCCGACTGTGTCAGGCAGGGGCCGAACACGGGCGACCTCCAAACATTGTTAAACCCGGAATTCCGCGAGTTCGTGAAATCCGCCGGTTTCACATTGTCCACCTATGCCGATATATCGAAGCCGGAGGCGCGCAAATGAGCGCCTTAAGCACACCGCTGCTGATATTGACCATACTGGGAACGCTGTATTATGTTTTGTCCACTGCCGCGCTGATTCGACGATTTGCGCCAAGAGCGGCGAAGGGCAAAGCAAAGAGCCATGTTAAGATAAGCGTTTTAAAGCCGGTTAGAGGCATGGACGGTGACGCGCGCGCCAACTTTCTCACATTTCTAGGCCAGGACTACCCGGACTACGAAGTCCTTTTCGGCGCGCTCGACCCGGACGATGCCGCGATTCCGCTCATCCGCGATGTCATAAAAGGCGATGCGCGCGCGTCGATTTATATAGGCAGCGAGATAGACGGCTTCAACAACAAAGTCCGCATATTGCACAATCTCGCTCGACATTCCTCCGGCGAAATACTCGTAATCACGGACGCTGACACACAAGTCACTCCCGACTTTCTCAGCCGGATCACTGCTCCGCTCAACGATCCGCAAGTGGGCGTGACGACATGCATATACAGGGGCATCGGCGGCCGCGGAATGGCGGACTCACTTGAGGGACTGCACATGACATGCGTGTTTGCGCCGGGAGTCGCGTGCGCGGATGCGCTGGCCGGGATCGACTTTGGGCTGGGCGCGGCAATTGCCATCAGGCGCGAGACTCTGGAGCTTATAGGCGGGTTCGAGTCTATTGTGGATTGCCTTGCGGACGATTTTCTGCTCGGGCGAAAGTCATCGCTCGCCGGCTACAAGGTAAAACTCTCAGACTACGTGATAGACATCGTATTGTCGGGCGAAAGCCTGGCAAATGTGCTTAGGCGCGAACTGAGATGGTCGGTAACGACCCGAGTGAGCAGGCCTGTTGGCCACTTCGGCCTGATTGCCACATTCGGCCTTGCGTACGCTCTGATTCTTGTCATGTTCGACGCGGCGCTGTGGCCGGTATTGGCAGCGGTTACGGCGATCAGGTGGCTGACGGCATATATCGGAGCGCGAATATGCCTGCAGGATCGCATGTTCGCGCGAAGATCGTGGCTGCTGCCGATCCGCGACCTGCTTTCGTTCGGTATATGGGTAGCCGGTTACTTCAGGCAAACGGTCGAATGGCGCGGCAGGCATTTGGAACTGACCAGAAACGGCAGGATAACGCGAGTCAAATAGCCTCGTCCGGCTCAATGACAGACGGAATGATGGTTTCGTTAACAAGCCCATGCCTGACCACCGGTTTCTTCCACAACCCAGAAAAGTATACGCCAAGACTTGCGATCATACCGACCGCAGCGCTTATGGCCACGGCGTACCATATACCCTCGACCCTGTGCATCCTGTGTGAGAACAATACCGCAAGCGGCACGCGGGCAAGCCAGAATGAAACCAGCGTGATGACCGTGGTAATCATAGTGTGTCCAGCGCCGTTGATGACGCCGTTTGCCATCAGCATTACTGCAAATAACATATAGTTGATGGCGGCCACTCTGAGGTATACAACTCCGATATCCATTACACGCGGTTCGTTCAAGAACATCTTGAGAAGGATCAGCGGCGAGGTGAGCGCAAAAACCGATGCGAACAGCGTCATACCGCCGCACAAAACAACTCCCCACACAAAGACCGACTTCACCCGGTGGATATGCCCCGCTCCGATATTCTGGCCTACGACAGTGGATACCGCGGCGTTGAATGTCATCGCCGGGAGGATCGCAAGCTGATCTATCCGCATCGCGGCTCCAAATGCCGCCACTGCATTTTCCCCGTACATGTTCACCAGCCCGGTCACGACAACCATCCCGATTGATATCAGCGAGTGCTGCACAACCGTCGGCAGCCCTATCTTGACAATCAGCCAGAGCGTTGACCAATCCACACTCAGGTGCAGCCAGTCCGGCGCGACAAGATGGTCGCGCCTATAAAGGTAGATAAACATTGCCACAAGGCCCAGCGCCTGCATCAAAACACTTGCCACGGCAGTGCCGTTGAGCCCCATTCGCGGAAATCCAAGCCAGCCGAACATGAGCACCGGGTCGAAAATGGCCGTCAGTATCAGTGAACCGATCTGAAAGTAGAGCGGCGTTTTTGAGTCACCCACTCCGCGCAGCATCGAAACAATCAAGAATGTGCAGTAAACAAACGGTATGCTTATCATAAAGATACGCGTATAACCGGCCGCCAGGCCATAAACGCTTGCCGGAGTCTGCATCTGCCGCAAAATCCAGGGCATTGCCATCTCGCCGACTACAAACAACGCCAGGCTGAAGCCGATCAGAAGTACGGTCGATGTCTGAACCACGCTCCTGAGCCTCTCCCAATTGCGTGCTCCCGCGAACTGCGAAACCAGGATACTCGTGCCCATTGTAAGCCCGATCGCGATAGCCATCAGCAAGAACACGACCGGCATACTCACCGTTACCGCCGCCAGATCGGCCTTGCCCAAGCCCTTGCCAACCCATATCGCGTTTACGATGCTGTAAGCCGTCTGAACGATATTACCGGCAAGCATCGGCAGTGAAAAATGAATGAGGTGGCGAGGGATGCTTCCCTGGGTCATATCGCGGCCATGCTTATTGGCGGATAATTGCAGTAATTCTTCCATAAAATCTCCGGGCAAAAAGTGCGCAAGGCAAAACGTAATTCACATATATATTACGCTTATATGCGAGGAAATACCAGCCAAATTCGGAAAACGCAAGAGTTCAGTTCTGTGAAAACAATTGCGGCTCGGCGGAAACCTCGCCCTCCACACGCTTATTACGGAAGGGTGAGGCTCCAGCCGAGCCAATATTTAGCCGAGATTTCCAGAGAACTGGACGCTTACCTGAAAACCTTGTTTATAGCGACTTGAACTCGGGGATGATCGGTCTGACAACTGTTCTACTTGCATCAATGGCCGAGAGCGAGATAGAGCATCGAGGTGGAGAGCTGGGCTAGCAAGGCGTTTCTGTCGGGTCTCAAACGCTGCGAAGTGATACGCTGGTCTACCGACCCATTATACTCATCATGCGAAATCAGCGAACCATTCGGCTCACGGATGTAGTATACCCCATCTTCCTGAATTACAGCGGGGATTTCTGCTGTGGTATCATATACAAAGTGGGGCCAGGATTTCCGAATCCTGGCCCTTGTTTTGCTTGGTGCGTGTCATATCTGATCTGAATGTTTTTCGGTCCGCCTGAAATAATCATTATCACTGCCGATATCAAAATTGCAATTCGTTTCATGTTAGCTGCTCTATCTTCTTCGCTTGCGCAGGCGCATTGTTACTCTTATGCCGACTGCTGCCGCGACTAAAGCTGCAAGCACGCACGATACAAGCCATACGTTCCTACCTTTGGCTTTGGATTGGTGCTCGTCAGTAAATCCACCCTTTTTAACAAGCAGGTTTACGGACTCAATTCGTCGAGTATCGCCCATCTCTTCTGCCAGCTTCTTTGACTGAGCAAGTGCTTGCATTCCTTCATTCGGCTTACCTTGATTGCGGAAACTTACAGCTTTTCCCATGAGTGCTTTTGCATATAATTTCTTTGATGGCTTCAAGAGAATGGCCATATCGAAATTCTGTAGGGCCTCTGAACTGCGACCAAGAAGATTTGCATAGTACCCCATTTGAGTGAGGTACTCCGGATTTTCCTTTGCGTTGGGAAAACGCTCAAAGAGTTTTTTGAGAAGCGAATATGAAGTGGGATATTTACCGGCACTTTCATATGCGAGAACAAGCTCGTACATCACTTCCTTCGTGGTGTTTACATAGCCAAAACGTTTAGCATAAACCTCAAAGGCATGCTGCGCGAGCTTTATTGAATCGGGGCTTCTGTTTGTATTTATCAGGCGAATTGCGATCTTCTTGGCATTAGACTCATCTTTTGCATCTGCAAGTGCCTTTTCTATTCCAGCAATTCCACTCTCACTAGCTTTATTCGCAGCGAACCGTGCGAGTTGCTCTTTCGCACATTTCCCTCCTTCTGTGTTCGGATACCTTACTGCAGTGATCTGATACTCTTTTTGTGCCTTATTGATATTTCCGTCCTGTTCGTAAGCAAATCCAAGAATAAAGTGTGCATTAGAAAGCAATTCGATATCAGTAACCCCGTCTTTTGCGACCAGACTTTCCAAGATACTGATTGCTCGTTTGAACTTTTTCTCTTGCATTGCTTTCACAGCCTGCTGCATATCGTCATTGGTAGCCTGCACTGCGAGAACGGCATTGCAAAATATGACAAGAAGAAGCGCGACCAGAAGTACTGCTGGAAACTTTTCTTTAAGGCACAACTGTGCTTTTATCAACTGTCCTCTCCTTTTTGTGTGGTTTGTAGCATGAGTAAAAGGAAAATGCAAACTGAATGTATTGGCAGCAAATGCTGCCAATACATTCAGTATTTAAAGAACGCTTACAAGACAACACTAGCGGGCACAAATATCTCATTTCTGGACACAGTCTATCAAGTGCCAGCTATTCACCACAACCAGATATAGTATGCGACGGCAATGAAGTTGCACCACCGCCGTCAATCCCTGTCTTAAAACCAGTAAACATTTACGTCGCACAATCCACACGTGCACTCTCCGTAGTCATAACTAGTTCTGTAACTCCTTATCCAGCAGTGTCCGTTTGAGCATTGGCATTGTGAGGTCATTTTTGCTTCAAATTCAGCATAAGCTATAGTGGTTTTTTCGTCTTCATAACCGCCACTGAGCCCTAATTGGTTAATGGTGTAGTTGCCGGATATAGACCACTTGCTCTTTACTTCATAGCCAACGTGGCATTTAGCCTGCCTAGTCACATTTTCACCTGGACCATTTTCGACGTGAGCAGGCCAATCAGTATCTAATACGGCAACGGTTTCCGGATTGCCATTACCTGAGGTGTTATGATAGCCCACAGCACATATAGGGCATAAACAAGCCGCGCTTGCGCTTATCAAGCACAAGTGGAGTACATCTGTCATATGAAATCAAGAGTATTGAAAAGTGTATGTGTTCTTGCGGTCGTTCCGATAGCTGTTGGCATTTCGCTGTGTGCTAGAGGCCTGACCGTGCAGCCCACATCCTGCGATCTCGGCAAAGTGAGACATGGTCGGGTCTTGCATCGTAAGTTTACGATTAAAAATCCGTCGATTTTTCCGGCTCGTATCGAGTCAGCCATCCCTGCCTGCGAGTGTACTCACGCCAAACTGACAAACAAGCATATTCCGCCGTTCGGCAAAGTATATATGGACGTCACGTTCGACACGAAAGGCTTTCGCGGCAAAGCCACTCGTTTCATCGACATCGAAGTAGCTAACCCTCACAGACAGAACCTTACGGTAACGTTCGACGTGGATGCCCGAGGTGGGCCCGAAAAAGGCCTTGAAAAGATTCTGTTTTCGCAGCCTTGCGATAAATGTCACGCCAAACCCGGAGTCGGCAAGACAGGAAGAGAGCTTTATGAAGCCGTGTGTCAGATATGTCACACGAATGGAAAAGCTGTTTCTCCTATACGTAGAGGCAAATGGTACCCGAGCTATACAAAAATTACGCGCGATGGGCTCCCATGCACAAGCACGCCGGCTACTCCAAAAAAATGCAGCGGCAAATTGACCGATGAACAGATCGAGTCGATAAAAGCTTACTTTTCCCAGCATTAGCCGGCGTCTTCTATCAAGTGAAAGGGCAGCACTTCTCGAATGCGGTAATTCGAATGGGCAAATAGCGTCAACCACCAAAGCGTGCGTGTTATTGGGGTAAAACCTTCAGATCTCTTTCCCCAGATATGGCCATGCGCCCGACAAAAACAAGGGCCAGGATCCGGAAATCCTGGCCCCAGTCATCCTGTAAGCGAAACAATCGCTATGCGGCCTTGGCTTCCTGCTCTTTTTGGCCGCGTCTTTCGACCTTTGAGACCGTGTCCAGCTCTTTTTCTGTCAGCACTTTCTCCAGGTCGATCAAGATCACCAGTCGGTTATCCTGCTTGCCGACTCCGCGCACATACGCCGAGTTGACATTCACTACCACTGGTGACGGTGGCTCTATCGCGTCTGCCGGTAATCGCAGCGTCTCGGCGACGGCGTCTACCACCATCCCGATGTTCTGGCCGCCCGCTTCAACAACAACTATTCTCGACGATTTAGTCGGTTCGCTCACCTGCAAACCAAACCGCTTTCTCAGGTCGATCACCGGAATGATCGTCCCACGAAGATTAATCACACCTTCCACGAACTGAGGAGTGCGTGGTATCCGCGTAATCTCCTGCATTCGTATGATTGTGCTTACCGCTCCTATATCCACGCCGTAGAACTCGTGGGCAAGATCGAAAACGACCAACTGCTCCCACTGATCCGCGGCGACATCGCGGAATTCATTAGCCATGGTATTGCCCTCCATTTCAGGCGGCCTTCTTTCGGCGAACCGAGGAGACTGCCTTTGATACGTCATGCAGCGTTCCCCGGGTTGATCCTTCATCGACTTTGAACTGCGAGACCAAATCCTGAAGCTCTTCGGCCATCTGGGCCAGTTCCTCGGCTGATGCGGTGAGTTCCTCGACGGACGCCATCTGCTCTTCGGTCGTTGCCGACACTTCTTCGGCCGCCGCCGCATTCTCCTGGCTGACTGCCGCCACCTGCTGTATCTGCTGAGCCACCTCGCCACTGCTTGCCGACATCTCTTGCGCCGCCGCAGTTGTCTCTTCGGTGATGGCGGAAACGTTCTCTATCGCCCGGACAACTTCAGAGCTGGAACCAGCCATCTGCTGAGTAGCCGCGGAGACTTGTTCGATCTGCCGCACGATTCCCGATACTGCGTTTTGTATGGCGCTCAGAGCTTCCCCCGCCTGGTTGGCAAGCTGCGTTCCCTCGGCCACTTCCTGGCTGCCCTGGTTCATGGCGCTTACGGCATGACCGGTCATCTGCTGGATATTTGAGATAAGTTCGGCGATCTCTCCGGTGGCCTTGGACGATCTTTCAGCCAGTTTGCGAACTTCATCGGCTACAACTGCGAACCCCTTGCCATGCTCTCCAGCCCTTGCCGCTTCAATTGCGGCGTTCAAGGCCAAGAGGTTGGTCTGCTCGGCGATATCATCGATAGTCTCGACAATCGCGCCGATCTGCTGCGAGCTTGAGCCCAACTCTTTGACCATTTGTGCAACTTTATCGGTGGCGTCCTTGATCCGATCCATTCCGCCCACCGAATCTGCAACCTGTTTTCCACCCGTTGTGGCTATCTCGGCAACCTGCTGTCCACTGGCGGCCGCTTGCTGCGAAAGAGCGGACACATGATCGATCGCTGCACTGATCTGTTGGATCAACCCCACGGTCTGGTCAACAGTCTTGGCCTGGGTCTGAGCACCCGTGGCGACTTCCTGAACCGCGCGGCTGAGTTGTTCCATAGCCGCGGCGCCACCTTGAACGGTTCTCGACTGTTCCTGTGAACCCTCGGCGACCTGGTTGATGGTCTCGGTGATCTGCTGAGTCGCCTTGTTGACTTCTTCGGACGTGGTGGATAGACCCTGTGATGATGCGGTCACCTTGTCGGCTGAGTGGGAAACCTGAATTACAGTATCTTTCAGAGACTCGACCATGCGTTTGAACGCCTGCGAGAGTTGTCCGATCTCATCCTCGCCCTGTGACTGCACATGCACGGTCAGGTCGCCTCCGGCTACTGTCTCGGCGTCCTTCACAAGCGATGTCACCGGATTGACGATAGCTCTGGTGATTGTCAATGCCACAAATAGTCCGAACACTATACTTACGATAGCCAATACACACACTGTCTTGATGGCATTAGCGCCGGCCTGATTGGCGGCATTCGAGGCATTCGTCATCTCACCACGAATGGCTTTGAGCATGTCGTTGCAGGCCTTCACGCTATTGTTGGCAGCCGTGGCCATAGGCCCCATGGCTATTTCCTGGACTTTGGCTTTGTTGCCGGCTTTATATGCGGGTATAGCCTCTGTTTGGAAGAGCCGTGCGTACTCCGCCTCTCCGGCCTTTATATCCACCATAAGTTTCTTGCCACCCGCAGTGTTTATCATTCCTTCGAATTTGTTGGCAATATCCGAAAAGTTGGAAACTTCGGCCTCGTATTGTTGAGCCAAAGCGTCATTGCCATAAAGAATAAAGCCTCGGGCAAGCATGATGTGCTTGTTCATAGAGGCTACCAGTTGATAGGAAGCCTCGAGCTCTGCCACGCGCAGTCCTAGGGCTTCTGCAGTATTTTTGTTCATTGTGCGAATGTTGGTGAACGATGTGAGCGCCACTACGATGGTCAGCAGCAGCACGATCGCAAATCCTCCACCAATTTTGGTGCCAATCTTCATTCTTGATAGCATTTATGCCATCCTCCATGTGGTCATTTGATGCATTTCAGTGTATAATGGAATCGAGCCAGTGACATTTAATGAGTGCTTGGCTGATTCCAGCGCCAATGCGACAAATTGTAGTAATATGCAGTCCCTGTGGTAACGCTGACGTCACAAAGAAGTGCACAAAACTCCGAAACAAATGCTGCAAGCCAGAACAGCAACCATCCCTGTAAGCAAGGCGCGCCGCGGTTCGCTCCGTGCAATCCAATATGTTTTTGGATCAATCGTAATAATCGGGAATGCATGTTGACAAATGATTAGCGGTAAACACTCAATTACCGGCTTAGACCATTACGGACTATAGTGTTCATAGCTTCAACAGGCAAAAATATAAGCAAGGCAAGAATGACCAAAGATGCATTACGGTGGCTGTTATTATGAATGATTCAATACGGGTTATGATAATCGACGGTTTTCCCATAGTGCGGTGGGCCGTGCGTTCATACCTCGAAAAAGAAACGGGAATAAACGTAGTGGGAGAAGCCGCATCAGTAATGGAGGCGTCCAGAATCGCAATGTCTGTTAAGCCGGATGTGATAATCACAGACATTCGATTCCCCGGCGCCTATGAGTCCGACTCTCCGCTAAATTTCGTCAAAATTCAGCAAGTGCCCACTCTTGCGTTCAGCGATCAGGATACGTGGCGCGATGTGGAGGAGTTTATACAAGCCGGCGGGCTGGGTTTCGTTTCCAAGCGCTCGCCGATGAAAGAACTCATATCCGCCATACATGCGGTCTCAGGAAACAGGCAGTGGATCTCGCCGGGAGTGCGCGAGTCCGGCGCGAACAATAAAAAGATTGAAGAAGATATTCTCTCGCCGCGCGAACGAGAAGTTGTATCCCTCATAGCCGATGGGATGACCAGTAAACAGATAGCCGAACAATTGTGTCTGAGCCTTAGAACAGTTGAGAATCACCGGCACAGAATGTTCAAGAAGCTGGGCATACGCCGTTCGGCACAGCTTGTCGATTATGCGATCAGAAAGGGCCTGCAGTCCGGCGCAGGTTTTAAATCGCACAACTCAGGCAAATAAACCGGAACCCCCGCGTAATCGCGAATGCTTCATGCGCGATCCATCCAGGACTTTACTTCTCCACGGCATACGTGCAATAATATCTCCCGGATAAAGTAAGCAAAAAGGTATGCAATCATGAAGCGACATAAAGAAGACGAAACACGCAAGGTTCCAATCGAAGCCGGTGAAAATGCCGAGCAGGAACGCTCGACACAGGAAGAAGAAGTTAGCGCGGACATGGAGGCGCTGCAAACCGAGATCGAAAAGTTGCAAGCGAGCGCTCGGGAAGCGCACGACCAGTACGTCCGAACACTGGCCGATTTCGACAACTTCCGCAAGAGACAGCGCGAAGAAACAGCCCGCGCGTGCGATTTTGCTCGCGTCGAGGTCATATCCGCTCTGCTTCCGATAATCGACAATTTCGAGCGTTCGGTACAGGCGGCTGAAGAGCAGCACAGTTACGACGCTCTTGTCGAAGGAGTGTCGCTCACTCTCCGGGGGTTCCACGACATGCTTGCCGGGCAAGGCGTCGAGGCAATCGAATCGGTGGGCCAGGAGTTCAACCCCGAACTCCACGAAGCCCTGATGCGCGTGGACACCGGCGAATACCCGGACAATACAGTCGTGGACGAACTCGAAAAGGGCTACACCTTAAACGGCAAAGTCCTGCGGCCCGCCCGCGTGCGCGTGGCGATGTCTGACTAGTGCTCATATAATTTAGACTTGCAGTATTTGTTCTGAGGGTTTTACCCTCAGACTCCCATCAGGGGCTCCGCGCCCCTGACCTTGCGCTGGGGCCGCGGGCCCCTGACCCCGTTCCAAAGTTTACAAGCCCCATATTATGGGGCTTGTAAACTTTGAGTCAGAAGGTCCAGGAAACCGGGTTTCCTGGCAAAGTCAAGAGACAGAGTCTCTTGCAGGGTTTGGGGCAGAGCCCCAAATCAAAATACACAAGACTAAGTTACATGAGCATTAGAAAAACTTCTTCGCGATCTTAAGTATTCCCTGGCTCCACGGCACTCTGTGCGATATGCCACTTGTGTTCGCGAAGCTCTTCAGGTTATCCAGATACCACTTGTAATTGCGGATCAAGGCGTCCTGGTTGGAGTATTTGGGCGTGAAACCGAGTGTTTTTTGAGCCTTTTCGATTGAAACAAACGAATCGGTTGAAGCTGTGTCGTAGACCCACTTGTAGAGCGGCGAGAGCTTGAGCTTCTCCAGAATCTTCAGCACCAGTACCGCTGGGCCTGCCGGAAAACACTTGATCTTCTTGCCGAAACCGGCATAATCGAGGACGGCTTGAAAATCTTCTTTCATTGTACCGAACTCCGCCGCGCCGACGTTGAACACGTCGTTGACTTCATCGCAGGGTTTCGTGAGACATGTCCAGATGGCGTCGCAGAGGTCTTCCACGTCCAGAAGCTGGTATCTATTTTTGCCATTGCCCAGAAGAGGGAATCCCCTGGCGTCTTTCGCCCAGTCGTAAAGAAGCGCGAATACCCCCAACCGTTCCGGCCCGATAAACGATTTCGGGCGGATTATAGGCACGCAGAGCCCCTTGTCGCGATATTCGCCACACACGGCTTCGGCGTCGATCTTGGCCTGGCCGTAGTCTCCTACGCCAACAAGATTGTCGGTCTCATAGATTGGATGATGATCCGGCACACCGTAGACAGCCGTCGATGAAATCTGCACGACCCGCTCGAAACCCAGTTTAGCCGCGGCCTCCAGCACATTGCGTGTGCCGTCGATGTCGGTCGAGTATATATCTTCCCTGGAATAAAGCGGCAGCGCAGCGGCGCAGTGGACTGCATGGGTGCAGCCGGCCATCGCATCTTCGAGAGGTGTTTTGTTGCGTATATCGCCGAGTATCCACTTAATGCGATCCGCTTCAGGATAATCGAACGGTGCGATATCATAAGAGACGACCTCGCACCCGTGCTCCAGCAGATATCGAATCAAATTGATTCCTAGAAACCCGGAGCCACCGGTAACAAATACTTTCATTGCATACCATCCTTGCCGAACCACAGGCCGATCTCACAAACGGCAGTTTCAGGCGAGTCGGAGCCGTGGATCAAGTTCTCCCGGGTGCTGGCCGTGAGGTCGCCTCGAATCGTGCCGGGCGAGGCATTTTCAGGATTTGTCGCGCCCATCATATTGCGCATCAACTTGATACAGTTGTCGCCCTCCACCACCATCGCCACCACTGGGCCGGAAGTTATAAAATCGACCACGCCTTCGAAGAAGTCCTTGCCTTTATGCACGGCATAGTGTTCTTCGGCCAGCTCTCGCGTTGGGGTGAGCATCTTCATCGCGACGATATTCAGGTTGCGATGTTCGATTCGCCCAATTATCTCCCCGACCAGTTTTCGCCTTACGCCGTCGGGTTTAATCATTATGAATGTTCTCTCCAACTACAACCCTCTTCTGCGGTTATTCTAATGCGGCGATATGCACGGTCACGCGAACTGTTGCGCGTCCGGAAACATTCACGCCCGGCGGCACTTTTAGATCGACGTCGCGCGTGATGGTCTCGGCGGCTCCATCTATCGAAATTCTATCTGTGGTGACGGTGCTCACGCCGACAAGCGCATTCGGCCTCCCCTCCAGCGTCACCAGAGACGGAGTCACATTGATTCTGCTGACCCTCGCCGGATACTTGGGGCTGCCCACTACACTGGGGCTTACGATCACCGTTTTTGTGGCTGGAACCTCAACGAGCCCCAGTTTGAGCCGGACTTTCTTTGGCGACAGGTTCACTCCTTCGACCATGTTTCCATACGAATCCAGAGGTGTCACCTCGTAATAATCATCTATTGAATCGTTAGGCATCTTGCCGGGCAGTGTCAGCATAATCTTCTTGACTCGCGACACCCTGACGCTTTTGCCGAACACACTGATGCTTGCCGGGGACAACAGCGGGTTGGAGTATGAATAGCCCAGCGGGGGCGAAGCAGGAAATCTGACTTCCACCGGCAGCTTTTTCCCGCTGAGAGCCTCAATGTGAACCTTTACCGCTTGAGGGCTCACTTTGATACTGAGATCTTCCAGGTCTCCGGGTTGCGGTCCGAACACACTCGCGCGAACGTTGACCGACCTCTCAGCACTGTCCCCGCGCGATGTCACGCCATCCAGATCGACTACGGCGGTCACTCTCTGGATTGAATCGACAACCGACTTCAGCCCGCTTATAGTGACTGCGGCCTCGTCTTGCGACGCCTCCGCGGCGTAACCTTTGGCAACGTTGTGCAGCGTGAGCGGGACGGTATAGGATTTGCGGACGTGAGGATGCCGCTCCGAGTTCACATACAACCACAAACCCAGCGCCACGCACAAGGCAAGCAGTTTGTAGAACAGATTATGCCTTATCATCGCAGCCTGGACCTCGCTTTTCTGATCGTGCCGTTGACTTTTCGCGCGAAGTCCGATTTGTTTTGGTGATCGTCGGAGATTCCTGAAAGCCTCTCAAGCCTGCGTTTAAGCGAGTCATGATTCAGTCCCCGATGGAGTTTTCCTTCAAGCGCAAGTGAAATCGTGCCGGTTTCTTCGGAGACCACCACCACCGCTGCGTCGCTTTCCTCAGCGACACCCAGCGCGGCCTTGTGTCGTGTGTGGATCATCGTTCCCACATGCGCGCTTTCGCTCAAGGGCAGAGTGCATCCAGCCGATATGATCCGATTGCCGCGAATGATGATCGCTCCATCGTGAAGAGGGCTTCCGGGGTTGAAAATCGAGCCGATGAGTCCTTCGCTTGCCTGCGCGTCAAGACGAGTGCCGGTGGCGGCTATATCGTCGAGTGAGCTTTCACGTTCAATCACGATCAGCGCCCCGATCTGCCTGTCGGACATCCTGCATGCCGATTTTACTATCACTTCCACCAGCGAACTGCGGTCTTCTTCATCAAGCACGGCAAACCCCGCGCCCCATCCCGCGAAACGCCCCATGTTTTCAAGCGCGTGACGAAGCTCTGGCAGGAACAATATGACGATAGCAACCGGCCCCAAAGGCAGGAACGACTGCAGGAGATAGTTGAGAGTTTGAAGATTGAGCCACGCCGTCACCGGGACAAGAAACAAAAAAAGCAGCAGTCCCCAGATGATATGCCACGCGCGGCTTCTTTTGGAGAGCATTATCAACCAATAGACCAGCGCGGCCACAAATAAGACGTCGAGAAATGTAGAAAGAATGGTGGTCCAGCCCGCTGTCGCGAGGTCTTTCTGCCATGCCGATAAGAAGTTCACTGTATCTCGCCCGCCTGTTCGGCGCTCCGTATTCTAAATTCAAGTATAACACCGAAGCCCGAATGTGGTCAAGATTTTTTCGTAATAGTAAGCGTTCAGTTCTGCGAGAATTATCCGATGGTTTCACCCTCGGACTCCCACCAAGAGCGCTGCTCTTGGATCTCGCCAGGAGCCGAGTGGCCCCTGGACCCCCGTATCGAACTTAATATCCTCTTAAGAGGATAATTAAGTTCGAGTCAGAAGGATAAGGAAACCTGGTTTCCTTGTGAAGTTCAGAGGCAAAGCCTCTGCAAAGCAAATTGTTTACTCCTTAAGATCCTTATAATTGTGTAAACAATTTGCTTTGGGCAGGAGTCCCCAAAAAATTCAGGCGGCCTTGAGTTTTTTTGCTTTCATCGACGCCATAGTGCCGTCGATCATCCTATCGTGTTCCTCGTAAACGGAATCCATGTCGCCGCGGTCAATAAGGCGACGCAGGGCATCGACCACCGTCGGGTCGAGCGTGCGACCGGCGCTGCGATTGAGTTCGCCGATCAGTTCTTCCTGGGGCATGCGTTCGCGATACGGCCTGCGCGAGCGCATAGCGTCAAACGAGTCCGACACCACCAGGATGCGCTGCAGCAGAGGTTGTTCCTGAGCGGGAATTCCGCCGGGGTAGCCTTTGCCGTCCAACCGTTCGTGGTGGTGCTTTATCAGGAACAAAACGTCATGCGAAAGTCCCAAAGGCTTGCAGATTTCCTCGCTTACTATGGGGTGGCGCCGCATGGTCTCCCATTCTTCGACCGTAAGTTTCCCGGCTTTTCGCAGAATAGCGTCGGGAACGCCTATCTTGCCGATGTCGTGCAAGAGCGACGCATTCCTGAGCGAGTCGATAGATTCGGCCGGAACCTGCAACTCCTGCGCAATCAGACACGACACCTGCATAACCCTTTCGGAATGGCCTCGCGTATATTCGTCCCTAGCTTCCAAGCCGTTAGCCAGGCTCTGGAGAGTGCGAAGGAATTGCTTTTGTAGATTGGTGTACAGGCGCAGGTTCACAATCGCCGCGCCTGCTATAACGGCGAATATACGCAGCATATCGAGCGCGTCTTCACCGAAATCCTCCCCCGGATGACCCCACACTGTCAGCACGCCAAGGACCCGGTTGTCGCCGCCGGATGAGGACGATTGCCACAGCAGCGGCGCGGACATGGCGGGTCTGTCGTCGCGTTCAAGTTCGGTCTCCTCGGAACTTCGTCCACCGCTTCTGACCAGAAATTCCCTGCCGCTGCTCGCGACCCAGTTGGCATACGATCTGAGCAGCGCCGCGGACGGAGGCGTGTCACTGCTTTCAGGAGCATAGAAAGCCTCGGTCTCAAGTTGGCCGGACTCATCGTTCATAAGCAGCAGTTCGCCGCCACCGGCGTTGGTTTCATTGATCGCCGCTTCCAGCACATATAAGGTAAGCTCATGTACGCTGCGAAAACTTGTAAGATGCGCACCGCATGTCAGGATCGCGTGCAGGTAAGACCCGCGCTCGCTGGCCAGGTCGTCCTGCGAACGAGTCTTGGAAATGAACAGTGCAACCAGCGCGCCGAGTATCAACACTCCACTGCGCATTCCGAGCGTCGCGAAACCGGATACGTTACTGCTCGATGCGTATAGCGTTCCGATGGCGTTTGCGACCAGCGTTCCTCCCGTCACAAGCATCAGTCCGCTCGTCCGGCCGCTCGCATATCCGTAACCGACCAGCACGAACCAGTACAACAGATAGGCCATTGGGTCGGCGGGGCCGGCAATGGCCACAGTGATTACGACAGTATCCAGAATCAGGCTCGCGCGCGCAAGCTTTCGTCCGTGCTTTGCGAAGCGGTTTTGGTCGATGATGCAGAACATGAGGGCGCAGTTGTACGCCGCCACGAACCCCAGCATTATCGCAAGCCGCACGGGCGAGGCGTTACTGACCGCGGCAAGCCCGAGCATTATCACGAGCCACCGCAGTGAAGCTATTAAACGTTCTGAGCGTCTTCTCTTTTCCATAATCCAATATATACTTCGGCAGTCACAAGGCCCGATATTAGAGTCCCGGCAGGTCTAATTGTCTCATTGCTTCGATATTCAGTCCGCTGTTGTGGTTTATTACGGCTGTGTGTTCGGTCGAAAACGCGTCTGCGGATGCCGAACCATATACAGTCGGATATCCGTATATCTGGATGTTGCCCGTATTTAACGAATTGTGCGAGTAGAGCAATGCTGCAACATATCCTGAATTATTGTACACAATTATCTCATCGGGCGAGAGCAAAGCCATAAACGAACTCGAATTCGCCGCGCTCAGCGAACCGTTCACCACAATATCACCTGATGCCACGACCGTGTAGACGCCGGTGTATGTTCCGCTTACGTATGCTTTGCCTGCGACATAAATCACTCCGCCGGAAAGCCCAGATATAGGAAAACTGACATTAGTATCACCGATATATTTTTTTGAAGCGACCGAATAGTAATAGCTTTCGTCGATCTCAGGAAATGCGATCTTCGGACTGTTCGGATGCTTCGGGTTGACGGTGCCCACCGCAGAAATATTGTCGGCCGCCCATGCGCCCGAGCTCAGCGTGTTGCCATAGTTGGTGAGCCAGATCAGTCCGTTTGTGCGAACTCCTCCGGTGCCGTTGCTGTTTATTATGGCATCGGCCTCTATGATGCTGCTTTTTACACACAGAGCGTAATGATACGGCAGCAAACCAGCCACAACGCGCTTGATGGTGTGACTGTGTTTGCCGCATGTGCCGGTCGATGTCACGAGCATTGTGGAGGTTTCCCTGTCGCCATCATCCGTGGCCGCTATGTGGACAGTCCCGGAAGTCAGCGTGAGGTCGGCTGTGTGCGGCAGCTTCCGGCACTGGTAATGGATTTGCCAATAGGCATAGTCCACTCCGGCTTCAGCCAGATCGACCGCCGCCTGTTTTTTCAGACGAGTGTTCTCGGCTATATAACAGCCACTGGATGATCGGAGCATCGCGAGCGCGAGCGTGATCCCCACGAGCAGTGTCGTGAGAGCCAGTACGTATGCCGCTCCCCGATTGTGTCCGCGATTTACCATGCAATCCTCTAATTTCTCAAGCAGAAAGTCGCATTCTGCTGCAGAGACTTTTCGCCGGTGAAAATCGTATACGCGGACTTCGCGGTAATACCCACGCGGGTACGGTCGTCACCTTCAGTGACATCGAATCGAATGTGGCACAAGGGCGTTATTTTTCCCGAGTTATCGCCGGAGTAAAGACTCCAACCGGAGTCCGGGGTCACAACATAAGTCCAACAGTTCAAGGTACCTTTCCACAGGATGTCTCCATTTCTGGAAATGCTTCCCGTGGAATCCGACAGATAAAACACCAGCCGGTCACCGCTCTGCGTCTGGAGCTTGCCGTCCACCCATGTAGGCACGTAAGAGCCGTAGGCCGTATCCAGCGGCATAGTCAATATAAGGGTGTCATTTTCTGTAAACCGGGTGTAAGGATAGGCGCTCATCGCCTGCGATATATAATCGCCCGAACGAGAGCACGCCGTCGAAGTTGCCATAAGAGCGTCGGCTTCGCCCTTTCCTCGTTCCCAGTCCCGCGCGACGGCAAAGTATATCCCGCAGATGGATGTAAGCACCAGCGCCGACACCGTTCCCGCGATCATCAGTTCGACCAGCGTAAAGCCCGAAGGGCGCGCCATAAGTCTATTCCGGCGAGATATAAGTCTCATAAAACACCTTGCGCGTGCCGGAGCCTTCAGGCCAGGTAACTGTGACCCAAACATGCTTGATTTTGGCATCTCCATAAGAACCCGCGATCAATTCGGCGGCAAGTACGATGCTATTGCCCGAGGGCAGGCCGGTGACCGTGGAAGAGGGCAGTGTGTAGTCCTGATTGCTGCGCGCATGCTCGATTGCGCTTTGAGCCGCGTTTCGCCCAATAGACAAATAAACGGCGCGCTGCCGGGTCTCGCGTGCTGCGCTGCCAGCCGAAAGCACCGCCAACAGCCCAATGGACAAAAGCACAACGGCGGCCAGCACCTCTACGAGGGTAAAGCCGCCGTTTCTAATTGTGCTAAATGACTGGGGCATTTGCGAATTCAGCGCTTAAGGCGCCTCTACCTTGCCCGTCGAATTGGTGTAGGCGAATGCGGAACCCGACACCGGGTCATCCGGCACTTCCTGCAGGTAAGGGCCGTGGTAATCGCTTGCCGTGGGCAGAGTTACTGCGGAACCGCTGTCATAGACCTTAACACTGGCAGCTGCTTCCTGAGTGAGATCGTCCAGAGTCGCCGGATAATAACCCGTGTCCGTGTAGAAGAGCTGCACGGCATTCCGAATAATCTTCAGGTCGCTCGCCTGAGCCGATTCCTTGCTTCGCTTACCAGAGTCCATAAACTTCGGCAAGACGATTGCGGCCAGGACGGCAAGCACGACTACTACGACAAGCAGTTCGACAAGCGTAAAGCCTCGCTTACTCCTGACCCTATCCATAAGATGATGCATTTCGACAGACCTCCCTTTTTTGTGTTTTGGTCGGGTCAGGCTATTTAACTCCACCGACCAAAGAATATATCGGTACGATGACCGACATAGCTATAAAACCTACGATCATACCCAGCACGACTATCATAATCGGTTCGATGACTGAAGTGAGGGATTTCACCTTGGCGTCGGTTTCCCGAGCATACATGGTGCATATATACTCAAGCATAGCCGGAAGTTCGCCGGTTTTCTCCCCGCTGGCCACCATTTGAAGCACCAACGGCGGAAAAACCCCCGTGGTCTTCAACGATTGTGATGTCGCGCTTCCCTCTGCCACATCTTTCCTTGCCTGTAGCAAAGCTTCTTTAACTATTTCATTATTGGCAGCCGCGGCGGATGTCTCCAGTGTTTTTACCATGGGAACTCCGCTGGAGAGCAATGTAGACATAGACGCCAGCACGCGGTTTAGAACCACTTTGCTGACAATATCGCCGACTATGGGCAATTTCAGCGCAATTTGATCCAGTTTTCGCTTGCCTGCCGCGCTGTTTTTATATTGCCGCACCGCGTAAAATATCCCGACCGCTCCCAGTATAAACAAATACCAGTAAGTAATTGTCGCGTGACTGATAGTCATCAGGGTTTTGGTTGTCCAGGGTAGTTTTGCGCCCATCTGGTCGAAAAGTTTCATGAATCTCGGCAAAATGAACGTGACCATCACTATTACTGTCACCACCGAGATAATCATTACCACCACCGGATACGCCAGAGCCGCCTTGATCTTACGTCCGATCTCCGCGCCGGTCTCCATGTGATCGGCCAATCTTTCGAGAGCTTCCGACAAATTGCCGCCCGCCTCGGCGACTTTTGCCATCTCCACCGCGAGAGTAGGAAATAGAGCAGGGTGTTTGGAGAATGCGTCGCTGAGGTTGGTTCCCTGACTTACGCTGAGTGTAATGTCTTCCATAGCGGTCTTCAATGTCTGTGATCGAGCCTGCTCGGCCAACCCCTTCAGCCCTTCGACTAATGGAACCCCTGCTCGCACCAGAATACTCATTTGCCTGATAGCGCCCGCGACTTCATCGGGTGACGACTTTTTCTTAAGGCGGACAGATTGTTCAGCCGTCTGCTCGACCGCCATGGCTTTGATCTGAAGCACCTGTTCGCCCTTCTTACGAAGAAGCGCCTTAGCCTGAGACTCCGACGCCGCTTCGATCCTAGCGTCTCTCATCCCGCCCGAAGACGTTATAGCTCTGTAAGCATATACCGGCATGCTGTTTCCTTTATTGAGGGTTTCACCCTCGAACTCCTGACCAAGGGCCTCCGCCCTTGGATCCCGCTAGGGCCACGGGCTCCAGACCCCGTTCCAGAGTTATATGCTCCCATATGGGAGCATATAACTCTGAGTCAGAAGGTCAAGGAAACCTGGTTTCCTTGTGGAGTCCAGAGGCAAAGCCTTTGGCCGGGTTTGGGGCGGAGCCCCAATATCTCATTCCGTAGTAACGCGCATGACTTCTTCAATAGTCGTCAGACCCTGCTTTACTTTCTCAAGCGCATCCTGCCGCAGAGTCATCATTCCCTTGTTCATTGCAATCTGACGTATCGCGGCAGCCGAAGACCGGGCTATAATCGCCGCGCGTATGTCGTCGTCCATCTTAAGGAGTTCGTAAATTCCCATCCGGCCTTTATATCCGGTGCGGCCGCACTGCTCGCAGCCCGCGCCCTTCATCGCGCCGCTAAGCTCCGACGCCGATATATCGAGCTTGAGCTGAGACAGCAGTTCGTCGGTGACCACAAACTGCGTCGCGCACCTGGTGCAGATCGTGCGGACGAGCCTCTGTGAGAGCAATCCCACCACGGACGACGCCACCAGGAACGGCTCCACGCCCATGTCGATCAGACGAGCCGCCGCGCCCGACGAATCGTTCGCGTGCAGGGTCGAGAGAACCAGGTGTCCGGTAAGAGCCGCTTCCACTGCAATCTCGGCGGTCTCGGAGTCGCGAATTTCCCCGACAAGTATCACGTCCGGGTCCTGCCTGACCATAGTCCTCAGACCCGTTGCGAAAGTAAGCCCAGCCTTGCGATTAACGTTCGCCTGCACAACCCCCGGCAATTGATATTCCACCGGATCTTCTATGGTAATAATGTGCCGCTCGGGACTGTTGATGGTATTCAAGGCGGCGTAAAGCGACGTCGTTTTGCCCGCGCCGGTCGGCCCGCACGCCAGGATCATTCCATACGGCGCATGGGTCATGCGAGCGAAATCTTCAGCCACTTTTGACCCAAGCCCGAGTTTGTCCAGAGTAATCTGCGCGGCGCTCTTTTCAAGGACGCGCACAACCACATTTTCGCCGTGAACCGCCGGGTATGTCGATATTCTGAAGTCATACTCCTGCGGGCGGGCAACTAGCGTGATTCGCCCATCCTGAGGCGCTCTTCTTTCGGCGACGTCCATCCCCGCCATCACTTTAATTCTTGAGATCACGGGCGACTGCAAATCTTTGGGGACGGTCATCACTTCGTGCAAGATTCCATCGACCCTAAGGCGCACGCGCATGCGGCCCGCTTCAGGTTCTATGTGTATGTCGCTGGCTCTTTCGGCAATGGCTCGGGCGATCATCGCGTTGACGAGCCTCACCACAGGCGCGCCGCCCGCCAGGTCTTTGAGTTCGGCGACGTTTGAGTCACTCTCTTCGGGTTCATCTTCACGAATTTTGACTTCGGCGTCGGCGTCTTTAATCGCCTCGACTATAATATCGCTGATGTCTCCCGCGGCGCCGAAACAGTGGAATATGGCTTCGAGTATGTCGTCTTCGACGGCTATAAGCGGGATCGGCTCCAGACCCGTGGCCTGTGCTATATCATCAATTGCCTGAACGTCGAGTGGGTTGGCCATCGCGACCTTGATAACGTCCTGCGTTCTATCGACGGCAATTGCTTTATATCTGAGAGCCATTGCATGAGGAATGAGCTTAGCGATTTCCGCGTCCATCTCCGGCCCGGAGAGTTCGACGAACTGTATTCCGTGCTGAATTCCGACGCACCGCACCCGATCGCGCTCGGAGATCATCTGCAGCCGCACCAGGAATTCGCCGATGTCCTCAGCGACATCCGTTCGCATCGCCAGCGCCGCGTCCAGCTCTTTTCCCGTTATAACGCCCTGCTCAATGAAGACGGATGTCAGCGTGTTGTCAATCACCGGACACCTCAGTTGTCCTCTACAATCTTTGGGGTCAGAAATATTACTATTTCCGTTCGCTCCTTGGTGGTGCTGGAGTGGCGGAAAAATGAACCGATTATCGGCAGGTCACCCAAAATCGGGACTTTGGACGAGCTCTTGATCTCGTCGTCCTGAATGAGACCGCCAATCGCGAGAGTCGAGCCGTTCTTGACCGAAACCGTGGTCCTTGCCTCGCGGGTGCTTATCTGCGGATAACTGGCGTAATCCGTCTCAAGATAACCGCTTACCAGGCTAACTTGCGGATACAGTGAGAGCACTATATCAGAGTCGCCCGCAATTTTGGGAGCGATCTGCAAATATATGCCGACTTTCTCTTCGTCCTTGTCATAAATCGGAGTGCCGTTGTCGCTGTAGCTGCTGATCTTCGGAAAAAGCAGCTTTTCTCCGATCAGAATTTCGGCCGTCTCGTTGTCCAGCACGGATATGTTCGGCTTAGCAAGCAACTTGCCATTCTCATTTTTAATCAGAGCCGATACGGTGGAGGTGATATTAGTTGCGTCTTTGGTATATTTGCCGAACCATATTCCTGAGGTAGACGTATCCTCGCTCAGGTTGATGTCGTTCCAAGACCACTCCGTGCCCAATTCCTTATCAAAATTGCTGCTCAGCTCGACGACCGACACTTCAATATTCACCTGCTTGCGCGGCGCGTCCAGCTGAGTGAGTATGTCCATCGCTTGAGCAATGTCGGAAGGTTTGCCCATCAAAATCAGAGTGGAACTGTTATTTTTTGATACGACGGAACCTGAGGTCGACGAATCGGAGGACAAAGTGTCCGAGTCGGACGACATTCCGCCCGACCCAAGTGACGGCGATATAAGATTGGGCCCTTCAATTGCTTTAAGATCGGGCAGAATTTTGGCGATAACGGCAGCCATATCTGAGGGTCTGCTGTTTTTGCACTGCCAGACAACTGTCTGCACGTCGGGAGTCGGCGCAGCCTCTACCGGTTTCGCAAACCTTTCCTTGTCCGCCACCAGGTAAGTGTCTCCGCTTTTCTGCCAGGCGAACCCCTGCACCTTCGCCAGATGCTCCAGGATCGAGTCGATGGTCATCTGCTTGAGGTGCACCGACACATCGCCCGCAATATCGGGGCTGACGACTATATTCGCGCCCGACCTCCGCGCCAGAGCTTCGAGTACATACTTGATGTCGGTGCTGCTGGAGTCGACGTCGTACAACCCGATATTATTCTGCGCTGGGCATATCGTCGCAAAACCCAGCCCGATATACGCCACCAGGGCAGGTATACATAATATTTGTCTATAGCGCATTTTTCTCTCCGCTTTCCGCTTTCCGCTCTCCGCTGCCCGTCGGCCTGACGGCGCTGACGGTATCTTTGCCGTCGGTGAGAACCGCGCGGTCGGGTTCGATCTTCACGACTTTGAATCCGCCGTTCATTTTGTCGCCAACCTCCACGACCCGGGTCTGCGACCCGTCAGTTCGCATAACCGCGCTGTAGCTGTGCGTGCCTTTCACCGTGGCCATCAGCTCAAAGACAGGCGGCGATTTTTCCTCGGACGCCATTGGCGTCGCTGCAGGCGCGGCGTCCTGTCTCATTATCTCGACATTATCCACCCGCCACGGACTGACTTTAATCTTTTCGCCTGACATGCTCATCGTGCCGCGAGATACCCTTGCCGTTTTTTTTAAAGTCGATCCGATCGAGCGCGGCTTCGCAAACGGATTGCGCGAAGGATCACGGTCGAGACTCGTCACGACACACGCCTCCGCCCTTCCCGATTCCTCGGTTTTTGCTTTCGCCGCGGCCTTTGGCGGCGCGGACGCATGATTCACGCGCGCCACTGTTACACTCACGGCCGCCGCAAGAGCGACCAGCAGTGCGATAACCGTCTTAGTCTGGCTTGGGTCTGTCTTTATCAAAGCCATCTAGGTTGTCCCGCTTTTCTTTTCATATACCGTAAGCACCAGATTGAAGCTCACCGTCCCCGCGCGGTTGTCGGCTGCCCGGATCGAAAACGACTCCAACTGCACAGGCATCCCCGGATCTTTGAGCCTGTCAAGCAGACTCATCAGTGACGGGTAAGCCCCCTCTCCCTCTACTCGGACTTTGTTTGCATTCCATTTGCCGAGCTTCACGTCCCCGAACGACACTTCAGACTCCACAGGCGCGCCCTCCGGCATCATGGACTCGATCCTGACGCCGTCGGCTGCCGCCCACCGGGAAAACGCGAGAGCGAATATCTCCACTCCGCCCGGCATCGGCTGCGGCTCTCTGGAATCCCGGATGCGCTTTTCGCCCGCCTCGCGGCTCAGGCTCGCGGCCGCGCTTCTCTCATTGTGAAGCGCCCTGTCCGCGCCCCATATATCCCTGGCGCTCAACGCGCTGGTCACGATCAAATAACCGCATACCAGCAGCGTCAGCGCGGCCGTCCCGATTTTGGCGGAGTTTGCTCGACCCACATTTTCCGATGTATATAGTCTCGAATTAATCATTTGATATTAAACGCCTCACGCGCTTCCAGCGAAAAATCGACGAATGATGACCCGTTTTGCCCTGCGATCTTGGCGCTGGTGAGCCGGACCTCTTTGAAACCAGCGTCGGTTTTCAACCTGTCGATAAACACCGTCATAGACTCGACCGTCGCCGCCTGGCCTTGTATCAACAACCCTGCGTTCTCCTGTGAACTCTCTATCGCGCTCAACCAAACGTCATCCGGCGCGCACGCGGTCACGGACTCCATCATTTTCAGTTTTTGCCTGCTTCCGGCGGCGAGCTGTCTCTGCCACCCACGCTGGCTCAGGCGAGCGTCCACACCGGCGGTGCGCCGCTTGATTGCGACACGTTTCTGCTGAACCCCGGCCAGTTCGGACTTTACGCGAGTGGCCTTGTTCATGATCGTCTGCCTACACGCCTGCGATCCGACCGCAACGCACAACGCAACCGCGATCAGCAGCATAATCGCCCGCAGGTGACGGTTGATGTGCTGCCTGCAAAAGCCGCGCTCCGCTATTCTCATTTCAGCGAGGTTAAATGGTCTCATTTCTAAGCCACCGCCTCCAAATCTTCATCGCGGGCAGCATGCCAGTAGTCCGCGGTCGCAAGACCCACTGCGGTTGTATATGCCGCCGCGTTGTCGCCGACATCCTGAACGCCTCCCGATTCGGCGGCCACCGAAAACCCCGCGAACGGGTTCACTATGCCATTGATCTCAATGCCGTGATCCTGCAGGCAGGAATCCAGCCCTTTCAGCAGAGCGCCGCCGCCGCTTGCAGTAGTGCCGCCGATCATGCCCAGATAACTTCCCTCGGCGTATTGGCTTTTGAAAAATTTCAGCGAGCGCTGAATTTCCCGCGCCAACCGGCCCACCACTTGCTCGCAGGGCACTCGAATCTCTCCGCTGCCGCCGGATGCCACCATGGCGCATTCTCCGTTCAATCGAACGCCCGGGGCCATCTTTATCTTCTCGGCTTCCGCCCAACTCAGCCCCGCATGTTCGGCGATGCGTTCGGTGAAGTCGTTTCCGCCCACCGGCACAGTACGCGCGAACTCGAGCGCGTTTTCGCGGATCACCGCTATGGTGGTGTTCTTCGCGCCCATTATGCAGTGCGCTTTAGGCTGCCCGCTCCAGAGTATTCCCGACGCTTGTGTCCGCGAAGACGCGCTTCTGACAGCCGCTGCTACGCCTATGTCCACCGCTACAGGTTCCAGACCGGCGCTCTCGACAGTGTTGAGCATGTCCTCCATGATTGAAGCCGATGCGGCCACAAGAAGCGTGAAATACACTTTTCTCGACCCGGCGCAGCGCCACGATAGTATTCGATAGTCAGTTATCGCATCACCGGCTGGAAACGGAGCGCCCCGCGAAGCCGCAGCCGACGCGGTTTGTTCCAGTTCTTCTTCGTCCGCCGCCTCAAGATGAAGCCATTTCATATAGACGGCGGTCGGGGGAAGAGCCAGCACGACTTTTCTCGACGCGAACCTTGCCGACGACCACAAGCTCTTAATGGCATGAGCGACTGCCGACGGTTCCGGCAGGTCTTGTTTCGAGCGCAGCCCGGGTATTGCCGCGCTGCCCGCAGACCGGATCACGATCTCCGAGGCGCGCTCGACCACCTCGACCCCGTTCACTGTGTGGTGGCCGATGTCGAGTCCGACCCTGGCTGTAGTGTCTAATTTGTTTTGATGACCAAGCATGCCTATTTATCCGGCTCGCGCAGACGTGCCGAGCCATTATCTATATCGGCAGGCAAGGGGAGGGAAATTAGTTGTGGTCGAAGTGTTTATCCGAGGAAGTAACTATGGTTGACCGAATAAAACGACACAGCGTATATGCACAGGTATGCAATGAGGGTGAAATTGCCCATTGCTTTGGCGAAAGCCGGGCTGCGATGCCGTCGATACCATTCCATCACGACTATATAAGCCCCGAGAGTGGCCAGCTTTACCAGCACGAACAGCAAGACCCCGGTGTCCAGCACTGCCGCCATAATCGGGTTGACCTCAATGACACGGCCGGTAGCCAGCCAGAATAATGTCGTCACCAGGTCCGCCAGCCCCACGGCCAGCAAAACGATATTGGCGGGCATTATCATCATTGTCCTGGTTTTCAAGCTCGTGCCTCACAAAATAGCTGAGAGCAGAGAGTGGAGAGCTAAGAGCCCGGATCATCGCCGCTCAGTCAACTGCCGGTTGCTTCATATATACAAAGAATAGCATAACGACACCTCGACAGTCTATCAGTAAATGTGCCGGGTAATAGTTCAATCTTGCGGAATTTTCTTGAGGTTCTGCCCCAATCCCTGGTCTGGAGCCCGCGGCCCCGGCGCAATCCAAATGGCAGAGGTTGCAACCCTTAGGTAATTCTCGCAGAACTGGACTCCTGCCTTGACGAACCGGGCATGCGGTGTGCTATCATTAGGGCGAAGATTGACGCTTTGAACCGATAATGACAATCGTCTCGCAGGAAAGGAGACAAGCCGCATGATTTCCACGCAAATACTGGCAAACAAGGTGCGTATGCACGCGCTGCGCATGACCAGCAGCGGCGGCAGTTCTCATATCGGCTCGGCGCTGTCCATCGCCGACATCCTGGCCGTCCTGTATACGGATATCCTCAATGTCGATCCGAAGAATCCACAAAAGCCGGATCGCGACAGGTTTATCCTGAGTAAAGGGCACGCGGGCGCCGCCGTCTATGCGACGCTTGCCGAGCGCGGATTCTTCCCGGTGGAAAAGCTTTCGACCCACTACCAGAACGGTTCGGACTTGAGCGGGCACGTGTCTCACAAAAGGATACCCGGCGTAGATCTTTCCACTGGTTCGCTCGGTCATGGGCTGTCGGTTGGAACGGGCATGGCGCTTGGCGCAAAGATGGACGGAGACACATTTCGAGTATTTGTGCTGCTGAGCGACGGCGAGTGCGATGAAGGGTCGAACTGGGAGGCGATTATGTTCGCGTCCCATCATGGTCTGGACAATCTGGTCGCAATTGTCGACTATAACAAAATGCAGGCAATGGATTGGGTGCGCAATACGGTCGCGCTGGAGCCTTTTGCGGACAAGTGGCGCAGTTTCGGCTGGAATGTGGTCGAGTCGGATGGTCATGACCACGATCAACTCCGACATGCACTGCTCGCGATACCAAAGGAAGCCGGCCGGCCGACCTGCGTCATAGCCCATACCACAAAGGGCAAGGGAGTTTCGTTTATGGAAAACTCCGTGCTCTGGCACTACCGAACCGCGCGGGGCGAGGAATTCGAGGCTGCAATGAAGGAACTGGAGAGCCGGTCGTGAGAGATACATTCGTTGCCAGGTTAATGCAGCTTGCCCAGGAAGACCCGAGCATAATGTTGATTACGGGTGACCTCGGTTTCGGTGTGCTGACTAAATTTCAAGAAAAGTTTCCTAAGCGATACATCAATGCGGGGATCGCCGAACAGAACATGACCGGCCTTGCCACGGGGCTGGCTATGGTCGGCAAAACCGTGTTCACCTACTCGATAGGCAATTTTCCGATCCTTCGATGCCTGGAGCAAATTAGAAACGATGCGTGTTACCACGGCGCTAATGTGAAGATCGTCTCTGTGGGAGGCGGGTTCAGTTATGGTTCGCTCGGAATTTCACATCACGCCACAGAGGATATCGGCATTATGCGTTCACTGCCGGATATCACGGTTGTCGTGCCGTCAGACAAGTGGGAAGCCGGAGAAGTGGTCGAGGAGTTGATTAAAACGCCCGGCGCGTGCTATTTGAGGTTGGACAAGTCTTCGGCGCCCGATTCGCATGCGCCGGGTGAGCGGTTCGAACTCGGCAGAGCGCGTGTAGTGAGAGCCGGCTCCGATATTACTATCATAGCCTGCGGAGGAATTCTGGGAGAGGCCATAAAGGCCGCGGATGCGCTGGCTGAGGCGGGAATTTCGTGCAGGGTGGTCAGTATGCACACAATCAAACCATTGGACTTGGCCGCCATCGCCGATGCATGCAATACCACAGGCGGCATCATCACGGTGGAGGAAAATACAGTGGACGGGGGCCTGGGAGGCGCTGTAGCCGAGGCGTGTCTGGAGATGGGCCTGAACCCCGGCGTATTTCACAGGATCGGCCTCAGGGCAGGATTTTCCTGCATTGTCGGATCACAGGATTACTTGCGCGCGCGCTACGAAATGGATGCGGCGGCTATAACAAAGTCCATAAAGAACCGGGTTCTGGGAGGATTATCGCGTATATGAACGGTCTTACCATAAGCGGGGGACTGCTTGCGCTTTTGCTGTTCGGGTCGGCATCCCACGCAATGAAGCAGCCCGCTCCGCAGTATGTCAACGTCGCTCCTCTGCCGGGAAGCGGTATGGCTCTCGACAGCGACGGCAAACCTGACGGCGCGGGCGCGATGCAGATAAACATCCCCGTTGCCTATACTCCAGGAAAAGACTACGTTGAACTGAGCGCGTATGCCGGGCAGTTTGTTAACGACAATAAGAGCGACCCAAACTGGAAAAACGGCACTGGAACAATCGGTTTCGGGTTTGGAACATGGCCTCGATTCTATGGATCCGGGATGGCCGTGAGCTCTCTGATCTTTGACGACAGCAAGGTCTTAAGCGCTCAACTGCAAATCGTGAAGGAGTCCGGCGCCACACCGGCGATTGCCATCGGAGCGCAGGATATCCTCAACAAAGAAGAAGCCGACTTCGGCGACACGTGCAATACGGGGGTCGGCTATTACGGCGTTGCAACGAAAAATGTACATGTTTCCGGTAAAAGCGTTTACGTTACAGCCGGTTACGGAGCCGGACGATTCCTGGACAGACCGTTTGGTGGAGTTTCGGTACCGGTAAACAACTACATCTCTCTGGCCACCGAATACGACGGGTTCCAAATCAACACTGCGGCAGGTTGGCGTCCGTACGGCAGATATTCCTGTGTTACGGTGTCTGGTGGCTATAACGGCCAGACCGGATGGGTTCTCGGAGCGCACACCACCGGCAAAATGAACGGTATATGGGCAATTCCTGTCACCATAATGTTACTCAGACGTTAGTGTCTCCGGTCGGGCACTTCGCTCGGTTGAGGAATGATCAAAGGAGCATGCGCCTCCGATTTCCGCTCTGGCGGGAATCTTTTAGGGGTAATGATGACGTATAGGAACTGTTGACCCAAACCGCCGCTGCATGGAGGATATTATATGAGCGAGAATATGCAACAATTGGGACCTGTCATACTCGGCAGGGACGCCGTCATCGACGAATGCGTTAAACTGGGCTACAAAACCGGCCGCAAAATAGGCGACCACACGCTTCGCATAGGTGACGATGCCTGCATTCGGTTCGGAACGGTAATCTACGGCGGCACAACCATCGGAAACCGGTTGGCCACGGGTCACAACGTCACGATCAGGGAAGAAAATGAGATCGGCGACGCTTTCAATGTCTGGAACTGCACCACAATAGACTACGGCTGCAAAATAGGCAGCAACGTCAAGATTCACTGCAACTGTTACATCGCGCAGTTTACGGTCATCGAGGACAATGCGTTCATGGCTCCTGGCGTGACCATCGCCAACGACATTCACCCAGGATGCGAGTTTTCCGGCCAATGTATGCGCGGGCCCCATATTGAAGAAGGGGTCGAGATAGGCGTCAACGTCACGATTCTCCCGTTCGTTCGCATAGGAGCGCACTCGGTCATCGGATCTGGTACGGTTGTAAATAAGGACATTCCTCCCGGATCGGTGGTTGTCGGCAACCCATGCCGCGTAATATGCTCCATACACGATCTCAAATGCCAGTCCGGGTTGACAGATAGGCCGTATAGAGATATACTTCTATCTGGCTCCTCAAAACCCCGACAAGAATAGAGGTATACATGGTTCCCCTTATCGACCTGAAAACGCAGCACAAAACAATCGCGTCCGAGGTCGAGACCGCCATTAAGAGGGTCTGCGACAACACCGCGTTTATTCTCAGCGACGAAATGAAAGAGTTTGAGGCAGAGTTTGCCTCCTACTGCGGAGCCAGGCATGGCGTCGGCGTGGCAAACGGCACTGAAGCGCTGTTTTTGGCGCTGCTGGCGCTGGGCATCGGCCCCGGCGACGAAGTCATCGTGCCTTCAAACACCTTTATCGCCACAGCGGCAGCCGTCTCTCATGCGGGCGCAACCCCGGTCTTCGTCGATTGCGACCCCGAGACGTACTGCATCGACCCCGCCAGGATCAGCGCCGCGATCACCGACAAGACCAAAGCCATCATGCCCGTCCACCTTTACGGCCATCCCGCTGACATGGACGCGATCATGAATATCGCGCGAAACAGCGGTCTGAAAGTCGTCGAGGACTGCGCTCAGGCGCATGGCACGCATTACAAAGGCAAACAAGTCGGTTCGATAGGCGACGCAGCGGGCTTCAGTTTTTATCCCAGCAAGACCCTGGGCGCTTACGGCGACGCGGGGATCGTACTCACAAACAGCGACGAAACAGCCGATAAGCTCAAGCTTCTGCGCGACAACGGCCGCACCACCTGGTACGAGCATGCAATTATCGGCTACAATTCCAGGCTGGATGGCTTGCAAGCGGCCATATTGAGGGTAAAGCTCAAATGTCTGGACAAGTGGGTCGAGGCGAGGCGCGCTCACGCAAAGAAATATCAGGAGCTGCTGAGTGACGTCGACGGGCTGACGCTGCCGATCGAGAAACCTTACGCGCAGCACTCGTACTATGTATACGTGATTCGGACATCTAACAGAGACGCCTTTATGGCCAAACTCAAGGAGAAAGGCTGCGGCTGCGCTATTCACTATCCGCTGCCGCTGCATCTTCAGCCTGCGTTCAGCTTCCTTGGCGGCAAGGAAGGCGATTGTCCGGTTGTCGAGAATTACGCAAAGCAAATTGTTTCGATCCCGATGTTCCCGGAACTGACGCCGGAACAAGTGGCCGAAGCAGCGCGAATCATAAAAGAAAGTGTTTAGTTGGAGTTCTATTTCGTTAGCACTATTACTAAAGCCGCCGTAAGAGCGGCAGTCTCTGGTCGGAAGTGAGGAATAGGAGAAAGAGAAGTATCATGGCAACGGTGGAAGGCACCGCTGCGAAGGAAAAGGACACGCGGGTTCAAAGCGTGATAAAAATCAGGCCATACAAGTCAAAACGTATTCTGGACATCATTGCTGTATCCGTATGTCTGATATTGGCAGCGCCCTTGGCTGGTATTGTAGCTCTGCTGATAAAGCTTTCCAGCCCCGGGCCGGTGCTGTTCAAGCAGACAAGAATAGGCAGAGGCGGCAAGGAATTTACGTTTTACAAGTTCCGCAGCATGCGTGTGGGCTGCGATGACACTTCGCACCGGCAATACATAAAACTCTTTATCGAGGGTGACGAAGAAGGTCTGAAGAAATTCCATAGCGGCAAAAAAATCTATAAAATGACCGGTGACGACCGCGTCACGGCCGTCGGCAAGTTTCTCAGACGCACCAGTCTGGACGAACTGCCCCAGCTTCTGAACGTTTTCAAGGGCGATATGAGCATGGTCGGCCCGAGACCCCATATACCGTATGAGGTAGACCTCTACCAGGACTGGCACCGCCGTCGATTGCAGGGGCTGCCCGGCATCACGGGTTGGTGGCAGATTCACGGGCGCAGCAGGGTGACCTTCGACGAAAGCGTGCGGATGGATATATGGTATCTTGAGCACCAGTCGGTCATACTGGACATACGGATAATGCTTAGGACGATCACAAAGGCGATAGTAGGACGCGGAGCCTGTTGATCTATGTGTCCTGCAAGGTGAGATTTGGAACTATCGGTAATTATTCCGTGCCACAATGAGTCTGACCATATTCGGCAAGTTCTCGAGGCGGTAAAGCAGGGAGGCGATTTCGTCAAAGAGATTATTGTAGTCGATGACGGCTCCACCGACGACACCCGCAAAATTCTCGCTGACTATAATAGCGACGGTTCGATCATCGTTCACTCGCTTGCGCAAAACACGGGCAAGGGCGCTGCAATTCGCGCGGGGTTGGGTTATGTCACGCGCGATATCGTCATCATTCAGGATGCCGACCTCGAATACGACCCAAGAGAATATAGCTCGATCATCAAACCGATCATAGACGGCAAGGCCGACGTTGTATACGGGTCGCGTTTCAAGGGAAGCATTAGCGGCATGCGGCTTCAAAACAGGATTGCCAATTACCTGCTGACCTGGACTGCCAATTTGTTGTATTCCGCCCACATCACTGATGAGGCCACCTGCTACAAAGCGTTTAAGACGGATATAATTAAGAGTCTGGCTCTCAAGTGCAAACGGTTCGAGTTTTGCCCTGAGATAACGTCAAAACTGCGCAAGAGAGGCATCGCAATCGCTGAGGTTCCAATAAACTATGTGGGTAGAACCGCCGCAGATGGAAAGAAAATACGGTGGACTGATGGGGTCGAAGCGATCTGGACGCTGATTAAATACAAATTTGTGAACTAAATTTCGAGGGAGAACTAATGGGTATTAAATTAGGCGTAGTTGGGGCGGGTTACTGGGGACCCAACATCATTCGCAATTTCAATCAGATTCCCACGTGCGAGATGGCCGTGTGCTGCGATATGGACGAAAAGCGCCTTGCGCACATGAGCCGTCTTTATCCGAGCGTCAAAACAACCACGCGCTTCGACGACATAATCAGCGACCCGACCATAGACGCCGTCGCGGTGTGCACGCATGTTTCCGCTCACTATCCTCTAGCTAAAAAGGCTCTGGAGGCCGGCAAGCATGTTCTTGTGGAAAAGCCTTTGACAAGCAGAGTCGACCAGGCTCAGGAACTGGTGGATCTGGCGAAGAAGAACGGTAAAGTTCTGATGGTCGACCACACATTCGAGTACACCGCCGGGGTCAACAAGATGAAAGAGATCATCGAAAGCGGCATTCTGGGGGATGTGCTCTATGTCCACTGCTCTCGATTGAACCTAGGGATTTTCCAGCGCGATATCAACGTTGTCTGGGATCTCGCTCCACATGACCTGTCGGTGATACTTTACGCCACCGGTCTGAAGCCCCAGAGCGTGCGCACGGTCGGTATGAAGCTGCTGCACCCCAAAGTCGAGGACGCAGCATTCGTGACGCTCAACTGCGGCGATGCCAGCGCCGTGATTCATGTGAGTTGGGTCGATCCGCTCAAGGTTCGCACGGTGAGCGTGGTTGGAACGAAACAGATGCTGGTCTACGATGACCTGGACACCCTCGGCAAGATCCAGATTTACGACAAGGGCGTGGACAACCCGCCGCACTACGACACATTTGGCGAGTTCCTGTGTTCGTATCACTATGGCGACATCCACATTCCCCGCCTGCAGGAAGCCGAGCCTTTGAGCGTAATGTGCAAGCACTTCCTGGAGTGCTGTGAAATCGGTAAGACTCCGCGCAGTTCGGGCGAAAGCGGGCTTAATATGGTTAAGATTCTTGCAGCTTCAGATGAATCGCTCGCGGCTAACGGATCTGAAATCGAAGTGCAGTTCGGATAATTTCGATTGTAATTGCGCATGCAAAGTGAGCGGGGGTAACTGAATGTCTGATCCTCAGATTGCAATTATAGGCGGCGGGCCGGCCGGTCTTACCGCGGCCTTCGAGTTAGCGAAACACGGCGCTGCCGGCACAATTATCGAAGCGGATTCGGTAGTTGGAGGAATATCCCGCACTGAAGAGCGCGACGGCTACCGATTCGACATCGGCGGGCACAGGTTTTTCACCAAAGCCGCAGAGGTTCAGACTCTTTGGGATGAAATCCTTCCGGGCAAAATGATGACCCGCCCCCGGCTTTCGCGCATTTTCTATGACGGCAAGTTCTACGATTATCCTCTCAACGCCCGCAATGCGCTTTTTAATATGGGTTTTACGACGGCCGCGGCGTGCATGATCAGCTATGGCCTCGCGAAAGCTCACCCCATCAGCAACCCGCGCAACTTCGAGGAATGGGTAACCAATCAGTTCGGCGCTAAGCTGTATGGTATGTTTTTCAAGGCTTACACAGAGAAAGTCTGGGGCATTCCGTGCAGCGAAATAGGAGCGGATTGGGCCGCGCAGCGAATCAAGGGATTGAGCCTGGGCGAGGCCGTCAGGAATGCCATTTTCGGACAAAAAAGCGGCAAGGTCGTAAAAACGCTTATCGACGAGTTCAGATACCCGCCGTTTGGCCCCGGCCAGTTATGGCAAGCATGTGCCGACGCCGTGGTGGAACGAGGGTGGACTCTTGTGAAGAACACCAGCGTGAAGTCAGTTATTGTTGAAAACGGACATGTTACGGGTCTGCGCGCCACTCAACCAGACGGAACGGACATCGATATAGCTTGCTCGCATGTCTTTTCGTCCATGCCTTTGCGCGAGCTGGTTTGCGGCATCGACGGCGTGCCGGATGATGTCGCCGCCGCCGCGCGCAGCCTGAAATACAGGGATTTTCTCACCGTATCGCTTGTTTTAGACGCGGAGTCTCTGTTCCCGGATAACTGGATCTACATACATTCGCCCGAAGTCAATCTCGGCAGAATTCAGAACTTCAAGAACTGGAGCCCAAAAATGGTCCCGGATCAGTCAAAGACGTGCCTGGGCCTGGAATATTTCTGCAATGAGGGCGACGATGTCTGGCGCTCTCCCGATGACAAGCTGGTTGAGATGGCATATAAAGAGCTTTCACAGATAAATCTGGCGGGCGGCAGTCTGGACAAGGGCTATGTCGTCAGGATGCCCAAAGCCTATCCCGTCTACGACACCGGCTACAGTGAGCGCCTCTCGACAATAATCAACTGGGTCAAATCAATTGAAGGCCTGTACTGCGTCGGCCGAAACGGCCAGCACAGGTACAACAACATGGATCATTCAATGATGACCTCAGTGATTGCTGTTCGCAGTCTTGTTACCGGCGAGAAACTTGACCCATGGTCGGTCAATGAAGACGCCGAGTACCATGAAACATCGCGGCAATAGCTCAGTCTAACGTGAGGCTATTCGCCCGTAGCGTTCGTCCGGCGGAACTTGCGGATCACCAACGCAATCAGCGCGACTGCGGCCAATCCGGCAACAATCCTGAAGATGCCGCTTGACCAGTCGCTGCGCACCTGTGGAACCCACTCGTTAACCAGGAAGTTGAAGCGCCCGATAAACAGCGTCATTCTTCCCATGACGGTGGCGCCGAAAATCGCGCCGAACCCTATCATAAGAAACCATCTTCCCGCAGACGTAGTCTTTTTAATAGCCACATTCTTGTGATCGAAGCTGAAGAAGAAATACGACATCGCGGAAAAGAGAATAATATAGAACACAACGACGTTCAGGCTGTCCCAGATGCTCATTCCCGGCGCGGCAATAGGCTTCATCGACGCGCCCATCTGCGGAAAGTAAAGCTCGTAAAACTCCCTGAATATACCGCCCGAGAGAAGCCCCATTATAAGACCGAATATCACTCGATTGATCCATGCATGCTTGCGACTATACATAAAGAAGAACATGCTTCCCAGTATGCCGGGAAATATCCAGTACCATTGCCCATCGACCACCATCGGCTGCCACCATTTCGGCAGCAGCAACTCCGACCAAGTGATATATACACCGTAACCTGTGGCAAGCCCCAGGAAAATGTGCTCAAAGAGTCTATAGAACTTGTTCTCCGCATACAATACGCTGTATATGGCGAATGTGCACAGAGCCGCGCACCAGATAGTGATAGCCCCTGTGTGGGCAGAAAGCCAATCAGCCATTTCGCCGGCCTCCTCTCGAAGACCGCGAGACCACCAGATAACCGATGTTTCCAAGCACGATCAGAGCAATGATATATATGTGAGCCGCGGAAAGCGCCCATGATGCGGCGACCGAATATGTCGGGACATTTTCCATTCCCAGCAGAGTCTCGTACTGCGATGCCCCGATCACACCATTTAGCATCCCAGCAACCTGCCCGGAATCCAGATAAGGGTAAGCCTCGGCGGCGCCCACGGCGGTTGTGCAAAATATAAGAGGTACGTGATTAGGCACACTGAAGTAAGCCATCCAATAAGGAAGTGAACCTGTTCCGGTGATGTCTGCCACCGCACCTATCTGATTGTAATCTTTGACGTTTGCAGTCACAGGAATGTTGCTAAGTTTGGTGTTGAACCGGTCGCGCTTGAAAATTCTCTGGAAGTCTTTGCCCATTCCACTTGTCACAGTGACTATCGAAGCGTATGGAGTGTACCCGAGATGAACCCAGTCGCGGCCGTATTTCTTGCCCATTTCTTTGGCTATGTTGCTGCCCATCCGATACGTCAGTTCAGATCCGACCGGGTCCCAGCTTATCAGCACGAATTTGGTTCCATTCTTGAATAGATGCCGCATCAACGCTTCCGTCTGTGGACCGTTTTCGGCCTGCGTACTGGCGCTCCAGGTAGTGGAAAGGACAACGATCTTATTCTTCGACGCATTGTCCAGCGTTTTATAAGCGCTGCTCACTTCTCGTGCTATGATATGAGGGTGCACGCCCGGCCTGCGCACCAGTGGCACCACTATTACAAGGGCCAACAACACATAAAGTATGCGCCTGTCAATCTTTTGAAGTCTGTCGAATATACTCATCTATAACTGCTTATCAAAGAAACTGCCTCTCTCAAGACTCAACCAAACCCTTAGACCCATCGCCATCGCACCCACACCTATTCCAAACGCGATTGCGCGCTGCGCCGCCATATTTGGCCAGATCAGAAGCCAGTAGCCAAGATTCTCGAGTCTGAATACCGAAAGAAACCCGGTCTTGGGCAGCCAGTTGGTAAGTTGCACGCCAACCGGCACCAGCGCCAGCATAACTATCGCGGCGGTCACCATCATAAGCGCCGACTCCACCGAACGCACGCGGAAAGCTCTATATGCCGCCGAAACTATATAAAACGCCACCAGCGAGAACATAGTCGCATCCATCGGGTTCAGAAAACCATTAAATGTAACCGTAAACACATCGGCTGCGCCTTTAATATGCGCGTCCTTGAGAAACCCCGTCGCCAGTATCACGATAAACGACACGAAAAACGCCGCGCTGTTGTACCAACCATGGCTTCGTTTTACGATGGCATGCCCGTGGATCTGAATCAGATTCCAGACTCCCAAAAGCAGCGCAAAACTAAACACCACGACAAGAACTTCGCCGACCAAAGGCCGAGCGTCAGTAAGAGGATTGCGATGCGGCTTGAGAGGCCAAAGCTGCGGAGGTATAAGGAATTCAAGCGAGTAAAACAGCCCCGCAACAAATGTCGCCAGCGCCACAACGGTCTTTCGATAACGCGCAGGCGTGCTCATCATCAACCCGAGAATGATTGCTCCCACTCCCAGCCCGCCGAATATAAATGCAGCCAGCTGCCAGCCGTGCTTCGGGGCTGCAAGCCAATTCATAAGCGATCCGTGCATCCTAACACCCTCCGCCGAAGAATCGGAAAAAGCCCGTTTGCAGCACCCGGGCAATGTCATGTAAGAACTGCAATGCGTGGCTGCCGGATGTCAGGGCAACAACAGTCGCGACAATCGCGCCGGTTGCAATTATACCAATTACCATCAGCTTGCCCCAATCCTGCCCCACCAAGCTGCCCATAAGAGTGGGTTCTCGCGAAAGGTACGCACTTGCCGCGTAATACTCATCGCCGATGATCGTGTAATCGCATGAAGCCAGGAAAAACGGAATCTGCGTGGTAGAGGGAGTGCCCGCAATTTGGATTGCGCCTGCCATCTGGCCGTTCTCGGAGAGAATAAGAGACTCAGCAAAAAAGTACCCGAAGTAGAAAATCGCCGCAACGTTTTCCCGGTATATCGTTCCTACAAACGCCGACGCCCACGCGAACTGGCGATCCGTAAGAAACCTGACGTCTTCGGGGTTGAATTGCTCGGGCACGCCTTCGACGGCATAAGCGTCTTTGGTCACTTCTTCAGCGACGGTGTAGATCACCGGGTCGGCAGCCGTAGTTATTATTCGGGTTCCATATTTCGCCGCGCGCCTGACGATATGATACAATATCGCCATTGCCTGCAACCCAACGATATCAACCGGCGCGATCCCCGGCGCAAACAGCATTGGTTTGCCCATCTCGGTGGCACGTCCGACCGCATCATCCAGCGACGCAAGCCCGGCTATTCGCCGGATAAAGAGCTCGCGTCCCCGGCGCGCCGAGAATATTTTAAAGAGTATAAAGAAGACCAGCAGTCCTTCCACAATCCAGACTGCTCCATTTGCATAATCGCCCATTTAGGCTCCTATGATGTCTGTTTTACTCGTTCGCCAATTCTTCTATACGAGTGATAAGGCGGTCAATGTTCTCACGATCCCGCAATAATTTGCTGAAATCCGCCATGCCCTGCGCTCCTATAAACGGCGCAAAAAACGGCATTGTCACAAGAGCTGTCTGGCTTGCTATAAAAGACAGCGGCTTGTGCATCTCCAGAAACAGCACAACCGGAGTCTCCAGACGTCTCGCGACGATCTTCCCCGCTATGGAGTTAATGAGCGAGGCTCGTTCTTCCTCGCCCAGCGGCGAAATGATATCAATTCCAGACATTTTATTTTCCGTCGGGCCGCAGAGACTTCACGGCCTCGATTACTCCGGCTTCATTGTCCGCAAACCTGAGGTATACACCCCTGAAAGCCTCCAACCGAGACTGCCTGTCGAGTGGGCTGAGCTTGACGCCCATATCGTCGACATAACAACGCCGAACATCCGCCCACTTAATCTCGCTTTGCTTAAGCAGCGTCCTGCACACCGCGCTTTCCCGAGTCAGCGTATATCTTGTCGGGAAAATAAATTCGGCGGACGATGCGATCATCAGCACAGCCGTAAACACTGATCCAAGGCTGCCGATAACCCAATAAGCAGTTGTTGCCACAAATGCGCTGATGCCGATCAAGCACAGAAGTTTCGTGGGATGTTTTCGAGCGAGATGCACTTTCCAGGTCAACATGACTCCTACAGCCTGTGTGGATATTGAGTTCATTATATGAATGAGCAAAGATAGTGTCAAGCTAAACCTGGAAGAGAGTTTTACCTGAGGGTTTCACCCTCAGACTTCCACCAATGTCGCTGCCCTTGGATCTCGCCAAGAGCCAAGTGGCCCCTGGACCCCCGTTCCAGAGTTGAATGATCCCTTAAGGGATCATTCAACTCTGAGTCAAAAGGTCAAGGAAACCTGGTTTCCTTGCAGAGTCCAGAGACAGAGTCTCTGGCCGGGTTTGGGGCGGAGCCCCAATAAAATCCCATCAAGCGTTCTTGAGAGCCACGGCCTCGACTATATTCGCCGCGTCTTCGCACTTGTCGATAGCGGTTTCAAGGTGCTCGTAGAGTTCTTTCCATTTGATGACTTCAATCGGATCTTTCTCATGCTTAAAAAGCCCGGCGATTGCATCACGGCTGACTTTATCGCCTTCATTTTCGAGCCTGTTGACCTCAATCCAACGCGACTTCATGCTTTTGACATCTTTGAGGTTCTTCATGTTCTCGATCAACGCCTCGGTCTCCTCGGCGGCGCGCAGGATGATGTTGGCCAGTTCCCTTGCATCTGTGCCAATCGACGTCACGCCATAGAGGTGCAGGCGTTGAGCCGTGGCATTGATGTAATCCAAGATGTCATCCAGAGCCGATGTGAGCGCGTGAATGTCTTCGCGATCCATCGGAGTGATGAACGTGGTGTTGAGTTTTTCGATGATCTTATGCGCGATTTCGTCCCCGAAGCTTTCGGCCTTGTCAATCTTCATACGCTTTTGGTCGATGTCGGTATAGTCTTCAAGCAGATCCTTTAGGAGTATAGCTCCCTCGACGACGTTAGACGCCTGCGCCTTGAAAAGATCGAAAAACGCTTCTTCTTTAGGGATAATTCTCAGTCCCATTATCGGGCTCCATTTCCTGAAATTTAATTACTGACAGAAGTGAATAATAGTATATACAATGGCGGCCATTATCGCTGAAAGCGGCATTGTCAAAACCCACGCCCAGACGATTCTTCCAGCCACTCCCCACTTCACGGCGGAGAGTCTGTGAGTGGCTCCAACGCCGACAATCGCGCCGGTGATAGTATGAGTAGTGCTGACCGGAATTCCCGCCAGCGACGCCCCGATGATTGTCGCTGCACCCGCCGTTTCAGCGCAGAACCCTCCGACCGGCCGCAGCTTTGTGATCCCAAGCCCCATTGTCTTTACGATCCGCCAGCCGCCGGACATCGTCCCCAGAGCGATCGCCATAGCGCATATCAGCTTGACCCATATCGGCACCGGTATGCTGCCGTTAGCCATCGGCTGCAAATGCCCCGAGGTCAAAAGGATTATCGCGATAACCCCCATCGTCTTTTGAGCGTCATTTGTGCCATGGCCGATGCTGTACGCCGCCGCCGACAAAAGCTGCAACCGCCTGAACAGATTATCGACTTTGGAGGGCGCCGTCTTGTGGAATATCCAGTAGACTATGACCTGGATGATATAGCCCATAATCATACCCAGCAGCGGCGAGAGGACTATGAATATTACAATCAGGTCGATCTTTTCCCAGCTCAGCACGTTCTTCATCGAGCCGGTTAAAAAGTGGGCGGCAGTCAGCCCCGCGCCTGCAAGCCCGCCGATAAGAGCGTGAGAAGAACTGGTGGGAAGCCCGAAATACCAGGTTATGATGTTCCAAAAAATCGCTCCCGCAAGCCCCGCAAGCGCGATCAGCAACATTGTGTGCGATGAAAACAGGCTGGCGTTAACCACTTTGCCCACCGTATCGGCAACATGCACGCCGAACACCAGCGGAGCCAGAAAGTTGAAGAACGCAGCCCACAGCACTGCCTGAAACGGCGACAGCACTTTCGTCGCGACAATCGTCGCGATTGAGTTTGCCGCGTCATGGAAGCCATTCAAGAAGTCGAATATGAGGGCTACTACAATAATCGTTATTACAAGAGCCAGGGACATTAGTGACCTACTTGCTGCCAAGTCTGGACCAGGCTGCCCGAATAGTCTCGGGTTTCCCTGCGCCCATTTATTCTACTGCAGCAAAGCCCCCGCGTCAAGCAATATGTAGTCTCTTTGCAATCTGCATGTAAGGATTAATGGGTTGGGCGCTTATTTATTCTTTCGTTTCTTTTTCGCGGGCTGCAGTGATCCCATATCCTCGTAAGATGCCGATCCGCCTTTTTGTCCCGATGCCTTGTCCATCTGTTTGGGTTTCTTTTGCTTTGCTTTTTTGTTTGCCATGTCGACCGCGCTCCTTAAATGTTGTTATTGACGCTTGTACCCTCCGCGTGACGGTACAAAACGAGTGCAGAGCGATATACCAGCTTCCGATGCGTCTTTTATTAACAATTCGATTACTTGTGGCGTCTTATCTATTGGAAAATGCTGCAACCTGAGAGGAATAAATGCCTATGCGAACGATAATCTTAATGCTCACCTTATTTATCCTGATGCCCAATTGCGTATATTCGCAGGGAAAGATTACCACTGATCCTAACTCATCTATAGCCGGGCCTTCGGTAAATTCCGGCGTTAAGTCCGACGCGCGTCTTGCTCAGAAGATAACTTACAGCGCCAGCCGTCGCGCCGTGGTTGATATTCTCGAGGATATGACCAATATGACCGGCGTCAAGTTTCATGCGGGCTACAACTCCAAAGACTGGCAAGTGCGCGACCGCAAGATGAATATATACGCCAAGGACACTGCCCTCACCGATCTGATGAGTTCGATTTCCAGAGTAATGAAGTTCAAGTGGCTGCTTTCAGGTGAGGGCGAAAAGACAACATATCGGCTCTACATGGATCGTAAGGCTCTGCTGGATGCTGAGACCCAGGCTCTGCGCGAAGAAGAACATTTACAGAGAGAACTGGCTGCCAAGCGCGAAAAAATGATTGGCGATTACGGCAAACTGGCCAGTCTTTCGCCGGAAGAAATAGCAAATCTCAAGAATGAGAACCCGTTCATGTACTTTGCTGCATCTTCCGGCCTGGCGTCTCCTCTGGTCAGTCTCTTCGAGCAAGTGCCGTCGGCAATTGAATCCATTGCCAGTAGCCAGTCGATGACTTTGAATGCAGGCGATTTGCCCGAGGCCGCTCAGCAGAGCATTTTACAGTCCATGCAGACATTCGGAGATGTGGCTAATAAATTGAGCGGCAAATCTGACTGCGTGACCCTGCCCGACGTCATAATCGAGAATCTGAACAATATCACAATCCAGATCAACGGCGGTTTGGAGAATATGCAATCTTCGCCATTGCGGTCAATGATGCTCGGAGACATAAGCATACAACTGGGCAAAGCATCTACCAGCAATCCCAATAGTATCGGATTCGGACTCGGAAACTATGGCGCCTATTTTCCGCTACTTGACCCGAACAGTAAACTGGCCAATCTGTTTGGTAGTATATTTGCTGAATGCTATGAAGAGGGTAAAACGGTCGACGATGTCATGAAAGGCCGTGATGATGACATAATGACAGCCGTAATGGCTGACATACAAAAGGACGATTCCGGCGAGCCTCTCAATAAACACCCAGATGACTCGGCTCTTGAAGCCAAAATCAAGGCACCCAAGAAATCTGTCCTTGCGGAAATTGAAGCCGGCCTTGCCGAAGCTTCCGGGTTTGCCGTGGTCTCCGACAGCTTTGAAAATGACAGTGGGCTTGCCAAATTCGGCGATGAAGAGATTACCATAAAGGACGCTCTTGAGAAAATAGCCGACAGCTTCCGCTATAACTGGGATAAACGCGCCAGCGTCCTGGAGCTTCGCGACCGCAACTGGTTTCGCAAGCGCAGCGCTCAGATTCCGCAGGCATGGATCGACGCTTGGAAGAAGACTTTGAAGGACACAGGCACTCTCGATATAGGCGGCCTGGCTCAGATTGCGACGCTCACGCAGGAGCAGTTCAATATCAATATCGAGCCTGACGATGACCTGATGCGCTGCGGCATCACAGGCGTCATATACCCGAATCGGGATTTGCTGAGAACCTATGCACAGTTGAATGAGGCTCAGCGCGCGGCGGTATTTGCCGGTTCCGGTCTGGATTTGAGCATTCTCTCACCGGATCAGTGGAGCCAGTTCGAGAAACTCTTTTATCATCGCATGCCGGAATACTTGAAAGATACCGACGCAGTTCTCACTCTCAGCGGAACGCGAAATCCTAAGGACAACCTGTTCGATTACACATTCACAATAACAACCACGGACGACCTGCAGCCCATTGAGTGGACTTTCACCACTCCAAAGTACCAAGAACCACCTAAAGAGCAGCCAAAAGAAGAACAGAAACCTGAGACGGCAAAATAATCAAGCTATGTGGCGCTAGACCGGGCTGTCACCGGTCTGGTCTGGCGCTTGTAAATTATCCGACTCGCCGCCGGGTTTGACATGTCCTTTTTTTGAGAGGATTTTATATAGATCATAACACCGCGTGGCGGTCTCGATGATGCTCGCAGCCGCCGCGACTTGCGGGTTCACTGCCTCCTCGACTTTCTTCGTGACCCCCGTAACGCTTCCGGTCACCTGATCGACAGTGTTTTCGGCCTTGTGCATGATGGATCCAACGGTCGTGTCCACCTGCCCGGCAACGCTTTCCACAGTGCCCGACAGATGCTCGGCCGTGCCGTCCACCCTGGTCATTATGGAGTCGATTTTATCACTGACGCTCTGCGTTGTGGTATCGACTCTCTCCATAATTGAGTCGACCCTGGCGCTGACTTCATCCACGGTGTCCCTGGCCTGCTCGGACATCGCCCTGACCTGGTTGATGATAGGCTGCACCTTATCCATGGCTTCATCGGCCTTGCGATTGATCGCGCTTCGGATCATAAACACCGCCACCACCAGAGCCGCCGCGGTCAAAAAGATCGTTGCGGTGATTATTATCTGACAAACAGCTATTGCAACAAGAGTCCACTCGGGCATTTTGCACCCTCCCAGATTTAGAAGTCAGAGGCTAGAAGTCAACTATTAAGAGTTCGCTTACAAGCGCGATACTTCCTGCAATTACCTTTACCCTACATTTACACCGATATACCTCACCTGCAAACCTGTAAGCTCGATCTCCGGCGGAGAGCCGGTTTTTGCCGAACCCAGCGGGCCGCCGCTTTCAAGGCCGCTCCAGTCGGTGAGAACAAGCTCCTTCTCCGACGACAGCTCCAACTCGGGCGCATCCAGCGGAATTTTGACAGTCAGATCGTCTTCCGTCGGGTTCACCAACACAATGAACCCCGAGCCATCAACAATATGCCCGGAGCCGTCTATGCTCTTGCCGTCCGGGAAGCCCAAAACGTGCTGGTAAGTGTCGAAATAATGCTCGAACCGCTTCCTGAACGCAAACAGTTTCCTCAGGAATTCGAGAAAATGCGGTCTGGCCCGTTTGAGATCTATGCTGCCGCCTGCCTGAGCAAGTCCGCACGCAATCATACTCATCTCAGCGTGGAAGAGTTCGTGCAGAGGTCGCCTGGTGAGGTTGTCCTCGCCCGCCTCGTGCCAGTCGACCCCATGCCAACTCGGTCTGATCGCGTGAAACGGGTGTTCCCAGGTCATCTGATACATCTGCTGGCGCTGGATCAACTCGGCCTGAATGGTCGGGAACCTATGCGTATCGGCGGCCTGCTCCTGATCGAGCGCGCAGAGCCTGTGGTTGTCAACCGGCGGGCTGAACGCCGCTATGATTAGATCGGGACGCGCTTCATGCGCCTGCCGGCACATTTCCGCCAGACGTTTTCGCGCTTTGACTTCCAACTCATGCCGGTCTCGATGACTGTGATTGCGCGCGGAGCAATCGGGCGTGTTCCAGTCGTTGCCGTCCCAGTAGATCGAGGCCGCGTTCATATCGGTCGCAAGCGCCACGAAACGTTCCCTAACATACTCGTAATAGTCCGAAACCGCGCATAATGACAGCGCGTTCGACCGCCCTGAAACGGAGTTCGGGACAGTCCACTCGGGGTGTTCGTCTTCGACATTCCCCCGCCAGTAACTGCAGCTAAACGGGTTCGTCCAGAAGCCCATATCCATTCCGGCCTCTTTAGCGCGTTTTGCGATCTCCGAGATGCCCTTGGGGAACTTGTCCGCATCGACTTTGAGCGGCCAACCCGACTCCCAACCCAAATCGAGGTGCAGAAGCTCGTAAAAGCCTGCCTGCTTTATGAGTTCGATGTAATCGAGAAGCAGTGTGCGGTCGTAATATGACAGGATCGGGCGGTTGCCCTCGCGAGTCACAAGCCACGTGTTCCAAGCCACCGGAATGCTCTTTTCCCGCACGACGCACCAATGCTCCATCAGATGCCGACTATATCGCTTGAACCCGATTTCAGGCGGACCCGCGTAGCCGCCGATAACTGCCGCGCCCGTGGTGAGACCCTCGGTGAGAGGGACGCAGTCGATATGCTTCATCATAAGGCCGGTCGGCCGGTAAAAGCTCTCTTCGCCGGTAAGAGACTCGGTAAAGAAATACAGACCCTCGCCGTAGCCCCAATAGCTCAACACCGCCCGCGCGCTGTCTCCAAACGCAAAAGGCCTTTGCGACTCGGCAGCATTCACATTCTCAGGTTCGATGTGGACATTGTCCTCATGGTTGGCGTGAGTTTTGATATATCGCGGCTGCGGAGTCACGCCCTCTACCATCTCCTTGAACCTCATATTCTCGATGGTGACGGAGCGGATCGTCCAGCCTTCTATGTCGCACGGGTGAATTGTGATCCACTTGCGAATGAAATCCGTTCCCGCCCTAGATTCGTAAAACACAGACACCGGCAGTTTCACGCCGTTGAGATCCGACTCCAGGCGCACTTCGATTGTTTTAAGGCCATCGTCCCAGTTGGGTGTTGAGCAGCTGGTAATAATAAAATCACGAAAGTCCAAAGACACTGTCTGACCCTCGCCCGATATGACGATCTCGAACTCGGCGAGGGTCTCTTCCAGGTATTCCTCGCTGTTGAGGACGTTGGTGAAACTGGTTGTGCCGATCCTGCCCGATATTCCATGAACCCGGCGCACCAGCCAGCTGTTGCCGATCTCGAATACGATCCCTCCGGGTATATCCTGCACGAATCCGATGGCCTTGTCGTTCATCATTGCGTCCTCCGTAAGCAGAAGATTTGTGACAGCAAAACGTCTTGAGGGTTTCACCCTCAAACTCCCATCAGGGGCTCCGCGCCCCTGAACCCGCGCTGGGGCCGCGGGCCCCAGACCCCTAGTGCAGAGTTATATGCTCCCTTAAGGGAGCATATAACTCTGAGTCAGAAGGTCCAGGAAACCGGGTTTCCTGGCAGAGTCCAGAGACAGAGTCTCTGGCAGGGTTTGGGACGGAGTCCCAAAAGCGTCTGCAGACACAAATTGTTCACTCGCGCGCAAGCCGTGTCCGTTTGTCTATTAAAAGTTGACGCAAAGGGCAGTAATGTCCTTCTTTGGGTTGCCGACCAGGGCTCATTCACAGTATAATCTGACCTTAGGAAAGAAGATCAGTTGCAGAGGACACGTTGAGCACAAAGAAGCATACAGATATTGACCCCGAGCGAATTCCCGCGCACATCGCCGTGATTATGGACGGAAACGGCCGATGGGCGCGGCGGCGCGGCCTGCCCCGGCTCGAAGGGCATCGCAGGGGCTACAAAGCTCTCAAAAACCTTGTTGTAAACGCGGCTGACATAGGGGTCGAGGTGATTACGGCGTACGCGTTTTCGTCGGAAAACTGGAATCGGCCCGCGGAAGAAGTCAGCGGGCTTATGAAGCTGATTCGCTATGCGGCAAAAGCCGAACTCAATTATATGAAAAAAGAGGGTGTTCGCATAGTTACCAGCGGGCGTTTTTACGAGCTTCCGCAGGAGCTTCAGGATCAGTTTAACGAGGACTACGAGGAAACAAAGAACAACAATCGTATCGTGCTCAACATCGCGGTCAACTACGGCGGCCGCAACGAGATTGTCGACGCCGCAAGGTCGGCTGCCCGTATGGTGGTTGAGGGAAAACTTTCACCGGATGATATTGACGATAAGATGCTCTCCGGCCTGATGTATCATCCCGAACTGCCCGAGCCCGATCTTCTCATTCGCACTGCCGGAGAGATGCGTGTCAGCAATTTCCTTCTCTGGGAAACCGCTTACTCCGAACTCTATGTGACCGAAACCCTCTGGCCGGATTTCTCCAAGAGCGACTTATACGTGGCTGTGGCGGACTATCAGGGGCGCACACGCAAGTTCGGCAAAGTGGTGGAGTAAATTTTGAATTCTGAATTCTGAACTTTGAGTTAGGACATGGATAACAAACAGCCCATACGCATATCTATTCTTGGTTCAACCGGTTCCATAGGCACGCAAGTGCTGGACGTGGTGAAGCGACTCGGTCCTGCGCGCGTGCGCGTGGCAGGGCTTGGCGCGCAAAACAATGCCGGCCTGCTTATTTCTCAGGCCTTGGAGTTTATGCCGCAAAAGGTGTGCATCGGCGACGAAACGCTCAGAGATCGGGTGGAATCCGCCCTTTTTGGAACCGGAATCAGAGTCTGCAGCGGTCGCGACGGGTTCGATGAGCTTGCCGTCGAGCCGGAAACTGATAGAATAGTAGTATCGGTTGCGGGAACGCCGGGGCTCTCGCCTACCCTTCGAGCAATCGAGGCCGGTAAAGACGTGGCTCTCGCCAGCAAGGAAGTGCTGGTGGCTGCGGGGCATCTGGTAATGGATGCGGCCGCCGGGAAAAACGTCGCTCTGCTGCCGATCGACAGCGAGCACTCCGCAATTTTCCAGTGTCTGAACGGCGAGAACCGAAACAGCATCGAAAAGATATTACTTACGGCGTCCGGCGGAGCGTTTCGAGACAAACCCTTATCGGAACTGGCCAATGTGACAGCCGAACAGGCTCTAGCTCACCCAACGTGGAAAATGGGCAGGAAAGTGACCGTCGATTCGGCCACTTTGATGAACAAGGGCCTCGAGATAATCGAAGCGAAGTGGCTGTTCGGCGTTGATGCCGACAAAATCCAGGTGCTGATTCACCCGACAAGCATCGTGCATTCGATGGTGAGGTTCTGCGACGGTTCGATAATCGCGCAGCTCGGCCTGCCGGACATGCGGCTGCCGATCCAATATGCATTGCTTTACCCTGAGCGCGTGGATTCGCAGTTGCCACGGCTGGATATACTCGAAGCCGGGACGCTGCAGTTCGATAAGGTCGACATGGACAAATTCGAGTGTCTGTCTCTGGCTATGGAAGCGGCAAAAGTCGGCGGGACGCTTGCGGTGGTGATGAACGCCGCCGATGAGGTTGCAGTCGACCTGTTCCTGAAAGGCCGGATCAGGTTCCTGGACATAGCAAAGCTGGTGCGGCGGGTGATGGAAAGTCATGAGTCCAGGCCGTCGCCTGCGCTCGAAGAGATTTATGAAGTCGATACCGAAACAAGACTAAAAGCGGCGGAGCTTGCCGCAAGGAGTTAGATATTGATCATAGAAACGGCGATTGCGCTGATTTTCATATTTGCGATCCTGATAATGTTCCACGAGCTGGGGCACTACAGCGCGGCTCGATTGGTGGGCATGCGTGTGGAGGAGTTTGCGTTCGGCTTCGGGCCAAAACTGCTGACTCTGTTCAAACGGGGTGACACCGAATACACCATCCATCCATATCCGTTGGGCGGGTTCGTTAAGATCGCAGGTATGGAGCCGGGCGAGGAAGACATCCCCGACGGTTTCCAGGCGCAGGCTATATGGAAACGCGCTCTGGTAATATTCGCGGGGCCGTTCGCCAGTTTCGTGCTGGCCGTGATAGTGTTCATAGTCATGGGGCTGTTTTGGGGGTTCCCGACCGGCACAACCGAAAACAGGATCGCGATGGTCAGCCCTAAAACCGAGGCTCATCGGATCGGGCTTCGCGCGGGTGATCGGATCGTCAGCATTAACGGCGTGAAGATCGCAAGCGGCAAGGACATGACCGGCCTCATTCACGACAATCCCGGCGAGCAGCTTACTCTTACCGTCAAACGCAACGACCATACTCTGACCAAAAAGGCCTCTCCCAGTTGGAATATATACTATCTGGGCGCGGCATGGTCTTTTGCGCAGGGTAAGAACGGGACTGTCGAGTACGTCGCCGAGAAGTCCGCCGCCGCGAAAGCGGGCATCAAAAAGAACGACAAGATTGTTGGCGTAAACGGCAAGAATACCAAATCGGGTTCCGACTTTGTGAGCGCAATCGAAACCAGTGGCGATAAGCCGGTCAGTATTATTTTCAAGCGGGGTCGCAAAACAATTAATATCACGGCTCGTCCGAACACGGAGTGGGTTGAATTTGGCGGCGCGCACTGGGTCTTCCCCGGCGGTATCGCGGACAAAGTCTCGAAAGGCTCACAGTTCAAGTATGCCGATATGCTGACAAGCATCGCCGGAAAGAAGATTAAAACCGGCGACGACATGCTCAAAGTCTTACGCAAAAATAAGAGTATGCGGATGTCGGCGCAGATCGAGCGAGACGGCGAAAAAAAACGGATAGTTCTGCATCCGTATCTTGTCGAATATCAAGCGGTCAAACATGGCGTATATACGGCGATAGGGCTGTTGGGGTTCATGCCCGAACAGACTCTTGTAAAAACAGGTTTTGTGGACTCGATCAAGAAAGGGCTCCTGATTACCAAAGGCATGGCGGAACAGCTCATCGACACGCTCACCAGCAGCCGCATCAAGGAAGAAGTCGGCGGGCCGCTGATGATCGCGAAAGTCACGGCATCCTCCGTGGCGCGCGGAATATACCCGGTTATGTCGCTTCTGGGCGGATTGAGCCTGAGCCTGGCGTTTATCAATCTGATTCCGATCCCGGTTGTAGACGGCGGGCATCTGGTGATACTTGCGGTCGAAGCGATACGCTGCAAGAGGCTCACGCGCGAGCAGATGCAGGTAATAACCCTGATCGGCATGGCGATTTTGGGCGTGATTTTCGTGACGGTGATATGGTCGGATCTATTTAAGATATCGCAGGGACTGGTGCCCCAGTAGCATCGGAAAGCGGGTCAGTTGACGCTGGTCTCTACAATCTTTCCGATCATGAACCCCAGCGCTCCGCTTACAATTGTGTCGACCGCCATCGGAATTATAGATGCCGCGCCCATTCCCGTGATAAGCCCACTCAGAAGTCCTGCCACAGCTCCAATTACTGCTCCGGCGCGCAGACCGGCGTCTTCGCCCCCACACGTGTATCCTATCCAGAGGCCGATGATTGCCCCGTAAATCGCCCCGATGATTCCGGTGACCGTCAGGAATACCACTGTGCCGACTTTCGACATCAAAATTGCCGGTACAACGCTGAATATGCCGACAAGAAAGAACGACGCCACCAAGAAAAACGCTCCGGCAATTGCCCCGTAGATTGCGCCAGCCTTGATCATATCCCGCCTGCGCTCCTGCCACTCCAACTCTTTACGGATCTTTTCCTGAGTCAGATCAGGCGGAGCCTTGGGGGTTGCGAAGACCTCTATCGGGTCTGGGGCGATGCCTATAGCGGAACCGGCGTTCATCGTCACTGTTGCTTCGCCTGCTGCTGCGGGCACGGAGGTTGATGTGGCCGATGCCGTGTGTTTTCTCAGCGCGTCCTGTGCAAGTGTGTAATTGGGGTCGAGAGCTACGGCCCGGCGAAACTGTTCGGCCGCATCGTCGGTTTTTCCTGCGGCGTTATAAGCCAGCCCCAAGTTGTAGTGCGCTTTGGGCGTCTGCTGCAGGTGAAGCGACTTCTCGAACGCCGCCGCTGACTGGTCCACATTGCCCTTTTGATTGAATGCCATTCCCAGATATGAGTGTATTTGAGGATCATTGGGATAGAGTTGCGCGACATTCTCCAGTGCCGATATTGCTTCATCTATCCGACCCGATTTGAGGAGATTTACGGCCTTTTCTTTAGTTATCTCTTCCGGAGACACACTCATTGCAAACCCTCCTGTAAATCTCATTTCTCAACAATGGATAATAGTTGATAATTTATTCGCCATCGGTTGCCTGTTTCCTTTTTTGGATATTATCGTAAATTGGCTGTTTCAACTGCCGATTGCCTGCGAATCGCCGGATGCAGTATAATCTTGTTGCTGAAAGGTAGAATAATGGCTGATAGACACAAAACCCGGAATGTCAGTGTAGGCGGTGTTGAGATAGGCGGAGACGCAAGCGTGTCGGTGCAGTCTATGGCCAACACGCCGACCACCGACGTCAAGGCCACAGTCGCGCAGATCAAACGACTCGAGGCCGCCGGGTGCGATATTATCCGCGTCGCCGTGCCCAATCATGAGGCCGCAGCCGCTCTTAAATCCATCAAGCAGGCGATCTCGATACCATTGGTGGCGGACATTCATTTCGACTATAAACTCGCGCTGGCAAGTCTCGAGGCGGGCGTCGATAAGCTGAGGATCAACCCCGGCAACATCGGCTCTCAGGACAGGGTCGAGATCGTCGCAAAAGCGGCGAAAGAACGCAATGTCCCGATCAGAATCGGCGTAAACGCGGGTTCAATCGACCGAAAACGCTACGGAATTCCGACCGCCGAGTCACTGGTCGAGAGCGGGTTGGACGAAGTCCGCGTGCTGGAAAAGCTGGGGTTTGAAGATATTGTGCTATCGCTGAAGGCGTTCGATGTCCCGACTATGATCCGCGCGTACGAACTTGCGAGCGAGCGCTGCGACTATCCACTGCATCTTGGCGTAACGGAAGCCGGGCTTGCCTGGGAAGGCACAATTCGCAGCTGCGTAGGAATCGGCGCGCTGCTTGCCGAAGGAATCGGTGATACTCTGCGGGTTTCGCTTACCGGCGACACTGTTGAGGAAGTCAGGGTCGGCTTTGAAATATTAAACAGTCTCGGGCTGCGAAAGAAGGCATTCACGCTGGTGTCCTGCCCGACATGCGGCAGGTGCGCGATAGACTTGACGCAGATCGCAGACGAAGTCAGGCGTCGTTTGGAAGCAGACCCGCCGTCGAAGCCGATTACTGTCGCGGTGATGGGATGCGTGGTTAACGGCCCCGGCGAGGCGTCGCTGGCGGACGTAGGCATAGCCGGCGGCAAGGGCGCGGGGATTCTCTTTGCCAAAGGTGAAATGCTCCGCACCGTGCCCGAAGACGCGCTGGTTGATGAACTGATGAATGAAGTGGAGAAGCTATAAGTTGATTCGCAAAGCGAAAATTTCCGATGTGCCTACGCTGCAGGGCCTGATAAATCATTTTGCCAACAACGACGAAATGCTGCCGCGATCCCTCAATGCAATCTATGAGGACATACGCGACTTCCTGATTATCGAAGAAGACGGTCGAATACTGGGCTGCTGCGCGCTGCATATAACGTGGGAAGACCTCGCGGAAGTGCGGTCGCTGGCTGTGGATCCCAGCGTTCAGGGTAAAGGTTACGGCAGGATGCTTGTGCAGGCGTGCCTTGATGACGCAAAGGATATGGGCGTGCCGAAAGTTTTTGCGCTGACATACGTACCCGGATTCTTTGAGAAGATGGGGTTCTCGCCGGTGGACAAGAGCGCTCTGCCGCACAAGATATGGTCGGAATGCATCAACTGCCCGAAGTTTCCCGACTGCGGCGAGGAAGCGGTGGCAATAGAATTATGAATTTTGAATTGGGGTTGGCCGATAACTTTCCAACTTTCTAACTTTTTAACTTCTTGACTTTCAAACTTTCCGACTGAGGTAAACATGCGAGCATCTAATCTATTCTTTCCAACTTTAAGAGAAGTTCCCGCCGATGCGCAGATGGCGAGCCACAGGCTGCTCTTGCGCGGCGGGTTTATACGCAACGTGGCGGCGGGGATATACGACTATCTGCCGCTGGGATACAAGGTCATAAAAAAGATCGAGAGGATCGTGCGCCAGGAAATGGACGCCCAGGGCGCTCAGGAACTCCTGATGCCCGCGATGGTTCCTGCCGAGCTCTATCAGGAAGGCGGTCGATGGGATCTGGACGTTATCTTCAAATTCAGGGACAGAAACGCCCGGGATTACGCCATCGGTTTCACGCACGAGGAAGTGATTACAGACATCGTCCGGCGAGACGTGAGAAGTTATCGCGAGCTTCCGCTCAATCTCTATCAGATCCAGACCAAGGGCCGGGACGAACCACGGCCTCGCGGCGGAGTGGTTCGCGGGCGAGAGTTTATAATGCTAGACTCGTACAGTTTCGACCGAAACTGGGACGATCTGGACCGCGCGTACGACAAAATGTATGTGGCTTTCTCGCGCATATTCGCCCGGTGCGGGCTGGATGCGGCGGTGGTCGAAGCCGATTCGGGCGCAATCGGCGGCAAGGACAGCCAGGAGTATATGGCCATCACAGACGCGGGTGAAGACACAGTGCTGATCTGTGAGTCCTGCGGATACGGCGCCAACGCTGAAAAGTGCGAGATCGGCATTCGTCCGATTAAGAAGTCGAGCGAAGAACTCGCGGCGCTGGAGCTGGTCGATACGCCCAACGCTCGCACCATTGAGCAAGTGACATCGTTCCTGAAGAAATCACCGAAGAAGCTCGTTAAGACGCTTATATATCTGGCGGATGGCGAAGTCGTGGCGGCTCTGGTGCGCGGCGACCGAGAGGTCAATGAGCCGAAACTGCGCAACGCTCTGGGCGCAAAGTCCGTAGAACTCGCTGATTCTGAGACGATAATGAACGTGACAGGCGCGGATGTCGGGTTTGCGGGGCCGGTTGGTCTCAAAGGCGTCAAGATTGTAGCTGACCGCGAGGTCGAGGGAATGGCCAACTTCGTGGTCGGAGGAAATAAGACCGACGCGCATTACGTCAACGCCAATCTATGCCGCGATTTTGAGGTCGGGCAGTTCGCTGACATTCGCGTGGCCTCGAAAGGTGACGCATGTCCCAGGTGCGATGGCACTCTTAAAGCCGAACGTGGCATGGAGATCGGGCATATATTCAAGCTGGGAACGCGCTACTCGGACGCTATGGGCGCAAAGTTCCTGGACGATGACGGCAAGGAAAAGCCCTTTATTATGGGCTGCTACGGCGCGGGAGTCAGCCGGATGCTGGCGGCAATTCCCGAGGTTCACAATGACAAGGACGGCATAATCTGGCCGATCAGCGTTGCGCCGTTCGAGGTAACCGTGATCCTGCTCAATTCGGACGACGAAGCACAGTGCAACGCGGCTACTCGTCTATACGAGGAATTGCAAGCCGGCGGCGTCGATGTTCTGCTGGACGAGCGCGATGAGCGGCCCGGCGTAAAATTCAAGGACGCCGATCTGATGGGCACGCCGATTCAGGTTGTGGCGGGCCGTCTGGCAAGCGAGGGCAAGGTCGAGGTCAGGCTGCGATCAGACAAGAGCAAGGAAGAAATCACCCTGGACGAGGCCACTGCGCATATACTGCAACTGCGCAAGGCTCTCTATCAAGGACTGGAAGACAAGGCGCAGTCGGCGGCTAAAAGGGCTTAAAGGATTGACTAAGCCACATAATACATCTCAACCGCCAACTTTGTAACTTTTTGACTTTTACCCGAGGGGACAGCGTGCAGGATTTGTCATTATTGGAAATGGTTATCAGGCTGGTGGTAAGCGTGCTTCTGGGCGCTCTGATCGGACTGGAGCGCGAGACGCACGGCCGTCCCGCCGGGCTACGCACGCATATACTTGTATGTTTCGGTGCGACGCTCTTCACGCTGAGCTCGTATCAAATGGCGGGGACAAGGTTCGACCCTGCTCGTGTGACGGCGCAGATCGTGACTGGAGTCGGTTTCCTGGGAGCAGGAACAATCATCCACCAGGGAAGCGTAATCAGGGGTCTGACCACAGCGGCCAGTATATGGACGGTCGCCGCAATCGGGGTAGCGGCCGGGATCGGTGGTCAGATGCTTTATCTGGCCGCAGTTGCGAGCATTCTGGTATTTGTCGTGCTCAGCCTTATGCCTCGTGTTGAGGCGCTTCTAACTGCCCACAAGGACGAGCGTTCTCTGAATATAACAACATCCCTCGACACTGAGCACATTTGCGATATTTTGTCGATCCTGTCAAAACACAATATCCGCATCCACATGATCAGCCGAGACGAGTGCCCCGAAGAAAATGTCCAGTTGATCACGCTTCGGATTCGACTTCCGGCTGGTCTCGATGAACAAGCCTTGAACCGCGACCTTACAACTGGCGCGAAAGTCATCAGTTGCAGGTGGGATTGACCATTTCGTACACAGATAACCGGCCGGTATCGGGTCCGGCCGGTTATCATGGAGCGGGCAGGGAAGCAAACCTTCTTACTACGCCATATTAATACCAAGAGTCAGTATCGTGAATGTCACTACGTAGAGTCCGATCGCGCATCGACAGGCGTTGCGCGCGAAATCAGGATTCTTTTTCCTGTATAGCTCCACGGCGACTACAAACGGCACAAAACTAAGCATCTTTACAACCACAAACATCCCCGGGCCTCTGTTGAAACACGCTGCCATGATCGGATTTTGCTCCACGGCCAGCCCTGCAGTTACGCAATAAAGGGTCACCAGCATATCCGCCAGACAAATTGCGACTAATATGAGACTTTCGACACTGACTCTATATTTCATCTTTATCAACCTCTTTCCCGGCCAGTAGCTGCTTGCTTCGGTTATACAAAGCCCGAAGTCTAATACTCTATGTATGTTCAAAAAGTGTGCCAAGTAGCTTCGGCAATAATACCTGTTCAACCGCTATTAGCGTAAGAATTTGGTTCCTCAAGAATTATCTGAGGGTTTCACCCTCAAACTCGCGACCGCGGGCCCCAGACCCCCATCTCTGAATTGATTACCCCCATATTATGAGGGTAATCAATTCAGGGTCAGAAGGTCCAGGAAACCAGGTTTCTTGGCAGAGTCCAGAGACAGAGTCTCTGGCGGAGTTTGGGGCGGAGCCCCAAGAAAATCCCACAGAACTGAACTCTTGCCGCTATTGGCCAAAAACCGATTTTGCGATACAATCATGTATATGGTGGAAAGTCATCCCAGGGTATCGGTAGTTGTGCCGGTGTATTGTCACACCAGCGATCACGCTCAGTATCTGCGCGAGGCGCTGGAGTCGGTCGCCGGGCAGAGCTTCAGAGACTTTGAAGTAATAATCGTGGACGATGTCTCGCCAAAAGATATCGCGCCGATTATCGATAGTGTAAACAATCTACCGGATGTAACCATCCTGAGAAATGTGCTAAACGTGGGGCATGCCCAGTCGCGCAATGCGGGCGTCAGAGCGGCGCGCGGCGAGTTTGTGGCGTTTCTCGATCACGACGACATCTGGATGCCCGGCAAACTCGCCCGGCAAATCGAAATAATGGACGCCAACCCCGACGCAGCGATGGTGTTCTGTGATATGATTACATTTGGCGAGCATGCCGGCCGGCTGAATATAGATCAGAGCATCATACCCGCGAGACCCGGGTTTTACTGGTTCGTGGCGCACGGAAACTTTACAATATCGGCGAGCGCCGTGCTCATTAAGCGGCAGATTATGCTCGATATCGGTCTTTTCGACGATCGTTACTCGACTTGCGACGATTTCGACGCATGGCTGAAGGCTTTGATGCTGGCGCCTGTAGTGCACTTGCCCGAGAAGCTTGCGAAATACAGGCTGCACGGCTCGAACGTAAACTATACGGTGGATCGACTCAACGACAATATACTGCTGACGGCGCTGATATGGCGTTACTGGCGAGTTGCGCCGATAGCCGACAAAATCAGACTGCTGCCCAGGCTGGCGCGCAAGTATGTGGGCAGAGCATATTTCACAATAAGACGATTCAGAACTTTTGAAAATTAGAATAAGGTTGCGGTAACACACAACCGAGCGATGATGATTCCGGGCTCTAGGCTCTCCACTCTTCGCTCTCAACTATTTAGGGGGACAAAGTGATAACCAGCGATACTCCGGTATTGATAGTGGGGACGGAGTCGGACAACCCATTCGCGATAGACATAGGCGTCTTTTGCGGGCAGGCGACCGACATCGCGGACATACTATCACTTAAAACATTCGCCAACAGCGAATTTTGCCCGCGTTTTATCAGCGACGAAAGCGATATGAGCGACATCGGCGCAAAACTCAAAGGCATGACCGTCGCGATGGTCTCCACCGTTTCCAATACGCTTTCCCGCAACGAACTGAGCCTGCGCAACCTGCTCATCTCGCGCGCGGCCAAAGACAACGGCGCCCGGAAAGTGATCCTGATCGAGCCCGACTTGTATTTCAGCGCGCAGGATCGAGGGCCTCAGCCCGGTCACGGGGCCGTTGCGTTCGAGCGCAGTCTGGAAGACTACAAAAAGTTCGACGGCCAGCCGTTCACCAGCAAGTTTTACGCAGAAGCCCTGGCGCTTGCCGGAGTGGACACGGTTATCACAGTGCACAATCACTCGTGTTCGGTCGAAAAGACGTTCGGCAAGGTTATGAATGGCGGGTTTTTGAACCTGTGCCCGGCTGAAGTGTTCGCGGACTATATCAAGTCGAGCGACGTCACTCCCAGTCTGCATTCGGGCGCGGGTCTGCTGGTGTGCGCGCCGGACGCCGGAGCGCGAGGGTTCGCCAAGCAGGTTCACCAATGCCTGGACATGCCGTCGGTCGACCTGCTGTATATGACCAAACGGCGCAAGGACGAGCGCAACGTGTCGAGCTGTATCGATCCCGAGTCGCCATGTCCGCCTGAAGCGATTGCGGGCAGGGACGTGGTGGTTTTTGACGATATGGTTCGCACTGGCAATACGATCCGCGAGTGCTGCAGGCTCCTAAAGGAAGCCGGAGCGGGCAGAGTGGTATTTTTCGTGACGCACTTCTATTCATCTCCCGAGGTTCGCGAATGCCTCAGCGCGCCCGCCATCGACGAAATCGTCACCACCAATACCCTTCCATGCATCCTCAATCGAGATATGCAGGGGCGACTGCGGCGGAAGCTCACGGTGCTCAAGCTGGAAAAATGGATTTCGCGCTACCTGCTGGACTATCTGGGCCTCGGAACTTCTCACCTGGTGTGGGAAGATTATACGGTGGACATGTCGAGCAAAAACCCCAGATGGATATCGATGGCCGATATGCGAGTCAGGTTTCCCGAGCAAGACAATATAATCAGGGAGTCAAAGAGTTAAATTGGACATATCCGAATATCGCAAACGAATAGATGATATAGACAAACAGCTTGTCGAGATGATAAACGAGCGTGCCAACTGCGCGCTGGAGATCGGCAAGATGAAAGATAAAGGCTCCAAAAGCATCTTTGCTCCCGAACGCGAAAAGCAAGTGCTGGGCGGCGTGCTCAAGAATAACAAAGGCCCCTTGAGTGACACCACAATGAGCGCGATTTTCAGAGAGGTCGTATCGGCCTGCAGGGCGCTGGAAAAACCTATCAGCGTATCATATCTCGGTCCGGCGGGCAGTTACAGCCATATCGCAAGCATTACAAAGTTTGGAGCGTCCACGGAATTTGTCCCGGTCAATACCATCCCGGATGTTTTCAGCGCGGTCGAGCACTCAGAGGCAAATTACGGTGTGGTTCCAGTCGAGAATTCCACTGAGGGGATCGTCAGCCACACCCTGGATATGTTTTTGCTGTCGGACTTGCGCATCTGCGCCGAGATATACGCCCCAATTTCGCACAATCTGCTCTCCGCCGGAACCGATATCTCGCAAATCAAACGGGTATACTCAATTGCTCAGGCGATCGCGCAGTGCCGCAACTGGCTGGCCGCGCATCTGCCTGGAGTCGAGATCCTGGAAGTGTCCAGCACGACAAAGGGAGCCAAGATGTGCGAAGGTTACCCGACCAGCGCGGCTATCGCGTCGAGCCTGGCCGCTCGAGAGTACGGCTTGAATATCATCGCCGAAGGGATCGAAGACAACCCTCATAACAAGACCCGCTTCCTGGTGGTTGGTTATTCCAAGCCCGGCCCCAGCGGCAAGGACAAGACTTCGGTGGTGTTTGCCGTCCCAAACAAGGCCGGCGCACTCTATCACGCGCTGACGGTGTTTGAAGACGAAGGCATCAACCTCACTATGATCGAGAGCCGCCCCACCAAGCAAATGCCGTGGGAATATATCTTCTTCGTAGACTGCCAGACTTATGAAAAGAACGACAACATGCAAAGAGCGCTCAAGAAACTGGGCGAACAGGCTCTCTTCGTGAGAGTGCTGGGAAGTTACCCGGAAGCTGAATAATGTTTTCTTGAGGCTCCGCCCCAAACCCTGAAAATTACGCGCTTCCTTGACCTGTCTTTCGCGGGCCGGTATAATATAGCCGTAGTTACTTTATAAGTGAGGCCCCTGCTGTGCGCCAGGGGCTTTGCGGCATGTACCGGGGGTGCGGTTTTGCGAGTATTGGTGACGGGCGCTTGCGGAATGTTGGGAAGTCTGGTATGCGACGGCCTGGGAAAAGAACATCACGTGATACCCACTGACGTCCTTTCCGGCTGCGAAATGCTGGACATATCCGATACCAACGCGGTCTTCGATGTGCTCAACCGCATCAGGCCTGATATGGTAATCCACTGCGCCGCAATGACCGATGTTGACGGCTGCGAACGCGAGCCCGACAAGGCGTTCAAAATCAACGCGGTCGGCACGTGGAACCTGGCATGCGCCTGCGCGTCGATAGACTGCGCGATGGCCTATGTATGCACTGACTATGTCTTCGACGGCGAGAGCGGCGTGCCGTATACCGAGTTCGATCAAACAAACCCGATCAGCGCATACGGAGCCAGCAAGCTCGCCGGTGAAATGGCCGTCAGAGAAATTTGCCCGAAGCACTATGTCGTGCGGACGTCATGGGTCTTCGCACCGCACGGCAAGAACTTCCCGCTCTCGATACTCAGGGCCGCGCAGACAAACAAGCAGCTGAAGATCGTCGCCGATCAGGTCGGTTGCCCGACTTACGCAAAAGATTTGGCCAGCTTCTTGATCGGACTGGTAGGCTCGCCTCTATATGGAGTGTACCATTACACCAACGCGGGCAGTTGCTCGTGGTATGAGTTCGCGAAAGAGATATTATCTAAAGCCGGTATGACCGATGTCGAGGTCGTGCCCATCAAAACCGAAGACTGGCCCACGCCCACCAGACGGCCCAAGTATTCCGTCCTGAGACATTATCGGATGGAACTGCTTGGCCGCGACAGTGCCAGGCCGTGGCAAGATGCGGTAGCGGAGTTTGTAGCAGCATGGAATACAGCAAAACAGTAAATCTTCCGAAAACGTCTTTCCCTATGAAGGCGGATCTCGCCAACAGAGAGCCTCTGATCCAGAAGCTCTGGCAAGACAAAGACGTATACGCCAAGATGTCCGAGCGTGACGCGCCCAACGGCACGTTCATACTCCACGACGGCCCGCCTTACTCCAATGGCGATATGCACATGGGTCATGCGCTCAACAGGACGTTAAAAGACTTCATTATCAAGTATAAGGCCATGAGTGGCTATCGCGTGCCGTATACTCCAGGCTGGGACAATCACGGCCTGCCCATCGAAAACAAAGTGTCGGGGGAATTTCGCAAGAAGCATCAGGTCCCGACGAAACTGGAGATGCGCACTGCCTGCCGCGCCTATGCCGACAAATGGGTCAATATTCAGCGTGATCAGGTGAAGCGTCTGGGATGCTTGGGCGATTGGGACAATCCGTATCTGACCATGAACCGCGAGTATGAGGCCACAATAATTAAAGTTTTTGGCGAACTTGTCAAAGAGGGTTACATATATCGCGGGCTAAAACCGATACATTGGTGCATTTATGACGAGACCGCTCTGGCCGAGGCTGAGATAGAATACGCCGATCACGTGTCTACGTCCATTTTTGTCCGATTTCCTCTCGTTTCGGACCCTAATGGCCTGTTTGACGCCGGTTCGAGCCGAAATTGCTACACCATAATCTGGACAACAACTCCGTGGACGATCCCGGCGAATATGGCTGTCGCGGTACATCCCGATTACGATTACGCCTTTGTTAACACAGATGGTGACAGATACGTCATAGCAGCTGAGTTGGTTGGCAAAGCTATGTCCGCGATGGGTAAGAGCGATTACTGCGTCGTGAAAACAGTCAAGGGCTCCGAACTTGAAGGCATGGTTTTCAAACATCCCATCTTTGACCGCGATTCCATGCTCGTTCATGCCAGCTATGTCACCCTGGAAGATGGTACCGGCGTCGTGCATACGGCTCCCGGTCATGGCCGCGAAGACTTCGAAACCGGTCAGCGATATGGCCTTACGCCAATCAATCCTGTTGATGATCGCGGTTATTACACAAAGGAAGCCGGTGAGTTTGAAGGACTACACATAATCCGCGAAGGCAATAAGGCTGTTCTGGACAAGCTCAGCGAGGTGGGCAATCTGCTTGCGAGTGACCAGATCAGTCATAGCTATCCGCATTGCTGGAGATGCCACAAGCCGGTCATTTTCCGCACCACGGAACAGTGGTTCATGTCTCTGGATCACAATGATTTGCGGAAGCGAATCCTTAACGAGATTGAGTCAGTGAGGTGCTTCCCCCCCGAGGGACGCACCAGACTCTATTCAATGATAGAGAGTTCCCCCGATTGGTGTTTGTCGCGCCAGAGGTCGTGGGGAGTGGGCATTCCGGTGATATTCTGTAGAGCGTGCCGCGAGCCCATAATGAGCGAAGATATGATCGACCGTGTCTACGAGGATGCTCTCGTGAACGGGTCGGATTCGTGGTTTACAAAAGATGCGGCCGAGTTTCTTTCGGAAGGGTTCACATGCCCAAAGTGCGGCGGCAAGGAGTTTATAAAGGAAACTGACGTGCTGGACGTGTGGTTTGATTCCGGGTCCAGTTGCAGAGCCGTCACAGAGCGTTTGTATGGTACGCACAAGGCTGATGTCTACCTTGAGGGGTCGGATCAGCATAGGGGTTGGTTCAACAAGTCGATAATCATTGGCACCGCAACCAGAGGCAGTGCGCCGTTCAAAAACTTGGTGACGCACGGCTATATATTGGACGCCGAAGGCAAGAAGATGAGCAAGTCTGGTGACAACGCCATCTCGCCCAAGCAGTCAATTAAGACACTCGGTGCGGACATACTGCGATTGTATGTGTCATCATTAAATTATTTTGAGGACGCGCGCTTTGGCCAGGAGATGTTTACTCGGGCGACCGACGCTTACAGGCGGATGCGAAATACGTTTAGATATATGCTCGGTAATATCAACGATTTCGATCCGGCGGCGGACAAAGTCGCTTATTCGGATTTGCTTGAGATCGACCGGTACGCGCTGCATCGCACTGCGCAACTTATCGAGCAGGTGACGTCGTTCTATGAGGCCAATGAGTTCCATAAAGTGTATCATGCGGTGCATAATTTCTGTTCGGTGGATTTGAGCAGCCTATATTTGGATATCCTGAAGGATAGACTTTATGCTTCTGCGCAAAACTCGCTGGAGAGACGTTCCGCGCAGACGGCTTTGTATGAGATTCTCTCGGTGTTGACGAGAATTCTTGCGCCGATAATATCGCACACTGCCGAGGAAGCTTGGCAGGAGCTGCCGGGCGAGAAAGCTGAGTCGGTGCTGTTGGCCGATTTTCCTGAAGCGCACTCGGAATGGATCGACGAGGAGCTTGCCGGGCGCTGGGCAAAGATACTTGAAGTAAGGGACAAAGTGCTTCTGACGCTGGAAGAGGCCAGGCAGAGCGGCAGGATAGGCAAGCCGCTGGAGAGCCGCGTGAGGCTGTCCGCGCCGGAGGGGCTTTATGAGTTTTTGAGCGGCTACGCGGACGCGCTGGCGTCGGTGTTTATTGTGTCGCAGGTCGAGCTGGTCAAGGGATCGGGCGAGGAGCTTGAAGTTGAGGTGGGCCAACCCGTCGGCGGCAAGTGCGAGAGGTGCTGGCTGGTTTTGGAGTCGGTGGGCAGTCACGCCGATCATCCGACGCTGTGCGACCGCTGCCGCCAGGCGATTGGATAGCAGATAACTGAAAGCAAAAAGCTGAGAGCCCGGAGTTTTTGGGTGTTCAGCAGTGCTCGGTTTTTGAACTCTGTATTGTGTTTTGTCATTCCGAACTCAGTGAGGAATCTACTTTTTGTACGTTTGGTTCAAAGCGGATTCCTCGTCGTGCTTCCTCGGAATGACCAGGACTAAAAGGTTCGCCTGAAAGCCTTCCGGATCGGAGAGTTGAGATGGAACAAAAACTGGATCTGCAGAAGTACAAAAAGCTTCTTTTGAATGAGCGAGATCGTATTGAGCTGGAGCATCGCGTGCTGAGTGCCAGCGCCGCCGAGGAAGGCTATGAACTGGCTGATTATGACAACCATCCGGCTGACGCCGCGAGCGATACTTACGAACGCACCAAAGATCTGGCGATCGACGAGAACTACAGGGAAATTCTCGACCGGATCAGTGATGCCCTCAAAAAAATAGACAACGAGTCTTACGGTCAGTGCGACCGTTGCGGCAAGGCCATTCATCCGAACAGGCTGAGGGCAATACCCTATGCGACGCTTTGCATCGAATGTCAGGAAACACTCGAAAGAAGGTAACTTGGCCACAAAGAAAACAGTCATTTTTTACGCGCTAGCCGGCGCGGTCGCGGTATTGGACCAGGCCGCCAAGTTTTTTGCCCGAAGGTTCCTTTCGACGGACTCAGTGGTGACCGTTGTGCCCGGTTTCTTCGATCTTGGGCTGGTATATAACAAAGGCGGAGCGTTCGGTGTGTTGCCGGAGTGGGCGCCGCTGTTTATTATTGTGGCGCTGGTCGCGATATACGCGATGGTCAGGCTCGGAAGCAACGTATTGACCTCTAAGAGCCTTGTGATAGGCCTGGGACTTCTTATGGGCGGGGCTTTGGGCAATCTGATCGACCGGGTGGTTGCCGGTAAAGTCACCGATTTCATCTTTTTACATCTGACAATCGGTGGGCAGGTGCGCGCGTGGCCTACGTTTAATATCGCTGATATTGCGGTTGTTTTGGGCGCGTTTTTTGTGTTTTACCACGTATACATAGTTGAGAAGAGCCGCGACACGACGCATAGCGCATAATTTATCATGCATTCAACACTTTTTGAGATATTCGGAATCCCCATTCGAGCCTACGGACTGATGATGGTCGTGGGTTTCTCTCTTGGCCTGTGGAGGGCTGTGAGGGTCGCGGCGCATCGGGGCATTGATCGTGACCGGGTGTATGACCTCGCGCTTATTGCGCTGGTGAGCGGCATTCTCGGCGCAAGGCTTGTGTTTGTTCTCCTGAACCTGAAAACGGAGACGTTCGGCGGGTTTCTGGCGGTCTGGAACGGCGGGTTGAGCTTTCATGGCGGAGTGATTTTCGCCGTGCTGGCGGGCTACATATATACCCGGCGCGTGAAGCTCTCGTTTTGGAGCTGCGCGGATTTGCTGGCTCCGTCGGTTGCAATAGGATATGCGTTTACCAGGATCGGGTGCTTCCTCAACGGCTGCTGCTACGGCGCTCCGACGGGCTTGCCGTGGGGCGTGCGCTTTCTGGAAAACGGTCAATTCACGCCTCCTTCCCACCCCACTCAGCTCTACGCATTCGCCTCGAGCCTCATCATATTCGCCATTCTTACCCGTCTTGAAAAGCTTAACCGCGAGCCGGGGTTTGTGTTCGTCGGTTACCTTGGACTTTACGGCGTATACAGGTTCCTTATTGAAATCCTGAGAAAGGGATATTCCGCCGAAGTCTGGATGCTCGGGCTGACGCAGGCGCAATGGGTGAGTGCTGCTATGGTGATCGCAGCTGTGATAGTTGTCTTCACCGTATATAGACGACCGGTGAGAAAATAATAGTTCATACTTACGGGATTGAGGGCTCCGCCCAAACCATGCCCGCCGGGTGCGTTTTGTGACTTTAGCGCGGCTGGTGTATAATTGTAAATAATCTGAAATGCGCAAGCGAGGCGTGATGACTCTCGAGAAACCGTCCGGCAAACAAGGCATTCCGTTGGCTGTGATTTCGATCATCGCGGTCAATGTGATACTTGCGATAGTCTTGAGCCGTCATTTCGATAATGCAGCGCGCGACTATGGCCTGATCCCCAACTCGTTTCGCATCGGCAGGCTGATTACTTCCAGCTTCCTCCACGATGGGGTCATTCATCTGGTTATGAATATGACCCTGCTCTACATATTCGGCAGAGAGGTCGAGTGGGCGATCGGCAGGCTGGAATTCCTGATCTTCTACATTGGCGCGTGTTTTGCCGCGTCGATTATGCATATAGCTATTGTGCTGGCGTCGATGGACCCGTATTACGCAGGCAGGGCTGTGGTGGGCGCGTCGGGAGCGATAGCCGGAGTTATGGGGCTGTACGCCGTCAGGTTTCACCGGCGGATTTTTAAGCTGGACGGCATCGAGGTGTCGGCGCTGTTCCTGATAATGTGCTGGCTCATGATGCAGCTCGGGCTGGGAGTCGCGGCGCTCTACAGGGACGACATATTCGGGCTCAGGCTTAGATATGTCGCTTACTGGAGCCACCTGGGCGGGTTCACGTTCGGCATAGTGACCGCGCTCATAGCCAATATGGCGCTTCAGGGCGAGCGAGAGTATCTTACAAAAAAAGGCCGACGCGATTATGACGACGGCAATCTGCTGGAAGCCGCGCAGGACTACGATTCACTCATTAAATATGACCCGGACAACGCGCATGCCTACGCCGAGCTCGGAAAACTCTGGGCGATTATGGAGGAAGAGACGCAGTCGCTGCCTTATTATCGGAATGCCGTCAAGTTGTACATAAATCAGGGCAATGAGGAAGAGGCTTTGCGTGTAGGCGAGGAAATGCAGCAGTTTTGGCCAGCAAATCGTCGCAGCGTGGCTCGAAGGTTCAGACTTGCTTCTTACCTTGCAGAAGACGGTCGCTATGACAGGGCCATTGATGAGTTCAAAGAAATCGCGGACGATGAGCCGGACTCCGCCGAAGCGCAGATGTCTCTTTTGAAGATAGCGCACCTGCATTTGAGTTTCCGACATGACCCTGCCGCGTCAATCGCAGTGCTCAATGGATTCATGGAACGATACCCGAAAAGTGAGTGGCGCAGATTTGCGGAGCGGACTCTCCAACTTGCAAAAGACCTCGCGTTTCAGAAACGAATGATATTTCCGAATAACTAGCAAGATTGAACTTCTTACTTACCATTGACAACTGCCCGCTCTAAAAAGTACCATGACGCCGTCACACCATTTGAAAGGTCGTTTCCTGAGATGTCAAAAAACACTTACTACATAACCACGCCGATATATTACGTCAACGACGTACCGCATATAGGCAACGCTTACACGACAATAATAGCAGATGTGGTCTCGCGTTATCACAAGCTCAAAGGCGAGAGGGCGTTCCTGCTTACCGGAACCGATGAGCATGCGATCAAAGTCGCTCAGGCCGCCGGTGATAAGGGCCTGCCGACAAAAGAGTTCGTCGATGGCCTGGTGGAAAAGTTCAAGCAGGTTTGGGCGAGCCTCGACGTTCAATACGACGATTTTATCCGCACCACCGAGCCGCGCCATATCAATGTTGTTCATGCAATCTTCTCGCGGCTGCTGGAGCAGGGCGACATATACAAGGGCGAATATCAAGGCTGGTACTGCGTGCCCTGCGAGACGTTCCTCGCCGAAAGTGACCTGGTCGAGGGCAAGTGCCCGGAGTGCGGCCGGGCGGTGGAATGGGTTCAGGAAGAAAACTATTACTTCAAGCTGTCCGCTTACAGCGACAAACTGCTGGACTATATAGAATCGCACCCCGGATTTCTGCAGCCGGAGTTTCGTAAGAACGAGGTCGTCAGCTTTATTAAACAAGGCCTGCGCGACGTCTCCATCACCCGCGACAATAAGGGCTGGGGTATAACCGTTCCCGGTGACGAGAGCAAAGTGATTTACGTCTGGTTCGACGCGCTCATCAACTATATCAGCGCAATTGGATATCTGAGCGACGACGAGAAGTTCAACTCACTCTGGCCTGCCGACCTGCAGCTTATGGGCAAAGACATTTTCGTGCGGTTCCACTGCACGTTCTGGCCCGCCATGCTGATGGCTCTGGGGCTTGAGCAGCCTAAAACGCTCTTTGGGCACGGTTTTTGGACGATAAACGGCGAGAAGATCTCCAAGTCTAAGGGCAACGCCATATCTCCCGCAAAACTCGCGGATGACCTGGCAGCCGAATCTGGCGCGAGCAGGGGAGTGTGCCTGGATGCGGTTCGATATTTCGTGGCCAGGGAAGTGACGTTCGGTGTGGACGGCGACTTTTCTATCGCGTCGTTCAGGAACAGGTTCAACTCCGACCTAGCTAACGACCTAGGCAATCTGCTCAATCGGACGTTGAGCATGCTCAACAAATATTTCGACGGCCGGATACCCGACCCGAAGGGTTTCTCCGGCGGCCTCAAAGAGACTATCGCGCAGACCGCCAAAACCGCTGAAGAATATTGTGATAAGTTCGAGTTTACTCGGGCGCTCGAAGCGATATGGCAGATGATCGGCGCGGGAAACAAGTTTGTCAACGATATGAAGCCGTGGGAACTCGAAAAGCAGGGCAAGACCGACGAGCTCGCCGGTGTGCTGTATTCGGCGCTGGAAGTCGCACGGGCGGCGGCGATTATGATCTCGCCGTTTATGCCCGCGACGTCGGTCGAGATTGCGCGTCAGCTCGGAATTGCGGACGAGTTCGCTTCGCTTACTTGGGCTGATACAATCGCCGGCAATCCGTTCAAGCCGGGCACTAAGACTCAAGGCCCCGACCCGATATTCCCGAGGCTCGATACGAAAAAGAAAGTAGAGGCTGTGAAATTGGAACCCAAACCCGAAGAGACTCCTCTTTCGGAGAAGACCGAAGAGACTATATCTTATGATTACTTCAGCAAGCTCAAGATTCGCATAGCTGAAGTTATATCCGCCGAGCGAGTCGAGAAGGCCGACAAGCTCCTGAAGCTGCAGGTGAGCCTTGGCGATGAGCAGCGACAGATTGTGGCGGGAATTGCACAGTATTACGAACCGGAGTCGCTGGTGGGCAAAAAAATCGTGCTGCTTGCAAACCTGGAGCCCGCGAAGATCAGGGGAATAGTATCGAACGGAATGCTTCTCGCCGCCACGGGAGAAGATGATAGAGCGGTCATTCTGACGCCGGAGTCGGATGTTCCTGCCGGGTCGAAGGTCAGATAATTTTTGTTAAACCTTTGATACCCACCCTTGATAATCGAGTGGGTAGAACCGCCACGGCTCATGGGCGGCCAGCTTGATGCCAATACGGGGGCGCGTGACGATTTGCCCGACATCCGTGTGGTCGTCAAGAACGTAAAGCGTGCCGCCCAAAAGGTCTTCTCCGTTGAGGGCATGTCCGATCCCGAGCGCCTGGGTCAGTTTTCCCGGGCCGCTGCACAAGTCCTGCGGACGTGTCTTTTCACGATTGCGCATCATAAGCTCTATGCCGTCAATGGGCTCCAGGGCTCGGATGAGAACTGCCTCGGCAGTGCCTTTCGGCTGTGTGACCAGGTTCATGCAGTGATGGAAACCGTATGTGAAGTATACATAAGCGTGCCCCGGTTCTCCGAACATCACGCAGTTGCGCTGAGTCATGCCCCGGCTGGCGTGACATGCGGGGTCGTCGTGAAGATAGGCTTCGGTCTCGATTATCCTTCCCGACACCACACCCTCGCCGGTCTCATGCACCAATATCTTGCCCAGGCATTCACGCGCCACTTGTATTGTGTCCTGCATGTAAAACTCGCGGGGCAGTTTCTCTAAGGGCATTTTTTCATCCTGACATAAAAAGACCCCGGGCCGACCGGGGTCGAAGTATATACTGTTTTAACCTTTCGGCCTAAACTTCCTTCTTGCACAGGTACCAGTCCACGCATTCGTAGCCTTCGGTCATTCTCTTTTCTGCGCCCTCGGAAGTGCTGGGCGGAGGAACTATGACTTTCTCGCCCGGACGCCAATTGGCGGGAGTTGCGACGCCATGCTTGTCGGAGGTCTGGCATGCGTCGAGCAGGCGCAGGATTTCGTCCATATTGCGGCCGTTGGACATCGGATAATATAATATGGCGCGCATGATGCCCTTGTCATCGATCACAAACACCGACCTCACCGTGGATGTTGTAGAGGAAGGCACATGCAGCATTCCATAAGTCCGAGCGATGTTCATATCCAGGTCGGCAATAACCGGAAATGGAATCTCAACGCCGAATTTTTCCTTAATGTTGCGAGTCCACGCCAGATGCGAGAACACGCTGTCGATCGAAAGGCCGATGAGCTGCGCGTTTCGCTTGACGAACTCGTCATTTAGCTGGGCGAATCCCACGAACTCGGTGGTGCAGACGGGCGTAAAGTCCGCCGGGTGCGAAAACAGCACCACCCACTTTCCCTTGAAATCGGACAGTTTCAGTTTTCCATGTGTAGTGATCGCTTCCCACTCCGGCGCCGGGTCGCCCAACAGCGGCAGTCTTCCGTACGCGACGACTTCCTGCTCCATAACTTGATCCTCCTATGCTGATCTTGCATAACTCCGCTTACGGAGCTTGCCAGGAGGTATATTGACCACTATGTGGTTTTCCAAACTCGTCGGCGTGTATCTGAGGGTGAAACCCTTAGGCTCCCGACCCGCCATGACCCCTGGACCCCGTTTCCTGGTGGAGTCCAGAGGCAAAACCTTTGGCGTGGTTGGGGGTGGAGCCCACAATAATTATGCGTCCGCCACGAACTGGGCGACCATATCGCCGACTTCGGTGGTGGTAAAGCCCATCTTGCCCGCGCTCATGCTCTTGAGCTTGGAACCGGTGACATACGCGATGGCTTTATCGATAAGCTCGGCGGCTTTCGTCTCGCCGAGAGTTTCCAGCATCATCTGCACAGCGCCGATAGCCGCGAGCGGGTTAATGACGTTCATGCCCGTGTACTTAGGTGCGGAACCTCCGATGGGCTCGAACATGGATACGCCTTCGGGGTTGATGTTTCCGCCTGCCGCTATACCCATTCCGCCTTGAGTCATCGCGCCCAGGTCGGTGATGATGTCGCCGAACATGTTGTCGGTGACAATGACGTCGAACCACTCGGGGTTTTTCACCATCCACATGGTCGTGGCATCGACGTGAGCGTAGTCGGTAGTAATGTCGGGATAGTCTTTTGCAACCTCGTAGAACGCGCGCTCCCAGAGGTCGAAGGCGTAAGTCAGGACGTTGGTCTTGCCGCAGAGGGTCAGTTTCTTGTCCTTGTTGCGCTTCTGTGCGTAGGCGAATGCATAGCGAATGCAGCGCTCGACGCCCTTGCGAGTGTTGATCGACTCCTGCACCGCGACTTCGTCGGCAGTCCCCTTCTTAAGCACTCCGCCTGCTCCTGTGTAAAGGCCTTCGGTGTTTTCGCGGACGACCACGTAGTCTATGTCTGCGGGACCCTTGTCTTTCAACGGAGTCTCGACTCCAGGATAGAGCTTGACCGGGCGCAGGTTGATATACTGATCCAGGCCGAACCTCAAGTAAAGAAGGATCCCTTTTTCCAGGATTCCGGGCTTAACGTCCGGGTGGCCGATGGCTCCGAGGTATATGGCGTCGAACTTTTTCATTTCGTCGATGGCCGTTGGAGGCAGGATTTCGCCTGTGCGCAGATAGCGGTCTCCACCCCAATCGTAATCGACGGTCTCGTATTTGAACCCGAGCTTGTGGCTTGCGGCCTCGAGCACTTTGAGTCCTTCTCTGACGACTTCCGGGCCGGTACCGTCGCCACCCAGGACGGCTATTTTATGCATGAAACGTATCCTCCGTTACTTGAAGTTGGATGTTAGAGGTTAGATGTTAAAATCCCCGCATGTACTTAATTGAAATGGCGCGCGATTCCTTCTTAAAACTTGTATAACATGTTTCCTCTCCCTGGAGAGAGGAAGTCTAGCACCAATGCGCCGTATGCTGGATTTTGCAGTTGACACTTTGCGATTTGCTTGCTAGACTGCCAGGGGTGATGGCAATGGCAAAATCCGCTCTTTTGATTAGAACAATCGAATTGCTCAAGAAGCGTCCCGGCATGACGGTCAGAGACCTTGCAGTAGACCTGGATCGGTCGGAGCGCACGATTTATCGCTGGCTGAGCGAGTTGGCGGGCGATCTGGGCACGCCTATCTATTGCAACAACGGCGGCTATTATATAAACGAGCAGTTTGCGGCAGGCACTGTGGATCTGATGCCGGAAGAGATACTCGCATTGCGCCTTAGTTTGAGATCGTCGCCGTTTGGCTCTTCATCTCCAATCGGCGCGCATGCCCAGTCGGCCTGGCGGAAAATTCGGGATGCCGTCTCTTGCGATGACTTGATCGCGGCCAGAGATATGTCCGCGACTCACTCGGTGCGCGTGAACGCATCGTCGTTTAAGGCCGATCAGCATATTATCAGCGCCCTGGAGATAGGTGTCAACAATCGCCATCGGCTGCGCGCGCTCTATTATTCGCAGAACAGCGGCAAGGTGAAAGAATATCTTCTAGATCCTTACGCAATGGTCTTCAGAAGACACAGTTGGTATCTTCTTGCATTCAGCCACCAGCATGGCGAAGTGCGGCAGTTCAAGTTGGTGCGCTTCAAAAGCGTAATCGACACGCACGAGCTCTTTAATGCGCCGACCAACTTTGACGCAGACGAGTTTTTTCACCTGAGTTGGGAAGCATGGGCCGGAGGCGAACCGACTGTCGTGAGGGTGCGGTTTTCGCCCAGGGTCGCGCCTATTATCGAAGAATCCAAGCGCCATACGCAGCAGGTTTTGTATCCTCAGCCAGATGGAAGCGTAATCTTCGAGGTGTGCGTCGCCGGTATTGAAGAAATCGCTATCTGGATTATGGGCTACGGCAAGGATGCCGAAGTGCTGGAGCCGAAGAGCCTTAGAGAACACATACTGGATCATGCCAGAGAGATGCTTGCGCTTTATTCGTTCGCAGAAAAAAAAGTTGAGCAATTTGCGGGCGGACTGACATAGTCTGTCAGCATTGATGGGTATAATGGTTGTAGTTGAATGATATTAGGGCTTTGCGCGAGCGAATAATTTGCGGAGACTCTGTCTCTGGACTCTGCAAGGAAACCAGGTTTCCTTGACATTCTGATTACTTAAGGGAATCATTAAGTTCGATAAGAGGGTCCAGGGGCCACTCGGCCGGCGGGCTCCAAGGGTGAAACCCTCAAGATGGCCTCTGTCACAAAACTTTTGCTCATGCACGCCGACGGATGGTTGAGTGCTCTATGAAGTGTCTTTCAGATGACCTCGTGCAGTATCTTCGCTCTAACAGGCTTGGTCAAAAGCAAAAAATTCTGATTCGCGAACTGGTATCGGAGTGTAGCTCGGGACAAATATCGGGAGTCGAGTATGCGGATCGATACGTCAAGAGATCGCTGAAGATACTTGCATCTCTGGAGTCTCCACTTAATATCGCTTGAATCAAGGCCCGGAGAATATTGTTCTCCGGGCCTTGTGAGGGTACCAGTTCTCTGCTTTCCTATGCAGTGGCTTATATGTTACGGCACGAACGGCACCGTGGGAGTTGTCGCGGCATCCGGCTGTCCCAAGACCCTGTTGGGGGTCAGATACCCGCGATTATTGTATGTATTGTAATCGACCCATTCATAGTTTGCATTGATGTTCTGTATTACCTCTACCAGCGACGCATAGTCGCTCAGACCAACAACGCAAGGCGCGGTTCCTCCGATTAACAGATAAGCGTCGTTGAGCACCTCACCGACTTTCCGGCCTTTGTAGATGCCGCTGTTTATGGTGAACTGCTCCAGGTCATAGCCCGGCGTTCTGGGCATGAGTCTGCGGTCGTTGTAGGCGATGTTCATCATCAGCGCTATCGTTTCGCCCGCCAGCGAACCCGCGCTTGTCGTGCTCCAGGGGCTCACATAGTTGTTGGTCAACTTACCTGGCGTGCCGGTCTGCGGCAGGAACAGAGCAAGCCTGGTAAGGCTGCTTGTGGTGTTGTAGTAAGTGATGGTTTTGCCTTTGCCGACGATCATAGTATCGGTCAGGAGCGATCCGTAGTAACTGAACGTGGCAAACGCCGTTCCGAACTTGTTGAATAGCATTCCTCCTGGAATGATTGTGTTGTCGGTATTCGAGAAGTCGTGCCAACCCTGCTGGGTGAATGTCACCGGCAGGAAGCATTGTCTGTTATTTCCTTCTTCTTCGACGCAGAAGTCCACTCTCACGTCGCATCCGGGCGGCAGCGTCACTTCCACTGATTCTCCCGAATCCAGAATGAACGTGCTTCCTCCGCTGCAGTCTTCGTCGCAGTATGTTGTCACTCTCCACGACTGCGTGCTGGGATTTGGCAGCACCGGCGGTGTGAGTGTATATGTGCCGGCTCTTAAGCCTTGGGGTTCCACGTTGATTTCAGGAACCACATACAGGAAGTATCCGCTCGGCAATTCATCGGCATTGACCGATGGCGTCGGGTAGACGAACCCGTCTTTGTCGATGCCGATGGTGGGCGAAACGAATTCGGATGTGGTCGGACAGAACAGACCCCACAACCGCGACGGCTGGTTGTTCCAGAAATAGTTGCAGCCGTACGACTCGCTGGCCGTGACGGGCGGCGGTATGGTTATGGTGAGTTCGTGCGGGTTGGCGAAGTCGATATTCGGACAAGGCCATACCGACGTGGCAACTGTGCCGAAGTAATCTCCCGGCCATGGATCAAGCTCGCCATCCTCAGGAGACGTATCGCAATCGGACGGAGACGGATCGGGATCGTTCATCTTGATAACGAGGTCCTGCTGATATTGGAACGGCCCGAACGAGTATGAGCCGTCGGCGTTGGTAGTGGTCGGGTTGACGAACCCAACTGCGCCGCTTGTGACAAGCGTAGTGCCGTCGGATTCATAGAGTGTTACGGTTACCCCGCCAATTCCTTCCTGATCCGGCTGGAATGGGCTGATACACGCGCTCGGAGGATCGGGCTGAGCCGCGCAGTTTGGGGTGGGTTCCCATTCGGGAGGATTGGTCTGGCCTTCCGGGCCGACGTACTGCGGGTCGGTCCACGGCCATGGAGCCTGATCCAGCAACTTGTAGCCGGTTATGAACACGGGCTGCCAGTTGCCGAATACCACATCGCTATTGGTTCCGGGCGACAGGTTCACGGTGATAGGGTTGGTGGCTCCGTCGGGGGCCGTCTTGGCCCAACCATCTTGAACGGTCTCTCTGATGTAGTATTGGATGGTGTCGTCACATTCGGCATCCACTACAATGTAATCTGTGCAGCCGTCTACACCGGTTGTGGCCATTTCCACGACTGTCCCAAGCGGTCTTTCGACCGTAAACGACCAACCGGCGAGCCTGGGTTCGCCCGGATCTTCAATGCCGTTGCCGTTGAGGTCGTGGAACTTGCAGATTCGGAACCTGGCCGATGGAGCGACAAGGAATCCCACGCGCGCTTCGTCCTCGATTTTTCGAGCTGATCCAGAGCACCAATTTGAGTAAAACCTGATTCTGGCATAGTAGCAGCCGCAGTCCTGGCCATCGGGATTCCACGTATAGGAGTCCTCGATGGGCGATGCGCTGCAGTTGAAGTTCTGCGTCACAATGACCGTATCCGTCGGATCGATAATCTCGAAGGTATACGGCGTGCTGCATGTGGTGTCATACTTGATGACCCAGTTGAAAGTGATGGTGTCTGCACCATCGTTGAGCACTGCGTCTGGCGGAGCCGGATCGCGCCAAAGGGCGATACCCGGACTGTCGAGCGTCAAGGCCTGAGCTGTCACACAGGCAATCAGCAATGCGATACAAAGCGTAATTCGGTTGATTAGTTTTGTGTGTCGCAACTTGGTCTCTCCCTTCATAAGTTTGTGGCTTGCCGCAGAAATCCTGTCTTGGAGGCATATACCCATTGGCGCGAAGGCTGTAAACAAGTAGTCGCCAGCAGTATTATATAGAGACTGAGATGTCGCGATGATATCGCATATAGTGCTAACATAGAGGTGGGTCGCTATAATTTTGGCAGTGATTAATCTATGGCGAGCGTGCTTTCAATGAAGTAAATGTGAATCATACAAATGATTTTGCGGCTGTGGTATACTTTTAATGTAAAGCTCTGTTTTATGGAGAGTCCGGTTTGAAAGTTCGTGTTGGCATAATTCTGATATTGCTTGTCGCGACATGCTCTGCGGCGCTCGCTTCTGCGCCTATTGGGGTGAAAGAGTATATGTCGCTGAGGAAAAAGCTTCTCACTAAACTGCCGCTTGCTACGCTTCGCGCGGACGCGCCGTCGTATATAGGCAAGGTGTTTGAGATCAGAGGGACGGTCTCGGGGTTCTCCAAAAATCAGAGCGGCGGGAGCCTTATCATATCCACTCGCGAGTCCGGTTCGTTTCTGGTGAGCACGGAGAGCATGCCATCGGACAACCCCGGTTCGGAACTCGCATGCCTGGTAAAGATAGGTGAGGGGTCGAAGCACTCGCTGTCGGATCTGCGGCTTGTCGCGTGCGCCTATGAGGTCGATGTCAAGAGGTTCGATGAGGCCGTCAGGAATGCCGTCGAGCAAAAGATCATAAAGGCCGAGGCCCAGAGAACAAAGGCCGGCAAGCCGGAGAGTTCGCAGAAAAAAACGGCGGAGCAGTTGTCGTCCGAGCAGTTGATAGGCGTCTACAAAAACGCGATCAAGGGTTTCAACGGCAAACTTACAGACTCACAGGCCGACACCATCGCACGCAGCGTGCTTGGGTTCAGTTGGAAGTATAAAGTGGATCCACGGCTGGTGTGCGCCGTCATTCTTGCAGAGTCGCATTTTAGAATCGGAGCTACGTCCGGCTGCGGTGCGCAGGGGCTGGGGCAGCTCATGCCCGGCACGGCGGCCGGTTTGGGAGTGGACAATGCTTACGACCCGGTTCAGAACGTCTATGGGTCGGTGCGATATATAAGAAGCATGCTCGACAGAATGACTTCACCCGGCAAAGTATGGAATGAACTTACATGGAACGACCTGGCTCTGGCTCTGGCGGCTTATAACGCAGGGCCTGGAGCCGTTAAGAAGCACGGCGGAGTGCCTCCGTATAAAGAGACTCAAAATTACGTGCGGAAGGTCGTCTCGATATACAAGAAACTCTGCGGGGTGAAATAGAATGGGCGGAGCGGTTCATGCTCTGATAGGCGCGGCCATAGGCTCGCTGATGAAGAATAAGGCTGGAGCGTTCGCGGCGGGAGTGGTTTCGCACGCGGTCGCCGATGTTTTGCCTCACAGAGACTGCAGTCCAGCGGTGGAAGCGCCTCTTATGGCGGCGGCGGTCGCGATGATCGCAAAATGGCGCGGCATCGACTCACCGGAGTTCTGGGGAGCGCTGGGAGCGATTGCGCCGGATGCCGAACATGCCCTGCTGATATCGGGCCTGATCGACGCCGACCACGAAATATTCCCTACGCACATCCATGACGGCAAATATCACGGGCCCGACAGCGGCGAACGCCTGAGTCAAGTATTGATCGCGGCGGCGGCATGCGTGGTCGTGATGAAACGTTCAGGTCAACCCGTTTCAGATGAAAAGGCAATATCGGTCGATAAACTGCTACATGATATAGATAAAAATGAGAAATGTGTTGGCCCTGCAGAACAGAATCAACTTAGTTTAACCGAGCGCTGACAGGTCTGAGCTCTAAGCTCTCCACTCTCGGCTCTTAACTACTTTTGAAGGAGCAATGCTTGTGAGACTGCGAATAGCTTTTATTGTAATGGCTGTCGCGATATGCGGCGCGGCTTTCGCCCAGGAAGAAAAACCGCCCATGGATCTGCCGGTCTATCCTGGCGCAGAAACTGCTATGGAAGTAAACATGAGCAATGAGGACATACTTCCGATGGCCAAGGCGATGCTGCCGATGCTTTCAGGTAAACTCGGGCCGGTGCTCGACAAAATCGACATCGACAAACTCGGCGAAGTGCTCAAGGACGTCAAGCAGATCGAAATGGTGCAGATGGACATCAACAACACCAAGGTCAAGGACGCCGACATCGCGAATTACTATGCCAAAAACATGCCCAGTGGTCAGTGGACAAGGGTCTTCCGGCAGTCGGACCCCAAGTTAGGCGCGATCACTCTTTATATGCAGGCCGGAATCGAGAGTATATACGGCTACAGGATACGCTCGGTGTCCACGGACGGCAAGCCGGCGAAGCGTGTAGAGGCCATAAAGATTGTAGGCAAGATCGACTATATGAAACTCCTGCAGGTAGCGGGCGAAGCAGTCGGCATTAGTATATGACTTAGTCCCGCAATATTTGTATTGAGGGTTTCACCCTCAAACTCCTGACCAAGGGCCTCCGCCCTTGGAACCCGCTGGGGCCACGGGCCCCAGACCCCTGTAGCGAACTTAATTATCCCCTTAAGGGGATAATTAAGTTCGGGTCAGAAGGTCAAGGAAACCTGGTTTCCTTGCAGAGCCCAGAGACAGAGTCTCTGGCGGGGTTTGGGGCAGAGCCCCAAACAAAAAATCGGCCTATCGCCGCCCAGAATCCGGCAAGAGCTTTTTCATTGCAGCAATCTCGTCGCGAAGCTGTGCAGCACGCTCGAAGTCCAAATTCTTGGCAGCTTTCTTCATCTCGCGCTCGGTTTTGGTAATCGTTTCCAGCAAATCGTCCAGAGACAAAGGCTGACTTCTCTCTGCCTCTCCTGTCTTGCCGTAGGCCAGCGAGTCCATATCTTTGCCGGATTCTATGAGATCGCGCACAGCTTTGGCGATAGTTGTCGGGGTGATGCCGTGCTCCTGATTATACTCAGCCTGGATCGCGCGCCTGCGATTTGTCTCGGAGATGGCGCGGCGCATGGAGTCCGTGACGTTATCGGCATACATTATCACCTTGCCTGAAACATTTCTAGCCGCCCGGCCTATCGTCTGGATGAGCGATGTCTCCGAACGCAGAAAGCCCTCTTTATCCGCGTCGAGTATCGCGACAAGTGACACCTCCGGCAGATCAAGCCCTTCTCTCAACAGGTTGATTCCAACGATCACGTCATGCACGCCCAGGCGCAGGTCGCGAAGGATTTCAGTGCGCTCGAGCGTTTTGATCTCTGAGTGCAGGTAGTTCACTTTCAGGCCGAGCTCGCGCAGATATTCGCTGAGGTCCTCGGACATCTTCTTGGTAAGTGTCGTGACCAAAATTCTTTCGCCCTTTTCGATGCGTCGGCGAATTTCGTCGATCAGGTCGTCGATCTGGCCTGAAGTCGGACGAACCTCCACCTCAGGATCGAGCAAGCCGGTCGGACGAATAAGCTGCTCGACCACGTTCGACACATGCTCCTTCTCATAAGGGCCGGGGGTAGCCGAGACGAACACCGCCTGGTTTACAATCTTCTCGAACTCCGCGAACTTCAGCGGGCGGTTATCCAGAGCCGACGGCAGCCTGAAGCCGTACTGCACCAGAGTCTCTTTGCGCGACCTGTCGCCCGCGTACATGGCGTTTAGCTGCGGGAGAGTCTGATGCGATTCGTCGATAAATATCAGCGAGTCTTCAGGAAAATACTCCACCAGCGTGTGCGGCGTGCTTCCGGGCGGCCTGTTGTCGAGTATGCGCGAATAGTTCTCGATGCCGCTGCAATAGCCCAGTTCACGCATCATTTCCATATCGAACCGCGTGCGCTGTTCGATCCTCTGCGCTTCAATGAGCATATTTCTGTCGGTGAAATACTTGACCCGCTGATCGAGTTCCTGCTCGATATCCACCAGCGCGCGTTCCATCTTTTCCGGCGACGTAACGAAATGGCTGGCCGGAAACACTGTGATGGAATCGCGATCTGCAGTCACCTCGCCCGTGACGGGATGAATGACGCTGATCTTTTCGACCTCGTCGCCGAAAAACTCTATTCGAGTCCAGACTTCCTCGTCGACAGGCTGGATCTCCAATATATCGCCTCGAACCCGGAACGTGCCGCGGCCAAGAGCGATATCGTTGCGGGTGAACTGCATGTCGATCAAGCGATGAAGAATCTGCTCGCGCTCATAGGTTTGGCCGACTTTCAGGATGAGAAGCGTCTCGCCGTAATCTTCTTTCGCGCCGATGCCGTATATGCAGCTGACGCTCGCGACAACCAGCACGTCGCGCCTTTCGAGCACGGCCTGAGTGGCCGAGTGGCGCAGACGGTCGATTTCATCGTTTACGGCGGAATCCTTTTCGATATACGTGTCTGACTGCGGGATATATGCCTCAGGCAGATAGTAATCGTAATAACTGACGAAGTATTCGACCGCGTTATCGGGAAAAAACTCGCGAAACTCCGAACAAAGCTGAGCCGCAAGGGTTTTGTTGTGCGCGATCACAAGCGTCGGGCGCTGCACGGCCTCCACGACGTTGGCCATCGTGAAAGTCTTGCCGGAACCGGTGACCCCCAACAGCTGCTGAAACCGATACCCGGCCTCTATGCCTTCCACAAGCTGGGCTATAGCCCTGGGCTGATCGCCTGTGGGTTTGAAATCCGCTCTGATCCTGAATCTGTTCATATTCGCCATGATAGGATATACCCCGGGTCGGGTCAAGAATTATCTGAGGGTAAAGCCCTCAGGCTCCCACCAAAGCAAATTGTTTACTCATCTATCTGTAGATTTGACGCGTACCCTATATAAGCGAATCCAGAAGAGTCAGGCCGGCGTTTTTGACGGCGGTCTCTATCGCTTCGACGTTTTCGCCCTTCACGACAAATATCGCCCGCTTGCCGCGCTCAAGGATGCAGCCGTACGCGTCCTGCACGCTCAATCCTGAACCCTCGAGTGCCCTCGCGAGCTTTACCAGCCCACCCGGCTGATCGTCTATCTCGATAACCGCGACTTTGTTGAACGCGACTGTCATGCCAGCGTCCGCAAGCGCCTGCTTCGCCTTGGCCGGATCGGCTGTAAGCAGTTTGAATATGCCGAACTGCCCGTCGTCGGCAAGATCGAGGTTGATTATGTCTATTCCAGCCTCGCCCAACACGCCGGATATTTTCGCCAGCTTGCCGGGCTTGTTTTCTACGAATACTCTGATTTCGTTATACATTAATTTGCTCCCCCGAAAGTAGCTGAGAGCGGAGAATGGAGAGCAGAGAGCTCAGACTCATCACCGCTCAGTTTTGCCTGTATTGCTTCGGTTTCACATGCGTCGAAGTGCGCCAGATATTAAAAATATTCAATCTGAAATACTAAATATCAGCCAGCAGTTCTCTCGTCGATAACTCTCTTTGCTTTGCCTTCGCTTGCGGGAAGACTGCCCGGCTCGACGACTTCCACATTGGCCGTAAACCCGATCTGCTCCTTGAGCTGCCTTTGAAGATCACCGCGCAGCTTTCGCAGGGTCTCGACCGTGCCGTCGAAGCCGTCGCGGGATATTTCCACTTTTATGGTCATCTGATCGAGGGCGGCGGCTTTCGTGAGTATTATGATGTAGTTTCCGCCGAGCCACTTGTGTCGCATCAACACTTCTTCTATCTGGCTGGGGAAGACATTTACGCCTCTTATGATCAGCATGTCGTCGGATCGACCGACAAATCTCGCGATCCGCACGTGCTGCCTGCCGCATGGACATTTTTCGGTTATCAGGCGAGTGAGGTCGCGCGTGCGGTATCTCATAATCGGCATAGCGGCACGACGCAGAGTTGTCAGCACAAGTTCGCCGATCTCTCCTTCAGGAACAGGCCTCAGCGTCTGGGGATTGATTATCTCCACTATATAGGAATCTTCCCACAAATGCATGCCGTTTTGGTATGGACACTCGAATGCCACGCCGGGGCCGTTCATCTCGCTTAGGCCGTAGCTGTTCATCGCCTTGAAGCCGTAAAGGTCTTGCAATTTGAACCGCATCTCTTCGGTATACGGCTCCGCTCCCAGCGCCGCAATTTTGATGCCGAGGCTTTTAGGATCGTCACCCTCGGCGATCATGCGCTCGGCGACATGCATGGCGTAGCTGGGGGTTGCGTGAACCACAGTCACATGGAAATCGCGGATCAAGGTGATCTGTCTTGCCGTGTTTCCCGGGCCCGCGGGAATCACCCACATACCCAGCCGCTCAGCGCCGTAGTGCAGGCCCAGCCCGCCCGTAAACAGGCCGTAGCCGGACATGTTCTGGAATACATCGTTGGGTCTTGCGCCCGCGATATACAGGCTGCGCGCCATGAGCTCGGCCCAGTTCGAAACATCCTGGCGGGTGTGAAATATGGCCGTGGGCTTGCCGGTGGTTCCGCTGGATGTGTGCATTCGGATCACTTCAGTGGGGTCGACAGCAAGCATTTGAGCAGGATAGCTGAGGCGCAGGTCGTTTTTGGTGGTAAACGGCAACTTGACGACGTCGTCCCTGGACTTGATGTCGCCGGGTTCAAGCCCCATCTCCTTGAACTTAGCGGCAAACCATGGCGATTTCGCCGCCTGCGCAACGCTGGTTTGGAGCGCTTCAGATTGGAACTCCGCGATCTCGTCGCGGGACATTTTCTCGAACCGTTCGCCGATCCGTTCAGACAAATCCGTCATTTGATCCCTCCTTCGGGAATGGAAGCTGGAGGTTAAAAGTTTATCGCGCGGGGTTTGATCCCCGGTACATGTGCTTCTTCTCGCTCGACGCTTATCCTCCCTCCATGAGTAAAATTCGAACCAAAAAGTATGTCCGGCCGGCAAACCCTCGCAATTTTACCGGCATGGCATGCGTCGATAGCCCGGAATAAGTAATTGTGGGTAAATGCATATCTGGGGGCTGATCGGTGAAAAAGCTGTACAGGATAAAGACAACAGGTCAGATGACCGCACTCACACCTTGCGGCGAGGAGAATACCGAAGTGTGCGTGTACTGGTTTCGTGACAAACGCGACACTCCTGCTTTTTCTTACAGTGAAGCAATTCCCGGATGGGACGATATGCTTTCGTCGCCCGACCAGTCGAAACGCAATCCAGAATATGCCGACCGCCTGCAAGCTTATGTGGATCAGCTGTTTACCAGGGAAGAGGTCGATACTATAAAGGGCTACTTCCTGACGGCGAACACCCTTGAGACCGTCATAGAAGAGATAGAGCTGCCGGTCACAGATTTCGACACGCCGTTCAGAGCGATTCCTCCGGCCCCCGAGGGAGGCGACGGTTACGGGTTTATCGAACTATATGGAACCGACGGGTATCCGCTGCCATTCAAAGTGTGTGGATTCTTCGACGTGGTCTACGAAAGTCCATACGAGCGCTATCAGATGGCCAAAGTAAAGTCGTTGCTCGAAAGATCCGGACTTTCCGGCCCCAGCGACACCGATTTCCGAATCGAAGTAAAAGAAATCAGCGAAAAGCTAAAACACCTGCGCTCCGCTCTTGTCGATCTTCAGCGCAGCCTGAATGGCCTCAATCGACGGCTTATCCAGGGGGAATAAAGGAGAGATTTGGGGCTCTGCCCCAATCTCCGCCAAAGGCTTTGCCTCTGGACTCCACAAGGAAACCAGGTTTCCTTGACCTTCTGACCCGAACTTGATTATCCCCTTAAGGGGATAATCAAGTTCGATACTGGGTGTAGGAACCACTCGGCTGGTGGTATCCAAAGGCAGATCATTTGCTTATCTTTACAAGCGCGCAACCGTGAGGTTTAACCATAACACTGTATGAATCTTTAAACTCGCCCAGGTTTTTCTTCTGCCATAGATCGCGCACGTGATGAGTTCCAGACAGACCGATCTCGGACCAATCGACAGTCACAGGAGTCTCATTCCGGCCGCGATTAAAAAGACCCACTGCAATGGTTCCATCCCACAACGGCCGCGACCATATTTCCGTCGCGCCTTTAGTCGATACCCTGTTCGCTGCCTTTCCCAACGGATCTTGATCGACCTCAATCACTTCGTCATTTGATAGAATGTCGATGGTAAACTGATCCATCTGGGTCATGTCGCAGCCGATCAGCAGCGGCGCGGCCAGCAAACTCCAGAGGGTTATGTGAGTGATCTGCTCATTGGGATTAAGCCTGGTAGGATGCGGATTGCCCCAACCCACTCGTCCGACAATAAGCATATCCGGGTCGTTCCAATGCCCTGGTTTTGCGTAAGGGCTAGCCGCACTCTGGCCAAAACCGATGTTGGACATGCTCGACCACGTATCGGTGATATCTCCCGTGGTTCGCCAAAGATTGCCACCCATTTCTTCGCCCCACTGCCACACATCGCCCATGCCGTACTGGCAGAGGCTGTAGACTATGTCCCTGTCGCACTTATCCAGGGCACCGCGCATGACTGTATATGGCTTTTGGAGTTTTTCCAGAGTGTGGCCCCCGGCAATATCTTCGTAAGAGCACCAGTCATACTTAACGTAGTCCATGCCCCACTGTGCCCAGGTTTTGGCATCCTGCTCCTCATGAAGATAGCTGCCTGCATATTGGGCGCACGTCTTCGGGCCTGGAGAGGAATAAATTCCGAGCTTGAGACCCTTGCTGTGAACGTAATCGGCCAGTGCCTTCATGTCGCCGAATTTCTCGTTTTGTTTAAGTACGCCGTCGGCGTCGCGCTCGCCTTGCCAGCAGTCATCTATATTGATGTATTGATAACCGTGAGACGCAAGCCCGCTTTTGATCATCCAGTCCGCGGCTGCGCGCACTTTTTCGGCATCCAGATTGTTCGCCCAGACGTTCCACGAGTTCCAGCCCATCGGAGGAGTCTGCGCGAGTTTGTGGTCTCCGGCGACAATCGTAAGCTCTCTTTCGACTGAACCATGGGTTCCTACGAGCATTATGTCGACTTTGTATATTCCGGCCTTTTTGACCGCGCCGGTTATGATTCCCGTGCATGTATCAATAGTCAGATCGTCTGGAAGCCCTTCCGCCAGGAACTTTAACGGCCCCTCGCCGGTTGCCGGGATCATAAACAAAAACGGCCGGCCTGGGGTGGTGCCGACAACTCTCGGGCCGTTGATGCGAGGCTCTATGCCCACGCCCGAAGCAATCGGCATTGGAGTCTTGTCCATAACGTACGCTTTGGGTTTTGATTTGGCGTCAGCAACAAGAATAAACCGCGCGCCGGCCCAGTCGGCGTGATCGGATTCGACGTAGTCGCCGGCGTCCAAGACAATCAAATCCATATACTTTGCGCCCAAAAGATCCGCCGACAACACTTTGGCGGCGTCTCCACCTCGCATAATGCCCGAATCGGCTGCTTTTACGCCGTCCACCCACACCTGGAAGACAACGGAACCGGTCTTGCCCACGCAGTCATCAACGCCGACCATAGATTCGAACTTTTCCGCTGTCCCGTCCAAATCAACTCTGAGTTCACTGAGAGCGTGGGTTCCGACTCCGTGAGTATATGTGACCCCGGAGAGCCTTATGAGGTCTCCGCTGCAATTCTTCGCAACCCCTGGTGAACCCCAACCTTGCTCCATCCCGGACAAGTCTACGTTTTCAAGCCACATGCCATTTTCTGGAAGCGTATTCCAGGCAACGCCTGCGGAATCCGCACAGAGGGCGGTAATCGGCATCAACAAGGCGCAAACAAACATTGCAAACACAATTAAGTTAGTGTATCTCATCAAAACCCTTTCTCCAAAAAAGCGCTCGAAACATGTGCTCGAGCGCTATACTTTTCTATCTACTATGAAGCTGAACCTACCAGCGTCGCCCGCCGCCACCAAAGCCGCCGCGACTTCCGCCTCGTCCACCACCACCGCTGCGCTCGGTACGAGGACGAGCTTCGTTGACGGTCAGAGTTCTTCCGCCAAGCTCCTTGCCGTTGGTGGCTTCGATAGCCGCCGCGACGTTCTCTTCGGGAACGTCGACAAATCCGAATCCCTTGTCGCCGATGATCCTGATTTCGCCGATTGGGCCAAAAGGCTCAAACAGCTCGCGAACGTCATCTTCACTGGCGCTGTAGGGCATGTTGCCTACGTAAAGTGATTTGTTGGCCAATTGCTTGCCTTCTTTCCGGGATAAACCCAAACATTTCAACGGGGCACTGGCTGAGTTACAGCCACACACGGACTCGATCAGTCGCAGAATGTAAGGCAATCCACGGCCTTGACCAAAACACCGATGCGCCTGCGTTGATTTTCACCGACAAGATTATATAGCCCAATCAAGAAAAAAGCAAACCGGCGGGAAACCGACCCGAGTTCTGTGGGAATTATCTGAGGATTTCACCCTCAGACTCCCATCGGCCCCTGAACCGCCGTATCGACAGCGTCCTTTGCGAGGTTTGGAGCGGAGCCCCAAAATGCTTGCGTATCGACGCAATATTACTGTAAACTTATCGCGAGGTGGACAAAATGACGCGAAGACCTGCAGTGGCCGGAGTGTTTTATGAGGAGACCAAACAAGAGCTGGTTGAGAGCATAGAGGGATGCTTTCTGGGCAACCTTGGGCCCGGCGCGCTCCCAAACGCAAATACGACCAGGATCGGGCGTGTGGTGGGGCTGGTTTGTCCCCACGCGGGCTATATTTACTCAGGTTCTGCGGCCGCCTACGCCTATATGGAACTCGCACAGGACGGACTGCCTGACACTGCGGTGATACTCGGGCCAAACCATCACGGCGCGGGCGCGGCAGCGGCCGTCAGCACCGGCGATGAGTGGATCACGCCGCTTGGAACCGTCAAGGTGGATACCAACATCGCAGAGGAGATCCTCAGGCGCTCAAATTTCGCCCGAGCCGATAACGTCGCCCACTCGCGAGAGCACTCGGTGGAGGTGCAACTGCCGTTTTTGCAGTATATCGGAGGGTCGTCAGTCAAAATAGTTCCGATTGCTGTCGCTTATATGAACAAGTCTGAGGCATTTATGCTGGTAAAAGATTTGGGCAGCGCCACAGCGCGGTCGCTTGAGGGCAAGAGCGCGGTGATAATCTCCAGCACCGATTTCTCCCACTATGAGTCACGCGAATCCGCGCGGGCAAAGGACGCCGAGGCTATGCGGCACATCGTGAACCTCGATCCTGAGGGGCTTATCGAGACCGTTTACGAACGATCCATCACAATGTGCGGAGTCGTAGGAACGGCTATTATGCTCGAAGCATGCAAAGCCATGGGAGCGACTTGCGCCCGGCAGCTTACATATTACACTTCTGGCGATGTCACAGGTGATACGGATCAAGTAGTGGGATATGGTGCGCTGAGTGTGTTACGCAGTTCCTAGTTGATTTGGGGCTCTGCCAGGAAACCCGGTTTCTTGGACCTTCTGACTCGAACTTAATTATCCCTTTAAAGGGATAATTAAGTTCGCTACAGGGGTCTGGGGCCTGCGGCCCCAGCGGGTTCCAAGGGCGGAGGCCCTTGGTCAGGAGTTTGAGGGTGAAACCCTCAATACAAACCATCAGATGCCTTTTGCGCGTATTTGCTGTTGGGATATCGTTTGACGACCAGCTCATACATGCGGCGCGCTTTGCCGGTCATACCGGCGCATTCGTAAGCGGCGGCGCTGTCGAACAGGTCTCTTGCGCTTGGAGAAGCCAACTGAAATGCGTGCTCGTAAGCCCTGACGGCTGCATCAAATTTGCCGAGTTTGAACCTTGCCCGCCCCAGGTTGCGCCAGGCTTGGGCGTAATTCGGATCCAGACGCACGGCATCGACGAATGCCCGATCTGCGCTTGAGGTATTTCCGCCGCGTGTGTAGATGATTCCCAGCAGATTTTTCCACTGGGCTAACTGAGATGTCTGAACGCCGGACAAATTGAGGTCAAAAGCGGCCTCAAATTGCTGTGCAGCTTCTTTATAATAGCCTGTGGCGGCAAAAAACTCGCCGGCGGCAAACAGGCTGAAAGCGTGACGTGGTTTTGTCTGTGCCACTCGGCGAGCCCATTCGAGATTGGACTCACTGTACAGGCTGCTCGACATCGCGCATGCGCCGCTGTAGATCAAGTAACCCGAGGCCAAAATGGCTGCTGCAATCGGCATTATTTGAAAGGACTTAGGGCGGCATTCGTATATCTTGCAGATTACCCATCCTATAATCATGGATGAACCGATGCTCGAGATATAGACAAAACGCTCAGCGACCATTCCTCCTCGCAAAGGAATGATATCGACTACCGGCAGCAGCCCGACAAGTACCCAGGCGGCTCCGAACGCTACGATGGGCGCTTTTCGTCTTGCCCAAATGGACGTGGCTACAAGAGCAATCGGTGTCAGCCAGGCTGCCAGCAGTGCAGGTGTGGACAGAGTACACGTGCTTGGGTCGTCATAAACAGGACGCAGAAGCTGCGGAATAAAAAGCATTCGCACATATTGAGTGCATAGAAAACCTGTTCGGAGTATGCGTTCCTTGAACAGATGGGTTATCTGGCTGTCGAACGGAGCTTCCAGCGCATACCGTCGCATAACGACATAGATTACCATCGGCAGCATTAAAACTGCAGTCCACTTCAAGACCTCGTCCCGCCTGATCGAGTCTAAAAACACCCAGGCGTATATTCCGAGCAGTAATGGCAGAACCAGCGCATGTTCTTTGGAGAGCAGGGCGCATCCAAACAAGAGCGAGCATATTCCCGCCAGAGGCCAGTGGAAACGCGGCCTTGCTCGGCACGCCTCAATGAATGCAAGAAAACTTCCCAGCATAAATATGCCGGCGATGATGTCGGTGCGTCCCGCGACCCATGCGACTGATTCCGTATGGCTGGGCAATACGGCAAAAGCGATTCCGCCAACTCCCGCCACAGCTGCCTTCGATGTGAGCTTCCATAAAAAGAGCACCACCAGCGCCGTCGCGGCGGCATATAGCATCACATTTGTGAGCCTGCACAGGACTGAGTTATGCAGCGAGAGCGTATTATTGAGTTGGTATGAGATAGTAACCAGAGGACGATAATAAAGAGCCTCGCTTTTCGAAAATCCATAAAGAAAAGGTTTCTGAAACGCCTTTGCAAAAAACGAGATGTTCTGCGAAGCCGGGTCCATAATTATCAGTTGCAGGTCGTCCCTTACGAACCCGCCACGCAGAGAATAAACGTAGGGTATTATAGACGCGGTTATCGCTCCCAGCAGCCATGTTACTAATGGTCGCTTATTTCCATTCATCTTTGCAGGCGATGGCTTGCTGCTGCGCTTCTTATTTCTCATAGAAAAAGACTACCATAGGTAATAGAATATCCGCAAGAGGTTTGGATGCGCCATGTTGTTGGATAGCCCGAGACTGTACAAAAAGAATCCCGCCTGCACATTTTGCCGACGGGCCCGTTTTCGAGAACTGGGAGCTCTCTTCGCGGATATAAGCCACAACACTTTTAAGGAAGGAGAAAAGATGTTTTTCTCAACATGTATATCGGCAAAAATCGTGCCAATCCTCGTACAATTAACAGGTTTTTTGCACGAATTCGCAAAACGAGCCAAATAACAGGGTGTATGTCAAATGTGGGGAGATTTGGGGCTCTGCCCCAAACCCTGCCAGAGACCCTGTCTCTGGACTCTGCAAGGAAACCA
>JAJFUS010000040.1 GCA_021372295.1 bacterium | reverse complement strand
AATCACACTCGCGCAAATACACAGCACCAATAACATACACACTATCAGCGCCGGTCTATATCTCTTCAATAATCGTCCCTCCTGACTCTAGGACCTCTATATCAATTATCGCTCACTAACCAGCATTCTTTAGGGCGGGAGTCAGCCGTATACCCTACCTATACGAACAACATCAGCCGGATTGTTCCCGATGAGCCTCGCTAGATATATTAACACATGCGATGCATTCAGGTGAAGCGGAGGGGCTTATCGATGTTTTACTCGGGTCACGTTCAAGCCGAGTTCCCTGAGGCGGATACGCATGGCAATTACGCTGACCTCAAACATGTTGGCGAGCAGCGCGGTCTTGTCGAAGCGTCCGTGTTTCACTTCCGCCGCCTTTCTTCTGACGAGCGCGGCGGGCATAAGGATTTCAGCAGCAAACCGGTCGCAAAGGCTTTCGGCGGCGGTCTCATCGGTTTTGATACGGAACACTTCATCGGACGATTGTTTTCCGATGCTGAGAATGTGATGCGCCAGTTCGTGGGCGGTGGTCCATCTCTGTCTTTCAGGAGAATCGTTGCTGTTCAAGATGATATGCGGGCCATAGTCCGTATGAATATAAAGTCCCGCCACACTTTTCGGCAGCGGTCTGATTTCAACTTCGACCCCAAACCATTCGGCCAGCCAGTTGAGGTCAAGCGGCGGCTCGATGTGTCTTGGTATCAAGCGTATGGCATACGCGGTCTCCAGCGCGCTGCTGCTCATTATGGGCTGCGTTTCCCGTCTCGTTCAGAGACTTCTATCACGACCTTCATAATATGATTAGCGTCTTCCTGTGAAAGCCCCGATACGCTGCGGAGAGCAATTTCAACGGTCTTTACAAGATCTTTTGGGGCAGGTCTCTTCCGCCCTGCCGCCACCAACAGCACATCGGCATCTCCGCTGACCGCTTCGGCGAAGTCGGCAATAAGGTCGTCCGATATTACACGGCCCAAATTGAGTAACTGGCGAAGCCATTCAGGGCTGATATTGCTGCGCCTCGCGACTTCTTCGCGGGTCAGTCCCGACGCTTCAAGCATTTCCTTTGCCGCCTGAGCCAATTCGGGTTCGTATCTGGTCTGTCGTCTTCCTCTTGAGAAATCAGTCATGTTCACCACTGCGTCTCTTGTTCTAATGCGTATTATAATTGCGAAGCGTGCGTTCGTGCAAATTTATTTGATACGATCAGGCTAGTCATTGACAATCGCACGTCTGGTTGTGCTATAATGAGGCAAAACAACAACAATTGTGGTGGTTCAATCGAGTAGGACACTCTATTGTTAGTGCTGCGGCAGGGATAATGAAAAACGAAAAGTTCTGGATTTTGGAATCACCTAGAAAAAGAACGGCCATGTGGGACAAGGGAAACCTCTGGAGAAAGAGCGACTATCTCGACTGCCCGAAAAGTACCGGAAGAGAAAGTTTTCTGACGTTTGGCGGCCCGGCGAATCGCATCGGCGAACTACGGGTTGTCCTGCATGGCAGGACTGCGTCGGATTTCGTCTGGACAATACCTGACTGCCTGGTTCATGATCGCGCCCTTGAGCTGCTGCTGCGCGAAGGCCTTACCGGGTTTGAGACCAGGCGCGCGCGAGTTCGATGGGAGTCAAACCGGGGAAGTGTCGACGCGGATGCGGAGAATGACTGGCTGTCGTCAAAGTCGTTGGATTATCACGAACTGCTGGTGACGGGATGGGGCGGTCTGGCGGCAGAGAGATCAGGCGTGCGGCGTATTTCAAACACGAATATCTGGGAGGGTTTTCCCGACTGGACACGCATACTGGCTTCGGATCAGTGGGACGGCAGTGACTTCTTCATCATTTGGCCGTTCGGGTTTACGCGTCTGGTTAGCGATCGTGCCGCGACGCTCATCAGAAAGGCCAACTTGTCGGGAGTGAGGCTGGTTACGCCGGAAGACTACACGCGAATTCACATGAGTCAGAAGCCAGGACGCATTACACCGATGCGTCTACGCGATCACTTTCCCGATGAGCGCGCCAGGGCTATAGGCGAGCCTTTGGGTATCTACTGATCCATTAGTGGTGCATATCAAAACGGGGAAAATTAAAGTCACAGCCGGCAGCTCCTCATAGACCCGTTTTTCTGTCGCCGAAGGACTTTTTCGTTGAATGTGGTAGATTATTACTAATGCAAAAAATCGACCTGCAAAACCAACCCATAAACCTAGACCTGACGATGTCCTGTGGCCAGGCATTCCGCTGGCGCAAGCGCAGTGACGGCACCTGGGGCGGCGTGGTAAAAGACAAGCTGGTCGAGCTCGACGTCAAAGACGGATACCTCTTATGGAGGACATATCCCCACGGCGACAAAGCGCTGGTCGAGGACTATTTGCGTCTGTCGGAAGACGTAAACGCAGTATATGCCGCGCTGGCCGATGCCGACCCACGCATGATCGACCTCACGCGGCAATTTAGAGGCCTTAGATTCCTTCGCCAGGACCCCACCGAGGCACTGCTTTCATTCGTATGCTCTGCCGCCAACAGCATCCCGAGGATTACAATCGCGGTGGAAGAGCTTGCAATCAACTACGGCGAGCTTGTCTGCGAGATCGGCGGAATATGCTACTATGCATTCCCCACGCCCAAAGCGATACTTGCCGCCGACGCAAACATACTGAAAAGCACCAAATCACTCGGGTTCAGGGGACGAATCATCAGGTCTGTCGCGCAGCAGTTGGAAGATCGCGGCGAAGGCTGGCTGGAATCCCTGCGGCTCGCGCCCTACCTGGTAGCAAAGAAGTCGCTTGTGGAGATGAATGGCATTGGACCGAAAATCGCCGACTGCGTGTGCCTGTTCTCGCTGGACAAGGACGAAGCCGTGCCTGTCGATACGCATGTCCGCCAGATCGCCCAAAGGTTGTTTCTACCCGAAATAAAATCCGCAACTATCACCGGCATCGTATATCGAAACATCGCGCAGACGTTTCAGAACCGCTACGGCAAATACGCAGGTTGGGCGCAGCAGTTTTTGTTTTATGAAGATCTTCTGCGAACGCGTGCCCTCGGACGTGGCAGCGCTGGAGCACAATCCGCCGAATGAATAAAAATGGCCAGAATCGGCATCGATCCCAGCCCCACAAAACATTTAGCCTTGCATGATTTTCTTGGGGCTCCGCCCCAAACCCCGCAAGAGACTCTGTCTCTTGACTCTGCAAGGAAACCAGGTTTCCTTGACCTTCTGACCCGAAGTTAATTATCCCCTTAAGGGGATAATTAACTTCGATAGGGGGTCCAGGGGCCACTCGGCTCCTGGCGGGGTTAAGGGGCAGAGCCCCTTATAGGAGTCTGAGGGTGAAACCCTCAGATAATTCTCGCAAGAACTAACTTGATTCTCACACCCAGCCTCTGAGCTTCATAGCCTCAGCAACACGCTGAACCGAGACCATATACGCCGCGATCCTCATATCGACCTTGTAGTCCAGAGACATCACAAGAACGTCATTGAACGCCTTGGTCATCTTCTTGTCGAGCTTGGCGTAGACATCGTCCTCTTCCCAGTAGAAGTTGGTCACGTTCTGCACCCACTCGTAATAGGAAACAGTCACGCCGCCGGCATTCGCCAGGAAGTCGGGAATCACGAAGACGTCGTTCTTGTAGAGAATCGCGTCGGCTTCGGGAGTGGTCGGGCCATTAGCAAGCTCGCAGACGATCTTAGCCTTGATATTAGCGGCGTTATCCTCTGTGATGACATTCTCCAGCGCCGCGGGAACGAGCACGTCCACCGCCAGTTCGAGGATATCTACATTGCTGATGGGTCTTGTGCCGGGGAACCCGACAACCGAGCCGGTGGAAAGCTTGTGCTTCACGATGGCTTCCGGGTCGATACCGTTCTCGCTGTAGATGCCGCCCTTGGTGTCGCTGACGGCGACAATCTTGCTGCCGAGCAGACTGGCGAAGAGTGTAGCCGCGAACTGACCGGCATTACCGAAGCCCTGAATCGCGACAGTCGCCTTGGTGAGATCGATATTGAGGTGCTTTGCGGCCTCGCGCGTGCAGTAAGCTCCACCGCGAGCCGTGGCATCTCCGCGTCCTTCCGAACCGCCGATAGACAGCGGCTTGCCGGTGATGACGCCGGGGCTGTTGTAGCCGGTGATCTTGGAAAATTCGTCCATCATCCACGCCATGATCTGAGGGGTGGTGTAGACATCTGGAGCGGGGACGTCCTTATCGGGGCCGATAATTCGCCCGACTTGCTGGATGTATGCCCGGCTAAGCCTCTCAAGCTCTCCATCGGACATTTCTTTGGGGTTGCAGATTACTCCGCCTTTTCCGCCGCCCAGCGGAATGTCGACCACAGCGGTCTTCCAGGTCATCCACGCCGCCAGAGCCTTAACCGTTTCTATGGTCTCATCGGGATGGAAGCGGATACCGCCCTTGTTGGGGCCTCGGGCATCGTTGTACTGAACCCTGAACCCCTTGAAAACTTTGACGGACCCATCGTCCATCTTTACCGGCAGCGATACATGAAGTTCGCGGAGGGGTTCTCTGAGCACCGCGTGAACCGCCGGATCCAGCCCCAACTTTGCGGCTGCTGTGTCGAGCTGCGCCTGCGCAATCTCGAACGGGTTGGCCAAGACGGCCGTTGACTGCATAGTCATTTATGTGTTCCTCCTTCAATGGAAGTGATTGATGCAGGCGCTCCAGCCACGTTGCCAAAAAAAGCCTCTCCCGGTAATCAGGGAGAGGCTTCTGTGCCCACAACATTCGGACAGCTACATTGCTATCGCGTGAATTTTAGCCCAGAAATGCGTCAATGTCAACCCTTTGCATTCGCGTTCGCACAAACTGTTTTCGTAGGATCGAAAGACGAGTCATACCGGCTGGAATCATCCAGAGCATTCTCAGCGGCCATAGTGGTCACAGGAACCATCACTTTGACCTTGCCCCTGGATTCAGCGCCCAAATCGTCCACGGCCTTGAACGACACCTCATATACGCGCCCATTACCAGGGTTTTCTTTAGTGCCGGGGTCGCACTCACCGCGCAGCCACACGGTGGAACCGCTCAAGCAGATAGCGTCAGGAGAGCAATCGCCCGAACCCAGCCCCGACACAGGTTCGTCCTGAGTAATGCCTGTGATGTAAATCTTGAAGCCGTCGCCCTCCGGGTCGTACACGCCGTCTATTCCAACCGACTCCATAGTGTGGTCGGTCTTGAGTATCTTCGCGATAGTCGCCTTGGCGTCGCAGACTTTGGGCGCAAGGTTCTTGCCGTCCACGCTAAGACTGTAGAGCACCGGAGTGGTCAAGCCGTTGCCGCTCAGTGTCGCCACGACCTCCATATACCGGCCGTTAGGCACGGTAATCTCTTTTCCATTCATCACTGGGGTGAAAAGTGTATTCGCCAGCAATTCGGGGCTCTCGGCAGTTCGCGCCATGACGGTCACTCCGCCAAAACCATCGACACTATCCCAGTTGATTGCGCCCCAGCCTGCTCCTTCAATCTTACTGTCGACAAGCATCCGCCATTCGCCTTCAGGACACCGGCCTTTATACGTCATGCTCGCCGTAAACGGAGTGCCACAGCAGGCGGACTGGCCCACACATGCGGTCGAGACTGCTGCCATCGCGCCAGTATCGATACGAACCGCGCAATCGCTCTGCTCGCGCAGCGCCCACAGGTAGCCGTCCGAGTCAATACTCAACGACGTCGGCGCATTGTCCACAAACATTCGACGCATCTGCCGGCCATCGACGCCCGAGAAGCACACCACACTGCCTGTTGACGGGCTGGCAGCCCAAACATCGCCGTATTGGTCGATGGTGACGCCGGAGAACGCGGCATTATCGTCGGTTTCGTACCTTTCCCAAGTGCCATCGGCCGTGTTGAAGTCTATCAGTCCGCCCTCAATGTCGGCGATCCACAGCCGTCCGTCCTCTGCCGCACAGACGCTCGCCGGAGCGAAATTATCAGGCTTAGAAGAATCCGTCAGCGTGCAAGAAATCGTATTGATCTTGCAAATCGTGCCACCATCGCGGCTCAGCACCCACATAAAGCCCTGTCCGCCCGCCACAATCGCGCTCGGTCTGCCGACCACATCCACCTGGTCAACAACCTGGCCGGTTTTCACATTCATCTTGGCGACCGCGCAGTCTCCTTTGAGTGTGACCCACAAGTACCCCTTCGCGTCGAACGCCAGGCTGGTCGGATAACCGCCTTTTGAGCCGACCTCATATACGGTATCGACCGCATTGCCGGATACCTGGGACGCAAGTATACGCACCACTCTGCCGACCGAGTCGGGACATGCGCAGGCGACATAAGCGTTGCCCGCGGAATCGGCCGCCACCGCGCAGGGCATCCAGCTTTCGCCCGATGAGCCAAGCGTATAGCTGGCCAGTTGATTGCCGGTTCTCGCGTCGATCATAGCCACCACGCCGGTGGAGGGGCTCGGAACCCAGAGGATGGGTGCGATGTTTTCGCACTCGTTGAGCCTCAGCCCGGACCAATCGCCGTCAAAGTTGACGTTGTTGCAAATACCTGCCTCGAAGTCTTCCTGTTCCACAAAATCGCGCTCGTATACGCCCCATGCCGCGCTCGCGCACATCATCATGACGCACAAGAGCGCAAATGCGGCGCACACAACTCGCCGTCTCTCACACATTCTAATCGTCCTCCAATCTACGGGATATTCGGTTGTCGTCAAGGAAGTTATGCCACGCGATACCAACCTGCCTGGCTGTAATGAATACCTGACTATGTGAGAGTTAAATCTTGGGGGGTCAGAAGCCCAGGAAACCTGATTTCCTGGTGGAGTCCAGAAGCAAAGCCTTTGGTGGGGTTTGGGGCAAAGCCCCATTACCTGCCGCGCGGTTCGACAGTCTGAAACTTTGCCAGGTTCCTGAACTGATCCTCGAATGCCATAAGACCCGGCGCGCCTCCCGTGTGAATGAACACCACCGTGCGGTCGACATCAACCTGCCCAGCCTGCGCAAGCCCTATCAGCCCGGACATCGCCTTGCCCGTATATACAGGGTCAAGTATGAGCGCCTCGGTCTGCGCGGCCATCAGAATTGCCCTGTTGCCCGCCTCCGACGGCACTCCATAGCGCTCTCCGTAGTATTCGTCGTTCACATTCAAATCATCCGCATCGAATCGCGTATCCACTCCGATGAGCGACGCCGAACCGTTAGCGTCCGCCGCGGCGATTTCCCGCAGAGTTTTCGACTTTGCCGCCACGCTTATTCCCAGTACTTCCGCGCCCGGCAAGAACAGCCTCGCTCCGAGCGCGCATCCGGCAAACGTTCCAGCCGAACCGGCGGCGACCACTATCAGCGGAGCTTTGTCTTCGTCACATAACTGCCCGGCAAGCTCACGCATTCCCTGCACGTACCCGAGCGCGCCCAAAGGGGTTGAACCGCCAATCGGTATGACATACGGCCTACTTCCGCGACGCTTGAGCGCAGCGGCTTCGTCGGCCATCGCGTCTTCCATCTGCTTGACCGTGGCGTCCTCCATAAACCTGATTTCCGCGCCCATCACCACATCCAGAAGCAAATTTCCATAAAACCTGTCGAACCGTGGACCTCCAAGAAAGAGCATGCACCGGTCGATGCCCACTTTTCGAGCCGCTCCAGCAGTCATTCGAGCATGGTTCGATTGAGGCCCGCCGTCAGTAAGCACGACATCGCAGTCTTTGGCCAGGGCGTCGGCCATAAGATATTCCAGCTTCCTCGCCTTGTTTCCGCCTCCGGCAAGGGTGGTGCAATCGTCGCGCTTGATAAGCAGCCTGCGAAGCCCCAGCTTGGCCGCAAGCCGGGGCGCTTCATCAAGCGGCGTGGGCAAATGTGTTAACGACACTCGTGGAATATTATCCAGGTTCATCAGCAAGTCCTTGCAATGTGATTGTATCAGTATTTCCGCAGCGCACCATCAATACCGACCGCTAACCTCGCATATTATTGAACGCCACGTCCGATTTTTATTACAGTCGCACCGTGTCCCGGCACAGTCGCTTCGTACGAATCCTTGAATATCCCCATATATTTCCTAAGCCAGAGGTCTCTCACAGGCTGCGGCGTCAGCAGCCCGATATCCGACCAATTCACAATGATATTGGCCCTATGCAGACTGCGATTGAAGAATGCGACAGCCATGGTTCCGTCCCACAACGGCTTTGCCCACACCTCCAGCCTGCCTTTGTTCGAGATGCGTCTTGCCGGAATACCCAGCGGGTCCTGGTCGACGTCTATAATGTCGTCATTAGTCAAAAGGTCGATCTCGAACTGATCCATCTGCGTAAGATCGTTACCCAGAAGCAGAGGCGCGCTCAACATAGCCCAAAGGCTGACATGCGTAATCTGTTCGTTAGGCGTAAGAGTCGTCGGACGAGGGGTAGGCCCCCAACCGACTTTGCCGACCACCAGCATATCAAGATCGTTCCAGTGACCAGGCGTCGAATAAGACGTCCGGTTATTCTGCGAGAAGCCGATTCCCGTCATGCTGGCCCAAAGGTCGAAAATGTCATGAGTATCGCGCCACAACTGCCCGTTGATCGACGCACCCCATTCCCATGACTGATTAACTCCCTGCTCACAGAGGCTGTAAACTATATCGCGGTCGCAGTCGGCAAGCGCATCCGTCATTATTCGATACGCCTTTATGTATTCATTGCGCCCTTTTCCCGCCAGCATGTTGCCCAGCGAGCACATATCGTATTTCAGATAGTCGACCCCCCACTTCGCGAACGTACCGGCATCCTGAGCTTCGTGCTGATAGCTGCCCGGTTCAGGCGAACCGTCAGGGCACTGGCCGCACGTGGACGGGCCGGGTGAAGAGTATATCCCAAACTTCAGACCTTTGTCATGAATATAGTCGCCGAGCGCTTTCATATTGGGGAACTTCTCGTTAGGCGAAAGCTCGCCGTTCTCATCTCTGCTTTTGCCCCAGCCGGCGTCTATATTAACGTATTGATATCCGTGCGCCGCCAGACCGCTCGAAACCATAGCGTCAGCTATTTCCCGTATCTTCTGGTCGCTGATCGATAACCCCTTGGCATTCCATGAATTCCAGCCCATCGGAGGAGTCAGTGCGAGGTGACCCGGATCTGCGACGATCGTGAGCTTGCGCTTGTTGGACGCGAGTTGGTTCGTGACCGTAAGCTCGACAACATACGTCCCACGCGACTCCACGCTTCCCGTAATCTTCCCCGAAGCGGAGTCGAGCATCAGACCATCCGGCAAACCTACCACCGAATACAAAAGTGGAGCCTCGCCGGTAGCCGGTATCAGAAAGAGAAACGGTTTACCGGGAGTTGTTCCCACCACACGAGGCCCGTGAATGGCGGGTTCTTTCGGAGTTTTCGACGCAATTTTCATCGTCGGTAAGTTGTCGGGCAATTTGACAATCTCAGGCACCGACTTCGCGTCTGCGACCAGCGTCAATTTAGCGTCGGCAAGATCGGCAAAGTCGCCATGAAGACCGTTTCCGCCATTTGTAATTACGACTGTAAGCTCACGCGCCCCGGTCGTGTCGATATTGATATTTTCGGGAGCGCTCACTCCGCTGAGAACGCCTGTCTGATAGACGTTCTCGCCGTCCAGCCAAATCTCAAGCGTCGCCGACCCGCCGGTTCCGCAGGAAGTGTCCATTCCGAACGTGGCTTCAAACCTGGTTGTAACGCCTTTAAGATCGACTGTAAACTCGGTCTCCGAATGCATGCCGATGCCATGCTTATACTCGACGCCACCAACCACCATCGGGCCGCCGTTTATGTTTTTGCCTGCCTTGGGCAGTATTCCTGTCCAGGCATTGTATATCTTCGACAAGTCCATGTTCTCGAGCATAACCACCTGCTCATCGCCATAGACATTCGGGTTGAAAAGCAAAACCAGACAAGCCACCAGAATCGCGTATCTTGAAAACATGTATCACTCCTAAGACCAAATCGGGATTACCAAAAACAGATGCGTTCTATAATCAGGCGCGCCGCGCGCGAAAAGCGAGTATCAACATTATAACTCCGAACCCAACAGTAACCAACCCCCAAATAAGATTGATATTAATCCCCAGAGAATGCGCCTTGTAGATCTCAGGCTTGGAAACCAAACCGAACACTGTAAGAATAGCGCCCATCACCGTAAACATAAGGCCAATTGGCACGCGTATATCAAGTCCCATCATTCGCTCCTTTCACCTGAAGATTACGTTTAATGCCACCGCTGCAGCAATTACGACCACGCCTAATGCCGCAGGCCGCCTGAACCAGGGCACACCGGGCTCCACAACCTTGGGAGTCAGCGAGTATACCAACCCGCGCAGTTCATCGTCACTCTTCTTCTGCGCAGTAACCAGTGAGATCACAATTGTAATAACAAAGCACGCGGTCCAGGCGCATATAGCCGACCAGAAATTCTGAGCCATCTCGCTCGGATAAGTATGAACCACCGCCAGCCAGCCGCCCTTGATATGCGGTACTATAACTCCGGCGGGAGCCTGCGGAACTGTCAGGCCATGGTGAATGGCGGCGGCAAGTGTCCCGGACAACAAGCCGAAGAACGCGCCGTGTCCGGTAGTTCTCTTCCAGAACATCCCCAGGAGGAATGTAGCAAACAAAGGAGCGTTCACAAACGCGAAGACAAGCTGGAGCATGTCCATAATGTTGTTAAAGTTCGCAGCCGCATAAGCCGCTCCCGCGCTCAGAACAATACCCGCCACGGTAGACACACGTCCCATCCACAGATAATGATGGTCGGATTTTCCTGGTCGAATGTAGCTCTGGTAGATATCATAAGTCCAGACGGTATTGAACGCCGTCACATTACCGGCCATGCCGCTCATGAACGACGCCATAAGCGCAGTCAATCCCATTCCCAACATGCCCTGGGGCAGGTAATGCACCAGCATCATCGGAATTGCCAGGTCGTAGTTGTAAGACCCGTCTGGCTTCATGGGCAGGGCGAAGCCGCTCTGTCCCGACTTGTAAGTCAGTGCGATCGCGATCATGCCAGGCAAAATCACAAGCGCGGGAAAAAGCATCTTAGGCATAGCCGCGATAAGCGGAGTGCGCTGCGCCGCAGACATAGACTTTGCCGCCATAGCGCGCTGCACCACCAGAAAGTCCGTGCACCAGTAACCGAATGACAACACGAACCCCAATCCCATGACCATACCGAACCACTCGACTCCCATCGGGTTCGAAGCCGCCGAGTTCATATACCCCCATGAGTGCGACCACGCTCCCGAAGCAAATCCGTTACCGACAGCCACGGTGGCAAGCCTGTCTTGCAGTCCAGACCATCCGCCCACGTCTTTCAGCCCCAGAAAAACAAGCGGCGCAAACCCCAGCACGATCATAAAAAACTGCAGAACTTCGTTATATATGGCGCTAGTCAAACCTCCGGCAAACACATATCCCAGCACCACCAGGCCGCTAATTACTATACTTAAGTGGAAGTTCCAACCCAGCAACAACTGAAGCATCATCGCAAGCGCGTACATCGAGATACCCGACGAAAAGATAGTCATCACGGCAAAAGTAATGGCGTTAAAGCCGCGTGTCTTTTCATCAAACCTCAGCTTCAGATACTCCGGTACCGAGCGGGCTTTCGAGCCGTAATAGAACGGCATCATAAACAAACCCACAAAGACCATCGCGGGAATGGCGCCCACCCAGTAGAAGTGGCTGGTCATAATGCCGTATTTAGCGCCGCTTGCTCCCATGCCGATGACTTCTTGCGCGCCCAGGTTGGCCGAGATAAACGCCAGTCCGCACACCCATGCCGGCAGCGACCTTCCCGAGAGGAAAAAGTCACTGCTGGTCTTGGTAAACCGCCTCAGCACCCAACCGATTCCAAGAACAAATGCGAAGTAGATGATCAGGATCGAATAGTCGACCCCGCCCAATTGAACGTGCATTCCACAGTCCTCCACCTCAGCTAATCATACTCTGATTCACACCTCAACATTATGCCCTGATATGTTTTTTTAGTCAACTATTTCGAACAAGCGAAGCTGTGGGCCTGATTCCGAGGATGATAGTCTATGCGAAACTGCAACGTCTGGGGGAGGAAGATAAGCAATGGTCAACAAAAAGGCTTGGTCGACCTGATATAAGGAGCAGGCGCGCCGTACTACTATTCGACGCGCCTGCCTCCGGCCACTACGCACAGACTTCAATCTGCGCGTTATTGGTCCTGGCAGCATTTACTACCATACTACCAGGACACATCCGAATCACCCCTCGGGATGATAATAGGTGTAAGAGCATTCGTGCCGCTGTCTTTCTCGACAGAGCAGATGCCCGTCACTGTCACGAACGTCGTGCCGCTATCGAGAGTCTTGCTCACGTTAGCCAGACTCACCTTGATATCAGAGTCGGCGCCGTCGTCTATCAGAATGTAACCGGTCTGAGTTCTGTCGGTTATAGTTCCCCACACTCTTACGAGCAGGCCTACATTGCCCGCGCCTGAGCCGCTGGTAATATCTTTTCCGCCAACAGCCTTGTTGTTCATAGCCAGAGCACCGATCTCCTCGATGTCACCCACAGTCATGGAAGCGACGTCAATATAACGCTCACCGTTGGCATCAGTCTTGAGCGTGCCTGTAAGGCCGGTTACAATACTCCCCACGCTCACCGCGCTGCCGTTAAGAACCTTTATGCCCGATGCTCGATCCTCTGCCTCGACATAATAGCTTCCATCGCTGAATACTCCAGAAGCGACGGTCGCGACCACAGCCTCCGATACGGCTACGTAAGTTTCGTCGGCAGTGCTCTTCAGATCAGCCATAGTCACCGACGTGACAGGCGTTATCGCAGCATCCTGAGCCACTGTTCCAATAACCAAGACGCTCCCACTGTAAGACTTGTAACCATCTGCGGCGATAACAATATTATATGTGCCCGGGGTGACTCCGGTAATTGTGTATGCGCCAGTTGAGTCGGTCGTCCCGGAATAGGTCGTGGCGTCCAATGTGAGGGTAACAGTCGCGCCTGAAACCACGTCCGAGGTCAGCGAATTTGTCACCGTGCCGGCGAGAGTACTGGGAGTGACATCAGTGACCGTTACGTTATCAATATCTATACTCCCTATACGCCGCGTACGCATACCGATGGATATATATGTAGGAATAGTAGTTGTGTTATTAGTATTAACCGGGGTATACGTGTGGGAATACTGAGTCCATACCCCAGTCGCGGGATTAGGAAGTTCGTATGCCCATGATTTATCACCGGTAAATGCACCACTGGAGCTGTAGCCGGCTGCAGTAAACCGGAAATATTCGGCATCATCCGACGATCTGAGCCAATAGCTCAAATTATAGGTTCGTCCAGGTATGACAGGGATTCTCGCGTCGGGATTGGAGGGACATAACGCAAGTGCCAAATCATCACCACTCACTGCCCGCGCGAGTTTGAGCGCAATGTCACCATCTTCGCCAGGAGTAATTACACTCATAGACCCGAGACTCGTTGTAGAGGCGGCGAACTTGAACGAGCCTATGGTCACCCCGGTGTTGTATGTATTGCCTGCTGTAAAACTGTCAAAGCTGGGATCGGGAAACATATTGCCTACTATCATGCCGACTTCCTGCATCGACATATTGTCTATGTAGAGGCTTCCGACACTCATGTTCCTGCAGGACACAGCAGCATGTGTAACGCCGGTAGGAGCCGTGTACGTCATTTGGTACAGAGCCCATTTTGTTTGTGTGGCAACACTGGCGACTGTAGTATCGCTAATCCAGCCAGAGGAGTTTGACGAGTAGTCTTCGTTAAAAGACGCCACCTGGAATTTCATTGTAACCGCGTCATCGGATTTCGCCCACACATTTACAATGTAGCGCTTTCCGGCCGTAACCGGGGTTAAATGTGCATGTCCGGGCACTGTATTCCAAACACCGAAAGCCGTGTCGCCGGATGTCGATGTCCTCGACAGCTTTATGGCTACAGAGCCGTCCTGACCACCGGAGACGACCTCCATACTTCCACCAGAGGCGGCTGTGGCAGAAAACGCCCAGTCATTATACTGCCAGTCACTGGTCTTTGTTGTTCCCACAGTAAAGCTTTCAAAGCTCGCATCCGTAATCAGGTTTGCAGCGTATGAACTCGCCACAGACAAGATCATCAGAACAACGCATGTGATGAAACGTTTCACTATCTTTTTCATACATCTCTCCTTTCGAATACAACTTTCTTCTTGCAGTAAATAATATTATTTGCCAGAAGATCTTCGCGAGGCAGCCCAAAACCTGGCGTTTTGTCACCGCTGTATCACCAGCATTGTCTTACCGCCAGCATGATTATAATATTCATTACTGCCACCGTCCTACACCGCAATATAGCATGAGTATCGGCTGCTGTCAATGGAAAAATTATAGCAAAAAGCCTCATTGTCTCGCTAAATGTGGCAGCATATCGAGCAGTCGAAACTTGATGAAAAGCACGCCGGGATATTCTTCGGCGTGCTTGCGTTTGGCACTATGCGCGGATGTCAATCTGTGCGCTCATGTGTATTGACAGCTTACGCTACCAGGACAATCCGAATCACCCCTCGGGATGATGATGCATTCCGATAGCTGACTGCTACAACCAACACTCACACGCAATACAAAAGGCTGTCTGAGAGACTTCGGCCTTATACCGACTAACCCGCCATCGCCCGTATTTCTGCACGAACGCGTTCCAGGTCTTCGATTGTGTCCACGCCCATCGGAGAATCGGCAATCTCGACCATTTTAATGCGATGCCCATGCTCCAGCACGCGAAGCTGCTCCAGCGACTCGGCCTGTTCAAGTGGTGTAGGCTGCATTGCGGCAAACTGCAACAGAAAGTCCTTCGTATAGGCGTACAGCCCGACATGACCGTACACGCTGCGTCCTTCAAGCGGCTTGCGCTCATAAGGAATGGGGCTGCGCGAGAAGTAAAGCGCGTAATTGTCCACCGTCACGACCACCTTCACCAGGTTCGGGTCTTTAGCCGACTCGGAGTCTATGGCGACCATCAGGCTGGACATTTTCAACTCAGGATTCCGCTCGAACGGTTCGACCGCGCGCGCGATCGCGTCAGGCTCGATCAGAGGTTCATCACCCTGCACGTTCACGACGATGTCGGTATCCAAGTCAGCAGACGCCTCAGCGAGCCTATCGGTTCCCGAGCGATGTGTCTCTGAAGTCATCACTGCCTCGCCGCCGAACGCTTTCACCGCCTCGACTATCTCTACATCGCACGTCGCCACCAGCACTCGCTCGACAAAATCGGCCTTCGACGCGCGTTCATAGACCCACTGTATCATAGGTTTGCCGAGTATATCTGCGAGCGGCTTGCCGGGAAACCTGGTGGCGCTCATTCTTGCGGGGATTATAACTGTGGCTTTCATACCAGAATTGTAGCACAAAGGCAGGCAAACTTACCAGTCAAATCAGCCTGAGAAGCATCATCCCAAGAACATCAGCCAGATTGTTTGCTGCCAGACAGGCTCTTCGGCGCATATCCAGAACGTCTCTCCATATCATCGGCCTGCTCGCCACATATATCGACTGCCGCCAGCCGCGCTCGACAGCCATCAACTCACGGATTGATTCAGGGATGGTATCACCAGCGCAATCACTGATACTTCGGATCGCCGCAAACGGAATTCCACGCTCGCCGCAAACTCTAGCGGCGGAGTGCGACTCCATATCCAGCGCTCCGGCCCCGGTTGCGCGAAATATAGCTTGCTTGCGCTCCGCGCTCTTAATGACTGAATCGACCGTAATCAAGTCGCACGCGCGTATCGGGAACGCCGGGTTTATGTTCGACGGGGGGAGCGCCGACAAAAGCTGCCCGTCGCTGTAATATGTGGGCTGATGACTGTCGCCCCCAAGCACTATCCTCTCCGCCGCGACGACATCCCCCACCCGCGCGACAGGATCGAGCGCAGCAGCAAACCCTGCCGCAATCACCCATTGCGCGCCCCTGTCAATAAGCATTTCGGTAGCCCTGGCGCAATTGTGCCTGCCCACTCCGCCGACCGCCGCAATCACCTCCAACCGGCCGACCGACCATGCAGTGCAACCGTCGCGCAGACGCATCTCCGAACGCGACTCGGCAAGCGCATGCGCCAGCCCACATTCTTCCTCGCGCAAAGCGAACACAATTCCCAGCTTGCCTTTTGTCCCGAGTCCCGTCACAAACCGCCTCCCAAAAAAACGGTTGAGAGCTGAGAGTGGAGGGCTAAGAGTCCAGACTCATGAGCACTCATTACGCCAAAACCGGTTTCCAACCGAAACAGGTGGGTAACCCCCGGATATATACACATTAGAGTTGATACCCAGTCTTCGCACTTGGAAATAGCTAAGGAACCCGAAATGGACAAACGCACACGCATGTTTCAACTGAGATCCAATACGACCGCCGCCTGTGACAACCCAGTATGGGGAGATGGAAATCTCGATTCGTCAGTGGTGATAGTTGGTGAATCTCCAGGTGTCGAGGAGGAGCGACAAGGCAGGCCGTTCGTCGGTCGAACGGGCCGGTTTCTGGACGACGAACTCCGTCATGCCAATATTGAGAGAAGTCGAGTGTATATCACAAACGCTGTAAAATGCCGCGGCGCAATCCATGCATCGTCGTACGACTTCTGGCTCGACATACTCTTAAAAGAGCTGGAAATTGTCTGCCCGAAGACGATCCTGTGCCTGGGATCAATAGCTGCGTCGGTATTGATCCACAAACACTTCAAAATCAGCGACGAGCGAGGCGTCTGGTTCGACGGCCCGCTGGCAACCCGCGTAATAGCGACATATCACCCGTCATACGTCCGCCGGTTCGGCCTCGGCAACTCCGATACACTCACGAAATTCCGTCGCGATCTTAGTGAAGCATTCAGCCTTGCGGAATTTTCCTGGGGCTCTGCCCCAAACCCCGCCAAAGGCTTTGCCTCTGGACTCCACAAGGAAACCAGGTTTCCTTGACCTTCTGACCCGAACTTAATTATCCCCTTAAGGGGGTAATTAAGTTCGATACGGGGGTCCAGGGGCCACTCGGCTCCTGGCAGGATCCAAGGGCAGAGCCCTTGGTCAGGAGTCTGAGGGTGAAACCCTCAGATAATTTCCGAAAAACTAAATGCCCATTTCTCTGATAATGGCGTCGGCGACCTGTGATGTCCCGACTGCGCTCGGGTCGTTACGATCCGGCTTCATATCGTAAGTGACGTCTCTGCCGTCAGCGATGACTTTCGCGACCGCCGCTTCCAGCTTGTCCGCTGCCGCGTTCTCGCCGATATGCCGGAGCATCAGCATTCCCGAGAGAATCATCGCGATCGGATTGACCTTATTCTGCCCCTTATACTTGGGCGCGCTGCCGTGAGTCGGCTCAAAGAGCGCCGCAGTGTCGCCAATATTCGCGCCTGGAGCCACTCCAAGCCCGCCGACCAGCCCCGCGCACAGGTCGGAAAGAATGTCGCCGTAGAGGTTTGGAAGCGCAATCACGTCGTAAAGTTCAGGCTTTTGCACGAGCTGCATGCACATATTGTCCACCAACCGCTCGTTGTAGACGATCCCCGCGCCTTTGCCCGCGCAGCCGGCGAGAGTGGGGTCGCCATGCTCGGGCTCCAGGTAGCTCCACTCGAACTTCGCGCCGTAAGCCTTCGCAACTTCCCGCGCCACCTTGTAGAAAAGGCCGTCGGTGAACTTCATTATATTGGCCTTGGCGACCGCCGTAACGGTTTTCCGGCCGTTGGCAATTGCGTAATCGAACGCCATCTTGACGAGCTGCCGGGTTCCCGTGACTGATATAGGCTTAATAGAAATAGCCGAGTCCTCGCGAATCTTGCCGCCCGCCATACCTATAATCTGCTTGGCCTCGGGGCTGTCCAGGTCCCATTCGACCCCCGCGTACAAGTCCTCGGTATTTTCACGAACGATCACAAGGTCGACGTCCTTATACTTGGATCGAATGCCTGAGTAAAACTTGCACGGCCTGATGCATGCGTAAAGGTCGAGTTCCTTGCGAAGTGCGACGTTCACGCTGCGAAAACCCTTGCCGATGGGCGTAGTGATAGGCCCTTTAAGCGCGACTTTATTCGTTCTGATGCTGTCGATGACTTCCTTCGGGAGCGGCGTGCCGTATTTTTCCATTACATCCACGCCCGCATCCCTGACGTCCCATTCTATATCAACACCTGTCGCCTCAATGACGCGGCGGGTCGCCTCAGTAATTTCGGGGCCGGTGCCGTCGCCGGGAATGAGAGTGATCTTGTAAGCCAACTAATTAACCTCCATTGCCGTTGTGTCAAACAAACTGTACCACGGCGAGAGGCCGGGTGTCAAACTACGGGGCATGAGGACAAAGAGTGTACACAGCAACGAGCAACGATTCCGCCCAATGCGAGGGCGTCTCTCGTTGCTCGTTACTTTACTCGTTATCTATCTTTTGTGTCTAGATTACTTTCTCTTGCGAACGGCGAAGCCGACGAGGCCAGCCATACCACTAAGCATAGCGAGCATGCTGCCCGGCTCCGGAACAGCCGTCAAGGAGATATTATCCAGATACATAATACCGACATTGTTCTCACGGAAAGACAGAGCCTCAACCTGTGTGTTCGCCTTAGCGGTAAACGTGGTCGAGTACTGAGCCCACTCCCCTGTCAGAGCGAAGTCCTGGTAGCTGGTATTGCTGGCAAGGGTCTCATTACCATTACAAATCAGTTTGGCGTTGTCGGGACTGTACCAACTCACCACCTGGAGATCAAGGGTGCTTCCAGCGCCATACGCCCAAAACGACACACGATACTCCTGGCCGGGCACAGCTGAAACCGGATTGCACCAAGGATAAGGGGAAGTGTAAAACACACCTTCTTCAGTGCTGGTTTTTTCAAATTTGATGGCTTTGCCGTCACTGTCCTGAGAATTGCTAACCACTGTGGCGCTTCCGGAGTTGTTACCACCGAAAATCCAGCAATTGTCGGAAAGCCAAACGTGTCCGCTTGAACCGTCGGCGTATTCGCCGACCGTGCAATTCTCAAAGCTCCGAACCCCATCCGCGTATGAAGCAGCCACTGACAAAGCCAGCAGGCTCAGGCACACAACTATCAGACTAATTTTTTTAACCATCTTACATTCTCTCCTTCTAAAGTGTTTAGGTTTGGAAATACAAGTAGCTCTTTGAGTTACTCATGCACAAGCGAGCGTCTCAAAGAGTAATTAATGCTTTGCAGCATCCACCCCCTTTCGGTTTGCACCAAGGCAAACCAGCCTACTATCGCCAGTGTTTTACACTGCCTGTAGAGTCCGACGCTTTATAGTAGTGCCAGTTTCTTATGGCAATTTAGCATAGATTCTGCCCGTTGTCAATATGAACTTTTTGCCTAATTTATTTTCACGAAGCTTTGGAAGTCGCATTCCTATAAGTTGTACTCGCCCGATTTGGCCTTTTGTTCACCATTGTATTACACTATCACCAGCAATCTTACAAGCTAACTGCCTGTTTGACAAATGACAAGCACTCGGACACATGAGGCGTTCATAGGTTGACTATCTTTATCAGTATTGAGACGCTTCACTACGCACAGGACGACATGAATAATAGCTGTGCCACTCATAGATTTAGTGTCATACAATAGATGGACGCCACCCGGTTTTGTGATGAGAATTACGTGTGTATTGTATTAAAGTGGCACTGAGTTATAGAAGATAGCTTGCACATGTTATGGCGTTAACAGAAGCCAAACCAGAGGACAACACACCACAAAAAACTGGTATTAATCGCTACCCTTGCAACTCCAAACTCATACGTTCCCGCCCAAAAGGACATAACTCCAGGACGGCGCATATCTCACATTTTGGTGTCGGAGCCTTGCAGACAGTGCGCCCATGATAGACTATCAAATGGTTAAAGTGCGTGGATTCATCTTCCGGCAGGATTTCTCGAAGCTCGAACTCAATCTTCGTAGGGTCGCCATTATCCGTAAACCCGAGGCGCTTCGTCACTCGTTTGACGTGCGTGTCAACAATAACCGCGGGTTTTCCATAAGCATCGCCCATTATCAGGTTGGCGGTTTTGCGCCCCACCCCGCTCAAACCGACAAGCTCGTCGATGGTATCCGGGACTTTTCCGCCATAGTCGCCGACAATCTCCCTCGCCGACTCGATAATCGCCTTAGCCTTGTTCCTGAAGAACCCGGTAGACTTGACCATGGATTCCAGCTCGTCGTAATCGGCATTCGCGAATGCTTCCACGTCTGGGTACTTGGCAAAAAGCTCGGGAGTAACCTGATTGACGCGCTCGTCCGTGCACTGCGCCGCCAGAATCGCGGCCACCAGAAGCTGGTGCGGAGTCTGATGATCGAGCGAGCACTTGGCGTCGGGGTACTCGCTTTTGAGTATCTCGATAATCTTGACTATGCGCGCCCTTTGCTGTTCGATGCTCTCGTCAATCATTGTGAATGACACTTCACAAACGCACGGAATGAGCGGTCGTAAGTTTTCTCGACTTCGGGCGGGAAACAGCATGCCGGAAGCTGATCCATATTCAGATGATACTGCAGACACTCGCAACACTTGCCGTGTCTGGAACATCCCGAATATGTGCAGCTACAGTTTCTAGCGTTCTCGTTGACTCTTTCGCAGGCCATACTCATCTCCATAGAATAGTGGACTAAGCTCGATATGATTCTAGGCGAAAACGAGCGTTCGCGTCAAGGTTGAGGGTTTCACCCTCAGACTCCCAGCAGGGGCTCCGCGCCCCTGCACCCGCGCTGGGGCCGCGGGCCACAGGCCCCTATATCAAAGTTGGCGCCCCTCTTAAGGGGATCGCCAACTTTGGGACAGAAGGACAGCGTCCTTTGCGGGGTTTGGGGTGGAGCCCCAATAAGCCTTTAGAATTTGCCGCTTACGGGTAACATCGGTG
>JAJFUS010000023.1 GCA_021372295.1 bacterium | reverse complement strand
CGAAGCCGCCAGATGCTTGAGGTGCGATGCCGGGACGTAGCGCCGCGCCGACTCGTAGACGCGAAGACTTTCCGACGAGAGGAAACCTATGGAAAACATCAAAGTAACTGTTGATAACATACAAGTTGAAGTCCCAAAGGGTAGCACGGCTCTCGATGCAGCAAGAGCAGCCGGGATTTACGTGCCGACCCTGTGCCACATGGACGGCCATAAAGCGCTTGGAGCATGTCGGGTGTGCCTGGTTGAGGTCGAAGGCGGCCGGGGTCTGCAGGCAAGCTGCGCGTTTCCGGTTACCGACGGCATGGTCGTCAAGACCAACACGAAGCGCGTGCATGACGCCCGTAAGACAGTGGTCGAACTAATGCTTTCGGCGCACAGGCAGGAGTGCCTGACGTGCGTGCGAAGCCTTAACTGCGAGCTCCAGGCTCTCGCGAAGCGCCTGGGTATACAGGAGAATCGGTTCGCGGGCGAGATGCCTCCGACACTGGTCGATACCACCTCGCCGAGCATAGTGCGCGATTCGTCGAAATGCATACTCTGCCGCAGGTGCGTGACTGTTTGTCGCGACGTGCAGAGCGTCGGGCAGCTCTTCCCGGTGGATCGCGGGTTCGACACCGTGATCGCTCCAGCCGCGAAGAAAAACCTGGGTGAAGTCGCGTGCGTTGCATGCGGGCAGTGCATAACGGCCTGTCCGGTGGGCGCGCTGCGTGAGAAGAGCCACATCGAGCGTGTTTGGGTTGCGATCAACGATCCCGACAAGTTCGTTGTGGTGCAGACTGCTCCTGCCGTGCGCGCCGCAATCGGTGAGGAGTTCGGCATGCCCGCCGGAAGTCTCGTGACCAAGAAAATGGTCGCGGGTCTACGGCGGCTCGGGTTCGACAAAGTCTTCGACACAGACTTTACAGCCGACCTCACGATCCTCGAAGAGGGCAATGAGCTTCTTCAGAGACTTAAAACCGGCGGAACTCTGCCGATGATAACGTCGTGCTCGCCGGGTTGGATCAACTTCATCGAACACTTTTATCCCGAACTTCTGCCGCATCTGAGTAGCTGCAAGAGCCCGCAGCAGATGTTCGGCGCGCTCGCAAAGACCTATTATGCTGACAAGATCGGCGTCGAACCTGAGAACATGTACTGCGTTTCGATCATGCCGTGCACCGCGAAGAAGCTGGAGGCAGGACGAACCGAAATGTGCAGCGTGGACGATATTCCCGACGTGGACGCGGTCCTGACGACTCGCGAGGCCGCTCAGATGATGCGCGAGATGGGCGTCGATTTTCCGAACCTGCCCGATGAGAGCTTCGACGAGCCTCTGGGAATTTCCACGGGCGCGGCGGTCATCTTCGGAGCCACCGGCGGTGTTATGGAAGCCGCTCTGCGGACGGTCTACGAAGTGGTCACGGGCGATGAGCTTAAGGACGTCAACTTCACCGGCGTGCGGGGCCTGACGGGCATAAAGGAAGCGACTGTCAAAGTCGGCGATCTGGACGTTAAAGTGGCTGTCGCGAGCGGCCTCTCTAACGCGCGTAAGCTGATGGATCTTATAATGGAGGGCAAGGCCGATTATCACTTCATCGAGATTATGTGCTGTCCCGGCGGCTGCATTGGCGGCGGTGGCCAGCCTATCCCGACAACCGATGAGATCAGGCAAAAGCGCATGGAGGCGATCTATCGCGAGGACGAAGGTCTTCCTGTGCGAAAATCGCATCAGAACCCTGCGGTTACGGCACTATACGAAGAGTTCCTGGGCGAGCCGTTGGGTCATATGAGTCACAAGCTGCTTCACACCAAGTATACTCCGAAGTCGATCTGGCCGACGGATGTCGCGCCTGACGACGCGGAAAAGGTGACAGTGAAGTAGCTGGATAGTCAAGAGTTGAGGGTGGAGAGCGGAGAGCCGGGATGGGCGTCCGCTTTCCATCTTGCAGCTCCCTCTCATGGAGGAAAAGAGAGAAGTGGAAGTATGGCTGAGGCTCTATTCCGTAACATAGATTGTATAATGCTCGCGGTAGATGATTTGGAAGCTGCGCTGGAGTTCTACTGCGATAAGCTGGGACACAAGCTCGTCTGGCGGAATGATACCCATGCCGGGCTGGCTTTTGGTGATGGTGTCACTGAAATCGTGCTCGGCCAGCTTGATCATGGGAACGAAACGGATATCAAGGTAGAATCGGCGGTTGAAGCTGCTGATCGGTTTCAAGCTGCCGGTGGCTCAATCGTTGCCGGACCGTCTGATATCGCAATCGGCAAATGCGTCGTTGTCCAAGATTCCTGGGGTAATCATCTTGTGCTTTTAGATTCCTCCAAGGGCCTGTTGAAAACAGATGAAAAATGGCTTCGTGATCTCCTGACTTTTCTGCAGGTGAGAGAGTATCCTTGGATCAAAAAGGACATGCTGTTCAAGTAGCAGAAGTTGAATATGGCAACATCATCTGTGTATCGAGGGGCGTATATTGAAAACACATGTTCAACGGATATATTGTTGTTTGGAGCAGTTGTTTGAATGGAAATTCTTTGTGCCTGCCTGTTTGCTTGTGGCTGCAGTATTGCGTTTGGCGTGGGTTCTCAGTGTGCCGAATACGCAAGTGTCTGATTTTAAACTGTATCTGGCTTGGGGTAGAGAGATAGCCGCAGGCCACGGATACACTGACCATGGCAGGCCGACAGCCTATTATCCGATTGGTTATCCTGCTTTCCTGGGCGCCATGTTTCGAGTGTTCGGAGATTCAGTTCTGGTTGGAAAACTGGCCGGAATATTCGTATATCTAGGCATTATATACTTTTCCTATAAACTGGCATTTACAATGTTTCGAAGTCGTTTTGTTGCCGGATTCAGCGCAATGGTGCTTGCAGTATACCCAAATCATATCGCATATAGTTCTGTGTTGTTGAGTGAACCTTTGTGGACCTGCGGGATATTGGCTGCGATTTGGCTCGTATTTATTTCGGTTAATAGAACTTATTTACTGCTGGCAGCCGGCATTGTATTTGGTTTGGCTAATATAGTCAGGCCACTGGGAATTCCGATGATGCTGGTGGCTTTTGTCACAGTGTTCTGGAGCTATCGTGCAAGTATCAGGCGTGGCCAACTGGCAGTCGGGCTTGTATTGTTGCTGCTGGGTTTCTGCATTGGAGTATGTCCGTATGCCATACGCAATTATATGGTTTTTGGTCGTGCAACAATAGTGTCACTAAATAGTGGTATGAATATGCTTCTGGGCAATAATCCATATGCAAACGGCACATATCCAAATGATAGAACGATACACGATAAGGTTTTGGCGCTAGTTGATTGCCGATCTGATGAATTTGAGCGCAATGATTTATATAACAGGTATGCCATAAATTATATTTGTAAGCATCCGCTGAGAACTGTTTCACTGTGGCCTAAGAAATTGGTTTATTTGTTCGCTTTTGAGGTTGATGGGATAAATAGGAATCTTGATGGGCTTAAACCCGGTAGTCCTATTCGATATCTGAAGGTTGTTACACAAGGCGTTTATGTATTGGTTATGATGAGTTGCCTTGCGGCAATAATTGTGTATCTTAAGAGATTCAGATGCAATCATGCTCGTCAATATCTGCCACCCACTGGGTTATGGATACTTGCTATGTGGACGGGTATCCATGTAGTCGTTCTTGGAAGCTCTCGATACCACTATCCGATGATTCCGTGGATCGTGATGTATGCATCTGCATGGTTTATGTATCTTGCAAAGGGTGAATTTGTGTCTGGCATGAAAACTGATGTTTCTGAATCAAGATTTCCTGAACAAGTAAAACATGCCCAACAACTAAGCATTAAACACTAAAAAACTCAACACTCCAAAAAAGTGAGGTAACAATCGTGAGTTGTGATTCGTGTGGATGCAGTTCTTTGATCGTTCAGATCATCGAGAAATACGGCAGCGACCAGCGCAATCTCATTCCTCTGCTCCACGAGCTTCAGGACGAGTTGGGCTACCTCTCGCCCGAGGTGATGGAGACAGTGGCTGAAAAGCTCGACACCACCGTGAGCCGGGTGCATGGCGTCGCCACATTCTACAGCCTGTTTTATACCAAACCGCACGGCAGGCATATCGTGCGCCTTTGCGACTCGCCGCCCTGCCACATCGAGGGCAGCAAGCTGATTCGCGATGCAGTGACCAGCGCACTCGGTATCAAGCCGGGCGAGACCACCGAAGACGGCGCTTTTACGTTTGAGACCGTGAGTTGCATGGGTTTGTGCGGTGTCGCGCCCGCGATTATGGTCAACGATGACGTCTACGGCAACCTCACGCCCGGGATGATTCCCGGCATATTGGCGAAATATGCGCCAGTGACGGCAAAGGAGGGCAAGTAAATGGCGTTCTACAGAGCACACGTTCTGGTCGATACAGGCACTCCCGCCGTTTTGAAGGGCGCTATGGGGATCAAGACCGCGCTTGTCGACGAGATCAAGAAAAAGGGTTTGGACAAGGAGATCAAGGTTGTCGAGACGGGCGACCTTGGACTTGTCGGCGCGGGTCCGGCGGTCGTCATATACCCCGAGGGCGTTACCTACGCGAATATTACCGTTCGTGATGTTGCCGAGATCGTCGAAGAGCACCTGCTCAAAGGCCGACAGGTCAAGCGTCTGATATATACCGGCGCGTCGGCTGCGGTTGTGGGGGGCGCTGCCAAGCCTCGCGCAAATGAGATGAGGGTGATCCTTAAGAATATCGGTGTGATCGACCCGACCAGCATAGAAGAATACTTAGCCCATGGCGGCTACGACGGCATGGCCAAAGCTCTCACCCAGATGAGTCCTAAAGATGTAATTGCCGAGGTCAAAGCGTCGCAGCTCAAAGGCAGGGGTGGGGCGGGCTTCCCGACCGGCCTTAAGTGGGAGTTTACAGCCAATGCCGAGGGAGCTTGCAAGGCTATCGTATGCAATGCCGACGAGGGCGAGCCGGGCAATTTCAAGGACAGGCTTATACTTGAAGGCGACCCTCATCAGATTATCGAGGGAATGATAATCGCGGGTTATGCAGTCGGCGCAAGCGAGGGTTATATTTATATTCGTGGAGAGTATCATCAGTCGGTCGCTCACACCGAAAAGGCCATTGCCGATGCGCGAGCCATGGGCATCCTCGGCAAGGATATTATGGGTTCGGGCTTCGATTTCGATATTACGATTTTCAAGGGCGCGGGCGCCTATATCTGCGGCGAGGAGACTGCCCTGCTGGAATCGTTGGAGGGCAGGCGCGGAGAGTCTCGCATGAAGCCTCCATTCCCGCCGACTTATGGCCTTATGGGCAACCCGACGGTCATCAACAACGTAGAAACGCTGGCCGCCGTCCCACATATTATTGCGAACGGCGCTGACTGGTATAACGGCATCGGCACTGAAAAGTCCAAGGGTACGAAGATATTCTCACCCTGCGGCGATGTGCTCTATCCGGGCGTGTATGAAGTGCCGTTCGGGATCACTCTTCGCGAGATTATCTTCAACATGGCGGGCGGAATGAAGAGCGGAAAGAAGTTCAAAGCGTGTCTGATGGGCGGGCCCAGCGGCGTGGTTGTGGACGAGGACGCGCTCGACCGTCGCCTTTGCGCCGAAGACCTTGCGCCGGGCGCGGGCGCGCTGATCGTGCTTGACGAGAGCAAGTGCATCGTCGATCTGATGCAGAATTGCGCGGAGTTCTTCTATCACGAGAGCTGCGGCCAGTGTGTGCCGTGCCGCGAGGGGACAAAGCGCATCCTCGAAATTCTGAACTGGTGGACATCCGGCGCGGGCAGTGAGGACGATCTCAAATTGATCGAATCGCTCGGCGAGACTATGGCCGTTTCATCGAAGTGCGGCCTCGGACAGTTCGCGGCAGTCGCGTTCAAGAGCAGCCTGCCGCTGTTCAGGGACGAATATTTGGCGCACGTCAAGGACAAGATTTGCCCGGCGGGCGTCTGCCGGATGGACAAAGTGCTGGAGGAGGTAAAGTAACATGGCGATTAACCTCACGATAAACGGACGAAACATATCCGCCGAACCGGGTGAGACAATACTTGCTGCCGCCCGCAAGGCTGGAATCTACATACCGACTCTGTGCTATCACTCCGACCTCATGCCCGACGGCGTCTGCCGGGTGTGCTCGGTCGAGGTCAAAGGCCAGCGGACATTGTGTGCGGCGTGCTGCTATCCCGTCTCCGAGGGGATGGAAGTTATGACGCACACGCCCAAGGTGCGAGAGGCGCGCCGGATGATTGTCGAACTGATGCTGGCGAACCATCCGCAGGAGTGCCTCACGTGCTCCAAGAGCGGCAAGTGTGAGCTACAGGCTCTGGCAAAGGAATTCGGAATCCAGGACGTTCGCTTTAAGGGCGAGCGCAAGATTTGGGACAAGGACGAGTCCAGCCTGTCGGTGGTCCGTGATCCCGAGAAGTGTATTCTCTGCAACAGATGCGTCCGCACGTGCGAGGACATCCAGAGCGTGGCGGCGCTTCATGCGGCCAATCGTGGCTGGGAGTCGGTGATCGTGCCGGGTATGGGCGATGACCTCGCCGACGTAGTGTGTGTAAACTGTGGTCAGTGCATCAACCGTTGTCCGACGGGCGCTCTAAAGGGCAACGATCCTGCCGAAAAAATCTGGGACGCCATATACGACCCGGCCAAACATGTGATCGTACAGACCGCTCCTGCGGTGCGCGCGGCTATCGGTGAGGAATTCGGTATGCCGGCCGGGAGCAGGGTCACCGGAAAGATGGTGACGGCTCTCAAAGCGATGGGCTTCGACCGCGTCATGGATACCGATTTCACCGCTGACCTCACCATCATGGAAGAGGGCAGTGAGCTGATCGAACGCATCAAGACTGGTGGGGTGCTTCCGCAGCTTACATCGTGCTCGCCGGGCTGGATCAAGTTCATCGAGTATTACTATCCCGAACTACTGGGGCATGTGTCGAGCTGCAAAAGCCCGCAGCAGATGTTCGGCGCGCTCGCAAAGACCTATTATGCCCAGAAGATGGGTATCGACCCGAAGGATATCGTTTCTGTGTCGATTATGCCGTGCGTGGCAAAGAAGTTTGAGTGCGATCGTCCCGAGATGAACGATTCAGGCTATCAGGATGTCGATTACGTCCTCACGACCCGCGAGGCCGCTGGTATGATGAAGGAGGCGGGCATCGACCTGCCGAACCTTGCCGACAGCGAATATGACGACCCTCTGGGGATGTCCACCGGCGCGGCGGTCATCTTCAGCAACACGGGCGGCGTTATGGAGGCGGCTCTGCGCACAGCGTACGAGATCATCACAGGCACGCCAGTCCCCGATATCAATATCGAGGCCGTTAGAGGTATGGACGGTGTTCGTTCGGCTACCGTGATGGTCGGCGATTTACCAGTGAAAGCTGCCGTAGCTCATGGTCTGGCGAATGCCCGTCAGGTGCTCGACGGCATCAAGGATGGCACGTTCAAGGACTATCATTTCATCGAGATCATGTGCTGCCCCGGCGGCTGTATCGGCGGCGGCGGTCAACCTCAGCCGACTTCGGAAGAAATTCGCAAAGCGCGTGTGAAGGCGATTTATGACGAAGACGAGTCGATGCCTATCCGCAAGAGCCATGAAAACCCGGCTGTTGTTAAGCTCTACGAGGAATTCTTAGGCAAACCTCTATCGCACAAGAGCCATGAGCTTTTGCACACCAACTATACCGCGCGGTCTCGGCGGACGACAAAGAAAGACTCCGAGTTAATCAAGAGCTGATATTGTGGAGGGGCCGGGCGGCTCCTCCTTTTTTGAGATTTTTCGGTCGTAATTTATATTGACAAAGCTTGGATTGTGCTGATACAATACAAATGAGGAGTATGTCGCGCAATAGACGACATATTACACGCTCATGAGAACGATGTCCGTATTTCAGACAACTTTTCTGATTGGCGGTTCCAGAGCACACTCATTGCGCATGCTGGAAGACGGCCTCTGCGCGCGACAACATTTTTTCGACATCGGCAATAGCCCACGGTGACGTAATCGTCATTCGTGGGCTTTTTTGTTGGGGGATTATGCGCAACAATGAACCAAGAGGTCCTTGTACTAAACAGTGACTACGAGCCACTAAATATCTGCAACATAAGGCGGGCCATCTCGCTGGTGTTTCTAGGCAAGGTGGATGTGCTGCACGAAGACTCGCGCACACTGCACACGGTATCCACAGCCTACAGGTCGCCATCCGTAGTCAGGCTGAGAAACCATGTCAGGCGGCCTATGCCACAGCTCAAGTTGTCCAGACGAGCGATTCTTGCAAGAGATAACTATACGTGCCAGTACTGCGGCCACAAGGGCAGTAATCTGACTATAGACCATGTAATCCCGCGCAGATTGGGCGGTCAGAATACATGGGATAACCTCGTGGCGTGCTGTAGTAAATGCAACGCAAAAAAGGGCGGAAAACTGCTTTCTCAATTGAATTACACATTGCAGCAGCAGCCCAGAAAGCCTAAATATGTACCGTTTATCAGCTTGACCAAATTCGTGGCCGGCGCCAAGCACGAGGCATGGCGTGACTATTTGCCGGTGTTGGACTCTCCATCAGCCGGCAGCAATGAATCCGCTGTCGTCGCGACTGCCCCATAAATCACATCCTCAGATGCCCATTCCTGCAGAAATTGCCCAAATTGGAAGCAATGATTGCTCACGTTTCCTTGACGCTCTTTTCCCCGTAGTGTTATCATGTCCGTGGTAGAATTGCATTGTACTATTAAGGTAGGCGACTATGTTGAGCTACGATGAAAAACAGGACGTATCACCGCTGGCTTCGCCCGGCTCGGATATAAACAGCAAGTTCAAGCGCGAGATCCAGGAGATTTGCGGCGAGAATGTTATGAGCTGCTATCAATGCGGCGAATGCACCGCGGGATGCCCGGCGGCGTTTGGCATGGACATTTCGCCCAACCAGGTTATGCGCATGGCGCAGCTTGGCATGAAGGACGATGTGCTGGCGAGCAAGTCGATCTGGCTGTGCGCCGGTTGCGAGACATGCGCAACTCGTTGCCCGAGGGGAGTCGCTCTCTCAAGAGTTATGGACGCTTGCCGCCAGATAGCCATGAAAGAGGGCAAGGCCGCGAAAGAATCGAACGTATTGACTTTCCACAAAGAGTTTCTGAGGCAGGTTCAGATCCACGGGCGCGCGCATGAGGTCGGCCTGATGGCACTGTATAAGACTCGAACCCGTGATTTCTTCTCCGATGTGCTTTCCGGAGTGCAGATGTTCCTCAAGGGCAAGTTGGGTCTGATCCCGAGCAGGGTCAAGGGGCGCGCCGAGGTTCGGAAGATGTTTGGGAAGTAGTGGAGGGCAGTTATGCGTATCTTTGCAGCCGCCATATTTTTCGCACTTTCCTTTGCAATTTTGATTTGGACATGGCAAAAGTCCGGTCTGGTCTGGAGTCGTGGCTTGGCAGTTATGGTGTTCGGGTTGCTTGTCTACGCTTCCGGTTTTATTGTGTTCAGCAAACCTGTAATCCGGTTTGCGTTGTCTATTGCTGGTATGGCATTTGTAATCGGCGGCGGTTTGGTTCATAGTCCTGAGTTTCGTGAGGCATTGTTGCACGGCGATCCAGAGGATGAGAACGAGTCAACTAATGAGGGCTAATAATTCATGAAATACGCATATTTTCCAGGATGCAGCTTAGAATCGACAGGCAAGGAGTTCGGCGAGAGCACTCATCTTGTGGCCGAGGAGTTAGGGATCGAACTGATCGAGATACCCGATTGGAACTGCTGCGGCGCGACATCCGCGCACAGCCTAGATCATAAACTGAGCTTGTCGCTTCCCGCGCGGAATCTTGGGATTGCCGAGAGTATGGAACTGGACGTGGTTGCTCCGTGTGCCGCGTGCTATAATCGTATGCGCTCCGCCGAGGTTGAGCTGAAGAAGAACGCCGCCCTTATGGATGAGATTAACGCCGGTCTTGAGAAGCCATTCACTGGCAACATAACAGTGAAGTCGGCGTTGGAGGTCTTTACGAGCAGCGATGTGCTCGAACTGGTTGCGGAGAAGACCAGCCACAAGCTGACCGGTCTCAAGCCCGCGTGCTATTACGGCTGCCTGCTGGTTCGTCCGCCGAAGGTGCTGGGATTTGACGATCCTGAAAATCCAAAGAGTATGGATACGGCGATGGAGATGGTCGGCGCGGAGCCGGTCGAGTGGTATTTCAAGAACGAGTGCTGCGGTGCAAGTTTCGGGATCGCCAAGAGCGATATTGTGGTGAAGCTCACCGGCAACATTATATCGAATGCCAAGAAGCACGGCGCGAACTGTATCGTGACGGCGTGCCCGCTGTGCATGACAAATCTGGAAATGCGCCAGGCTGCTGCAGGCAAGCTCAGAGGCGAGGATTTGACCATGCCGATATTCTATTTCACCGAGCTTTTGGGCCTGGCGATGGAAACTCGCGGCGTGAAAAAGTGTTTTGCAAGCCATCTGGTGGATGTGAACTCTGCGCTGGACGCGATTGGTAGAGGGCCGGCAATTCTTGCGGAGAGTTGATTTGAATTACATATTTGATTTTCTAACTTTTTGACTATTAAACTTAGGAATAAATTATGCGAATAGGCGTTTTTGTTTGCTGGTGTGGATCGAATATAGCGAAGACGGTGGACGTGGAGGCCGTTGCGGATGCTGCTAAGCAGTTCCCAGGAGTAGTCTACTCCGCGAACTACAAGTATATGTGCAGCGAGCCGGGGCAAAACATCGTAAAAGATGCGATACGTGAGCATAAGCTCGACCGCATCGTGATTGCGTCGTGTTCTCCGAGGCTGCACGAGCCTACCTTCCAGCGGTGCATCGCCGACGCGGGTCTGAACCCGTATATGGTCGAGATGGCGAACCTCCGCGAGCACTGCTCATGGGTTCACGAGAAGACTCCCGAGACCACCGAAAAGGCTATCGAACTGGTGCGGATGGCGGTCGCGAAAGTTTCCAAGGATCAGCCTCTGTATCGCAACGATATCGGCATCGAGAAGCGCGCATTGGTAATCGGCGGAGGCATCGCCGGGATTCAGGCCGCGCTGGATATCGCCGACGCGGGTTACCCAGTGACTTTGGTCGAGCGAACTCCGTCCATCGGCGGTCACATGGCCCAGTATGACAAGACTTTCCCTACGCTCGACTGCGCTGCGTGCATTCTTACCCCGAAGATGGTCGATTGCGCGAGCCATCCCCTGATCGATATCTGGAGCTACTCCGAAGTCGAGGAAGTGAAGGGGTTTGTCGGCAATTTTGAGGTCAAGATCCGAAAGAAAGCCAAGAGCATCGACGAAACCAAGTGCACCGGCTGCGGATTGTGTCTTGAGAAGTGCCCCATGAAGGGTATCCCGAGCGAGTTCGACGAAAACACCGGCACGCGCCGCGCCATATATCGACCGTTCCCGCAGGCCGTCCCGAACAAGCCCGTGATCGACCGCGAAAACTGTCGAATGTTTACGACCGGCAAGTGTGGAGTCTGCTCGAAGATGTGCCCGACCGGCGCTATAGATTACGAACAGCAGGACGAAGTCATCACCGAGAAGTTTGGCGCGATAGTGGTCGCGACCGGCTTCAAGCTCTGGGATCACTCCAAACTCGGCGAGTACGGCTATGGCAAGTATCCAGACGTCATCTCTGCGATCCAGTTCGAGCGAATTATGAATGCATCCGGCCCGACAGACGGCCATATCGTGCGTCCGTCCGATGGCAAGACGCCCAAGTCGATTGTGTTCATATCGTGCGTGGGCAGCCGCGATGATGAGCATGGCCACGCATATTGCTCGAAAGTCTGCTGCATGTATAATGCCAAGCAGGCGCTTTTGGTCAAGGACAAGCTGCACGACGTCGAGACCTATGTTTTCTATATGGACATCCGCGCCAACGGCAAGGGCTATGAAGAGTTTGTGCGGCGAACCATTGAGGACTTCGGCGCGAACTATATACGCGGCCGGGTCAGCAAAATTTATCCTGATGATGGTCAGATGGTCGTGCGCGGCGTCGATACGCTGCTGGGCAAGCCTGTAGAGGTTCGAGCCGACCTGGTGGTTCTGGCGACAGCTATGGAGCCGCAGGTTGACGCCAAAGACCTCGCCAGAAAGCTTGGTATCTCGACCGACCAGTATAACTGGTTCAGTGAGGCTCACCCCAAGCTCAAGCCCGTCGAGGTTCTGACCGACGGCATATACTTGGCGGGCGCGTGCCAGTATCCGAAAGACATTCCCGATACGGTCGCTCAGGCGTCGGGCGCTGCGAGCAAGGCGATTGGCCTGTTCAGCAAGCCCGCCATCAAGAGCGAGCCGATGATCGCATATATCAACGAGGACACTTGCGCGGGCTGCGGGCTGTGCGTTGGAGTGTGCCCGTTTGGCGCGATAGAGCTTGTCGAGGTGATGGACAGAGCCAAATCCACCCGCGAGAACAAGGTAATGAAGACTGTAGCATCTGTCAACGAAGGTGTTTGCAAGGGCTGTGGAACATGTTCGGCTGCATGTCGGAGTCTGTCCGCGAGGCTTAGAGGATTCGAGGGCAATCAGATACTCGCTGAGATCGATGCTTTGGCGGATATGGCGAAGGCGAGGAAATAGTTTCAGGAGATACAAACATGAACTCCGGTGCGAAAAAAGTCGGTATGGCGGCGGCAATCTTGTCGGCGGCTGTAGTGGGGCTGATTTTTGGGTTGCTTGTCATCAAGTTTATGTGGTCTTGGGTAATTCCTGATATTTTTCCTGGTGCGGTTGAGCAAGGTTTGATCGCCAAGTCCATTTCGTGGTATACAGCATTCAAAGTGGCCGTTTTTGTTGCATTTCTGGGCGGAATCGCGGGGTTTGCCTCGCATAATAAGGCGGAGTAACCTATTGTCAAACAAAACTTTCCGACATATTCTGGCCGCGCTCGCGCTGATCGCATTGGCGATGCCCGTCTTTGCGTCACCCGTGCCGATTATTTGCACGCCGGGCAACAAGTGGGAGTACGACCGCTGGAAGCTCCTCAACGCAAGCATAGAGGTCGGCGGAAAAACCCTTGCCACTATGCATGATGCCAGCGCAGGGTCGTCCGTGTATGAGGTGCTTTCGCAGGAGGCGGGGTCGTCGCCTGTGGTCTACAATTATCGCGAGACTCAGAATACCAAATCAACTAACGGCAGCGCTTTGGACACCACATCGGATATGCGGATCACATGCGGCGATGACGGCCTGCGGGTTCTCTCGATTACTGAAGACTCCAGCACGGAGAAAGAACCGGATAAGCAGACCTACGACCCGCCGCTGTTCTATTTTAATGCTGCCGCGGTCTCGGGCAAGTCGTGGGAAGTCGGGATGATGAAAAGCGGCGACATCAAGAGTTTCGTGAATGCGAAGGGCGCGGGTCGGGAGACAGTTACTGTTCCTGCGGGAACGTTCAAGGATTGCCTGAAAGTGATCTATTCGAGTGACGATATATCCGGCACGATCGACATGTGGGGCAAGAGCTTTACCATCAATTCCGGCAAGAGGCGAGGCATATATTGGATCGCCGACGGCGTGGGGGTTGTAAAAGAGATGGAGGTCGTGACCTCCGGCGCTGAGTCCACCGGCCCCGACGGCAAGCCGGTTCAAATGAACACTGCGCTTTGCAGCATCGGCGAACTGAAGCCGGGATACATAGTCAAGAAATAACTGAGAGAGTGACGATGTCAGAAAATACAGCTACTGTTGATAAGCAAGTTGACGAAACTGTCGAGCCGCGCGAATGGCAGCCGACGATACTCGGAATACTGTGCAACTGGTGCAGTTACGCGGGCGCGGACCTTGCCGGCAGCGCGAGGCTTCATTACCCCGAGACAATCAGAATCGTGCGTGTGCCGTGTTCGGGGCGGGTCGATCCGATGTTCGTTCTCAAGGGGTTTCAGAAAGGCTTCGACGCGGTGATGGTGCTTGGGTGTCATCCCGGCGATTGCCATTATGCGAAGGGTAACTATTACGCCCGCCGACGCATCGCGCTTGTTAAAGATCTGCTGAAAAGTCTCGGCATACCCGAAGAGAGGTTCCACTTCGAGTGGGTTTCGGCCTCCGAAGGCAATCGTTTTGCCGAGGTCGTGACCGAAATGACCGAGAAAGTCAAGAAACTGGGGCCGTTTGAAGGCGTTACAAGATAGTTGTGAATTTTGAATTCTGAATTTTGAGTTGAGAAAGCTCAGAACAAGGCGAGAATATGTCTGAAATAGAAACCAGAATCAGAGAAGAAGCAAAGAAAGCGCTGGAAAGCGGCGGTGTAAGCGTCGTGATCGGGTGGGGCGCGGGTAGCGTGCCGTTTAAGACGACCCCCGTGTTCGTCAACAAGCCGGAGGACGTCGAGAAACTTGTCTGGAACCCGGCGTGCACTAACAACCTGGCGGTATATCTGCCAAAGTTGGCAAAGGATAAGAAAGTCGGGATCGTCGCAAAACCCTGCGATACCAGGAGCATAGTCTCGCTGATCCAGGAAAAGCAGATTAAGCGCGAGAATTTGTTCATAATCGGCTTAGGCTGCGATGGAGTGGTGGATGCGTTCAACCTCGATTTTAAAGATTTACGCTTGCAGGACGTTACTAGCCTGGATTGGTCGACCGATGGCATCAAGGTCAGCACGACAAACGGCGATTGCACCATACCTTGCTCTGATTGCCTGCGCGAGATGTGCTTGGTTTGCACTAAGCGTGAGCCGGCCATCAGCGATGTGAAACTGGGCGAGGCCATGCAGCCGACAGCAATTCGGGAGCCGCTGATTCCCGAGCTTCCTGATGAGCGCAAGTCCTATTGGGCGGAGCAGTTCTCAAAATGTATTCGATGCTATGCGTGCCGGCAAGTCTGTCCGGCATGCTATTGTAAGAGCTGCTTTGCCGACCGCATCGAACCGAAGTGGACAGCCAAGAAAGCAACCGCCGAAGAGGCGTGGATGTTCCATGCCACTCGCATGATGCACCTGGCTGGCCGATGTATCGGCTGCGGCGAGTGTGAGCGGGTTTGCCCGGTGGGGATACCTGTTGCCGAGCTCGCGCGAGAGATGGCCGAGGCCATAAAGAGCACCTATGACTACGAGGCTGGCGATCCGAGCCAGGAATCATCCGTGCTGGGATCGTACAAGGACGAGGATTTCGATCCTGCGCATCACAGTGAGTAGGGATTGCGCGTTTGGAACCCTGAAGGAATGAATATGAGTGACAAAATAATCTCAAAAGATAACATAAAAAACTGGATCGACGCGCTGATGCAAAGTCATACGGTCGTCGCGCCGATGCCGCGTAATGAGGCTCCGGCTGAGTTCCGCGAACTCGCGTCCGGCGACGAACCGATCATCGACGGCAGCCAAACGATGATGTCGCCCAAGGACTATCTCCTGCCGCGCTACGAAACCCTTTTCAAGGTCAATGTCGGTAAGAACGGCACGTCGGTGGAGTCAGCGGTGCCCGAGGTCAGGCCGACGGTAATGCTTGGCATGTGGCTGCCGGACGCTCAGGCGATCAAGGTGCTTGACCGAGTGTTTCTTGATGACAAGTTCAACGACCCATATTACGCCGCCCGCCGCGAGAACACTGTGCTTGTCGCCGTAATGCCTGCTGAGAAGCGCTGGAGCTGGTTCTGCAATTCGGTGGACGATGTCGAGGCGTGGAAAGCAAGTGTCGACGTGCTTATGTACGATATCGGTGAGAAGTTCTACGTTGAGGGTCAGAGCGCAAAGGGCGAGGAGATCCTTACAGGATCGTTCTTCGGCGAACCAACTGAGGCTGATACTATAGCCCGAAACCAGGTCTGGGACAAGTTCGCGAAGTGCGACAAATTGCCGTTTGCGGGCAAGGCGTTATATGAAAATCTGGCGTGGGAAGACCCTATCTGGGACGAGATAGCGCAGAAGTGCATAGCTTGCGGAATGTGCAGCTATATGTGCCCGAGTTGTTCCTGCTTCGACATCCAGGACGAGACTTGCGGCTCCTGCATTGAGCGATATAGATGTCGCGATACCTGCCAGTTCGACGATTTTACCCTGATGGGCGCCGGTCACAACCCGCGTAATAATCAAGTACCGCGCTCCCGCCAGAGGCTTCTGCACAAGTTCAAGTATCAGCATGAGCAGTTTGGAGTGGTCGGCTGTACGGGGTGTGGCCGATGCGTAGAGCTGTGCCCGGTGAATGTGGATATACGCGACGTTCTGACCAGGACTTGCTCTAATGAGCGAGCTGAGGAATCGGTGGAGAGCTGAAAGGCTGGAGGGTTACTATGAAAACATTTACGGCGTATGTTGAGTGGGATCCTGAAGTAAAAGTATACGTGGGCGTAGTTCCGGGTGTGCCGGGAGCGCATACTCAGGCGGCGACTTTGGACGAACTGAAAGACAATCTAAAAGAGGTATTGGAGCTTTGCCTGGAGGAATACGAAGGTAGTCCTGAAGATTTGCCGAGATTTGTCGGAGTGCAGCAGATCGAGGTTGCGGCGTGACACGCCTACCCATCATTGATTGCAAAGCTATGGAGAAGTTACTTCTCCAACTAGACTTCGAGATTGTGCGACAAAAAGGTAGCCATGTATTCTACCGGCATTCAGACGGGCGAACTACCACAATCCCGCATCATCCAGGGCGAGATTTAGGTCGTCCCTTAATCAGAGAGATTTTGCGCGAGGTTGATATTAGCCCGGAGCAGTTTGTGGAGATTCTGGGGAAGATGTAGCAGGTGACATAATGGATTGGAATAGCTTTTTCAAAACTCTGGGTTCCTCTGCCGTTGTTGTTGCCGCAGTTGGATGGGTTGCAAGGGGGTTGTTCTCGAACATTCTCTCGCGAGATTTGCAGAAGCATAAGAATGATCTGGAGAAGGATATTGAAAGGTTTAAAGCAGATCTTAGAGTTCACTGCTTTGAGCATGAAACACGCTTTGCCAGGCTGCATGAAGAGCGTGTTTTCGTAATTGCCAAGCTTTTCGAATTGGTTGCAAGGGTTGATCGCATCATCCGCCGTCTTCCGCGATACAATCTCAGCGAAGAGCTATATTCCAAACTCTCAAATGCAATTGACGAGCTTGACACTTACTCTGCGGAGCACGAAGTATATTTTGATGATGCTCTTTGTAGAAACTTGCGTGAATTCATACATCTTGCCGGTGTGATTTCTGTACTTTCGCCAAAGGAAGGAGACATACCAAGTCACGATGATGGTGAAGTTACTAGGGGGATTCATAATCTTCAGAATACGATCCCGCCTATTCTTGCGGAGATCAGAAAACAATTTCGTATGCTGATAGGAGCCGGCGTTGCTGGTTGCGTTGTTAATGAGGAAACATCTGATGACACAAACAACTGAAAAATCAAGCACGCATGCGTGCACATGCAATCCGTACGAGCCGAAACTGGCCGTAATCGAGAAAATAATCGAGGAAAGCTGGGACACAAAGACCTTTCGGGCCGTCTTTCAGGACGAAACCCTTCTCGACAGCTTCACTTACGAGCCCGGCCAGTTCCAGGAGGTATCGGTGTTCGGAGTAGGCGAATCGACGTTTTGCCTGACCTCCAGCCCCACCCGCAAGGGCTATATCGAGTTCTCAGTGAAGCGATTCGGATCGGTGACATCCGCGCTCCACGAACTTAGCGAGGGCGACATAGTGGGCATCCGCGCGCCGCTAGGCAACTGGTTCCCATATACCGAGTGGAAAGGCAAAAATCTGGTCTTCATCGGCGGCGGAATTGGTATGGCTCCGATGCGAGCGCTGCTGAACTTCTGCCTGGACAATCGCGCCGACTATGCCGACATCATGACACTCTACGGCGCTCGCACTCCCGGCGATCTGTGCTTTACCTATGAATTTGAGGAGTGGCGAACAAAGGGTAAGCTATATCTGACTGTCGATCAGGGCGATGACACCTGGACGGATCATGTCGGCCACGTGCCGGGTTATTTAAAAGAGCTCGCTCCCAATCCGGAGAACACGATCGCCATCACATGCGGCCCTCCGATTATGATTAAATTCGCGCTGGTGGAGCTTGCTAACCTGGGGTTCACGAACGAGCAGATTTACACCACGCTGGAAATGAAGATGAAGTGCGGCATCGGAAAGTGCGGACGATGTAATATCGGCAGTAAGTTCGTCTGTCTTGACGGCCCAGTTTTCTCTTACGCCGAGATCAAGGAACTGCCGCCTGAGTTTTAAGTAAATCACGGAAAATGTCGGGCATCTTCCGTGATTTACTCTTATCCCTTACAGCTTTTTCTCGTCGGGTATCGGTATCTTCGGACCCGCGCCCGACGTTGAATTGGCTGAATTGTAATCCTTCACGAAATCATCGACCGCTTCGCAAACGGTGTCGCTGAGATGACTGACATTCTCCGGGCTTACCACGGCCACTATCCCACTCGCCCAGGTTGTCGCAGGGCTGGGTTTGTCCGGGGTTCGTGCCAGAGTGGTGACCTGTATCAGTTCTACGTCGATGCTGCACGCATGCACGCCGGTCTTGCTCTTTACCGAACTCAGCGCGACCAGCAAAATCCCATCCCTGGACGAAAGTGTATCGCCTTTGGCAAGCAGCTTTATGCCTGCCGCGGAAAGTCGTTTATTGATAGTGGATTTCAGCGCTTCGACGGTCAATCCGTCCGTCACTATTTCGGGACTGAGCGTTTGAACGACAACATACACTCCGCTCAATCCGCGCAGTGATTCAAGTTCAAAGTCCGTGCGGGCACCCCAAACCGCGCCGGAAATCGCCAACCCGAGAATTGCCAATATACTAAAGGCCGTTAGGCTCGTTTTGCTTACAGGCATTTTATCCACCTCCCGCAGGATGACTGCGGGCCTGCCCTTGTGATGTTCTATCAATAGATTACCCACACACGCGGAATTGAGAGCAGCGGGGTTCTGAAATATTTCACATTGTTTGCAATGCAAATCCATCTCTGCGCCACAAACATGAGGGTTGTCTGTATAGCCAGGCGCGATAATCTTGTACAATATTATTCAGGATGTATGGCGGACACACCGTTTTCGGGTCTTTGTTTTACGAGTATGGCGAAAAGAATTGTCGCGGCGAGCGATGTTGCAGCCCCATAGTAAAATGGAGCACTGGGGCCAATTTTGTTCCAAAGGAAGCCTGCTATGACACTTGCCGGAAGAAGCGCGGCTCCCGTGAATGTGTAATACGCTCCAACCGCGGTCCCCCGAAGACGCTCTGGAGCAAGATCAATCGCGTAGGCTCTCAAAATGCCCTCTGTCAGACCGTAGTAGACTCCATAGATTGTGAACCATATCCACACGCCCAGCGGTGTAGTGATTCTGGCCATGGCGAAGTAGACGACGGAAAATACCAGCCATCCTGCGATTATCAGTGGACGTCGCCCGATCCTGTCCGATACAATTCCGCTTTTCAGCGAGACCACTGCCGAGATCGTATTGAATACGACATATACCCATAGGAACGTGAGAAACCCCATGCCAATGGGTGCACTTCGTGCTCGAAGAACCAGGAATGCGTCGCTGGAGTTGCCTATCGCAAAGAGCGTGACTGTCGCCAGAAAAAGTCTAAACCGCTTGTCCAGTCCAGAGAGTTTGATGTGAGGTAGATCGGTATTGCCGATGCCATGCATTCTTTCGGGAACAAAGACCGCGAGCACTACCCAACCGAGCAGCGCGGGAACGCTCGCCGCAATGAATATGACGTGGTAGATACTTCTATTGTGAGTGCCCAGCGCTTCAGGAGCGGCTCTGCCGACCAGCAGCCACACTATTACCAGAATAATCAGCGGTCCCAGCGCTGCGCCCGCAGTGTCCATCGCTCTGTGAAGCCCGAATGCCCGTCCACGTTCGGACTCATCCGCTGCATCGGCAATAAGCACGTCTCTTGGGGCGCTGCGTATGCCTTTTCCGAATCTGTCCGCGAACCTGATTCCGAGCACATCCGGCCACGCGCCGGCGAAGAGATACAATGGCTTAGACAATGCCGAAAGGCCGTAGCCTAACACAGTCAGTAGCTTGGGTCTGCCGAATTTGTCTGCCAGGTAGCCTGCCCACACGCGCAGCACCGACGCCGTGCTTTCGGCGATTCCCTCGATCAGTCCGATGCTGAGCGTAGATGTCCCGATGATGAACTTCAGGAACTGCGGCACAATAGGTATGAGCATTTCGCTGGAGACATCCGTCAAAAAGCTCACGATTCCAAGTACAAAAACCGTCCTGTTTACGCCGAAAATCCTGCGATTTCGCATTATACTGGGTTCAGAGCCGTCCGTATCAGTGTCCTCCGTAAACTGTTTGACCATCTAAAGACTACTCGGTTTTGCCTCTCGATTCAAGCATTAACGTGTATTTATACCTGTATTGGGGCGGTTGCGCAAACGGAACAATATATTTGTGCACAATTCTGCCCGCTGTCACGCCTGCATAAACTGTTGACACTATGGTTGACTGATGTTATACTCAGGTCGTTACGCGCAAGATTGTGTGTCCACTCTGTCCCGTCCTATGGGAGACGTAATATGCTCAAAGGCATCACTAAGGCTGGTGAAGGCAATTCGCCGGAAGAACGTTATGGCATTGTAGTTGCTCTCTCGAATTTGTCCAAGACTATGGATGCTGCGGACGAAAATACTGCTTTTCCCGCAGCAGCCGAAGCAGGCGCGACCCTTCTGCGCGTTTCCAAGACGGCAGTTTTCATACGTGGTAATGACGGCGAACTGACAGTTGGGGGAAGTACCGGCCTGAGCCACAATCCTGGTATGCTCTCCACTGCGCTGGAGGTCGCCCGGGAATCCCTGAAGTCGTCCGCGCCGGTTCTCCATCCAAATTCGTTCAGCAAAAACAGCGACGTGATGGTGAAGCTCAAGAAATTGGGTATCTCAGCCGTAATGAGTGTGCCCATGAGGGTGGGTGAGGCGAATCTGGGCGCTTTTGTGGCAATATCGGAAGAGTCTCGGACGTTCATGCCGGGTGATGTCGAGCTTGCCCATGTTGTGGCCAGCCAGGCGGCGCTAGTCGCGTGGAGAAAGAAAAGCAAGCCCTCGAGCAATATGTCTATAGTGGAGTCCGACCATCTCATCAGCATGGCGAACCGCAAGATTCAAGAGCTTTCGCTGGTAAACCAAGTCAGCGACGCCGTCAGCTCCACTCTTGACCTCGAAAAGCTCTTGGACATCGCTCTGGAGCAGAGCATGGCGGCGGTGGGAGCAGATGCCGGTTCGCTGATGCTTGTGAGCGAAGACAATCGTAAGTTGGAAATAGTCGCGTCGCGCGGAATAGCCCACAAATGGGTCAAAAGGACGAAACAGGCTGTTGGTCAGAGCATCGCGGGATGGGTGGCTGAGCACGGCGAGAGTGTCCTTGTGACCAACGCCCGAAAGGATCCGCGATTCCAGATGCCCTTCTTCCGCGACAATATTGCGTCTGCGGCGTCAATTCCGTTGAAGGTCAAGGGCTCGATCATCGGCGTGCTCAATGTAAACACGCTCAACCCAGATCGCATATTTGATGAGCGCGACCTTGAGCTGCTGGGCACGGTCGCAAACCAGATGGCTGTGGCTATCGAAAACGCTCGGCTGTATGCGCGGGTCAACCGCCGCACGAAGCAGCTCGACAGTCTTCTTCAAATTTCCCGTACCGTGACGTCCACGCTCAATCTCGATGAGGTGTTGCACAGGGTTTCGGAAGAGATTTGCCGGGTGTTTCAGCTTGATGTCTGTTCACTGCTCCTTCTGGACGAACTCAGCGGCAAATTCAAGTTCGGCCACGGAATGGGTCTCAAGACCAGACGCAAGTATGTGTATTACGACATTGCCGCTCCGTTTGCGCACCGAGTCAAGAAAAACGGCGCGAAGCTGATAGTACGTGACATGAGCCATTCGCGAACGCTCAAGACGGAGTTTTCGCAGGCCGAGGGGCTTAAAACGGCTGTTGCGATTCCGTTGAAGCACAATGGTAAACTGATCGGGGTGGCGGTAGGGTTTGCGAGAGAGATGCGCGCGTTTCTAAAATCCCAGCACGACCTTGTTCGCCCAATTGGCGAGTTGGCGGGCATATCGATCCGCCATGCGCGAATATATCGGCAAAAGTACAGGATCGCCGAAATGCTGCAGCAAAGGCTCGTCCCTGAGCAAGCTCCAAAGATCGCCGGTCTCGACATTGGACACAAGTTTTTACCTGCGCATGAGGTGGGCGGAGACTATTACAATTTCATCAGCGTCGGCAAGAACAAATTCGGCATAGGTTTGGGGGATGTTTCTGGCAGTGATGTCGAGGCCGCTGAGTATACCACGATGGGCAAGCACGTGCTGCGCGCGTATGCCCGTGAGTACAGCGATCCGGCTGACGTTTTGATGAAAACGAACGATCTGGTCTGCGAGGATACTCGCTCGGACATGTTCATCAGTCTGTTTTATGGTGTGATTGATCTTGACGCAAATAGGCTGCGTTATGCAAACGCCGGGTGCGAGCCTGGAATCCTGTATAAAGCCCGACAGCGACAATGTTCATTGCTGATGTCTGAAGGCATTCTTCTCGGGATCAAGCGGGGCACTGCATACGAAGTGCAGGAAGCCGGTTTGCAGTCGGGTGACGTGCTGATGGTATATACCGACGGCCTCACGGAAGCGGGTGTGGAGGATCAGCGTTTCGGGACACAGCGCGTGATGGACTTGTTGTCCGAATTCGCGCATCTGGATGCTCAGAGCATCGCCGAGCGCATGCATGACGCGCTGCTGGAGTTCGGTCACGGCCGCATAACCGACGATGTGGCTATGGTCGTGGTGAAGATAGCTTAGCTATCCTTGCCTATCCAATTCTGCAACTGCTCCAGATCGGCTTCGGATAGCTTACATCCGTGCCTGTCCGTGATGTAGAACACATCTCTTGCCTCATGGCCCCACGTCGCGACTCGCGCGCTGTGTATATTGAACCCCATCTCCGAGATTTTGCGCGTAAGATAGTGCAATATGCCATGAGTGTCTATTGCGCGGACCTCAATCACGGTTTCGTGGTCGGATAGATTGTCGAGCACGCGCAGGTGAAGCTCCTCGGTCTTCTCGAATTTCTTTTTGCCACATCGTTGCAGAAGCTGGTCTATGCCGGTCTGACCGCTCAGCACGCTCGTCAGTTCACCTTCGAGATGCCACTTTTTCATCTCTGCGAGCTGTCGGCCCTCGAAGTCGATGAAGAGTATGTCGATCGCGATATCGTCGATGGAATGGCGTGTAAATATCTGCGCGGCATGTATATCTATGCTCATCGCGTTGAGAGCTCCCGCGATCTCGCTTAATAGGCCTTTTCTGTCCATCGCAACGACTGTCAGCAGCGTAAACTGTCCCATACGGTCGTCTTTTATCTCGATTGCGGGCATTCCTTTGCGGGCGTTGCGGACATATCCTATATGTGCCGCCAATTCATCCGGCGGAGTATTGAGCAGATAACTGGCCGGCATCGATGCGCAGTGCTCGTCCACCTCGTCCGGTGGCAGGTTTGCAAGACAAAGCTCTCTGCGCACTCTTCTGCGATGTCTGTCCAGGTCGGGCGCAGAACTCTCTGGCGATCTCAACGCGGCCATCGCTCGCTCGTGTAGCTCGGTCAGGAATCTGATTTGCACCCGGCTCCAGTTTTGCGTACCGACCGACCGGTTATCAGCCACTGTGAGCAGAAACAGCATGTCCAGAAGCTGAGCGTCTTTCACGACGGACACGAAGTCCCGGATAGTGCGCTTCTGGTGCAAATCGCGCAGACGAGCCGTCTCGCCCATCCGCAGATGGTGTTTGACAAGAAATTCGACCCGCGAACGTGACTCATCCGACATCCCCAGAGCCGCTGCCGCTTTACCCGCAATCGACGCGCCCGTGCGTGCATGATCCTTTTTTGAGCCCATTTTTCCAACATCGTGAAGCAGCGCGGCAAGATACAGCACCTCCAGTTTCTGTATGCGTGAGAATACGTCCGAAAACTGCTCGTCGTCACCTGCAAACAGCGAATCGAGCTGTTCAACCGTGCGCAGGCTATGTTCGCCGATTGTAAACTTATGCGCCGCGTCGCCTGGCACAAGGCTCATTAGCCCCTTAAACGCGGGAAGAACGATTCTCAACACGCCGAGTTCTGCCATCGACCGAAGTACCGCGCCTGCGCCCGGCTCCGATATGATATCCATGAAGCTTCTAAGAAACCCGGCATGTGTTGGTGACACATTCTGGGTGCTTGCGATGAGGTCGCATGTCTCGCGATGAATGCGCAGGTTGTATGAGCGCGAGTGTTGAAACACTCTGAACATAGCCGACGGATCGCGTGCTGGAAGACCTCTGTCGAAAATCCGAAGCATGCCCGACTGAGCGAACACACCCGGCTCGATCTCGAGCTTCTGTTCAAGGCAAGCCTCGGCCACCTTGTTGTATACTTGCCGGATCTTGTGCATGTGCTGGTAGAACATAGACAGGAATGTGTCCGGGGTGGAATCAGGGTAACCCATGCGAGCCGCGACTTCCATGTGCCTGCCTGCGCTTAACATATCCAGCCCTCGGCCCGACAGCAAGTGCAGAGTATTGCGAGTGCGCGCGAGGAATTCGGCTGCGGCCGTCACGTTTTCAATGTCGGCGTCAGACACGATCCCTCTGGAGCGCAGTCCGTTCCAAATGTCACTGCCGGCGAGATCGAACGCGATCTGCGCGATCCACCTCGCTGCGTGCAGGTCACGCAGCCCGCCTCGACATTCTTTAATGTTCGGCTCGACCAGATACGGCGTATTGAGCGAAGCCCCGAGACTGTTTCGGCCGTTTATGTGGCCGATCACGAATGCCGCCGGAGTAATTGCCTGCCTTAATGCCGACTCAAAGGCGTTAAACAACGCCGGATTGCCGGAAATCCACCTGGCGTCCAGCAATGCGGTTTCGGTTTCCAGCGGCAGGTTTTCAACTTCATCCACCCGCCGATACGAGTAACCCACTTTAAGATGCGCCTGTTCCAGCACATCCATCAGTATTCGAAAGGCGCGCTTGACCACGAGGTCAATCTCGTCATCATCGCCCGTGCCCGCGATAAATGTGACGTCAACATCCGAGAACGGCGACATCTCCTGTCGCCCATATCCGCCGACTGCCGCTATCGCAATTTCGCGCAGAGCTTTTCTTGTGGCGCAAGGGTCGTCATTCTCGGCTTGTTTTGCCGCGATCTGGAAAATACGCCGGATGAGCGCGTCGGTGAGGTCACTGTAGGCGCGCATCATCTCGATGCCGCCAAGTGAGTCCGCCTGATTCGCGACCGAGTCGCGCGCATTCAGCAGAGCGCCCGACAAGCTCTTTGCATCCATCAGAATATCAAAATTCCAGACCGACCCAACCATAACGCCTCTCTTCTAGATGATGGGCGTCATTGCAACCAACGCCCGTCATCTGTCACTTGATTCCATTTAAACCGCTATCTCTCCGCGCTCGCCTGTTCTGATTCGTATTACGTCATCAATCTTGCTCAGGAATATTTTGCCGTCACCGATCTCGCCGGTAAACGCGGCCTTGATGATTGCTTCGACCACTTGCTCCACCCTGTCGTCCGCAACGACCGTTTCGATCTTTGTCTTATCGAGCAGGTTCACAACATACTCCTGGCCTCTATAATACTGCGTGCGGCCGCGCTGTTTGCCTGCGCCCATCACACTGATGACCGTGATACCTTTGACCTCGATTTCGTCGAGCGCTTCTTTCACGTCGTCCAGCTTTCCGGGCCGGATGATTGCCTCTACTTTGACCATTTGTAATCTCCTAACTAAAGTCTGTATCCGACCTCGCCATGTAGGCTGAGGTCCAGTCCGGTCTCTTCATCTTCTTTTTCGACTCGCAGCGGAGTGATCGCTCCTGTTAGTTTCAAGCAAATGAACGTTATTACCAGCGAATAAGCCGAAACCACCACCACAGCTATCAATTGCTTAACAAACAGTGCGCCCCCGCCTGCAAATAGCCCGTTTTCGGTGATGGCTGGGTTGATTGCCGATGTCGCGAATAGTCCCGCCGCCAATACGCCCCATATTCCGCCGACTCCATGCACTCCGAAAACATCCAGTGAATCATCATAATTGAGTCTTGATTTCAGCATGATAGCAAAGTAGCAGATGAATGTCACCACAATGCCGATCACTACTGCCGCTGTCGGGCTAATGAACCCCGACGCCGGAGTCACCGCCGCAAGTCCGGCCACCGCGCCGGTCGCCGCGCCGAGGGCCGTGGGCTTGCCCCTGTGACACCACTCAAGCAGCGTCCATGCCACGGCTGCCGTCGCGCCGGCGGTATTGGTCGCAAGGAAAGCGCTTGCGGCCACAGAGTCTGCGGCCAGTGCGCTTCCGGCGTTGAATCCGAACCATCCGAACCACAAAAGCCCCGTGCCGATAAGTGTCATAGTTAGATTATGCGGCATGAATTCTTCGCGGTTATAGCCCTTGCGACTTCCCACCACTATCGCGCAGCACAGAGCCGCGATGCCCGACGATATGTGAACAACCACGCCGCCCGCAAAGTCGACAACTCCCAGATTTCGCAGCCAGCCGCCGGTTCCCCACACCCAGTGTGCGACCGGGCAATAGACCGCCAGTGACCATATAACCGCAAATATCAAAAACGCTTTGAACCTCATCCTCTCGGCAAACGCACCTGTAATCAAAGCAGGCGTGATAACCGCGAACATTGCCTGGAAGACAACAAACGCCTGATGCGGAATTGTAGCTGCATAGTCAGGATTTGGCGTCAGACCGACGTTTCGCAGCATAACCCAGTCAAGCGACCCGATAACCCCCCAGTGATCCTTGCCAAACGCCAGTGAATAGCCACATACCACCCACAGCAACCCTACAATCCCAACCATTATGAAGCTCTGCAAAATAGTCGCCAGAGCGTTTTTGCGTCGAACCATGCCCGCGTAAAACAAGCCCAGGCCCGGCGTCATCACCATCACCAGCGCGCTGCACGCCAGCACCCACGCAGTATCTCCCGCGTTAATGTTGTCCAATACTCTCTCCTCCTCGATGTTGCAACAATGTTTCCGAATCGTTTCTCACACTCGAGTTTAGAGAGTAAATGTTTCGCTGGTGTTTCCGAACTATTGCAGGCTGATTGCCGCCTTGTTAACACAATTATATTAGAGGTTGTAGCCCACCTCACCGTGCTGACTGAGGTCTAGACCGGTTTCTTCGTCCGCATTGCTTACCCTAATTGGAGTAAAGATGTTAATAACTTTCAGGATGATAAACGTGAGCACGAACGAGTAAGCCATTACGCTCGCAATCGCAATAAGCTGCTTTCCGAGCAGAGCCGCGCTGCCATGAAACAGGCCGTTAGCGCCCGCCGAGTTGACAGCGACACTGGCGAATAACCCTGTGGCAATCGCGCCCCAGGTTCCTCCGACCCCATGTACACCGAACACGTCCAGTGAGTCGTCATAACCGAGCTTGCCTTTGAGCATAATCGCGCCGTAACAGACCAGGCTGACCACCATGCCCAGCACAATTGCCGCCATCGGCCCCACAAACCCCGACGCGGGAGTAATCGCGACCAGCCCCGCCACAGCTCCACTGGCGAAGCCCAGTGCTGTCGGCTGACCTCTGTGAATCCATTCGATAACGATCCATGAAACGGCGGCAGCAGCGGCGGCGGTGTTCGTGACGACAAACGCATTCGCCGCGAGACCATTAGCAGCCAGAGCGCTGCCGGCGTTGAAGCCGAACCAGCCGAACCACAGCAGCGCTGTGCCGATGAGGGTCATAGTGAGGTTGTGGGGTTTGAACTCTTCGCGTCCGTAGCCTTTTCTGCGTCCGATCACAATTGCACAACACAGCGCGGCAATTCCTGAACAGATATGCACCACTGTTCCGCCCGCGAAGTCCAACGCGCCGAGTTTAAATAGCCAGCCGCCCGATCCCCATACCCAGTGCGCCACCGGGCAATAGACAATGGTCAGCCAGACAATCATAAATATGAAAAATGCCTTGAATCGAATGCGCTCGGCGAACGCGCCCGTAATAAGTGCCGGGGTGATTATCGCGAACATTGCCTGGAAGATCATAAACGCCTGATGCGGGATGGTTTGGCCGGGCAGTGGAGTCATGCCGACGCCCTTCAGCCCGACATATTCCAGCGATCCGATCAGCCCCCAGTGGTCCGACCCAAAAGCCAGGGAATAACCCCACAGCACCCAGATCACCGCTGCAAGCCCGCACATGACAAAGCTCTGCAGAATTGTCGCCAAAGCGTTTTTGCGTCGAACCATACCGGCGTAAAACAATCCCAAGCCCGGTGTCATAAACATGACCAGCGCGCTCGACGCCAGCACCCATGCCGTGTCGCCGCTGTCGATTTTCGCTGCTGAGTCCGCCATTGCCGCTCCTGCGCTCAGCAGCATGCACAAAATAACTGCCCCGATAAACCTGATGTCCAGCAACCTTTTCACTCTATCCTCCTTTTTACCACATTGCCCTCTTTCCCAGGTGAGAGGTTGAGGTTAGGGCGCAACGTGATATTGCAAACATACTCTGTCTAGAGTATAGACAGAGTATGTTTCACTCAGATTTCGGAGTAGTTACGCTTTGGTTGCCGACTTGTTACGCTTGAGCGTGAACTTGTTTCGAGATTATTGCATATTTGGGAGGTCAGTCTTCGATAATAGGTATCCGCTTGACATTCGGGTCGGTAAAAATGTCGGCTTCATCCACGCTCGGCGAGGAGAATTCCGACACTATCGCGCCTTCAGGCCCTGCCTGGAACCAGTGCAGCGTCTCGGGTGGCAGTGTGTATTGCTCACCCGGCTTGAGTATCGTCTCGTGGAACACAGTGTAGAATTCGCTTGGAATTTTCGCCTTTGGAGTGGCTGCAGGCTCGCCGGACACATAAAGATAGACCTCGCCCTTGCGGCATCTGAATGTCTCCTGCTTGCCGGGTCGGCCATTTACAGGCGGATGCTTGTGCTCAGGACAAGTCTGATAAGGAAAGAGCGCCATTTCTTTTCCACAGTAGCGGTCATTGTTTACATAAGTGACGATCTCAAGGCCTTCTGATTCCAGCCTTCCCAACCCGAAGTCTGCGATTTCCAGCTCGGCAGACTCCTTCTCCGTTATGACAATGTTCGCCTCTTTCAGCATATTCCTAGCTCTTTCTTGAGCCGCGATAAACTCTGAACGCTTCATTTTAATATCCTCCCGATCTATGCGACTGTTTATGCTTGCATTTTTTATGTATCTGACCGAAATACGCTCCGACATGATGCTAGCACGTACGCCTGTGCGAGGTCAATATTCGCGGCTAAGCGCTTCAGTAGAACCATCATTCTGCCGATATAACTAACACGGCGTCTTATGTAATCACGCGTCGTCCCGGAGGAAAAAATGGGCGCTGCCGCGAGCCTTGCCAATTCGGTAGACATATTAAATCGGGCGGAGAAACTGCTTTCGCAGTCACAAGAAGATCAGGCATTTGAACTCTATACCCAACTGCAAGGAGAGACCCAGATCGGCTCGCTGGCCTATTATCGCATGGGTGAAATACTGAACCGTCGGCAAGACCCAGCCAATTCGTTCAAGAATCACCGCAAAGCCTTCGAGGTGAACCCGCATCTTACTCGCTGTATCAGACAGGCAGATCATCCCAGTTACGACTATGAATACCGTGTCGCCGAGCAGACGAGAGTGACTTCATGCCCTTTGTGCGGTGGAAAGGGACGTCAGCACTCCTGCTACAATATAGTGACTTACGAACATTTCACAGTCGGGTTCGACCCGATCCGCCTCTGGATGCATTGTGACTCATGCAATCACATTTTTGCGGCGAGTCGCCCTGCCGACCTTGGCGCAATACTTCGCAAAAGCGCTCACGATTCATGCCTTGCGCCCAATATTCCACGGTTTCCATTGCTCACGGATATCGTCAGCGGTCTTAAGAGGGCTGCCTTCGGCGACCGATTCCTGGAAGTCGGGGTAGGCGCTGGAGAGATGATCGCTGTCGCCAAGGAAATGCTCTTCGACGTAACAGGCATAGACATCCGACCCTCCTATGCCGAAGCTGTGTCCAATATGCTCAATGTCCCAGTGCATGCAGTCGACTTTATTGACTTTGCGCCAAACCAGGCCTACGATGTAATATGTATGGGCGACGTAATAGAGCACACAATCGACCCGGTTGCGGCGCTGAGCAAAGCGGTCTCGCTTTTGGACAGCGGCGGCGTGCTGTGGATATCCACTCCCAATTTCGAGAGCGCGTTTTCAATGGTGACAAAAGACAAAGATCCGATGTGGATGGTGTGCGAGCACCTGAACTATTTCTGTTTCAGATCGCTAAAAGGTATCCTGGAACGACTTGGGATGGACGTAGTCGACTACGCCTTGTCCAAGCAGTATAACGGATGCATGGAAGTGACGTCCGTCAAGCGGTAAGTCTGAACGCATCTGCGGCGGCTGTAATAGTATGCTCGATCTCATCGGATCTGTGAGCAGCCGAGACAAACGCCGCCTCGAATTGCGACGGCGCCAGGTAAACTCCTCGATCCAGCATCGCTCTGAAAAATCGGGCGTATTTGGCGATGTCGCTCGTTTTGGCCGAGGTGTAATTCACTACCGGACTACCCGTAAAAAAGACGGTCATCATCGAACCGACGCTGTTTATGCGCACGTCGATCCCAGCGTCGGATGCCGCCTTTGCGATCCCATGTTCGAGCTCGACCGACTTGCGCGCGAGGTTCTCATAAAACCCAACCTCTCGGAGCGCCTCAAGGGTCGCGATACCGGCGCTCACAGCCAATGGGTTGCCCGACAGAGTCCCCGCCTGGTACACAGTCCCGACCGGCGCGACCAGTTCCATAATCTCCCGCCTGCCGCCGTATGCGCCGACGGGCAGCCCTCCGCCGATTATTTTTCCGAGTGTGGTGATGTCCGGCGTGACGCCGTACAGCGTCTGCGCACCGCCATAAGACACTCGAAACCCGGTGATTACTTCGTCGAAGATGAGCAGGACTCCGTTATCGGTGCAAATCTCACGCAGCCCAGACAGAAACCCGTCTTTAGGTGGAACGACCCCCATATTTCCCGCGACCGGCTCGACGACAACACACGCAATCTGACCATTTAGCCCACTCACTGCGTCCGATACGGCGTCGATGTCGTTATACGGCAGCACGATGGTATCGGATGTGACGGATGCTGGGACGCCCGCGCTGTCGGGCAGACCGAGTGTCGCGACCCCAGACCCGGCCTTAGCGAGCATATAGTCCGAATGGCCATGATAGCCCCCGTCGAACTTGATAATTTTGTCTCGCCCTGTAAAGCCCCGCGCAACCCTGATCGCGCTCATCAGCGCTTCCGTGCCGGAACTCACCAGACGGACCATGTCAATAGACGGCACAGCCTCCACGATCATCTCCGCCAGCCTGACTTCCAGCGCCGTAGGAGCGCCGAACGTCGTGCCGTTTTCCGCGGCTCGCTTGATGGCCTCGATCACACCAGGATATGCGTGACCCAGGATGAGCGGCCCCCACGAACATACGTAATCTATGAACGAGTTACCGTCTTCATCGAACACGCGGCAGCCGTCGCCTCGCTTAATGAAAACCGGCTGTCCCCCGACAGACTTAAACGCCCGCACGGGACTATTAACCCCGCCCGGTATGACTTTCTGCGCCCGATTGAAAAGCTCTATCGATTTTGTAAGTAGCATCGCTTACCCGCGCTTGATGTGCTTGTTATATGTTTGTCTAACTTTTTCGACCAAATCTTCTGCAGTGGCTTTGCCCTTGACCAGAGCCGAGTCGAATCGCTGCCTCATCTCCTCGCGGGAGAGTTTACGGCCGGTTTTATAATAGTGCGCGATTGCGTCGCCGACAGCCCACGTTCCCGCGAACGCAATTGCCGCCTTGGGCGCAATACCGCCTCCCATAGGGATCATCCCGACGAGTTCGCGCGCGATAGATCGCCAACCGAATGCCGCGCCCAAAACCGTGAGCATTTCCGGCATCTGTTCCTTATATCCGAGCCGCCTGTCCCATGCCGCGGCCAGTCTGAACACCATTCTGAACTGGTTCGCAGTGAGCACGACCATATCTCCGACCGATTCCGCCAGCGACGCCAGCGGCTGCAGAGGGTTGGGAATGACGTTGCCAAGAGACGTCGATGTCACAAATATCGCATTCTCCACACTGACATTTTGTATAATCTGAACCTGCACTTCCGGTCGAAAAGCCGGAAAAGCTCTCGCCAGCGGCAGATGAGCATATTTAAGATCGGGAGTGCGGAGGACGTCGATTATTGTCGCATCGAGATCGCGCGGAGCGGTAAATTCAAATATCCTGTTTGCAGTGATTCCAGGCAGAGCCTCTTTGCAGCCGCTCCACTTGAGCACAATGTCGCAATTCTTAAGCAAATCATGCGCCGCGGGCTGCAGAGGCGTAGGCAGGAGTATTAATGCGTCGGATGCCCTGTCGTAGGCCGCGACATCCTCTTTGAGCAGGCAGGCCGTCGCATCCTGAACGATGTCGCTCGACCCGATTATCCCGATGCGTACCAATCGTCCGGCTTCGACGCTGACATTGCCTGGGTTCAACTGTTTGAACGCCTTCCACACTTGGGAGAGCACTCGCGCACTCGCATGTGCATTAATCGGCATCTTTTTGTCCTCCCGTCGCATTTATCGCCGATCTCTTCTTCTTCACCTGCATAAAATTTCCTTCATTCGTATACCCATTTGCCACTTGACAAATTGGAAAATGCGTTCATATACTGTGGCTGGAGCAAGGCAGGTTTGTGGGCCCGCATTGTTTTGGCAGATGTACGGTGCGGGTATTGCACATTTGGTCGATCGTAAGACCAGAAGGAATTGCCCGACAGATCATGACAATCGAAATAGGCAATACTGTAAGGGGCGCCGTCATGAAGGTTGCGGACTACGGCGCTATTGTCCGATTGCCCGAAGGCAACACCGGACTGATACACATCTCCGAAATAGCCGATGCTTTTGTGCGTGACGTTCGCGATTACGTCAACGAGGGCGATGAAGTCACGGTCAAAGTTCTTCGCATCGGTCCGAGAGGCCGCTTTGAACTCTCTCTGAAGCAATGCGACAATAGCATGACTCAAAACGTCAAAAAAGCCGTGGCTGCCGGATCGCGCCGCGAAGAGAGAACGTACTCCGAGCGTTCGGAAATGCCTGCCGCACCCGCTACATTTGAAGACAGACTTTCCAGATTCCTGAAAGATAGCGAAGAACGCATGCACGACCTCAAGCGTCATATCGAGTCAAAGCGCGGTAGAAAATAACGTCCACGATATCTGCAAGGATTTTTTGCTTGCAAAGATTTTCGCGCTCGTGGTATAATATCGCAGTCGAATGACGTGGGGCTGTAGTTCAGTTGGGAGAACACTACACTGGCAGTGTAGATGTCAGGGGTTCGAGTCCCCTCAGCTCCACCATCTTCTAAGTCTACAGGCGACACAAGTGACAACTCATCGCTTTCTCCTCAAATTATTCCTCGCAATTATATTGCTTCAGTGCGTTTCGCTCGCTTGTTATGCGGCCGATAAACGTTCGCAAGCGGCTGAAATCCCGGACGTTTTGGTGCTGGTTTTGAGCGGTATTGGCTCGTTTGATAAAGTTTCGATCAATTACGCATCGGATGTGTCCGATAAAGACGTCGATTCAGACCTCAAAAACCTTGCTCAAGCCACACGATGGCAAATGCGGGACGCGAAACAGACTACTCAGACTGCTGCTGTTCCCGGAGCAAAACCCATCACATCGGTGAGTTTTGATACCCCGCGTGTGGTCAGTACGACGGACGGCATTTTGCCGGTGGAGCCGTTTGTGGATGTTTTCAAACGGTTCAAGACCATTCGCATCAATTATCTGATTACTATGCAGTTCAGCTTTGCGGGATTAAAGAACTTCGAGAACGATTTCGTGAATGTTGTGTTGAAACAGTCAGGCAACTCCTATGAGTACACGGTGAGCATGAAAAACAATGATTTCGAGCGCGCTGGCTTGCCTGACGGCACGAATGCTTCGGTGGAGACTTCGGGTGATCAGGCGGGTATGTCCGGCGCGAAGAGAGTAATTATTATTGTCGGCCTTGCATTGTTGGGCGCGGTGTTTGCGTATTTTGTGGCAGCATATATATGTAAGCGCCGAAAAACCGGCGAGTGAGGACGGCAGGTATGAATCTGAGAGAAATTGCGTCAAAGGCAGCGCAGGCGGGCGCTTCAGATATATTTCTGAAAGTCGGCTCTCCGCCGGTTATGCGTCTGAACGGCGTCATAACGCCCATTGACTCGTATTCTGAACTCAAAAAAGAGGATACCGAGGCTCTGGCTTACGATATTATGACCCATGAGCAGATCGGACGCTTCGAGCGCAGGCACGAGCTTGATCTTGCCTTCACGATAGATGATGTCGCCAGGTTTAGGGGAAATGTATACCAGCAGCGCGGCACTATCGGCGTGGTTCTTCGCATTATCCCGCTCGAAATCTTGGGGATCGACAAGCTCGGGCTGCCCGACGGTATCAAAAGTCTGGCCGAACAGAGGCAGGGGCTGGTGCTTGTTACAGGGCCTACCGGATGCGGAAAATCGACTACTCTCGCAGCGCTTATCGACATCATTAACTCCACTCGCAAATGCAACATCATTACGGTGGAAGACCCCATCGAGTTTGTGCATCGAGACAAGCTGGCTATTGTCAGCCAGCGAGAGGTAGGTATAGATACTGACTCCTTTACCGACGCACTGAAATATGCCGTCAGACAAAGCCCGGACGTGATCCTCATCGGTGAAATGCGCGACGTCGAAACTATGAACGTTGCTCTTGCCGCGTCTGAAACGGGTCACCTGGTGTTTTCGACCGTGCATACTTGCAGCTCAGCCGAAACGCTCGACAGAATTATGAACATGTTTCCGCCTCACGACAAACCGATGGTCTGCACACGGCTTGCAGTGTCGCTGAAAGGTGTGGTTTCGCAGAAACTGGTTCCAAGGATCGACAAATTCGGGCGAGTTGCAGCCGTTGAGGTAATGATTGCGAACCCGACTGTCAGCAAACTGCTGGAAGAGGGTCGATCCGGCCAGATTTACCAGGCTATTTCAGAGGGCGAATACTGGGGAATGCAGACTATGAACCAGTGCCTCAATCGCTATTACAAGGCCGGAATTATCTCCGAAGAAGAAGCTCTCGGAAACGCGGGCAACTACACTGAACTCAAACAGATGCTGCGCCGCGCGTGATTTTCTTGAGGCTCCGCCCCAAACCCTGCAAGAGACTCTGTCTCTTGACTCTGCAAGGAAACCAGGTTTCCTTGACCTTCTGACTCAGAGTTGAATGATCCCTTAAGGGATCATTCAACTCTGGAACGGGGGTCCAGGGGCCACTCGGCTCCTGGCGGGGTTAAGGGGTGGAACCCCTTTATAGGAGTCTGAGGGTGAAACTCTCAGATAATGGTTGCAGATTTCCCGCGATGGAACTAAAATATGATAAACAAGGTCATACATTCAGGGTCGCAGGCCACAACTGCGTGGTGTTGCGACCTTGTGTTGTGTGACGTACAAACTCCGCTTTTTCTGAAGGAGGTCATTCCAGAATGTCGGAATTATACATCGATCAGCTATTGAAGCAACTGGTCGAGCGGTCGGGTTCAGACTTGCATCTGAGGTACGGACAGCCTCCCATTATGCGCATTCACGGCAAGCTCACAAGGACGGACTTTCCCGTCATTGAGCGGGTTGAGGATATTATGTTTCCGATCCTCAACGAAGAACGGCGGACGCGCCTCGAAGAGTTTATGGAACTGGACTTGTCTTATGAACTTGAGGGAATATCCCGGTTTCGTGTCAACTGCTTCAGGCAGCGCGATCATATCGGAGCCGTTCTTCGCGCGATCCCAATAAAGATTAAAACAATCGACGATTTGGGACTTCCGCAGGTCACAAAAGAGATTTGTCTCAAACCTCGCGGTCTCGTGCTTGTGACCGGGCCTACAGGCTCAGGCAAGTCCACCAGCCTGGCAGCTATGATCGATCACATAAATGAGCATGAGAGAGGGCATATAATTACGATTGAAGACCCTATCGAGTTTGTGCACGAAGACAAGAACTGTGCGGTGAACCAGCGCGAACTTGAACTGGACACACACTCGTTTGCCGAAGCTTTGAAGCACGTTCTTAGGCAAGACCCGGACGTGATTCTGGTCGGCGAGATGCGTGACCTTGAAACAATTTCTCTTGCAATTACTGCTGCTGAAACCGGCCACCTTGTATTTGGAACCTTGCATACTACCGACGCGCCGCAGACCATCGACCGTGTCATTGACGTTTTTCCTCCCGAGCAGCAGAGTCAGATCAGGATGCAGCTTTCGGTTACCATACAGGCCGTTATTTCTCAGCAACTCCTGCCGAGGATAGATGCACAGGGTGGCAGAGTCGCGGCATTCGAGGTTATGGTTGCCACTCCGGCTATTCGGTCGCTTATCCGCGAGGGCAAGACTCACCAGATATACTCCGATATACAGGCGGGTGGAGACTTTGGAATGATCTCATTGGATCAGTATCTTGTCGGGCTTTTGCGCAGGCGTCTTGTTAACTATGAAGATGCGCTTTCCAAGTCTTCCACACCGCGCGAGCTTGAGAGGATGGCTTCGAAGGCGTTAGGAGGAGTTCCTAAATGACTGCAAGAGATACAGTAGATCAACTGCTTCACATATTGATACAAAAAGAAGGTTCTGACCTTCATCTGAAGGCCAAGAACTTTCCGCTGGCAAGAGTTCATGGCGATATGATGCCGATTGAGGGCTATCCCAGGCTGACTGCCGAGAATTTGCATGATTTGGCCTACAGTCTTATGGACGAGAAGCGACAGCGCAGGTTCGAGGAAGGGCTTGAAATGGACCTGGCGTACGAGATTCCAGGTTTGTCGCGTTTCAGAACCAATATCATGCAGCAGCGAGGCATGATAAGTATTGTAATGAGAGCTATTCCGACAGAGATCAAGTCCATTGACGAGCTTGGTCTGCCGCCGGTGTGCCGCTATTTCGCAGAGCGTCCGAGAGGAATGGTTCTGGTTACCGGTCCGACCGGCTCGGGCAAATCGACTACACTTGCCGCTATGGTGGATTATATAAACTCATCGCGTTCAGAACACATAATGACCGTCGAAGATCCGGTGGAGTTTGTTCACGAGTGCAAACTGTCGATTATCAATCAGAGAGAACTCGGATCGGACACTCTGTCTTTCAACAATGCTCTGAAATATGTATTAAGGCAGGACCCGGATGTAATTCTGGTCGGTGAGATGCGCGACCTTGAGACTATCCATCTCGCAATCACAGCGGCTGAGACCGGCCACCTTGTGTTTGCCACTTTGCATACTCAGGACGCCACTCAGACTGTTGACCGAATTATTGACGTCTTTCCGAACTATCAACAGTCTCAGATTCGTCAGCAGCTTGCAAATAACCTGATCGGCGTGTGTTCTCAGGCCTTGCTCAGGCGAGCTGACGGCAAGGGGCGTGTGGCTGCATTTGAGACTTTGGTAAACTCGACCGCTATCCGAAACCTCATTCGTGAGGCCAAGACTTTCCAGATATCATCGAGTATCCAAACCGGCAGTAGGCAGGGTATGATGACTCTCGACCAATATCTCGCCGCGCTCGTAAAGAAGGGGCTTGTCACCAATGACGAAGCATTTTCCCGAGCCACAAATGCCAAGGAGTTTAATGCTTTGTTGGAAGTTGGTGATGGGACAGGGCCCAAGTGAGCATAAGATTATAGACCAAAACTTATACAAAAAGTGTGAGCGTCAGTTTGAACTGACGCTCACACTTTTTTTGATCTTTCCAACCGACGAACTTTTTCTTTCTTGACACGGCAGAGGCCTTGGCTTATAATCTTGTAGGCTGCTGGATGCGGCCTTTTGTATGTCTTATGAGTATTATTTACAAGGGGGAAATGAAAACATGCACTGCGAGTCTTCGACTCACAGCAAGCTCGGCAAGATGTTCGTCGTGATGTTTGCGATGGTATTGCTGAGTGTTGTGCTGCCAAGCGCGGCATTTGCCGGCGAAGCTATTACGCTCCCGGACTTCAATGAACTGCCGATGATGTGGACATCAGTTTTGGCTGTGTTCGTCTGCGCGATTATTGGTTTGTTGTTCGGCGCGAAGTGGTTCGCGGCCATTAACAAAGAAGATCCGGGTTCCAAAGGAATGGTCGGTGTGGCCAAGGCTGTTGAAGAGGGCGCTATGGCGTACCTCAAGAAGCAGTTCAAGACGATGGCTGTATTTGTGGTCATCATCGCGATTGGTCTTGCATTCCTTTACAAGAATGTGGAGGGGTTCGGCGGTACTGACCGAGTGTTCCATGCCATCCCGATCTATATCGGCGTCAGCCTCGCGTTTATTTTGGGTGTGTTGGCTTCGTATACAGCCGGTCTCATCGGTATGATGATGGCTGTGCGCGCGAACGTTCGCGTTGCCAATGCGGCTCTATCCAGCTTTAAACACGCTCTCTATGTTGCGTTCCGCGCGGGCGGCGTTTCCGGTATGGCGACGGTCGGCCTCGGTCTTCTGGGCGCATGTCTGGTTTTCTTCCTCTTCGGCAATGAGTCGATGAAAGTTCTTATCGGTTTCGGTTTCGGTGGATGTCTTGCCGCTCTCTTTATGAGGATTGGTGGTGGCATCTATACCAAGGCCGCCGACGTGGGCGCTGACCTTGTAGGCAAGGTCGAGCAGAGTATTCCTGAAGACGACCCACGCAACGCCGCCACAATCGCCGATAACGTCGGTGACAACGTCGGTGACTGCGCTGGTATGGCTGCCGACATCTTTGAGAGCTATGAAGTTACGCTTGTCGCCGCGATTATTCTCGGCGCTGCCGCTTCCACAACCCTTGGCCTCGGTGCTGCCGGTCTGGCGCTTGTCGTCTACCCGCTGCTTATTAGAGCCTGGGGTGTGCTGGCGTCGATTATCGGTATCTACAGTGTGCGCGGTTCCGACGACATGAACATGAACCCAATGGTTCCGATCAACCAGGGTTTCATCATTGCGTCCATAGTGGCAACAGCCGGTTTCTTCGGCCTTTCCTACTACGTCTTCCACCAGCAGGTTCCTGTTGAGGGTTTCGAATGGTGGAGATTTGCTCTTGCTAACTTGAGCGGTATCATCCTGTCGGTCATAATCGACAAAATGACTGAGCACTTTACCGCCATTGACGGCAAACCGGTTGTCGAGTGCGCCAAGGCCGCAAAGACCGGTCCTGCTACGATTATCCTTTCCGGTTTTGCTTCCGGTCTGGAGTCGAGCGTGTGGGGTATTATCGCGATTTGTCTTGCGATCCTCGCAAGCGTCCTCCTCTTCAAGGGCAACGCAGCGATGGCCGCTTATGGTATCGCGCTTTCCGGTCTGGGACTGCTTACCACTACGGGCTTTATGCTCGCGATGGACACCTACGGCCCGATTTCCGATAATGCCAACGGTATCTTCGAGATGTCCGGCGCTCTTAAGGATGCGGGCGAAGACTCCAACGCCAACAAGATCGTCGCCAAGCTCGATGCGGTCGGCAACACCACCAAAGCTCTTACCAAGGGTCTGGCTATCGCGACCGCCGTTATCGCCGCGACCGCTCTCTTCCGCTCGTATATGGCGGACGTGAATCTGCTGGATACTGGTATCCGCATCGATTATACTAACGTATTTATCGGTTTGCTGATCGGTGGCGCGGTGCCGTTCCTGTTCTGCTCGTTCGCGATCAACGCGGTTACCCGCGCAGCGTTCGACCTGGTGCAGGAAGTTCGCAGACAGTTCCGCGAGATTGTGGGCATTATGGATTACGATCCTCGCAGCGGCTCTGATAAAGGCAAGCCTGATTATCAGAAGTGCGTGGCCATTTCCACCGCTGCCGCTCAGAAAGAGCTTCTCAGCCCGGCTGTTCTGGCTGTGAGCGCTCCGATTCTTGTCGGTTTCGGCCTTGGCTTCGGCGATATGAACGGCGCCGCGGCTCTGGGCGGATTCCTGGCCGGAACCATTGTTTCCGGTCAGTTGATGGCTGTTCTTCTTTCTAACGCGGGCGGCCTTTGGGACAACGCTAAGAAGAAGATCGAAGACGGTATGTTTGGTGGCAAGGGAACTCCCGAGCACAAGGCTGCCGTTGTTGGCGACACTGTCGGCGACCCGTTCAAGGACACTGCCGGTCCGGCTCTGAACCCGATGATCAAGGTTATGAACCTGGTCGCGGTTCTGCTGGCCCCGATTGTGATTCAGCCGATGTCCAACACCATCCGCGCGACTGTTATGATTATCGCGCTTCTTGCGCTTGCAGGTGCCACCCTCTGGAGCAAGCGCGGTGCACTCGATGTTGATACGAGTGGCCCATCAAACCCTAGTTCGACTCCCGACGATGAAAAGCAGACTGTGGCTGTCTGATCGGGAGTTTAGAAAGGTGAGGTCGGGTTCCGGCCTCTGCATTGAGACTATAAATCGGGCGTATGTTTAACGACATGCGCCCGATTTTTTGCATTACTGCCGATTGTTTATGCCGGAGGAAGTGCGGGTAACCCTTCACTATCACAGTCGCGAAACGGGGGCAATGGAGCATGGCCACTCATCGGGATAGGGAGATGGAAGAACTTGTCACGGTCGTATTGAGGAGGGACTCGCGTATCGATCTGAGCGAGATCAGTGTGCGGGTCGACGACGGTGTGGTATATCTGTCCGGTATCGTGGACAGTGCGGCGGAAAAGAAAGCCGCCCAGGAGAATCTGCAGGCGACGGCAGGTATCGAACGGATTGTAGATCAGCTTACGCTTCGCAATTACGTGCAAAAAAGTGACGAGGAATTGCGTCATGCTGTGAAACAATTTCTCATCAGGGATATAGACGTGGACGCGCAGCCCATTGACGTTGAGGCCTGCGGCGGTGTGGTTACTTTGAGAGGCAGGGTCGCTTCTTACGCGCAAAAAACCGAAGCGGAGTGTGTGGCGTGGTGGATTCCAGGTGTTACGGATGTGGTTAGTCACATCGAAGTGGACGGCATTATGGAGCCGCCCCAGGAACCCGATTACTAACAAACAAGATATTGCGATTGAACGCTCTGAGTCTGGACTCTCGGTTCTCCCTCTCCACTCTCAGCTGTTTTTTGAAGGAGCGATTATGGACTTCCTTGGATTCGTAAGAGAACTGGGAACGCTTGTAGTCGCTCTTCTAATTGTACTCGATCCTATTGCTTTATTGCCGATTGTAGTCGGGGTAAGCGCCCACCTGAACGATGCCGAAAGGCGAATGTTGACATTTAAGGTCGTCGGTGGAGCGACTATTCTACTGCTCTTGTTTACATTTACTGGAACGTGGCTTCTGAGATTGTTTGGAGTGACACTTAATGACCTGCGCATTGGAGGAGGGCTGCTGCTTGTAATCATCGCGCTTAATTTGGTCGTGCATGGCAGGCTCAGCTCCGATCATGAGGATGAATATCGCGCCGCCATAGTGCCGTTGATCTCGCCGATGCTGACAGGACCGGGAGCGATTACAGCGGCGGTCGTTTTTGCGGCGATTCATGGTGTGTGGATTACAACTCTTGCGGCTTTGATCGCAATGTTTGTGTGTCTGCTCGTGTTTATGGCGAGCAGGTTTATACACAAGCTGATTGGAGATTCCGGGACGGCGCTTGTGAGCCGGGTGATGGGCGTGCTGATTGTGGCAATCGGGGTTAGTTATATGCGCATAGGTATCCTTGACCTTGTCGATAAGTAGGCGTACAATGTAGTCGTGACCAATTTAAACCAGTAGCCGGGTAAAATGTGTGAGGGCACACTATTTGATGGATCATCATGCTTGTGAGAGCAGCCTCTACGATCCTCGACACGTAACCATTGCTGATTTGCTGAATGAAAACCAGGTGATGGAAGTCGTGCGCGCGGTTCGTATGAGTGGGAAGGCCGAGGCTGGGATTTTTGTTATTGGAAGATCTGGCGCCAGGCATATAGACGAGCTTTATGGCAATACCGCTTCAGAGTATCCGCTGGAAGTCCTTGCTGCCGCAAAGAAGATACTTGAGACAGGTGAACCCCAGCAAAACAGATTTGCCGGTGGGGGATTTGTTGTCGGGCATCCTATATGGCTTCACTTTGAAGAAAAATCATATCTGAAAGGATGTTTTGTCGAAGCGCCGCCTGAGATTTTCGAGTCCGAACTGCAGCCGTGCTCGGCCGTCATAAAGGTGATCGCGGATATGTTTTCCGACAGAATGTCTGCCGCCTACCTTTCTCGACTTGCACTTCGAGACTATAACATGCTTGAAGAAAAACTGAGGGTCGTTGACAACCCTCAAGCGTCTATTGAAGAGCGAAATATGTTTTTTCGCAGTGTGTCGCACGAACTGCGTACACCTCTGACCTCGATCATCGGCTTTGCTGAGCTTTTATTGGAAGACACCGAGGAACCGTTGTCTGAACGGCAGAAGGCGCTGCTTGGCAGGGTGGTCGGCAATTCGCATAAACTGCTTGGGATGGTCAACGATTTGTTGGATCTGAGCAGGCTTGACGCTGGAAGTATGCCCATAAAATGGTCAAGCGTTGATCTGTCAGGTTTTTTGGAGCAGATCGTAAGCAATATGATGCCGTTGGTGAAAGAAAAAAATCTTTCACTGTCGCTTGATGTTGTCGAGGGTCTGCCTGAACTTATAACGGATGAGCGCAAGCTGGGGTACGTGGTGGTGAACCTGTTATCTAACGCGATAAAGTTCACTAACAAGGGAGGCGTGCGCATAAGTGTTGTCGATAAAGGGGAGTTGTTGTCGATTTTGGTGAGCGATACGGGGATAGGCATTCCGCCTGAGGATTTCGACCTGATATTTAAGGAATTCAGCCGTGGACGCGCCGCCGAGTCGAAGAACACCGGCAGCGGTCTGGGGCTTGCTATCGCGCGAAGGCTTGCGGCTCGGCTGGGCGGCGAGATAACCCTAGAAAGTGTGTTGGGCAAAGGCTCGACATTCTCTCTCACTCTGCCGATAATGCCCCGCAGTATGGTGGAACTTGAATAAAACGCAACGAATAGACAAAATCGAAGCGCGCTGCATAGACCTGCCTCTGCGCGAGGCATTCGAGACGTCACAGCGCCGCGCAACGTCGTCACCCATAGTGCTGGTTGAGCTGTTTTCGGGCAATGTTGTGGGTTGCGGTGAGGCGACACCTGTCAGATACGTGACGGGTGAGGATATCGCTACAGTGCTTCACGATATTGCGACGGCGTCTGCTGCTCTTGAAGGAGCGCCTATCAGCGAGTTCAGGCTGTCGTCGAAAAAGCTGAGCGAGGTGCTTCCTTACGGGAAATCCGCCAGGGCCGGAATTGAAATGGCTATCTTCGACGCCTTTTGTAAAACGCTGGGCGTTCCATTGTACGCATTCCTTGGCGGCGCTCCGCTTCGCATTGAGACCGATGTTACTATACCGATTTGTCAGCCCGAACATGCTCGCGAGAGAGCGATTGAGCTTGCGGCTATTGGGTTCAAGCAGTTCAAGATCAAGGTCGGTAAAAATGAAGATGAAGATGTTGCACGCGTGATTGCCGTCCATGAGGGCGTGCCGGGCTGTTCGTTTATTATCGACGCCAACCAGGGATTCACGCCGTCGCAGGCAGTCGCGTTTATTAATGGGCTGCAGGATCGGGGTCTTGCGATCCGGGCGTACGAGCAGCCGGTGGATGCCGTCGATCTGGAGGGAATGCGTTTCGTTACCGAACGGTCTAGCGTGCCCGTGTTTGCCGATGAATCGGCTCAGACTGCCGCTGATGTGATCGAGATTGTTCGATACGGCGCGGCCAGGGGCGTCAACGTGAAGATTCAGAAGTCCGGCATGGTCGGAGCCTTGGAGATAAAGTCTATATGCCGGGCGGCCGGGCTTGAGTTGATGTTCGGCTGCATGCTTGAATCGAAAATTGGGCAGTCGGCGGCGTGTCATATCGGCTGCGGCACTAATGCGTTTTCAGTATTCGATCTTGATTCCGATATGCTCCTGGCCGAGCAGCCTGTGAAGGGTGGTGCGACGCGACGAGGGGCTATGCTCAGGGTGTCGGATCGTCCCGGCCTTGGCTGCGAAATAATCGAAGAATCACTTCTTCCATTCAGGGCGTATTCGGGTCAAACTGGGCAACCGCGTCTATAAAATCCACACTTTTCAATTCGTGTTCCAGCCGATATCTTATGTGCCACCTGAGCATTGCGGCCAGATCGCGCAGAGCGCCTTGTGGGAATTTCATATCCTTGAGATTTTGCGGCTCGGCGTTCTTGAGAGCGCGCAAGTACGATACAATCGCGCCGGGAACCCATATCGTGTCGTTGGGTGGCACTCCGCACTCATTACAGACTATTCCGCCGAGCGCCGGACTGAACGCCACCTTTTTTCGTCCAACTTTCTTGCCGCATCTTAAACACGTCTCGAAGTGAGGTTCGTAACCGAGCACCGCCAGCAGCCCCATCTCATAATAACGCGCAGTAATCTCGGGGTCTGTCCCGCTTTCGAGTACATACATCGCGCTCAGGAGTGTATCGAAAAGCTCGGGGTTGGGCTGACGCTCGTCCACAAAGCTGTTTGTAAGCTCCATCATATAGACCGCATACGCGATTCCCGCCATACTCTGTTTGACGTTTGGAAAAGACTCTTTGATATCGGCCTGCGTGAGCAAATCGAGGTCGCGGCCCGTGGACAGAAACATCCGCGAGTATGTAAACGGTTCGCTTGCGCCGGCCAGTTTGCTGCCCGGTCTCCTGGCGCCCTTTGCCACCGCCGAGAGCTTTCCCTGCTCGCGAGCGTATATTGTGAGGATTCGATCCTTTTCGCCGAGGTCGATTCTTCGCAGGACTATTGCGCTGGCGGTGTATGTTCTCATTCTATTGATCGAACCCGTCCAGCACGGGCATCTGCTGCAAGCCCAGTGCTCGCGGGTTGCCCTGAATCAGGTTGGCCATGTTGTTCCTGACCTCTATCTCCAGTTTGTTCTCGCCAACTTGCGCGAACTCGGCAATGTCCAGAATGTACGGCTCCCAAAGTCTCTTGCCGGCCAGATTGCCGTTTACGCGCACAGTAGCGGCGTCGCGAACGGAGTGCAGGTTCAAAATCAGGTGCGGGTGTGTCGTCGCAAGCTCGAATTCGGCCTTATAAGTGATCGTGCCCGAGTAGAACGGGTAGTCCATTTCCAGCCGGAACATATTCGTTTCGCCGAGCGGGTTAAGTGCAATATTGCTTCCAGCCAGATGGACTTTGAATTTGCCGACAAGTCTTAGGGGCTCGCTGAGTTTGGTTGGAGAGATTACATTGAGATTATTTGTGCCGCTTTGAAGAATGCCGTCCAGAGAGGCTCGAATGTCCGCGAAGTCAGTGAGATAGAAACTATGTTCGTCGCCGAAGCAGCAGTCCTCAAACGTGATTCGCGTGCCGTTTACATAGACTTCACAGTCTTGGAAATCTTTGTCGACGACCATGCTTATGCCGGTCGGATCGCAGTTTACATCAATTTTGGCTTCATAGCATCCCGAGCATAAACTGAAATCGGGCGGATTGGCGTCCCAACTGGCCGGGACGAATCTCGGCTGAGTCCGAATGTCTATATTGACCGGCTCTGAACCGTCCTTTGAATAGCCGAAGTGATAAACGGATGCAACATTGAACGGAATGTCGACCCGCAGGTCTTTGATTTCCACCGGGATGGGTTCGCTCTTGTGAGTGCTGGAATCTTTTGCGTTGGGGGCGTTGCTCACGATGAAATACGACTGGTTTGGTTGAAAGCGCAGCTCGACCTGAGTCCTTGTTCCCGCGTTCTTTCCCGCAAGTTTCGTATATACGCCGGTTTCCTGGTCGAATATCGCGGCGTTGGGGTAATTTTTCAGCATTGCGATGACTTTACGGTGCTTCTCCGACCGGTTCACGAGAAAAGTGATCTTTTGGCCGTCTTTTTCCCTGCGATAGGCCATTATGTCGTCCGAGCCGCCGCCTGTTAACTGAATGTCGTCATCTAGCTGTTTCCTGAGTATCTCGACAAACGAAACCAGCTCCTCAGACTTCACGAAAGTTGCGTTGTTTAGGGAGTTCGGCTCATTACGGGACTCAGGCTCCATTACTTTGTGGAAGAACGTGGTGCTCACTCCAGATGCGGCAATCGCTCTTAGTCGGATTGCCTCGTTCGCGCGCATATATGGCGACGACGGCACGATTAGCGTTTGATACTCCTCGTCTGCGAGAATCAGCTTGCTGTCGCGAAGCTCGGCATCGCAGAGCGCTTTGAAGTCGAGCAGATCGAAGTCGATCTGATTCTTGACCAGTTCCAGGCACAGAGAGTTCAGGAAGTTGTCGATGTGCTCGAAGTCTGAGGTCTTGCGGTCGGTCTGATAACTCGACCACAGCCCGCTGAGCGGATACATCACCGCGACTTTGCACGTGTGCCTGCCGCCGCAGAGCATCGACTCCAGGTTGCGCAGGTAGTCGACAAACGAGCCGAAGTCGTCCCAGTGCGGCGACTGATAGAAGAAGCTGGGCGGCGATTCGCGCTTGGCTGTGCCGGATATGGTGTGAAACAGCGCGTGCGGGATCATCAGGTTGATGCCGAGCGCGTACTGCCAGTCCGTGACTCGCTTGAGGTTGGTGTAAGTGGTGTCCCAGTCCATCATGGCGAAACTCTCGCTGGCGCATCGAGCTTTGCCCGATATATGCGCTTGAGACGAGCATATTTTGTGCCCGGCAATCGAGTTGTACCAGTTTCCCAGGGTCTGTTTGCCGAGATGATCGACGCCTGTGATGTCTTCTGAGCGCATGGTGTCGAACATATTGCCTTGGAATCGGATTTGATAGCGCAGAGGTTCTTCGCAGTTGTTGTGACCGGTGTATATCACGCCATGTTCGCGACACCATTTGCCGAGATTGGCGTGATAGCGCTGGTTGAAGAGATAGCCTGCGTGATCCCAATAGTCGGCGCGAAAGACGGTTCCCTCGCGGCTTGGACTGAACAGATATGGGATCATCGGTGCAGGAGAGTATCCGAAACGCTGCTCGAACGTTTCAAAGAAATCGTTAGTGTATGGCAGATTCCAGTCGTCGTAGCCTACGCTCACCCAGTATATGGACGGCTCGTCGGTGAATATGGCTCGAATCGTTTTGCCGAACTCGTCGCCGAAGCGCTTGAAATACTCTTCGTGGGTTACACTTTTGAACTTATCCACCGCGGCATACGAGAGCGTGTCTACGTAAAACGGGTCGCGGCGGAGAATGCAGTTGAATATTTGCCAGTTGCCCGTCAGAGCCTTGATGCTTGCGAGATCGTTCATCAGGCGAGTTTTTGTGACAACTCCCGCCTCGACGTTTGCCGCGATGACATATTTGCCGAGCGCGAATGTATCTAAATTGATTTCGACAAGAGGTTTTGCTTCAACGTGCAGGAATTTGCTCTGTAGGTCGGGGTTCTGCTGCACAGCCATCCCGGCGGTGCCGCTGGGCCAGTTCAACTCGTCGTATATCCAGACGCGTATTCCGCGCTGTTTTGCCTCGCGCAGGCACAAGCCGAACAGGTCGAACCATGCGTCGGAGAGATACTCGGTCGGTAGGCCGTATCTGGGGTGCACAATTACTTCGTCGATGCCTTTTTGCTGCATCATATCAAGCTCGCGCGCGATGTGCCAGGGTTCCATATATCCGTTCAAGAACCAGAACGGCACGGGCGAGTTAATTCTTCTGCTGAGGTCGTTAATTTTTTCGGAGTTCAAGTTTTTCCACCAAGTGTTCAATAAGTCAAAGCCATATTATTATACCTGAACGCGATCTGAGTTGTAAGATGGCTTGGGAATTCGCAGTATATCCGACACGTCAGACTGCTATAAATGTGAACCGTGGAAACATCAAGTGTCACGAGCAAAACACCATGTTTACTATCCGGCAGTATACTGGGTAGAGTGTTACCAATATAGATGCTTGTTCATCACACAATGCTCAACGACACCAAGTGGTGATGCTAAGGAGGAAAAGGATGAAAGCATATTTACGCCTGATTCTCTGTGCTCTGATTTTCTCTTGCTGTCTGCCGGCTTCGGCAGTCGTTTTTGTATCGACGACGGGCAATGATGCCAATTCCGGCCTTACATGGGCCGACGCGAAACGCACTATCCAGGCCGGCGCAACCCTTGCCGCCTCGCAGATCGACCTGACTGTGTGGGTGGAAAAGAACACCGTTTTAGTGCCTGCTTATGTTGAGAATGTCAGCGTGCCCGCCGGTGTTTTGATATATGGCGGCTTCGACGGCACGGAAGATCCTCTGACTTTCGATCTTAACGATCGCGACTTCTCAACGCCGACTGTGGTGCATCCGGCAGTTTCGACGACCAGTATCTTCACAAATGCCGGGGGCAACCGCATAGACGGGTTTACGGTCGAAAACGGCGCGGCAACTTTTGGGGGGGCGATGATTGCGCTGACTGCAAACCTCATTGTAGCCAACTGCATTATTCAAAACAATACCTCTCACCTTGGTGGGGGCATTTACGTCACAAATGGTTATCTGTCAGTCAGAGATAGCCAGTTTATAGACAACACGGCGCGGGACTCAGTCGGTAATCCGGACGCGAAGGGTGGGGCAATCTATACATTTGATTCCACTTTGAACGTTTCCGGCTGCGATTTTACGACGAACCTGGCTAACGTAAGCGTGATAGACTCAGGCACAGCGTACGGCGGCGGGATATATGCCGAAGGCGGATCAGGAGTTACGGTGCAGCGCTGTCAGTTTGCAACCTGTAAGGCCACCGGAGGGACTGTTGCCACTCATTACTCGTACGGCGGCGCGATGTATATCACTGACGCCGACGCGCAGATCAGAAACAATATAATCTTCTTGTGCGCCGCGCTGGGCACAGGTGATACCGAAACCGCGCATGGTGGCGCAATCGCATTCGAGAATCCGGGCGAGCCGAACATTATAAACAATACGTTCTACGGCAACGAAGTTACGCCAAACGCAGGTAAGGTCGATGATAAGGATCGACCTTACGGGCTTGGCGCGGCGGTATATTTGCACGGAACGCTTGCGGCAAAGGTGCTCAATAATATTATCACCCAGTCGCGCGGGACTGCTGTCGTCAACGACGGAATGAGCGTTACTTTCAACTACAATCTGCTCTGGCACAACGCGGGCGGCGATATATTCGGGCTGAGTTTTCCATACTATGACCCGATTCCAGCGAACAACAAAGATTTCAACATAATGAAAGATCCGCAGTTCTACGATAAATACAACTTCGATTTTCACATAACTTACGGCTCTCCCGCCAAGGACGCGGGCTATACGGGCGCGGGTGCCGGGAGTTTGGACATTGACGACGAGATCAGGGTCGAAAACAGCATAATCGACATTGGCGCGGACGAATTTCACGACGAAGATAACGACGGCGGCGCGGATATAATCGACCCCGATCCTCTGGTATATTCCGAGGCGGATACGGATGGTGACGGAATTGCGGATGTCTATGACAACTGCCCGGCGAATTCCAACCCCGATCAGACGGACTCCAACGGCGATGGAGTGGGCGATGTCTGCACGCCGCTCTCAACCGGCGTGACTCCGCTTGCCTATTATGTTGACGGCACTGTTGTGTCCAGCGGAGACGGCACGACATGGGCGACAGCATTCAAGACGATTCAGGAGGCCATCGACGCGGCGGACAGCCATAATCAGGCAGGCTGGACAATGAACTATACCGTTTGGGTGCGCGGCGGCCCGGCGGGGCAGACTTACAACGAAAACATACTGATCTGGCATGGCGTGGCGGTATATGGCGCGTGGTCTGGCTCCCCAGTTTCGCCGACTGACAGCCCGAGCCCATATCCGTTGCGGGACGTCAACACAAACACAACCAGCATCAGTGGGGGTCTTCTCGATTCTTGCGTGGTGATAGCCCATCTTCCACAGGATCGTTATCTAGACGATTCGCTGAAGGCTACTTATGACGCGCTTTACACGGTTATTGATGCCTTTACTATTATGAATGGATCTGCCGAATTGGGTGGAGGCGTCAGTATATACAAAGACCGCGGAAACGTATCGACATGCCGGATTACCTACAACACCGCAGCTCTCGGCGGTGGTATATATATGTATGACACAAGCTCGATGGTGGGCGATGGCATAACTCCTCCGCCCGCGACCCTACTCAGCGGTGATACCACAATATACAGCAACACCGCTACCGGCGTCGCGACGTACGCGGGCTACGGCGGCGGTGTCTATTCTGAGCAGGGCGCTCCCACTATTTTTGCCATTCGTATTGAGGCCAATACTGCCTACTATGGCGGCGGCATTGCGTCGCGGGAGTCGGCTCCGGCTATAATCGAGTGCCTCATCGGCTGCATCACTATGCCCAATCTGGCCACTGGCGCCGGGGCAGGTGACGGCAAAGGCGGCGGAATTTACATGGATAATGAGTCGGATGTTGCGATGAACAAGCTCACTATCGTTTCTAACATGGCCACCGGTACATCCGGTCAAGGTGGCGGAATATATGATGCCGATTCCAATTTCACTATGAGAAACTCGATAGTGGCGTTCAATATTGCAACCCACACGACAGCAGCACAGCGCGGCGGCGCGATCTTTGCAACCGGTTCGACACCAGTTATGATCGAACCCTGGTGCTGGATCACATACTCTGACTTCTATGGCAACTCGGCGACTGAATTTGTCGGTTTGCCAGATCCTACCAGCGCGCCTCCGCCGACATCGGACTGCACGCTGACTAACCTTGCGGTCGATCCGCTGTTTATGGATCCTGCAACCTGCAACTATCGCCTGTCGGCCACATCGCCGCTGCTGGGTGCCGGCGATCCCGCCGACGGCAGCCCGAACATGGGAGCGTTCCAGGAGGAAGACCCACCTGTGAGTATCAGTGAGGCAAAGAAGCTCGGTAACGGGGTGATTGTCGAGCTCTCGGAAGTCGTGGTTACTGCGGTCTTTGACGACGGCTTTTATGTACAGAGCGTTGATCGAATATCCGGGATAAAGATCAGAACATATAACGTGACGGTAGGCGTCGGGCAGATGGTGAACATTACTGGGGTTATGACTACAACCGGCATAGAGCGCGAGATTATGAACCCCGAAATTACGGTAATGGTGTCCGCAGCCACAGAACCAAAACCGTTTGCACTGACAAACGCCGCTCTTGGCGGAGGCGCGTTTGGCGGTCAGAATGGGGTGTATGGCTGGACGATCAGAGTCGGGTCGGACGGCGAGATCGTAAGAGAGTGGAAACTCGCTTGCGGGCTGAATAACATCGGTCTTCTTGTGAAGACTTGGGGTCTGGTTGAAGAAGTGGTTTCGGCATCCAGGCCATATATGACAATCAGTGACGGTTCGTCGACCACTGTAAGAGTCTACCTGCCGGACGGTGCCGACCTCCCGACTGTGGGAGCGTTTGTGACGGTAATCGGAATATCTTCTGCGGCGCTGGACGATAACGATTCGACGATCAGGTGTATTAGAGCCAGGACCTCTGACGACCTGATATATGTGAAGTAGCCACAATCGGAAAATCGTATGGCCTGCATGCGACAGGCGCAAGCTAAAATGGCTTGCGCCTGTCGTGGCGTGTCTATTTCAACAGAAACTGATACAGATTCATCTTGTAACGCATAACTTGCACTTCAACTCTCTTCTCACATCTGATATAATATACCGGTATCGCTAACGACACGCGCCGATGCGTGGCAATTTCAATGGCGGGCGGTTCCAGCTCGCCAATTATTTGCGTGTACTGCTGGTAGACTATATGCATTATGCAAAACCATTAGCACGGCTGGTAGGCGAGTTTGAGAAACTGCCTGGGATCGGTCCAAAGTCCGCGCAGAGGCTGGCGTTTCATGTTCTCAGAATTACCGAGGACGAAGCTCGCGCTCTGGCTGACGCGGTGATGGACGTCAAGGCGCACATCAAGCTATGCCCTGTATGTTATAACTATACCGACCAGGATCGCTGCGAGGTCTGCTCTGATACAAAACGGGACACCTCGCTGCTGTGTGTGGTGGCCGAGCCTCGCGATGTAGTCGCGATGGAAAAGACTAACGAATTCCGGGGGATGTATCATGTTCTGGGCGGAGTAATCTCACCTATGGACGGCATTTCCGCGGAGATGCTCAAAGTGCGCGAACTCCTGGCAAGACTGAGTAGTGGCGAGATAAAAGAAGTGGTTCTTGCCACCAATCCTACGATTGAAGGCGATGCCACCGCCATGTATATAGCGCAACTTATCAAGCCGTTGGGCGTAAAAGTTACAAGAATCGCCCATGGCATGCCTGTTGGAGGGGACATGGACTATGCCGATCAAGCGACGTTGATCCAGGCCCTTCAGTGGCGAAGAGAAATCTAGTATAGCGGAAAGCAAAATGCGGAAAGCAGAAAGCCGGTTGCACTGGCTCTCTGCTCTCAGCTCTCTGCTTTCTGCTCTAAATCAAGGAGACATTATGGCACGTAAAATGAAAGGCTACGATGGCAATTCGGCGGCTGCTCACGTAGCGCATGCGACAAATGAAGTAATTGCAATATATCCAATCACGCCGAGTTCACCGATGGGCGAGGTCTCCGATGAGAAGACCGCCCGCGGCGAACAGAATATCTGGGGCACTATTCCCACTGTTGCTGAAATGCAGAGCGAGGGTGGGGCGTCCGGCGCTGTGCACGGCGCTCTGGCGACCGGCGCGCTGACCACCACATTTACGGCTTCCCAGGGTCTGCTTCTGATGATCCCGAACATGTATAAGATCGCGGGCGAGCTTACATCCACGGTTTTTCATGTTACGGCTAGAAGCCTGGCCTGCGCGGCCCTCTCGATCTTTGGCGACCACAGCGACGTCATGGCCTGCCGGCAGACGGGTTTCGCTATGCTCTGTTCCAACAGTGTCCAGGAAGCTATGGACTTCGCTCTGATTGCGCAGAACGCGACGCTTGCCAGCCGAGTTCCGTTCCTGCACTTCTTCGATGGCTTCCGCACCAGTCATGAAGTCCAGAAAATCGAGGAACTGACTTACGATGATATGCGCGCTATGATCGACGACGACCTTGTAATTGCGCACAGGTTGAGAGGTCTCTCACCGGATCGCCCGGTCATGGGTGGAACTGCGCAGAACCCGGACGTCTATTTCCAGGGCCGCGAGACCGTGAATAAGTTCTACGCGGCTACTCCGAAGATCGTTCAGGATGCGATGGACAGGTTCGCGAAGATCGTTGGCAGGCAGTATAAACTCTTTGAATACGTCGGCGCTCCTGATGCCGAGAGAGTCATCATCCTGATGGGTTCCGGTGCTGAAACGGCGCACGAGACCGTTGATTATCTCACCAAAAAGGGCGAGAAAGTCGGTATAGTCAAAGTCAGACTCTTCAGACCGTTCAGTGTGGAAGACATGGTTGCGGCGCTGCCTAAGACCGTGAAGAAGATTGCCGTTCTCGACCGCACCAAAGAGCCTGGGTCGCTTGGCGAGCCTCTTTATCTGGACGTTGTGACCGGCATCGAAGAAGCTATCTCCGAGGGTAAGGTATCGTTTGCGGCTCCGATTATTGTCGGCGGACGTTACGGTCTTGGATCGAAAGAGTTTACTCCCGCGATGGTCAAGGCCGTCTTCGACAACCTCAGCGCCGATAAGCCGAAGAACCACTTTGTGGTCGGCATTAATGACGACGTCACCAACATGAGCCTGAGCTATGACTGCTGCTTCCGCACAGCCGACGAGAATACCTACCGGGCCATGTTCTATGGGCTCGGCTCGGACGGAACCGTCGGCGCGAATAAGAACTCGATCAAGATTATTGGCGATGAGACCGACAACTACGCTCAGGGCTACTTCGTGTATGACTCGAAGAAGGCCGGTTCGGTGACGGTTTCGCACCTGCGCTTCGGCAAGAACCCGATCCGAAGCCCATATCTCATCGACAGCGCGAACTTCATCGCCTGCCACAACCCGAGCTTCGTCGAGAAATACGATATGCTCAAGAACATCGAGCAGGGCGGCACATTCCTTCTCACCACTCAGCACAGCGCTGACCAGGTCTGGGACACGCTCCCTCAGGAAGTTCAGAAGCAGCTTATCGACAAAAAAGTCAAGTTCTACGTGATCGACGCGATCTCCATCGGCCATAAGATCGGCCTTGGCGCTCGCATCAATATGATTATGCAGGCGGCGTTCTTCAAGCTCACCGGCATTCTTCCTGAGGACAAGGCCGTTGCGGCAATCAAGAATGCCATCAAGAAGAGCTACGGCAAGTATGGCGACAAGGTCGTCGAGATGAACAACGCTGCGGTGGATGCCGGCATGACCGAGTTCGCCGAGGTTAAATATCCCAGCCAGGTCACAAGTTCGTTCAAGATGCCGCCGGTTGTCAGCGAGGACGCTCCTGAGTTCGTCAAGAACGTCACTGCCGAGATTATGGCCGGCCGCGGCGACGATCTACCTGTGAGCGCGATGCCAATTGACGGCAAGTTCATGACAGGTACCACGGCCTTCGAGAAGCGCAATATCGCAGTCGAGATTCCTGAGTGGGATCCGAATGCGTGCGTGCAGTGCGGACGTTGTTCGCTCTACTGCCCGCATGCGTCGATTCGCATGAAGGCTTATGACGAGAGTGAACTGGGCAAGGCTCCGGCTACATTCAAAAGCGCTGACGGCAAGGCCAAGCTCAAGGGCAAGAAAGTGACCGTCCAGGTTGCTCCCGAGGATTGCACCGGTTGCGGACTGTGCGTCCAGAACTGTCCAGTTAGCATCAAAGATCCTGAGACCAAAGAGCCTACCGGCAAGCACGCGATCAACATGGTCGCCCAGGAGCCTCTGAGAGAGTCTGAGCGCGACAATTGGAACTTCTTCCTCTCGCTGCCTGAGACCGATCCGTCGCTCTACAACAAAGACACCGTTCAGGGCAGCCAGATGCTTCCTGCGCTGTTCGAGTTCTCCGGCGCGTGTGCGGGCTGCGGCGAGACTCCTTACGTGAAGCTCGTATCTCAGCTTTTCGGCGACCGCGCGGTTATCGCGAACGCCACGGGTTGTTCGTCGATTTACGGCGGAAACTTGCCGACAACTCCTTATACCAAGCGCGCCGACGGCAGAGGCCCGGCGTGGTCGAACAGCCTTTTTGAGGACAATGCCGAGTTCGGTATGGGCTACAGACTGACCATCGACAAATTCAACGAATTTGCGACCGAACTGCTCGATAAGGGCGTTGCGAACGGCGGAATCAAGGCAGAACTTGCCGACGCGATCAAGAACGCCGATCAGACTACCCAAGAGGGCATCGAAGCGCAGAGGGCCAGAGTTGATGAGCTCAAGGCCGCTATCTCCAGTTGCACCGATAAGTGTTGTTCGTGCAGCAAGCAGCTGGCCAGCCTTGCCGACTATCTGGTGAAGAAGTCGGTGTGGATCCTGGGCGGCGACGGCTGGGCGTATGATATTGGTTACGGCGGGTTGGATCATGTGCTGGCGAGCGGCAAGAACGTCAATGTGCTCGTCCTCGATACAGAGGTCTACTCCAACACCGGCGGACAGATGTCCAAGTCTACGCCGAGGGGTGCTGTTGCGAAGTTCGCGGCGGGCGGCAAGCCCATGGGCAAAAAAGACCTGGCTATGATGGCGATGACTTATGGCAATGTGTATGTCGCGCGGGTATCGTTGGCCGACCCGGCTCATTTGGTGAAGACTCTCACTGAAGCCGAAGCCTACGACGGGCCGTCTATCATCATTGCGTATGCGCACTGTATTGCTCACGGTATCAACAATACGTTTGGCGTCGATGAGCAGAAGAAGGCTATCGCGTGTGGTCACTGGCCATTGTTCCGATACAATCCCGATAAGGCTTGCAAGGGCGAGAATCCTCTTTCCCTCGACAGCAAAGAGCCGACGATGAGCTTCGAGGAATACGCTTACGGTGAAAACCGCTATAGAGTCCTCAAGAAGATCAATCCTGAAGCGGCTACCAAGCTGATGTGTGAGGCCGAAGTGGACGTCAAGAACCGCTGGAAGACGTATCAGGATCTTGCAAGCAGGAGCTACGATAGTCCTGAGTGCGAGTGCGGCTGCAGTGGCTGCAAAGACGCCTGAAAATAATATAGAGCGCTGCGCCTTATAAAAGGCGCAGCGCTTTTTTGCTCGTTTAGCAATGTAATGCGTACATGCTATAATGTATATGATAATGGTTTGAATCTGATCAATAGGAGGGTTTTATGGTCGCTGTAGGCTGTTTTTCCAATGCAATATCGATGCCGCACAAGGATGAGGCGCCACTCTAGGGCTGTCTCTAACCTCACCAATCCACCTTTTATTCCACAGCACCTGATGGGTTCCTCATAGGCGTGCGGGTAGTATAGTTACGCCTGTTTATATGGAGGAACCTGAATTGTCACTTGTAGAACTCGGATATACTTCTGATTTTGCCCGTGGTTTCAATCAAATCGCCGATGACTCACTCTCGCCATGCCGCGTAAGCCTTGAGCAGAGGGGGCTGTATGCTGTTCTGACGGATCAAGGCGAGATGCCTGCTGTTCCAACCGGCAAACTACTGTATGGCTCGGACGACAGGGCCGACCTGCCCGTTGTCGGGGATTGGGTTGCCGCCCAAATCCTAGATGAACAGCCGCCCAGAGCGATCATTCACTGTGTGCTTCCCCGCAAGAGTATGTTTTCACGAAAGGAAGCCGGAAAGAGAGTAAGTCGACAGCCCATAGCATCGAACATCGACACGGTGTTTATCGTGATGAGTTTGGATAATGATTTTAGTCCAGCCCGAGCCGAGCGTTATCTTGCTCTGGCCTGGGAGAGTGGCGCCGAACCGGTTGTCTTGCTTACAAAGTGCGATCAGTGTTCCGATGTGGATGCGAGTATAGACATTATTCGCGCCAGCGCGCCGGGAGTGCCTGTTCATGCGGTAAGTGTTGTCGCGGGACAAGGCTTGAGTGTTATGTCTGACTATCTGAAAGAAGGTATCACGGTGGCTCTTCTTGGCTCGTCGGGTGTCGGCAAGTCGACTCTCGTCAACTACCTGCTGGGCAGCGACCTGCAAAGAGTGCGGGAGGTTCGGGAGGTCGACAGCAAAGGGAGGCATACTACCACGCATCGCCAACTTTTTGTTCTTCCCGGCGGTGGCCTTGTGATCGATACCCCAGGAATGCGTGAAATCCAGCTCTGGAATGTGGATAATGGTCTTGCTGAGGCATTTGTCGATATAGAGGTTCTCGCGCGCCAATGTCGTTTTGGAGATTGTTCGCATAACGATGAGCCGGGATGCATGGTTCGCGCTGCATTGAACGATGGGAGCCTTGATCATCGACGTTTTGACAACTATATGAAGATGCAGGCGGAACTACATTTTCTTGAACGAAAGCAGGATGCCGGTCTGGCTCGCGTTGAGCGTGAGAAGTGGAAGAATATACATAAACAGATCAGGAAAATGGACAAGAAATAGTTGGGCAATAGCCGTACTGCAATGTTTTCCATAGAGATAAAGCAGATATACTGCCCGAAAATATCACGGCCTTTGTGCGTTCGAGTGTTTCGATATTATCGCGTCTGAGCTATACTGTTAGTATATTCAAACCAGGGAATGGATGGACATGATGAGAAAAATCGGTATTACAAAGATACTGCTGATGGTATTCGCCATTCTTGCCGCGGCGATTCCGACTGTCGCGGCAACTTCCCTTGAAGAGGAAGTCGAACTCGGCAGAAAGTTGGACGTCGAGATTCTGAAAGAATACCCTCAGGTCACGGACGATGCCGCGCTCAAAGAGATCAACGAATACGGCCAGGAGCTTATGAAAGGCGAGAGCATCCGCAGGCCGGAGATCAAATATCACTTCAGGATTCTCAAGCAGGATGAGTTCAATGCGTTTTCCACTCCAGGCGGCTATGTCTACTTTTCGAGCCGCCTCTGGTATATACTCAGGCCTGACGAGCGCAAGGGTGTCATTGCGCACGAGATCGTACACTCCGATCGCCGCCACGCCCTTGATGCCATGTCCAAGGCACAGCGCAGATCGTTGTGGCTTGGAGCCATTTTGACTGTCCTGGGGGCAAGCCAGACAGTTGGAGATGTGACGGGAATCCTCCACAACTTGTACACTCTAAAGTACTCGCGTGGCGACGAGCGTCAGGCTGACGAAATTGGCACGCAACTGCTTCTGGAAGCTGGATACAACCCGGTAGGGGTCTTGCTTTCGATGCGCAAGATCAACCGCTTCCAGGAGGAATCAGGAGGCGAGACGCCAAAGATTTTCAGCTCTCACCCGCCGACTCCCGAGCGATTGGAATACCTGACCGCACTCCTCAACAAGATGGATATCTCGATCCCACCCGAAGATATCAAGGACATACCAAACCCGAACAAGATCGGTGGCGTAACGAAGATCGCGGGAAACAGTGTTGAGTTTACGTCGTCGGAGAAACTTCAGGCCGGCGATATAGTGTGGCTGATGGGTCAGGGCTGGGACTTTCGTTATGAGAATCATATCGACGTTCCGGTTGCAAGGGGTATTGTCACGAAGACTAGTGGCGGTTATTTTGCGCGTATTACACCTATATCTGACGCAAAATCGGATCAAATCGGCCTTGGAACCGGCGTATATGTTTTGCCTGCCCCCGAACCTGTAAGCAATGTCGCGGCAAGAGTTGAATCCGCTGGCAAGATCGTGTCAAAATCGTCCCTCACGAAGTTTGACAGATTTCTTGCAGTGCAACAGGTTTGGGAGGACGAGGATGACAAGGTCGTAAACGACAACATCGGTTACGCGATCATCACCAACCCCCAGAGCGCCACCGGGTACCTGGCCGTGAATCGACCTCGCTACAAATATGCGCCGGTTGCCGCGGGGTCGGCGCTGGTAAAACTGTCCGATCCTGATAAAGAGCGTTGGGTCGGGCCGATAATATCTGTCGGACGAGGCGGCCAGACGATAGAAGTTTTGCCGAGTCGTTCACTCGATCCGAAGAAGACCTATGAGGTGGCGTATCCGGCGTGGAGTCTAAAGGACAAGTATGAGAAGCGCATCATAGGCAGTGCGAAGCTCTCGTCAACCAAAGACAAGATCGTCATGAAGATGCTCTCGTACAGGCCTGGCTACAGCATGGCCGATATCCAGACCGGGTTTGACGTGTACGAAGAGCTTCCGCCAAAATCGGACGATAAAAAGTAGGGAATCACTCTTGAGCCTGATCGGACGCCAAGGTGGCGCGTCTTTGATGTTTATCGGCGAAGAATTGCATTTGCGGCTTTGATACCAGATATTGCTGCGCCCTCGATTGTGGCCGGCCAACGGGTGTCGGTCCAATCGCCTGCCAGAAACAAATTCTGAATGGGCGTGACGGTGGACGGCCGCAGACCGTCGCTTGTATCGCCTGTCGAAAATGTCGCGCGACTTGCGTTATAGATCACGGCGCGTTTCAGCGCAGGCTTATGCGGGTGGGGGATCGCTTTCGCGACTGCTCGTTCGGCCAATTCTATGATGTCGTTGTTGTCCAGCCCATTCAGCGACTCGGCGGCGCTTGCCACCGCCTGTATATAGCCGAAATTCAGACCGAAGTCTGATGTCTTGTTGAAGACCCACCCGAATGGCTCACCGACGACACACGACCGTTCGAAGTCCACACAAGGATCATCATAAAAGAGATGGACGCACACTATCGGACGCCAGCGCAGTCGCCGGGCGGCGTAGGTTGCGAATCCCATTTCATCGAGCGACCATGGCGGAACGGCGCACACGTAATAGTCCGGCCTGATCCGCTTTCCATCCGAGAGAAGCGCTGAAGTGACCATGTCGCCTCGGAAGTGCAGCTTTTCGATCTTTGCAGATGTGTGCACCATGCATCCTCGTCGCGATAAATATCGCAATGCGGGGACTTCTATCAACTGCGATAATGGTCCGTCCGGTACACCCAGCTTATAGCCGTGCCTGCCCTCCATCAGCGACTTTGATACGACCATACGCGCATATTCGGCGGACGCATCGGACGCGGTTTCGTTGAGAGCCGAGGCCAGGATGGGGTCGATCAATAGATCAATCAGCCTTTGTGGACATTTGATTTCGCGCAGATAGTCTCTGGCGCTTAAGGTATTTTCCGGTGGGGTTTGCGCAATCCTTGCAAATACTCGCCCCAGTTCGAGCTTTTCTCCGGCGGTGAAGTATCGAGTGCGCAGTATAGCCGGCAACAGATGCAGCGGCGCGGGCAGCATTGATGACTTGATCGTGAGACTTTCGCCCTTTGCTCCTATCAAGGTCATCTGGTCATAAAATGCGATACGCTCAGCCGACCCGATTTTGTCGAGAAACCCACGCGCGGCATCGCAGCAGCCCAGCAGGACGTGCTGACAGTTATCTATGGTCGCGCCGGTCTCGCGCTCGCGGAATGAGTGGGCTCGTCCTCCAAGGCGATTCTTTGCCTCGAATACTCTCACGTCCAGCCCGGCGTCGGCCAGTTCGCAGGCGCAGGCAAGTCCCGCGACTCCTCCTCCTATAACCGCAGCTCCGGCAGAAATGGCCGTCCTCCATTCATTCGGGATTGCATTATCGCTCTTGCCGCTATTGAAAGCTTGCGGGTTGTCGGCAGGGAGATTTGTCCGTCGAGCACGTCGCCGGGATTTTTGTCGATCATGCCCAGAATGCTTGAATATATCTCGATCATCGCGCACAGACCCGGTCGACCTGACCCGTGCACCATCATTACCAATGGAAGCGCAGCGCTGTAATAGTCGTATGCCCGGCGGGTCTCAAATTTCATCAGGCGTTGGAAGCGGTCGTCGTAAACGCCGTTTGTCAGATCGTCAGCGCTGTAGTCAAACGCCCACAAATCTTCCTCGGGGAGATAAACCCGGCCACGTTCGGCGTCTTCTTTGACGTCGCGCAGTATATTCGTAAGCTGGAACGCAATCCCGCAAAACTCGGCATGCCTGCGTGCCTGCGGCGAATCGAACCCGAATATGTGGATGCACACCAGCCCCACCACCGACGCCACTTTATAGCAGTAATCGTAAAGCTCGTCGAATGTGCGGTATCTGTCGATGGAGAGATCCATCGTCGCGCCGTCGATGAGCTGATGCAGATAGCCCGGCGGAATATCGAATCGAGTCACGGCGTCGTGAAACGCTGGCAGAATCAGGCTGTCGCCGTAGTTGCCGAGCATGCACTCGTCGAGCGACTCGCGCCAGTTGTTCAGCATGGCGTTCCTGTTTCGACCGATAGTGGGGTCGTCCGCGATGTCGTCGCAGTATCGCATGAACGCATATACCGCGCACATGGCGTCACTTTTTTCACGCGGCAGCACGATGAACGAGTAATAGAAGTTCTTCGCGCGTTTCTTTGCGACGCTCCTGCAATAACGATATGATTCCCGCAGCCTGGCGGGAGAGATTGTTGTCATATATCGCTCCGTTCGCGCGCGAGTCGATGGTAGAAACGGCTCACGCACCATCCCAGCATCAGTAATACTTTCTGTGATTTCGACACTTTTGTGCGCTTTCGGAAGACGTCATATCTGTTGCGCTCGATAGATCGTAAAACGGCCATTCCGCCTCGATTGAACAGCTCTACATCCGCCGCGCCGATGCCAGATATTTGACCCGAAAGCGCTGATCCGCGTTCAAAAAGTTCCCGTGTGCGAGCTATCTCAAACCGCATCAATCGCACAAAACTGGCGTTCACCACGTGGTTTCGCAGTTCACTCTCCGAGTAACCAAACCGCAGCATGTCTTCCAGCGGGATGTATATGCGCCCCTTTTCGTAATCCACGCCTACATCCTGCCAGAAATTCGCAAGTTGCAGCGCCGTGCATGTGCAATCAGCAAGTTCGCGCCGGGCATCGTCCGTGTAGCCGAGAAGACGCAGGAATATGCGCCCAACGGGGTTTGCTGAGCGCGTGCAATAGTTCAAGATGTCCTCAAAAGACTTATACCGGGTTGTACTTTGATCCTGAAGAAACGCGCTGATCAGATCTTCAAATGGCTCAATAGGCAAGTTAAACTCTGTAACAGTTTCGGCAAGCGCCTTAAACAATACATGCCGAGGATTGCCTTCGAAACATTCGTGAAGCTCTGATCTCCACCATTCCAGCAGGCGCACTGAAAGATCACGGTCGCCTGTCTCGTCAGCAAGGTCGTCGCATACCCGGCAGTAAGCGTAGACGTTATAGACGTGGCGTCTCAACTCTCGCGGCAGAAACATCGAGCCGACTGTGAAGTTTTCATAATGCGTCTTCGCCAACTTTTCGCAGAGTGCGTCCGGCAAATGCGTTTCCGGGCTATAATCTTGAAACATGCGAAGAGTATTGTCTGCGGCGTGCGCGCTCATAGGCCACCTCTGGATAACTAAAAACTAAGCACTACCTACGTTATTGCCCCAAATGGCTGTTCATTAATCCAATGATTGCAGGCGCACATAGCGTTTGTCGCCCTAATGAGACTGGGAACAAAAGCAAATGACGACCAAATCGTGTCCGGTATCAACGGCCGGACGATCAATATAAACCGCAGCAGCGTTTTCGCTGTTTTTTGAAGGAGTTCGAGATGATCGGCAGTCTACTGAGTTCACTCAACCTTCCCGACGACCTCAAACATATATCGAATACACAAATGAGGAAGCTCGCGCAAGAGGTCAGGGCGTCGATATTGGAAGTGGTAAGCGCTAATGGCGGCCATCTGGCTCCGTCGCTGGGAGTGGTGGAACTGACCATCGGATTGTTGTCCGTGATGGATGTGCCGCGCGATAAGCTGGTGTGGGACGTCGGTCATCAGTGCTACGCATATAAAATTCTGACTGATAGGCGCGACTGCTTCCACACTCTCAGGTGCAGTGGCGGCATAAGCGGGTTCCCCAAGCCTTCGGAAAGCAAGTATGATTGTTTCGCTACAGGTCACGCCAGCACGGCCATATCAGCGGCGCTGGGGATGGCTCAAGGCAGGGATCTGACCGGCGGCAAACACCGTGTGGCGGCGGTGGTGGGCGATGGCGCGTTGGGCGGCGGCATGGCCTGGGAGGCGATCAACAACGCTGGAGCTTCGGGCGCGAATCTGCTGGTGGTGTTGAACGATAACAGGATGTCCATTTGCCCGAGCACCGGCGCAATGGCAGCTCACATAGCGCATCTGCGGACTATGCCGCTTTATCGGACGCTGGAAAATGGCGCTCAGGAGTTGATTCGAAGAATGCCTCTGGGCGGCGGTCTTGTCAAGAAAACAACTCAATTCCTCAAGCGAGGGCTAACCAGCTTGGTCTCGCCGACGAGCGGCACGATCTTTGAGGCGCTCGGTTTCGAGTATCTGGGCCCGATCGACGGCCACAACATCGCTGAACTCCGGCATTTTATCTCGCAGGCATTCGAGCTGAAAGGGCCGGTGCTGTTGCATGTCGTGACGACCAAGGGCAAAGGTTATCATCCCGCCGAACATGACGCCAGGCACTTTCATGGGATCGGGCCGTTCAACTCGGGCAACGGCAAAACTCCACAAAAGCCTCAAAGGACTTTTACCGACGTTTTCGGACGCGCTTTGATCCAACTTGCTCAAAGGGATTCAGCCGTAGTTGCGATCACGGCCGCTATGCCGGATGGAACCGGGTTAAACCGATTCGCGAAAAAGTATCCAAGCAGATATTTTAATGTCGGGATTGCCGAAGGTCATGCGGTCACGTTCGCCGCTGGTCTGGCATCAGCCGGGTTGAAGCCTGTCGTTGCGATCTATTCAACGTTTCTCCAGCGCGGTTACGATCAGATACTGCACGATGTTTGCCTGCAGAACCTGCCGGTTATTTTTGCGCTGGACAGGGCGGGTATAGTGGGAGAGGACGGCCCGACTCATCATGGTGTGTTCGACCTGTCGTATCTCAGGCACATGCCGAATTTGACTATTATGGCTCCAAAAGATGCGGCGGAAATGGTCGGGATGCTCTTTGAAGCGGCCAAAATCGACGGGCCAGTGGCAATTCGTTACCCAAGAGGAGCAGCTCCAGGGCCGAGGCGGGTCCCGCCTACGCAGATTGTGACCGGTCATTCTGAATTGATGCGCAACGGGCATGATGTGGCTGTTATTGCTGTCGGGCCTGTTGTCAATGAGGCAGTGAAGGCCGCTGAAGAGCTCGAAGAGTCGGGGGTGAGTATAAGGGTCGTCAACGCCCGGTTTGTCAAGCCATTGGACGAACCCGCCGTGCTTGCCGCGGCATCGGAATGTGAAGCGATGGTTATCGCTGAAGAGAACGTAGTGTGCGGAGGGTTTGCTTCCGCCGTGATTGAATGTTTGACCCGGTACGGCGCGGAGGGAATTCCCATCGAAGTGATTGGTCTACCGGACGAATTCCTGCCGCATGGCAAATCGGCTGAGATGAGAGCCGGTTACCACCTCGATTCACAGGGAATTATCGAGGCAGTCGATGCAGTTCTGGAACGATCAGGCAGACCGCGCAATCAACGGAGCGAAAACATTGTCATTCGCCAGAGCATCTGAAAATATCAGGCGGAAAGCCGATCATGTCTGGGTGGCGTTGCACGAAGACGTCGAGTTTCACACTCGCACGGCGGGCTTTGAGCGATATTCGTTCGTTCACGAGGCTCTGCCCGAGATCGACCGCAATAGCATCGACACGTCGGTCACGCTTTTCGGCAAACGGCTTTCTATGCCGCTTATGATCTCTCCTATCACTGGCGGGACACCCGAGGCTGCCGAGTATAATCGGGTGTTCGCCAAGGCCGCGCAGGAGTTTGGGCTGGCGATGGGGGTCGGCAGTCAGCGCGTCGCTCTGGAAAATCCTGACCTGGAGTGGACGTTCCAGGTGCGCGACATCGCGCCGGACATTCTGCTCTTTGCGAATCTTGGAGCCGTGCAGCTAAACAACGGCTGCAGTGTGGATTCGTGTTCGCGAGTAGTCGAGATGATCGGAGCCGACGCGCTGATGCTGCATCTTAACCCTCTTCAGGAGTGTATTCAGGCGCACGGAAATGTCAATTTCAGGCTGCTTTCGGCGCGTATCGGTGAGGTTTGCGACATTATCGATGTGCCGGTGGTCGCTAGAGAAGTGGGTCATGGTATATCTGGGAGAACCGCGAGCCTATTGTCGGATGTCGGGGTTGCTGGAATCGACGTTGCAGGTGCGGGAGGTACGTCGTGGGCAAAAGTCGAGAGCAAACGAGGATCGAACTCCATAGGTGAGTCGCTGGGAGAGTGGGGAATATCTACGGTCGACAGCCTTGTGGCGGTTAAATGCCTGGCTCCGACTTTGCCTATCATCGCGAGCGGAGGGGTCAGAACAGGACAGGACATCGCCAAGTCGATTGCGCTGGGCGCGGACGTTGCGGGCATGGCGCTGCCGTTCTTAAGATGCGCCGCAATATCGCCAGACACGCTCTTCGACAAAATAGCGCAACTGAGGGAAGAACTGATCACTGTGATGTTTTGCACGGGGTCGAAGAGTATTGACGACCTGCGCTCGGCGTCGCTTACCGGTTGTTCTGTTTAACGAGCCTCACTGTTGTGCCGGAACCGAAGTGGAAGCTGACTTCGTCCATTACCGCGTTCATGCAATGGACGCCTCGGCCATGCTCCATAAACAGCGCATCTTCAAAACTGGGAATTTCTTCAGGGTTGAAACCGGGGCCGTTGTCACTGACGGATACACAAAACTGTTTCGAGGTGGAAATACAACTGACTGTAAAAGCCGCATCAGGGTTGGCGTTGGTACCGTATTTTACGGCGTTGACCACGGCTTCTCCGACGGCAAGCATAATATCGTTAATCGAATCCTTGGCAAAGCCCGCCGCTCTGGCCATGTTTCCCACGCGCTCTCTGGCCTCACGACAACTTGAAATTACCGAATTCATTGTAAATACGTCAATACTCCAAGAGCAGTCCACCGCTCCACATGTCTCTGGCGAACAATCGCGGGTGCAATTCCAGCAAAAAAGGCTGGTAAGGTTGTTGCTGTCCAGCACGTCCCGGACTGCGGCGTTCATGCCTTCCACGCGAAGCATCTTGTGACGATCCTTGAATGCCCCGATGCCCTCGGCAAAGCCTTGCAGCGCAGAAGCGTCCATTGACTCAAGCTCGCGCAAGTCAAGAGATACACACTGCCTATGCTCGTCTGCCATTTGCTCCAGAACATCTACCATGCGTGCGACATTAGACTGATCTGCCTTGCCGCACAACCTGACACACGGTCTTTGACAATCCGATTCGATTTTTACAAATAAAGGCGATGAACCAACTGCGTTAGGCATAAGCCCTTTTTACCTGCAATTCGTACTAACAATATATTAGCTAGCATACCACTGCTGAAGCAATCAGTCAATAGAAAAACGCAACGGAACTGAGCAGTATTGCTGTTTTGCGCGTGAATCAGTGACTGTGATTTCAAGAGAGCAAGCTACAACTTTTTAGAGCTTGTCAGATATACGTTTACCTTTCCATTTTTAGCGGGTAAAATATTGCTCGAAATAACCTTGCCATCAAACTCGATGCGCTCGATTTTGCAGCCAACACCATGATAGGCGATATCGTAAAGATGTCCTCGATACTTGAAGTTTTCGATCTGTAAGCCCGAAAGCTCTTTTGGTAGATGCGGGACAATCGAGAGACCCTGCTCTGTTGGATAGAGACCCGCGCCCTCGCGAAAAACCAGCATCAGCCATTCTCCGGCCGGCCAGTTTAGTATCTCGTGGATATAGCGATCAGGATCATCGCTCGGATGGCATCGAGATATGCGCTCGCTCCAGCCGCAGCCCAGGAATTCTCGATCAGCCCAGTCAATGATTTGTCCGACCCTTTTCCAGTCTTGCTGCAAAGCATAGGCGCGCGCCATCATAAGCGATGCGAGAAACCATGGTCCTGCCGTCTCACGATCCGGATCGCTGAATACGTTGTATCTGGACAGACCTCCACCGCTCCAATCCTGATCGTACAGTTTCCAGATTTCATCGGCGGTTTTTTTGCATACCGGATCATCGGGCGAGGCAAGACCCCACAGCCATGACACGCACGTCTGCACATCTGGATCAAGCTCTGCTTTGGTTTCTTTGTGGTCTTCCGGTTTTGCGAACTGTCCATGATATGTGTTTTCTCCCAGCGAGCATCCGCGTATGACAGTGCCTTTCCATTGAACCTCGCCTCCAGGAAGCAGCCTTTTTACAAACCGGCCATCGACGATGAACCTCGGGATATTTTTCATGAGCGCATCAGCTTTTGCGTCTAGAGTGTCGAAGTCGTCCTCAAAGCCAAGGTTTTTTGCCAGCTCGATATATGATCGCGCCGCTATCACGGCCCATAGGTTCTGACTGAACTCGCATGCGCTGCCAAGCCAATGTCTCTCCCAATAGCCTTCCGTCGAACTGATAAGAAGGCCTGTCGCATTATCGTAACACTCTGGCCTGAACAGATCCCACACAAAGGGCATTAGTGTCGGCAGAACTGATTTTACTTTGTCGCTGCCGGTCGCAAGCCAGTATTGATAGAACCCGAAGATAAGCATGCCGTTTTCTTCGATCTGACCCTTTTTGGGCGGAACGTTGGAGAGCAGGTAACTGAGCACATTCCATGTGTCGTCGCTTCCGGCGTAGAGCATGCCCATGCTATCCATTACCCCGTCGCGAATCCATGCGCCATTGTATGCTCGATGCGCACCCGCGGAAAGCCGCCCGTCTTTCCTGATGCATGCGCTGAGGATGGGCGCCAGCGCGTTTGTGCGATCGGCGAGAGCGGTGTTGTCGAGATAGATACGGGTGCGATCGGTTACAGCATTATGTCGTTCGATGATATCGATCTTCTCGACCCATGTTGGAGTTTCGTCCCATGTGAGGGCGAATTCCCATTTGCCTGCTGCTACCGAGGGTATCGGCGCGCCAGGTGAGATCGGTATGCCTTTTCTGTCGACCGATTTGGAATCCTCAAAAGCGCTTTCGAGGCGCAATTCGACATCACGCGTATCTTTTGCAGTGATCTCGAAATAGATGGTGCGATTATCTTCCGCGATCCAACTCGTCAGCTCCACATCCCCGATGCCACGAGCCATGGCGGATATTTCCACTTCGCTTGCCATGGCCAGAGTCTTTACGCTCTTTAAGGATGATATCCGCCCTGGAAACGCGATCGCCTGGCCATCCTTTGTAAAGCACAGCCTGAAGGCGCCTTTAGCAGGAAAATCGGGATCATTCTTGCCTGGTTCACACATCAAATAGACTGTGAACCCAATCTCATCATCAAGATTCGTGAAGCCGTAGATTGCCCTCAGCATATGATTGCCGATCAGGTAGTCCTGCCGTAATTTGCTTCCATACGATCTAGGCGTATTGTTGTCATAAAAAGTTGCGGTCGTTTTGTCTCCATTGCAAGTATTAGGACGATTCGAGAAGGCATGATCTGTCGGAATGTTTGTGCCTGTTGCATATAAAAATGCTGTCGGTACAGTCATCAAAACGGCACACGTGATGGTCAGATATACCAAACTGGTTTTTGACATCTTATCTCAATCTCCTCGGGATAGCTGAAAGCTGATAGTGTAGAGCTAACAGTATATGCTTCACGGATTTGAACCCAGATAATATAATAAACCAAAGATAGCAAATTGTGTAGACGGGTTTCTCTCAGGGCGAACGCATTTTACCCTGTCTACTGCAAAAAGTTCGTCAGAGCTGTTGAACTGCCTAAAATCCATGTTTTCGGCGGGAATTTTGTCAGCGACTGCATGACTAAAGCAACGTTTCGGTCACTTGAGACTGACCTGAAGAAGCAAAACATTTGGCAGTTTATGATCCAGACTATTGTGAGTCCGCGTAGGATGATAGTATTTGTCTATGCATCCCTTAAGCAGCCGATGCAGATGGCGTTCATTATAATCCAGGTCAGCCGAAACACTGGAGTGCAACGCGGTCTAGAAATAATGTCATTAGGAAAATTTCCGAGCAGAATCTTATAGAATAAAGGCCCGGCTATAAGCCGAGCCCATTCCGATTCTAAATGAAGAACTCTGGAGTTTACACAAAATCGGATACACTACCTAGGCATCAGGACCTTTTTAAACATATTCTTTCCTTTCGATATTAATCCACGGGTTTGGATAGTGCCGATTTCATATCCAGATAGTATGATATATCGTTGCATTCCAATCGCGTGTTAAACTGCCATAGGCCGGTATCTTGAACAATCTTCATCATTACATGGTTCCAACCATTTTTCAGAGCCAATGCTGAACATTTGATTTGGCTGTCTTGAAGCGAATTGCAGGATTTTTCATCTGCTATCACTTTTCCATTTAGCCATACTTTGGCGCCATCATCAGGCCTTGCATACATATTTACCACAGGCACGTTTGGCGCGGCCAACAGTTCATCCAACGGCCTTGGGCTATATACCCAGAAGCTCACGTACGCTGCCGCATTACTTTGAGGACCCGGTGGATCTATAGCATTGATGTCGAAGATAAAACGATCGTACGGTTTGGCAATGCTCCACACAAGATCTCCCACCCTGTCGCCGGAAACTGGATTCCCAGTTATTGGAATAAAATCAGTATCGAATGCTGAATCGAAGTTGTCCGCACCAAAGCAGCCGAGAAGCAATGCTTGAGTTAGATTGCCGTCAGCATCAAAAACACTGTTTTCCAGTGATCGCGAGGCATTCATCTTGACACCCAAAGCGCCGATGATTTTTCCGACAAGCGAGGAACTATGATAGTCAACATTGGACACCAGCAGACGCCCTCCGCCTTCATTCACTTCTACAATGGCAGCTCCGGAATGTTTGGACTCTCTCTCAGAACGAATCAAACTCGCGATCTTTGTGTATTCGGGCTTCCCGTTCCACTTCGTCCAGTCGGCATTGCATGCCTCAAGAATGACATTCCCTTTTGCCACCATCTCGCCGCCTATCCCGTGCTCAAGAATTACCTTATGAGACGAAGACTCAGCGGTATACAGATCGGCTAATGATAGAGAGGCCACACTCAGGCTGTCTCCACGTTTCACAAGCGAAACCGCAGAACGGTCAGTCAGCTCTATCGAATAGGGCATAAGACTGTTCACAGCAGCCAGGTTTTCCGGCGGCAGATTCCAAACAAGCACCGTTCCCCCTCGACTCAGCACTCGATCCATGTTGGCTTTAATTTCGGACAAAGTGCCGGGTGTCACCCAGGCGCCGTCTATCACGAGCAATTGCACATCGCCGGTCGAACTCTCATCGACAATAGGTATTCCGGCACAACAAAGGTTGAAATACATGGTTCCTGTCTTGTCCCCTATGAATCCAACCTTGTCTATATCCGCCCTGGGTTTGTATGCCTCAGGAGACTTACGTATATGATCCCACTGGCATTTAGTCAGCTCACCAGGCGTGTACGCCGCTTTCACCGAGTCAAATAGCGGCCACGAGGCGTAAAGCGGCAATTTCGGATCGTAACCAGGATTGAGCGTTGTGGTATACGGCCCAAGGCGTTCAGGTTGCATGCCTGGCTTGCCGTCTACATATTTGTCGAAAAATATGCCATCGGTGATCTCAGGAGCACGGCTCGTATCATTTTGACCGATTGCAAGGGGTTGAAGTCCATACCAGGCCAGGTTAAAGATTGAACAATATGCCGCTGAAGAACGCTGTTCGGCCAACAAATTGTATGCCTCAATGGCAATTCCCTCCATTCTGCCTTCAGTGCTTTCATAGGCGCGGTCGCCTAAGAATGGTTCGACTTCTTTGGGAGTCCCGTAATAAGCGCGTGTTGCTTCACCCACGGCGTAAGGTTTGTTTCTTTCAGCAAGCGCTTTGCAGCCATCCACACTCGGATAATGAGAGGTAATTGCAGGCAGCCGGCCATTCATATCATCGTCGCCGTCGCTGGAAATCCAAGCCCGCGTAGGATCGAGCTGCTTTGCACGTTCACCCAAACCGATTATTTTTGCGCATACTTCTTCGGCATAATCGTCAGGCGCATGCTTAGCCCAAACTAGAGCGCCGAGTATTTCGTTCGACAAACTCCACCCAAACACACTGGGATGATTGCGGTCACGCAGCACAAGCGAATCTATATGCGCTGACGCACGTTCCCAGAACTCAGGCGGATCGTAATTGAATTCACAGTGGCTTGCCCAGATCGCGCTTTCATCGAGAACCATGATCCCCATTTCATCAGCCACATCCAGATAAAAACCAGGGTAAGGCTGAGCGTGCAGCCTGACAGCGTTGGCGTTGGCGTCTTTGAGCATGCGAAACCACGACCAAGCGTAACGTCGAGTCATCTGCGGCACGCCCATAAAGTGCCAAGCATCACCCTTGAGCTGAATTTGTTTGCCATTGAGAGTCACATTCGACCCTTTAATACCAAACTGCCTCCAGCCGAAACGCACGTATTTCCGGTCAATTACTTTACCGTTTTCAACGGCATCTACAATTACGCCATAGAGATTAGGTGAATCAGGAGTCCAAAGTTTCAAGCAGCCCTTGACGACTTGCTCGAGATCCGTTTCTGCAGATGATCCACTCGACACTGAAATATTTGTCGACTCAAAGCTCATAGCTGGTTTACTGGCCAGTTTCCAATTGGACTCAGGTGCTGACAAAACGTCGCTGCCGGACTTTGAAATCCATTGATATACTTTAGCGGTGAACTTGATGTTTCTTGTGGAACCGCTGTTGTTAATCGTGCGGACTGAAAGCTTGAGATTATCTTTGTCCACATGCGGCTGAACGAACACATCATCAATATGTACCTGGCTCACGGCCAGCAAGTAGACATCTTGCCAGATACCGATAACGTGCATGCCCCAGAATGAACCGGTCGGGTAAGTAAACCTGCCAAATTTACCGGCTTTGTCGAACAATGACGATTTTCTAACACCGACCAGCAATTCATTATCGGCGTTGCGCCGGACAGCATCAGTGATATCCACCTGAAACGGAAGAAAGCTGTCGAAGTTGTGCGCTACATGGCGGCCATTGACGATAACTTCACAGTCGCCTGCAACGGCCTCGAATTTTAAAATAATGCGTCTGTCCCGCCAGGCGTCAGGCACGTCGAAAGTGCGTTTTAGCCAACCCATCTGAACACTTTCCCACGATTTCGGATAGCTGGGAAAACATCTAAAATCGCCGCCATCACCCTCGGCAAACGAATTTACATTCCAGGGAGAAGGTATCTTGATGAGTGTCTTTTCCCAAGCATTGTCTCTCGGCAACGAAAGCACAGGTGGACACTGCCCAGAGTTGCCAATGTCTACGGGCTGAAACTGCCATTGGCCATTAAGACATATCTCTTGCCGATATTGCTTCTCAGGCTGCGCCACACAGGATTCCTGTGGAGCAAACTCTTGCGTAAACCTGACAGCCCCCATAGCCGGAGAAACCACAATCAAAAATATTCCAAGCAAAGATACTGCAAACCTACTAAACAACTGATTCTTCATGAAGTCCTCCTCTTATCAGTGGCATCCAACAAACATCGGTTTTTGTAACTTAGCCACTTCATACTATTAGTTTGCCTAAACAATGTCAACAATTTCCGCAGCATCATACCCTTCTCCAGAGGTGTTCGTCATTATGGTTCCGCATACTCTATCTTCATTAGACACCTTATAAGTTATACTGCCTGTGCGAAAACGAAAGGGCTGTCCAATGGCTTTGATGGTACGGCGTGGTTGTCTGAGTTCTGCCGCCAATCCAATTGGAACAAGCGCTTGACAAGCCGAATGCCAATTCACTAAAATATCTTTAGCACTCAAAACACCAGAGTGCTAATTGAGTGTACTCAATATAATCTCTACAGGAGGTGCAGATACAAATGATTAGACCTCTCGCGGACAAAGTGGTCGTTGAACCATTGGAGGAAGAGGCAAAGAGCGCCGGTGGAATTATCCTGCCGGACACCGCAAAGAAAAAGCCCCAGGAGGGCGTGGTGATTGCAATCGGTCCGGGCAAGGTACTTGATGACGGCTCACGTGCAGCAATGTCGGTGAAAGCCGGCGATAAGGTGATCTATGCCAAATACGGCGGCACTGAAGTTACAGTGGGCGGCAAGGATTATGTGATCCTGGATCAGGATTCCATCTATGCAATCAAGGAGTAGAGAGTTCCTAACCTCTAACTTCCAACATCCAACTTCTAACTCAGGAGATTTCAATGTCAGCTAAAATTATAAAATTTGACGAAGAAGCCCGTCGGGCGCTGGAGCGCGGCGCGACGACCGTTGCCTCGGCCGTGAAGGTCACGCTCGGTCCCAAGGGTCGAAATGTTGTTCTAGACAAGAAGTGGGGCAGCCCCACCATCACAAAGGACGGTGTCACCGTCGCCAAGGAAGTCGAGCTTGAGGATCCGTATGAGAATATGGGTGCGCAGCTCGTGCGCGAAGTCGCCTCGAAGACCAACGATGTTGCCGGTGACGGAACCACCACGGCAACCGTTTTGGCCGAGAGCATCGTCCGCGAAGGCCTGCGCTATGTGGCGGCAGGCGGCAACCCGATTGCAGTGAAGCGCGGCATCGAACTTGCCGTCGAAAAGGCAGTCGAAGAGATCAAGAAACTCTCGATCCCCGTCGCGGGCAAAGAAGAAATCGAGCAGGTCGCTTCGATTTCAGGCAACGATCCCGAGATCGGCAAGCTCATCGCCGAGGCTATCGACAGTGTCGGAAAAGACGGCGTCATAACAATCGAGGAGTCCAAAGGCACTGACACCACCATCGAGCTTGTCGAAGGTATGCAGTTCGACAAGGGTTATATTTCGCCTTATATGGTCACCGACGGCGAGAGAATGGAAGCTGTTCTCGAAAACCCGATTATCCTCATTCATGAGAAGAAAGTCTCTGCCGCAGCCGACCTGATTCCACTTCTGGAGAAGATTGCCCAGACAAGAAGACCGATTGTAATTATCGCCGAGGATGTTGATGGCGATGCGCTCGCGACTCTGGTTGTGAACAAGCTCAGAGGCACGCTGCAGGTTGTGGCCGTAAAGGCTCCCGGATTCGGTGATAGACGCAAGGCCATGATGGAAGATATCGCAGTACTGACCGGCGGCCAGTTTATTTCCGAAGATCTCGGGATCAAGCTGGAGAACGTCGATATGCCTATGCTCGGCCAGGCCGCGAAGATCGTTGTTACCAAAGAGAACACCACGATTATCGAAGGCAAGGGTACTGTCGATGCAGTTCAGGGCCGCATCTCTCAGATCAGAAAGCAGATCGAGACCACCGATTCCAATTACGACCGCGAGAAGCTGCAGGAGAGGCTTGCAAAGCTCTCAGGTGGTGTGGCCGTGATCAAAGTCGGCGCAGCCACCGAGACCGAACTCAAAGAGAAGAAGCATCGCTTCGAGGACGCTCTCTCAGCAACCCGCGCGGCCGTTGAAGAGGGAATTGTCCCCGGCGGCGGCGTCACTTTGGTGAACGTCATTCCGTCGCTCGAAAAGATTGGCGCAACTGATGACGAGAAGGTCGGTGTTGCCATCGTTCGTAGAGCGCTCGAAGAGCCGCTCCGCCAGATAGCCGAAAACGCTGGTCATGAAGGCAGCGTGGTTGTGGAGAAAGTCAAGGGCGAGAAGAAGGGCGTCGGCTTCAACGCGGCGACCGAAGTCTACGAAGATATGATCAAGGCCGGAGTCGTCGACCCAGTGAAGGTCACTCGCTCCGCCCTGCAGAACGCTTCCAGCATCGGTTCTCTGATTCTTACCACTGAGAGCTTGATCGCCGAGAAGCCCGAGCCCAAGTCCGCCGCTCCGGCAGGCGCACCCGGCATGGGTGACTACGGAATGTAGTCTGGTACAAGACGATTGCAATTGGGTCGGAGAGTCTGTCTTCGACCCATCTTCCAAACTCTCGCTATCCGCTTCGCAAGTATTTCTTCTGCGCCCCTGGTACATCCCCTCCGAATATGGAATAAATATAAGGCTGTGTCCATACAAACAAGTTGTGGTAACAGCTTCATTCAATCCGCATCTTTTAATATCGAGGAAATATCTATGCATCCGTCACAACTACTGGCGGCAGTATCTTACATGACTGATCTGAACCCGGAGGGTAGTTGTCATCACTCGTGGCGCGTTGCGCTGTTGGGTCAATACCTGGCTTCGATCATAGCCCCGGACATTCGAAATGATGTATTCTACGCCGGCCTTCTTCAAGACATCGGCGCAGTTGGAGCGATAAAGCATATTACAGCGTATGATACGCTGAATTTGCAGACTATAGACCATCATATATGTGCGCATCCTCAGCGAGGATCGGCAATTCTTCAATGGCTGCCAGGCATGAGCGAAGCGGCGGGAATTGTGAGATCGCACCACGAATGGTGGGATGGACGCGGTTTTCCCGACAAGCTAATGCAAGACGAGATTCCATTAGGAAGCCAGATACTTCATATAGCAGACGCCGCCGACACAGCCGGATGTTTCAGTAATCGCGCGAGTTTTGCAAAAGGATTGCATTCCCTTGCCGGACTGACAGGTTGCGCCTGGTCCAACGACTTGTGGGCAGCTTTTGTGGGTTCGACAAAAGATACTGCATTTTACTCACAACTTCTGGATCAGAAATCGCTTTCGAAACTGATTGCGCAGACATGTGCGGAACTCAAAATTCCCGGAGAGTTGGACAACGACGAAGGCATCGAGAGAATCCTGCACCTGGTTGCGGCGCTTGTCGATCTCAAAGACCCTGCCACGAAAGGGCATTCCATCAGGACTGCGCGTTATGCGCAAGCGCTTGCCAAGCACATGAATATGTTGGCGGAAGATGTGCATATGGCGTACCGCGCTGGCCTGGTGCACGATTGCGGTCGATTGGGGCTTCCGGCGGATTTGGTCAATCGTACCGGCAGAATAAGCGACAAAGAACTCGCGCTTGTTCGCGCTCACGCCGCTATGACCATAAAGACTTTCAAATGCGTGCCGGATTGTCCTGAGATGGAAGCCCTGGGTGAAATCGCCGGGCACGATCACGAGAGATACGATGGCAAAGGATATCCCGACGGCCTTACGGGCGAGCGAATCCCGCTTGTTTCGCGTATATTAAGCGCCGTGGATGCGTTCGATGCAATGATTTCGGCCAGAAGCGACAGAATGCTTAGTCCCAAAGCCGCTGTGATTCGCCTTCAACAAAACGCCGGGACGCAGTTCGACTCGGACGTTGTTGATGCTATGGTTGATCTCGCTGGCGATGGCGGCCTCTGCCAGGAACTCGTAATGGCGGCTTAAGTGCGCTCATAACGTAGGTGTATGTCAAATGTGAGGAAAGTGATCTGAGGGTGAAACCCTCAGACTCCTGACCAATGGCTCTGCCCTTGGATCCCGCCAGGAGCCGCATGGACCCTGGACCCCCGTATCGAACTTAATAATCCCCTTAAGGGGATTATTAAGTTCGGGTCAGAAGGTCAAAGGAAACATGGTTTCCTTGCAGAGTCCAGAGACAGGGTCTCTGGCAGGGTTTGGGGCAGAGCCCCAAATCTCCCCATTTTTGACACGCACCCATAACGCAGGGCCGACTTCAAATTGCTTCTGCTTGTGGTATAATTTCTTAACGATTTTATAAGCTGGTGAAGCAATGACCCAACGCCGTCCCGACTGGATCAAAGCCAAGGCCCCGCAGGGCGAAAACTATGTTGAAGTAAAGCGGTTGGTTGAAAGCGCCAAGCTGCATACTGTTTGTCAGAGCGCCAATTGCCCCAATATAGGTGAATGCTGGCACTCCCGCACAGCCACCTTTATGATCCTGGGAAATACGTGTACACGCAACTGCCGGTTCTGCGCCGTCAATCATGGTAAACCCGACCGTGTGGACGAAGACGAGCCTCGACGTGTTGCCGACGCGGTAACGCACTTGAAACTTCATCATGCGGTCATCACCAGTGTCACACGCGATGATCTTGCCGACGGCGGCGCGCATATTTTTGCCGAGACGATCCGGCTGATCCATCAATCGTTGGACAAATGCTCGGTAGAAGTCCTGATTCCCGATTTGCAAGGTGACGATGCCGCGCTCAAAGTCGTGCTGGATGCGAACCCGGAGATACTCAACCATAACGTAGAAACTGTGGAGCGATGTTATCCGTCGGTGCGTCCGCAGGCGATATATTCCCGATCGCTGGAAGTTATCAGGCACGCGAAGCGGATGGCTCCGTTGGTGCACACGAAGTCGGGTATAATGGTTGGAGCTGGAGAGCAATGGGACGAAATCGTCCAAACCATGCGCGATTTGCGCTCTGCCCAGTGCGATATTCTCACAATAGGGCAATATCTTGCTCCGTCCGGCGGGCATGTTCCCATTTCCAGATACTATACTCCCGAAGAGTTTTCAGAGTTGGAACGCATCGGTCTCGATATGGGTTTTGCGCATGTGGAGTCGGGACCTCTGGTGAGAAGCTCATACCACGCCGACCGGCAAATATGAAAGGTCAAATATGTCGTTTCCGATAAACCGAATGAGAAGACTGCGCGCATCCGACACTCTGCGCCGGATGATGCGCGAGATTTCCGTGTCCGTGGACGACCTGATATATCCCTTGTTTGTGGCTCCCGGGCTGGATGTGAAGCTGCAGGTGCCGTCGATGCCGGGAGTATATCACTTCAGCGTAGACGCTATATGTGAAGAAGCGAAGTCCGTGCGAGATCTTGGAATCCCTGCCGTGCTGATCTTCGGTTTGCCCGATCACAAGGACGAATACGGCTCAGAAGCTTATGCTCGCGACGGCATCGTGCAGCGAGCGGTTTCAAGACTTAAAAACGAGGTGCCGGAGCTTGTCGTGATAACCGACGTCTGCCTGTGTGAATATACGTCGCATGGTCATTGTGGAATTGTGCGCGACGGCGAGATACTTAATGACGAAACCCTCGACCTGATCGCGCGAACGGCTGTCTCGCATGCCGAGGCTGGATCGGATATTGTCGCGCCGTCGGATATGATGGACGGGCGGGTTATGGCGATCCGCGAGGCTCTCGACGATCACGGTTTCATCAACACACCGATTATGGCCTATTCCGCGAAGTTCGCTTCGGGGTTTTATGGTCCATTCAGGGATGCTGCAGGCTGCTCACCTCAGTTTGGTGACAGGTCGAGCTACCAGATGGACCCGCCAAACCGCCGCGAGGCGTCAAAAGAGATTGCGTTGGACATTGAAGAGGGAGCCGATATTGTTATGGTCAAGCCCGCACTTTCGTATCTGGACGTGATCAGTGACGCGCGTATGTCGTTCGATGTGCCGATTGCTGCGTATAATGTGTCTGGCGAGTATTGCATGGTCAAAGCGGCGGCGCAGGCCGGATATATTGATGAACGCCGCGTCACGACTGAGATACTTACGTCGATCAAACGCGCCGGGGCAGACCTCATCATCACATATTCGGCAAAAGATTTCGCGCATTGGCAACGAAACGTTTAGAGTTTTGTCAAGCTGGGGTATATTCGGGTCACTATGAAGGAGCATTCAGACATGCCCAATCGACCCAACGCGAAAGTTGTGATTCTGAGACAGTCTCAGGACAACGTCCCGCAGTTTTACAGGTGCGCGGCTCGTCTGAGCGCTCTTGGGCGCGTAATAAACTCCGGCGACCCCATAACGGTCTATTCCGTGCACGCAACTGTCCCCGAGGGGCCGGTGCTTGTCACGAATGAGACCGAGTTCGTTTTCGCCTCCTGAGAGCAGGACTTCGAGTATTCCACAAAGAACTCAATTCATGGAACCCGCGGTGGGTAAATCCATTCTAACGAATGTATGCCGTGTCGGAGTGAATGTGTGCTTAAAGTATCGAATCTGGTCAAATACTATAAAAAGACCCTCGCTGTAGACGATCTTACGTTCGAGGTGCGCGACGGCGAGATAGTCGGACTTCTGGGCCCGAACGGCGCAGGCAAGACGACTATCCTGCGCTGCGTGACAGGTATCGTCCAGCCGTCTGAAGGCAGGATCGAAATCGACGGTCTCGACCTTGAACACAACGAGGAAGAGGTCAAACGACGCATTGCGTTTGTGCCGGAAGTTCCCACCCCATACGAAATGCTCACGGTAATCGAGCACTTGAGATTCATCGCAATGGCCTATCAGACGATGGATCGTTTCGACCAGCGTGCCGAGGCTCTTTTGCGCCGGTTCGACCTATATGAGAAGCGAAAAGACCTCGTTCTAAGCCTTTCCAAAGGAATGAAACAGAAGCTGGCAATAGCGTGCGCGTTCATCCATGACGCCAGTGTAATCCTCTTGGACGAGCCTCTGATCGGTATCGACCCAAAGGGCGTCCACGAGCTTAAGGAAATGATTGCGGATGCGCGCGGCGCGGGGCGGTCGATACTAATCAGCACGCACATGCTTGACACCGCCGAACGACTCTGCGACAGGATCATAATCATTCGCGGCGGCAGGATTCTTGCAGAGGGAAACCTGGAGACACTGCACGAGCAGGCCAGGATGCGTAACGACGCGACCCTCGAAGACGTATTTCTGACTCTCACTGAAGAGGAATCGACCGCGGAGCATTCGACTGCGCCGTTATAGATAATTATAGAGGAAAACTCTTGAGGCCCCTGCTATATCTTGAACTGAGACAGATCGTCAATTCCATAAAGAATTCCACTCGCAGCCCGAAGCGGTTGATTCCGTTGGTGCTAATGGTTGTGTACGTCGTCTCAATGCTGATACAAGGGTTGGTGGTGTTTTCCGGCGCGGGGCGTTCCAGGCATCCTGATTTCGGCTTATTGCAGGCTATTCCTGCAGAAAACCTGGAGCCGATTCTCTTTATTATGCTCAGTGTGGGATGTATGATTGTAATATACAGCGCATTCAGCTCCGGCACACTCATATTTTCGCTCGCTCACATAGACTTTCTCTTTCCCACGCCTATCAGCCGGAGACATGTTCTGCTCATGCAGCTTTTGCGCGACTATATCAAGTATGGCTTTTACGTCACCTTTGGGTTTCTGGTGGTGGGAAGCTCGTTATATGGAGCGCTCGGGGTAAAGATGATGCCGTGGGGCCTGGCGAGCATCGCGGGACTGACGGCGCTGTTTGTGACGGTGGTAAACATTTCTCACACCATCAATATCATCTTTACATTCGGTTTCGAGCGGCTCAAACAGGCGGGAATTGTCATAAAGGCGCTGCTTTTTATCGGGCCGATCTCGGCGTTTGTGTATGGTGTATATCAATATATTGCTACTGGCAGCAGTTACGCGAGTGTTTTGTGGGCGGCAAATTCGCCCGTCATAAACTTTGTCTTTGCCCCTGCCAGGTGGTGCGCAGTGCTTTTGTTAGCGCCGCTTTCGGGATTGACTATAGAAGACTGGATCTGCCTCGCTTTTCTGTGGGTATTTGCGGGGGCGAGCTTCGTGCTGTTGATGTCCCGCAAGGAGAACATATACGAGCCGTCGCTCGGGATCAGCGTAACAGCGGCGCGAAGACGTCAGGCAATGCGATTAGGCGACTTCGCCGGACTCCGCATGGACATCCTTCGCTCAAAGGGAACAAAGCGAGCCTCGGGGTTGGGCATACCGCCATTTGGCAGGGGCGCGAGCGCTCTGATATGGAAAAGCCTGCTGCTGCGATATCGCGTATCTAAAGGGCAACTGGGGATTATGCTGATCGCGCCGATTGTCATAGCAGTGATAATCCGGCACAGCTTTACGGAGACAGCCACAAGTATGCTGACCTATATACCTGCCGCGCTGCTCTACGTTGTGTGGATTCTCTCTATGATGGCGCCCACTGAAATGCGCCTTGAGCTCAAGCAAGCGAATATCGTGAAGTCAATGCCCATAGCGGCCTGGAAAATAATGCTGGCTCAGACGATGAACTCGGTAATATATTTGACCGCCGGGGTGCTGATGTTTTCCGGGGCGATGTGGACGATTATCCCCGAAACTCGCGGCCCCGTGCTTGTCGCCTGCACTCTGAGCGCGCCCTTTTTGGGGTTTGCTAATGTGTCTATGACTGCCATTGCCGGCATTTTGTACCCCGATACTCGTGACCCGGTCCCGAACTTTATCAGCGGCATATTATCGTTTATTCTGGTATCGATTGCCGCTCTGCCTACGATAGTGCTCGGCACGGTCTGCATTTATGTGTTGAGGACTTCCTACCTGACCGCCGCAATCGTTGCGTCAATATGCAACATTGCAATGGGCGCGTTTGGCGTAACCATCTCCGGCCTCATTTTCCGCAGGTTTGACCCCACTTACTGAATAATTCCTCTATAATACTCAACGATCCAATCGTTTCCATCATCTAACTAATTGAGAGAGTGGGAATAGGAGCAACTGACGTTTGAACCAACTGTCTGATGAGGAGCTTATCGCAAGATGCGCTTCCGGGGATAGGCGCGGGATGGATGTGCTGGTGTCCAGATACCACGGCAAACTACTGGAGTTTGCGCAGAGGCATTTAGGCAACCCGGACGCATCGGCGGATGTTGCTCAGACTACCTTGGTGAAGGTATTTCAGTCGGCAGCGGGCTTTCGCGGAACATCGAGCTTTCGCACATGGCTTTACACTATCGCCCTGAATATGATCCGGGACGACTTTAGGCGGCGCAAATGTCGAGGCGAATCTCTGCTCTCGGAAATTGACGACGGCAATGACGATCCGCCGGAATACATGACCACCGAAGACTCAACTGAGAATATCGCGCTGAAGAAGATCGAATCTGTGGCGATATGGCGAGCGGTGGATGGACTTCCCGAGAAGCGACGAAGCGCGGTGATCCTCAAATTTCGCATGGGGCTAACGTATGATGAGATTGCCAGTGTAATGGGCGTGCCGGACGGAACCGTAAAATCGTGGGTGCACTATGCACTGAAAAAACTGCGAAAGTCGCTGGAACGCGAGGATTCACTATGAACTGCGAGCATTGCGAACCGAGCATAATTGAATATGTACTGGACGAGTTGAATGAATGCGAATCGGCTGATATTCTCGCGCATATAGAGACCTGTGCTTATTGTCGAAGTTTGTGTGAGAGCTATGCGTGTCTTGTTGATACAATCGCTTGTGAGCCGGAATCGCATCCGACATCCGCTCAGTCCGAATCGCTTTCCCGCGCATTAGCTCGAATTGATCTGCCCGTAAAACAAACCATGCCTGTGGGTCAGCCGGTTGCGCAGGGTCTGCTTGCGATGATATTGGGGTCGATGCTCGCATTTGTGCTCATCGCGACCGTTCTGACGCTGCAAGTCCTCGGAAGTATCGATATTGTCGGGGCTATATGGTCGCATGGCCCCGCGCCGACTATTGTTTTTGTTGCCATTGCGATATTTGTCACGTCATTCCTGCCGATAGCTATGACTTCAAAGCGCAGGCCGCTAAATGGAATGACTTTCAGAAGATGAAAAGAGTGGGGGAACCATCATGAGAAAGATTGCCGGTTGGCTGTGTTACACCAGTCTGATATTGACCATTGCCTTTACGGCTTACTATGCCTATCTGACGCTGGCGCCGTTTTTTATGGGTGGAATGCTTGTTGATTATAACTACACAGGCTATGAAATATCACAGCGGTTGGCAGCGAACGGATTGAACAAATCGGACAATAATCTGCTGCAAAAATACGTTGCCGCATCATTACCAATAGATATTCGCCGAGATCTTGATGCTATGTATTCAGCCATCGGAGATTGGAATATAACGACGCTTGAGAAACCTGAGCAAATTGCTATATGGGCGGCCGTCGCAGATAAAGGTGGTAAGGTGGTTGCATCTTATCCAGAAGATCTGGCGGATTCTGAAGTTACTATATTGTCGCATGATGGGGCAGGGTGGCGCGGCGCATTTGGAAACCGCTTGAAAGATGATGAGTTCCTTGATGTAGAAACAATTCGGGATTCTCAAGGTAATGTAATCGGCAGCCTTGCCACTGGACTAAGATTTGATCCGCGTAAGAACGTCGCAATAATACCGCCTAAGGCCAGAATATACGGGGTCATGTCACCTTTCAGCACTTTTATCGCTGCAGCTATCTGCATTCTAGCATTCGCAGTGCTTTTACCGACCTGGGTCGCTCTGGATGCAAGCTGGCGCGGGATGCGCTCATTCGCGTGGGTAGCTCTCATAATCCTTACCGGCCCAATAGGTCTGGCTGCCTATATGATTGCAAGACTTCCTACCCCAAAACTCTGTCCTAATTGCGGAGAAGAAGTATTCTCAAAGTTCAAGAAATGCCCTGCATGTGGGACATTGTTGCGCATAAGTTGTCCAATTTGCGGGCGAAAACTTAAACCTGGTTGGCAGTATTGCCCAACGTGTACCGGGGAGCAGTTCAAAAAACAGACAGAACCGAAGCAGGAAGAGGCTCAACCTGAGGAACCGATCACAATTCATCCTGCGCCGAATTCGGACTCTGCTCATTTTGAAATACCTGGCAAGCCGGATTTGTGCGAGCCTGTTTGCGAGGAATACGTAAATGGTTCGATTGCAGGTCGTGTTGTCGATAAAGGCACAATGCAGCCTGTTTCTGGCGCGATGATATATATAGACTCTGCGCGAGTTGATCGTGATACGATTACAGACACTAATGGTGAATTTTGCATTTCAGATATACCGCCGGGTCCATATAGCTTCTGTGCCGAGGTGGTTGGATATGCTCGCCAGATAAAAATCGCAGAAATCGAGCCTGGCAAGTGTCTGACTATGGGTTTTGCACTGGAACTTGTTGTCGAAATCGGCGAGCAGGAGGCTGCAAATGGAACGGAATAAACTGGGTCTTCTACGTGCGAAGGAGATTGTTACGATAGTCGCATGGACTGCCTGGATACTCGTCGTGATGGGCAAAGGTGATGATCTCCCATTTTTGCCCCCAATGGCCTGGATATGCACAGCGGTTTGGGTGGCGCTCGACGAACATTGGCAGCGCGGGCGAATATCGGCATCCACAATACTAACATTACTAACCGGGCCGATAGGTTTTGGGCTGTATTACTATTTGCGTCCGCCTGCTCAATCCGTCTGCTCGCAATGTGGGTCTGCGATGCCGAGTCAATGGAGGCCGTGCCCGACTTGTGGTCACGCAATCTTACTAGCCAGAGCGTGGCGCGCAATTACTGGAGTCTATTCCAGGCTGATGGATTCGCTGGTGCATAGTCCGATAGACAAGGCACGGGATACGGCAAAATACCTCGCAATCGCATTTGCTGCGGCGATTATTGTCGGTTCAATACTTTCGCCATTAATACCTTGGAGCTTCTATATAGTCCCATTTTTTGCAGCCACATACTGGATTATGGTAGCTTGGTGGGTCTATCTGGACTCGGTATGGCGAAAGATGGACGGTATGCCTTGGGCGGTCTTGACTCTTGTGACCAACGTGATAGGCTTGGTGACATACCTCGTGATCCGATACCCCGATCCGAGGATGTGCGTCCACTGCGGGCAGAGTGTCGCAACTGATTTGAAGTATTGCCCGTTTTGCGGCTTGGAGATTGAGCCGATGTGCCCGCACTGCCAGGCCCCCTTGAAATCGGACTGGCGGTTCTGTCCCGTATGTTCCGCGCGACTAACCAGCGATGCCGCTTCGGAAACCGAATCCAGACCCATCGGCATTACAATTGGCGGAAGCGTGCTCGACGCGGATCAAGGTACTGCAATCGTGGGTGCTGTGGTAGCAATCGACTCACGTGAATCGAGTATATCGACCCTAACGGATGCAATGGGCAAGTTCGAGCTTGCTGGTTTGGATCAGCGGCCTTATGTTCTTGCTGCGTCAGTCGACGGTTACGATTTGCAGGCAAAGGCATATTCGCCGGATACGGACAGCGGGAAGCGCATGTTTTTCACTTTGAAGCAATGTGTTAAACAGTGACAGGTATTATTTGTTTTCTTCGGCCTCTTTCGCCAGTTCGGTGAGCTTGCGAAGCAATACGCGCGTTTCACTGGTGGTCTCGCCAAGAATACCGGCAATCTCCTGCGCCATTCTCATCTGTTTGCCGATCACGCTTTCCGCACTGGCGAGAGTTTCCGCACGTATGCGAGCGATGCGGTCTTCATCTTCTCTTGTCCGCGTGAGATTGGCAAAAATTCCGATCATCACGTTTTCGCCCTCAAGCCTGTATATACTCTCGTTCAAGATCAAGTTATATTGCTGGAACGACACCGTCTTGCCGCTGATCCTGGGCACAACCTCCGCTGCGACTTTCTCGAAGTCTTCGGGGTCCATCAAGGCGCTTATCGGGCGTCCCACCAGTCTTTCGGTCGCGCTGAACATATCCGCAAAAGCGGGGTTGAACGAGACGATCTTAAACTCGGCGTCCACTGCGACAATACCGTTCGGGCTGTATTCAATGATTTGATCAGCTTTGCGCTCGGCCATCTGGCGCATCCACGGCAGACACATGCTTCTTTCGGCCATGCCCGACAGCACGGCGATGGCGTTTTCCCTGCATGACGAATATCCGCACGCGCCGCAGTTGAGTTCGTCGTCAAGAGTACGCTTGCCCGTTTCGGCAAGAACGGCTTTCACGGCGGCCTCGCTGTACTGAGGCTGAGGCAAGGTGCGCGCGCTGATATCGCGGACAAGGTCTATTTCTGGCGCGGTCGAGATGTCGAATTCCTGTTCGGCTTCGTAGGTTTTTCTCTTGTGATACTGCAGCACTTTGTGACGACGAGCATAGATGTCTTTTGTTTGTCCCATACACGCGCCGTTTATACATCCGCCTGCGCAAAAGAGCGCTTCGAAGAGCCGGATGGGTGTGTTGTCGGAGAGGTGATCGACCATCTCGCTGACGTGCTCACTGCCGGAAAGCGTGATGAAATCTTCACGAAGCAGCCCCGACGCTATTGACGCAGTTTGGGCCAGACCACCTTCCAGAGGGAAAAGCTGAGCGTTTTTCGGGCGCACGTCGTCGAACGGCGTCGGTTGGAGGGCGCTCTTGTTGATTCGCGCGTCCAGAAGAATCTGATGAAGTTCCTCGAATGTCAGTACTGCATCGACACTGTGCTCCGGGTCGTCTTCGGCCTCGCCCTTTTTAGCGGAGCATGGCCCGATGAATACGACCCTGGCGTCCTCGCCGAACTTCTTTTTTAAATATTTCGCATGTGCGATCATAGGAGAATCGAGCGGCGTAATGTTGCGACAGACATTTGGGTGATATTTCTCCACGAAATTTACAACCACCGGGCATGCCGAAGTTATCCAGGCAGTCTTGTTGGCTTCCAACAGATTTGCCGTAGCGGATGCAACTAGTTCGGCTCCCACTGCGGTCTCGGTGACCATATCGAACCCGAGCTTCTTCAGCGCGGCGGGCAGAAGGCCACTGCCGTAGTTGCCGAACGCCGCCGGAAACGATGGCGCCACGGACGCGATTGTCTTGCCGGGCGACGCAAGTATATCCGCCACTTTTTCGATGTCGTCGCGGACGTGTTTTGCCTGCTGGGGACACTCGCGGACGCATGTCCCGCAGAGAATGCACCTCTCAGCGTCGACACGCGCCTGACCATCCGAGATGCGGATTGCCTTTACAGGGCAGACGCGCACGCACCTGTAGCAGTCCCTGCATTTGGCTTTATCAGTGGAAATAATAGAGTTTATCACGATTGCACCCGGGGCAGTATATGCAGATTGAAAAATTCTTCGGTCTTTTCGGGCGTCACACCGCCGTGGACCTGCCCGTCCAGCACCACATTGGGAGCTTCCAGGCAATTGCCCAGGCACAAGTCGGCCTTAAGCTCAACCTTGCTGTCGAGATGTTCCTTTTCGATCAATAGCTCGAGTGTTCTGAGGGTCTTGCTGCCACCTTTTACATGGCATGAACTACCAACGCACACCTTGATTTCCAGCTTATCGGACATCGGATGGCTCACCTGATTTGGAGTCCCCAGTGGGGATTGCCCGCCTGTTTCGATTAGAGAAGAATCGGCTGTAATCGAATCTGCCACTATTATTGTCCACGTCGAACGGATCTTTGTCAAGCAGTATAACGTGCATTCATGAGTTTCCATGTGACATTATTAGGCACTGACGAGCCCAGACTGTTAGCACTCTTCTGTTTTTGAATGGAGGATGGCAGGAATATCTGGGATATGTGAAGAATAAAACACCAACATCGTTATCAACTGCGATATAGATTGCCAATTTGAGAGAGGGTAATAATGACGACACCGGTAAAAGTGTGCCCGAAGTGCGGAACAGAAAACCGTCAAGACGGAATCTCCTGCTCCAAATGCTATGCATCCATAGCAAACGTGCCATTGGCGCAGCCGGCGACAGTGGGAACAGCGTCTGCCGAAAAGATTGATCTGGGTATCGGCTCCATTGCGCCCACCCCAACGAGGTCCAGCTTCGAAGGCGGCGAGACATACAGACCAAAACCACAGCATGACGAAAAAGGAAATGGCGCTTGGATTGTGGCTGTAGTGGTTGTGCTTGTGATTCTCGGAGGGCTGATGTACGCGCTGCTTCCAAAGAAACAAATAGAACCGAGCGTTGCCGCAGATAAGGTTGTCGTGGCGTTTCTCAATGCCAAGCAGACTGGTGATGTAAAAAACGTGACTCCATATCTATGCAAGGCAAGCGTTGATATGCTCAACAACACACTGAATAGCAAACAGGCCAGGTCTGCCGGTTTTACGCGCGCGGATGCCCATAATATGGTCTTGTTTGACGTCAATCCGACGAAGGAACAGTTGTCGAGTTCAAAAATCAACGCGACTATCGTAAGAGACGATTTGGCGGATCGCAATACCGTTAAAGTGCATGTTCAGCTCACACCGAATCAGCCAGTCCAGACTCAACAGCAATTCGCGACGGGGCAAACGCCTCAGGCTACTGGCGGCACAAAGGAACTGTCATTCAACGTCAAGGATTTCATTCCGGAACAAATGGAATTCGATTACGTTCTGGTGATTGAGGGCGATCAGTGGAAAGTCGATCTTCACAAAAGCTCACAGGCGCAGCAGAACAATTCGCCAATGAACATGCTTCTGCCGAAGTAAACAATATATGCAGAGTTGAAACTTGGTAGTACACTGCAAAAGCAGAGAAAACCGGGTGCGAAATCTATAGCAAAATAAAAAGTCCGGGCATAATATGCTTGCCCGGACTTCTGTATGTCTAGACTTTACATCATTCCCATTCCGCCCATGCCGGGCATGCCGCCCATTCCAGGCATTCCACCGCCGCCGGGCATCGCAGGAGCCGCGGACTTAGGTTCGGGCTTTTCGGTGATGATGGCCTCGGTCGTGAGCAGCATGGATGCGATGCTGCACGCATTTTCCAGCGCGGCACGAGTGACTTTTGCGGGATCGACGATCCCGGCCTTGACCATATCCTCATACTCACCTGTAACTGCATTGAATCCCACGCCGGCCTTTGCGGCCTTGATCTTGTTGACGACAATCGAACCTTCGACACCTGCGTTCGCTGCGATGCGTCTCGTGGGCGCTTCAAGAGCTTTGCGTACGATCCTGATGCCTACCGCTTCGTCGCCCTCGATCTTCATTTTTTCGAGTGTAGAAACGAGGTTCAGAAGAGTCACGCCGCCGCCTGGGACAATTCCCTCTTCAACGGCCGCACGGGTCGCCGAAAGGGCGTCCTCTATGCGGGCTTTCTTTTCCTTAAGCTCGGTCTCGGTGGCTGCGCCGACTCGGATCACAGCGACGCCGCCAGAGAGCTTTGCAAGTCTCTCCTGGAGCTTTTCGCGGTCATAATTGGAGTCAGTCCGCTCAATTTCGGCCTTAATCTGGGCAATTCGACCCTTAACCGCATCATGACTGCCCTTGCCTTCGATGATGGTCGTCTTGTCTTTAGTTATGACGACTTTCGCCGCCTGACCCAGCATCGAAAGCTCGATGTTCTCCAGCTTGATCCCGAGGTCTTCGGTCACGAACGTTCCGCCAGTAAGGACGGCGATGTCGCCCATCATAGCCTTGCGCCTGTCACCGAATCCCGGAGCCTTGACGGCAACCACATTGAGTGTGCCTCGGAGCTTGTTGACAACAAGCGTGGCGAGAGCTTCACCGTCGAGGTCTTCGGCGACAATCACGAGCGGCTTGCCCATCTGGATGACCTTCTCCAACACCGGAACGATATCGGCGATGGCGGAAATTTTCTTCTCGTAGAGGAGGATCATAGGGTCGTCGTAGCTGGCTTCCATCCGCTCGGCGTCGGTGACCATATACGGCGAGATGTAGCCCTTGTCGAACTGCATTCCCTCGACCCACTCCAGCACGGTGTCGGTGCTTTTGGACTCTTCGACCGTGATAACTCCATCCTTACCGACTTTATCCATGGCGTCGGCTACAATGTCACCGATCACTGCATCGTTGGCCGAGATACTCGCAACCTGAGCAATCTCGCTTTTCTCCGCGACCGGAGTGCTGAGCTTTTTGATCTCTTCCACTGCCACGGCCACGGCTTTGTCGATGCCGCGCTTGATAGCCATCGGGTTAGCGCCTGCCGCAACGTTCATGAAACCCTCGTGGACTATTGCCTGCGCGAGGACCGTCGCAGTGGTGGTTCCGTCGCCCGCGACGTCATTGGTCTTGGAGGCAACCTCGCGAACCAACTGCGCGCCGACATTCTCGAACCTGTTCTCGACTTCTATTTCCTTGGCAATCGTGACACCATCATTGATGATGCTGGGACTGCCGAACTTCTTTTCTATCATCGCATAGCGGCCTCTGGGACCGAGGGTTCCACCCACGGCGTCGGCCAATGCGTTTATTCCGCGCTCCATAGCACGACGAGCTTCCTCGCTGAATTTCAGATCTTTAGCTGCCAAGTTTTCGTCGCTCCCCTCTAAAGATTATTTGCTTTCCATAACAGCCAGCACGTCTTCCTGTCTGAGAATGACGTACTCTTCGCTGCCGACTTTGACTTCGGTTCCTGCGTACTTGCCGTAAATGACTTTGTCGCCGACTTTGACATCCATCGGCGCAATTTTACCCGATTCGAGCTGAATGCCTGGTCCAACCGCAATAACTTCGGCTTCCTGTGGTTTTTCTTTGGCGCTGTCCGGCAGCACAATCCCGCCTGCGGTAACCGTCTCAGCGGCGAGAGCCTTTGCAATAATTCTGTCTCCATGTGGCTTGAGCACTTACTCACACCTCCCATGAATGTAATTATGGCTGAGTTAGCACTCTTTGGCTCGGAGTGCTAACCGTGGTATTTTACATGTTTTTGGGCAGTGTAGTCAATAGGAGAATGGGCGAAATACCAATTAAGCAGCCGCTATCTGAAGTCCAGTCCGATTATAGGGCTCCGCCCCAATCCCTGCCAGAGACGCTGTCACTGGACTCTGCAAGAAACCAGGTTTCCT
>JAJFUS010000010.1 GCA_021372295.1 bacterium | reverse complement strand
CGGGTTCTTCCATTACAATAGGTCATACGTCGGCATAGGCCAGGCGCAGATCGCAGCGGGTAGGAAAGTGCGGGGAGCGTAAGCTCGTCCCCCAAATATTCCCAAAATATAATGCCCCGGCGCATCGCGACGGGGCATTCTGTTGCCGTAAGATGCCGCCTCATCTAGAAAATCCACAGCCTGCATCCAATGCGTGAAGGATTACGCGCAGTCAAGCGTTAACTCAACAATATGAAAATATTAACCGTAGTCGGGGCCAGACCGCAGTTCATCAAGGTCAGCCCCGTCAGTCGCGCTCTCAAGTCCGCCGGGCATAATGAAATCCTTCTGCACACTGGCCAGCATTACGACCACAGCATGTCTCAAGTGTTTTTCGACGAACTGGAAATACAAGCACCGGAGAGCAACCTCGAAATCGGTTCGGGTTCTCATGGCGAGATGACCGCCGGGATGCTCATTGGAATCGAGCGTGCTATAATACTTCACGAGCCGGATTGGGTTCTGATTTACGGCGACACCAACTCGACTCTCGCCGGAGCGCTTGCCGCAGTGAAGCTTCACGTGCCGGTCGCGCACGTTGAGGCCGGGCTGCGCTCGTTCAACAGGCAAATGCCGGAAGAGATCAATCGGATTGTGGCGGACTCAGTGTCGGATATGCTCTTTGCGCCGACCACCGAGGCAATGACCAACCTCTGGCACGAAAATATACCTGCCGAGCGAGTGCACATGGTCGGTGACGTGATGTACGACGCGGCGCTCATTCACGGCGAAAAAGCCGAAAAAGAGAGCAAAATACTCGACATTTTGGGGCTGAAAACAGACGGTTTCGTGCTGTCAACGGTTCATCGCGCGGAGAATACGGACGATTTGGGTCGAATTCGAGCCATAATTGAGGGCTTGAAACTGGTCGCCGAGGAAATTCCGGTGGTTCTGCCCCTGCATCCGAGGACTCACGGTGCGCTTGAACGCAGCGGTCTGCTGGAATCGGCGCGGGAATCGCTCAAGCTGATCGAACCGGTGGGTTATCTGGATATGGTTAAGCTCGAAAAGAACGCGGCGCTCATCGCAACAGATTCCGGCGGAGTCCAAAAAGAAGCGTTCTTCCAGAAAGTGCCGTGCGTGACGCTTCGAGATGAGACCGAGTGGGTCGAACTGGTGAATATGGGCTGGAATCGACTCTGTCCGCCGACGTCCGCTGAGGCAATCGCTAAGGAAGTGCGTTCGATGATCGGAGTCGTAGGGCGCGATGAAAATCCTTATGGCGCCGGTGATGCGTCCGAAAAAATAGCCCGAGTGTTATCAAGTAATCTTACGTGATTTTCTTGGGGCTCTGCCCCAAACCCTGCCAAAGGCTTTGCCTCTGGACTCCACCAGGAAACCCGGTTTCCTGGACCTTCTGACTCAGATTTATATGCTCCCATATGGGAGCATATAAATCTGCACTAGGGGTCTGGGGCCCGTGGCCCCAGCGGGTTCCAAGGGCGGAGGCCCTTGGTCGGGAGTCTGAGGGTGAAACCCTCAGATAATTCCCGCAGAACTTAACGCTTACAGAAAGGCCAGTGTGATGGCTGATATTAAACAGGCTCTACTTGAGAAAATACGAAACAGAAGCGCAGTTGTAGGCGTTGCCGGGTTGGGATATGTCGGTCTGCCGTTCGTGGTGGAAAAGGCGAAGATGGGGTTCCAGGTGGTCGGCGTCGACCGCAATCCTAAGCGCGTGGATATGGTCAATAGGGGCGAGAATTTTATCTCGGATGTCAAAGACGAGGAGCTCAAGGAACTCGTAGACAGCGGGCTGATCTCCGCCGTCGGCAGTTTCGAGGAGGCAGGCGATCTCGACGTGCTGGTGATAGCCGTCCCTACGCCGCTTACCAAGAACTTGACCCCGGACCTTCAATACGTCGAGAATGTGACCGCGCTTTTTGCCGATCATGTTCGCCCGGGTCAGCTCATAAGCCTGGAATCGACTACTTACCCCGGCACGACCGAGGAAATCATGCAGCCCATCCTTGAGAGCGGCGGGCTTAAGGCCGACAAGGACTTCTTCCTGGCTCATTCGCCCGAGCGCGTCGATCCGGGAAATAGACGTTATACCACGAAGAACACTAACAAAGTCGTCGGCGGGGTCGGGCCTGATTCGCTGGAGGTGGCCGTAGAGTTTTACTCTTCGACTATCGAGCATGTGGTTCCAGTATCCAGCGCAAAGGCCGCCGAATTGGTCAAAGTATATGAAAACACCTTTCGAGCGGTGAATATCGCGCTTGTCAATGAACTCGCCCTGCTCTGTGATCGGATGGGTCTTAACGTGTGGGAAGTGCTGGACGCCGCGTTCACAAAGCCGTTCGGGATTATGCCGTTTTACCCTGGGCCTGGCGTCGGCGGACACTGTATACCGCTCGACCCGCATTACCTGGAGTGGAAGGCCAAAGAGCTCAACTTCAACACGCGCTTCATCGCGCTTGCCGGTGAAATCAACCGCCGCATGCCCGAGTTCGTCCGCGATAAGACTTGGCGTGTGCTTAACGATCTGGGTGTGGCGCCGTCGAAATCAAAGATATTGGTGCTTGGTATAGCGTACAAAAAAGATCTGTGCGATTATCGTGAATCGCCGGCGCTGGAAATCCTGGAAATGCTGATTGCCGACGGCGCGAGTGTCACATATCACGACCCTTACGTGACTCAGTTCAAGCACAAGGGCATCGAGATGAAAAGCGAGCCTCTGACGGAAAAACTACTCGCCGGGCAGGATATGGTTCTGATACTGACTGACCATTCACAAATCGACTACGGGTTCATTGCAGAAAACTCGAAGCACATTCTGGATACGCGCAATGCCACCCGCAATATAAGCGATAACAAAGAAAGGATAACACTGCTATGAAAGCCGCCGTTATAGGGGCTGGGATGTGGGGCAAGAATATTGTCCGCACGCTTAATTCAATGGATTCGCTGGACTGTGTGGCCGAGTTGGACGCCGGTCTGCGAAGCGGCCTCGCGCAAACATATCCCGGTCTGACTATACATGATACTATCGACCCGGTAATGGAGAGCGACGTTCCGGCGGTATGCATCGCCGTGCCCGCGCCGTGGCACTATGAGATCGCGAAAAAAGCTCTGGAGCGTGGCAAGGACGTGTTCGTCGAGAAGCCGATGACTCTGTCGGTGGACGACGCCCAGGATTTGGTTCGGATCGCGCGAGAGCGGGAGCGCATTCTCATGGTGGGTCATCTGCTGTTGTATCAACCGGCAGTGCAGTGGATAAAGGAAGCGATATCGTCGGGGATGATCGGCGAACTCAAGTCGATCCACCAGCGCCGGCTCGACCTTGGCCGGGCGCGCGACGTGGAAAATGTCCTCTGGAGCCTGGGAGTGCATGATGTCGCGGTGGCGCTTTTTCTGATCGGTAAAAAGCCGGAATCGATCGAGATTCAGGGGCAGCGCGTGCTTCAGCCGACTATAGAGGATGACGTGCATGTCGAAATGACATTCCCCGGAGGCGTCAAGAATTATCTGCACTGTTCCTGGCTGTGGCCTGTAAAGGATCGCGGGATGATGGTTATTGGCTCGGAAGGCATGCTGGTGTATAATGAGCTGGAGCAAAACGTAACGCTTCACCGCAAGACCATCGGTTCAGACCTCAAGAATGTCGATAACGGCTCGGAGGTCGTCTACGAGGGAAGCGGCCAGCCGCTTACGCTCGAACTGACTCATTTTCTGGAGTGCTGCGCCCAGCGCAAAACCCCGATGTCCGGCGGAGAGAGCGGGGTCGAGGTGATAAAAGTTTTGCAGACCGCATCGGAAAGGTTCAACTCATGAGCGATTATTTCGTGCACGAATCCGCGTACGTCGACGACGGCGCGAAGATCGGCAAAGGCACTAAGATCTGGCACTTCAGCCACGTCATGTCCGGCTCGGAGATCGGCGAAAACTGCATCCTCGGGCAAAACGTATGCGTGTCACCCAGTGTCAAGGTCGGCAACCGCTGCAAGATTCAGAACAATGTGTCGCTGTACGAGGGCGTAATATTGGAAGACTTCGTATTTTGCGGGCCGAGCATGGTCTTCACGAATGTGATTACCCCGAGGTCGGAATATCCTCGCGCATCCAGCGAGCATTACCACAAGACCCTCGTGAAGCGCGGCGCTAGCATCGGGGCAAACGCGACTATCCGCTGCGGCATCACACTGCACGAGTGCGCGTTTGTCGCGGCGGGGGCGGTCGTCACCAAAGACGTGCCCAGCTACGCGATAGTCGGAGGGGTTCCGGCGAAGATCATCGGCTGGATGAGCGCGTACGGAGACGTGATGGACTTTTCTGAAAGCGACACGTTCACCGACAGCATCGGACATACTTACAGAAAGATCAGCGACACCCAAGTGATAAAGGTTGAAGAATAACGCGAGGAAAAGTGAAATGACAGGAAAAATACCTCTTCTGAATATGTCTCCCGAGATCGAATCGATATGGGACGAGCTGATGGCCTCGATCCAAGACGTTTTGAAGAAAGGCCAGTTCATAATGGGGCCGAACGTCAAGGAGTTCGAGGCTGAGATGGCCGCATATCTGGGCGTGAAGCATGCGATCGCCTGCAACTCGGGAACAGACGCGCTGGTGATGGGCATTCGAGCGCTTGGAGTCGGCTGCGGAAATGAGGTAATCACCACACCGTTCACTTTCTTTGCCACTGCCGAGGCCATCAGCCGCGCGGGCGCGGTTCCTGTCTTCGTTGACATAGATCCAGCGACTTTCAACCTGGACGCTTCTCAGATCGAGGCTAAGATAACCACTAAAACCAAAGCGATCATACCCGTGCATCTCTATGGGCATGCGGTCGATATGGACGCAGTGCTCGAGATCGCCAAAAAGCACGGCCTTAAGGTGCTCGAAGACTGCGCACAGGCGTTCGGATGCGAGTATAAGGGAAAGAAAGTCGCCTCGATAGGTGACGGCGGCGCGCTGTCGTTCTTCCCGTCAAAGAATATGGGCGCTTGCGGCGACGGGGGGATGTTCGTCACAAGCAACGACGATGTGGCCGCGCAGGTTCGCATGCTGCGGGTGCATGGGGCGGCAAAGAAGTATTTCAACGAGACCATCGGATACAATTCGCGTCTGGACGAAATCCAGGCGGCGATCCTCAGAGTGAAACTGCCGCACATCGACGAATGGAATGCTGGACGAAGAAACGTCGCCTCTCGATATAACGCGATGCTCAAGGACGTGCCGGGCATAATCACGCCAAGCGAAGCCGGTTACACTAAGCACGTATATCATCAGTACACGATCCGCATTACAGGCGGCAGGCGCGACGATGTGCAGAAAAAACTGGGGGATAACGGCGTCGGGTCATTCGTATATTACCCTGTGCCAGTCAACAAGCTGCCGGTTTACAGCGGTCTCGACTGCCCCACTTTGCCCAATTCGGACATGTGCGCGTCGGAGGCGTTGAGCCTGCCGATCTGGCCGAAAATGGACGAAGACACGCAGGAGACCGTTGTAGAGCTGTTGAAAAGTGCTGTAGCATAGTTCTTGGGGCTCCGCCCCAAACCCCGGCCAGAGACTCTGTCTCTGGACTCTGCAAGGAAACCAGGTTTCCTTGACCTTCTGACCCGAACTTAATTATCCCCTTAAGGGGATAATTAAGTTCGATACGGGGGTCCAGGGGCCACTCGGCTCTTGGCGGGATCCAGGGGCAGAGCCCTTGGGGATTTCCCACCGCGCCTTGAACTCAGCACCCGCTGGCTGGTATAATCGTGATTGAGTAAAACATTTGTGAAAGGTTTGGTGGGCTATGGTAAGAGTCGGAATAATAGGCGCGTCTGGTTATGCGGGAGCCGAACTGGTCAGATATCTGCTGGCGCACCCCGGGGTTCAGATCACGTATCTCGCTTCGGGCACTTACGAAGGCAAGTCTCTTTCTGATGCCTACCCCAGTTTTCTTGGGCAGGATCTGCCGCTGTGCGAGAAGTGGGACATCGAAAGCGCCGCGGACAAAGCTGACTTCTTTTTCCAGGCTCAAGGCAACGGCGTGGGGATGAAGGTCGCGCCGGAGCTTATGGAGTATGGCAAAAAGCTCATCGACGTGCCGGCCGACTTCAGGCTTAAAAACCTTGCGAGTCACAAACAATTCTACGGCATGGATCACACAGCGCCGGAACTGCTGGCCGAGGCCGTTTACGCCGTGCCTGAGCTGCACGCGGATCAAATCGCAGATGCGCGGATTGTCGCGAACCCTGGCTGCTATGCCACTAGCGCGATTCTCGCGTTGGCTCCGCTTGTAAAGAGTAAAGCTGTGAGCCTTGAGTCTATCATAGTCGACTCAAAATCGGGAGTATCGGGCGCTGGGCGCTCCAAACTGGCCGTATCGGGCATGTTTTGCGAGGTCAACGAGGGATTCAAGGCCTACGCCGTATCGACGCATCGCCACACCCCCGAAATCGAGCAGGAACTGACTCTTCTTGCGGGGGAAGATGTCGCGCTGAACTTCACTCCTCATTTGATCCCGATGAATCGCGGCATACTCTCGACCGCTTACGCGAGCGCCGGTCAGGGAAACGCGATTCCCTCGACATCCGAGATGGTGGCGCTGTTCAAGGAGTTTTACGCGGGCAAGACGTTCGTGATCGTCCTGGACGAAGACCAGCAGCCGTGCACAAAGAACGTCTTCGGGACAAATTTCGCGCACATCGGCGTCGTTTCCGATCAGAGGACAAACCGGGTGATAGTCACCTGCGCGATCGACAACATGGGCAAAGGAGCCGCTGGCCAGGCTGTTCAGAATATGAACATTATGCTGGGTCTGGACGAGACCACGGGGCTGATGAGCCCGGCAGTGTATCCGTAAATAGGGAGCAAGCATGAAGCAGATTGACGGCGCGGTGACAGCGCCCAAAGGATTCAAAGCCGCTGGAGTGCGCTGCGGGATCAAGCAGCAGGGCACCGACCTCGCGATCATATACTCGGAGGCCGCGGCGTCGGCCGCGGCGGTGTTCACCACAAATGCATTCAAGGCAGCATCGGTCGTGCGAAATATGCAGACGATCAAGGCCGGGTTGGGTCGAGCAATAGTCGCAAACTCGGGTAACGCCAATGCCTGCACGGGCGAGCAGGGCTTGAGAGATGTCGATCACATACGCAAGTTCGCGGGCGAGTTGCTCAACGTGCCTGCCGGTCAAGTATATAGCGCCTCGACCGGGATCATCGGTGTGCCGCTTCCGATGGACAAGATCGAAATCGGCATTATGGACGCCGTAGCCGAGCTTGACGAAAACGGCGGCGGCGCGGCGTCAATCGCTATCATGACCACCGATACCAGCCCAAAAACATCGGCTTATGAGTTCGAGATAGGTGGGGTTCCGGTAAAAATCGGGGCGATATGCAAGGGCGCGGGCATGATCCAGCCCAACATGGCGACAATGCTCTGTTTCATAACCTCGGACGCAAATATCGAGGCGTCTGCGCTCAAGAAATGCCTGGTTTCATCGGTGGACAGGAGCCTCAACAGCCTCACTATCGACGGCGATATGAGCACAAACGACTCCGTGATAGTTCTTGCAAACGGCAAATCTGGGTGCGCGAGGATTGTCGAAGGCACGTCTGATTATGACGTCTTCGAGAAGGCGCTCGCGCAGGTGTGTATGGAGCTGGCGCAGCAGATTGCGCGTGACGGTGAGGGCGCGACCAAATACGTGGAAGTCCATGCCGTAAACGCCGGAACCTACGCCGACGCAAAAGCCGTCGCAATGAAAATCGCAAATTCTCCGCTGGTGAAAACGGCCATTTTCGGCGAAGACCCCAACTGGGGGCGGGTGCTGTGCGCGGCTGGAGGGGCGGGCGTGAATGTCGATCCGTCGAAGACGTCGCTGTGGTTTGGCGATGTGAAGATCGTGGAAAATGGCGAGCCTGTCTCGCTCGACTCTGAGGATGCGCGCAAGCCGATGCTTGAGAAGGAATTGCGGATTACTGTCGATCTGGGGCTGGGCACGCAGAGCGCAACGGCATTCACCTGCGACTTCTCGTACGACTATGTGAAGATCAACGCCGAATATCACACGTAGTTTTTTGTGTGAAGGGGGCAGACAAATGAAGTATGATTTTAGTGCAGAGATAAAACTGCTGGAAGGAAAAATGAAGTGGAGTGTCATATACTTTCCACATTCGGCACTAGAACACTTCGGAACCAACGGAAGAGTGAATGTGAGGGCTGTCGTAGACAGTCACAAATTTGATGGCACTCTACTGCCATCACGTAATGGGCATTATCTTGTTTATAACTCCGCTATGAAGAAGGTAGTTGGCAAGAGATTGGGCGATAGTGTTCGGGTGACGTTTGAGAAATGTGACGAAGAACGTAAATTGATTGTCCCAGACTATATCTTGACCGCATTGAAAGAAAATGCTGTGCTTGACAAGTTCCTGGAAATGCCGGACTATATCAAGCGTGAGGAAATAAACAAAATCGAATCCGCGCAACGTGATGAGACAAAGTCAAGGCGTCTCCAAACACTGATAGCAAAACTCACCCCACTGCAGAAACTGCTTTAGTTGATTATCTGCAGAGACTTAGTTGACTTTTGCTCCGCGGATCACCAACAAAAAGCCGAGAGTCCGAACTCTTCGTCCTCCACTCTCGGCTCTCTACTCTTTCTTCTAAGCAACAGCATTCTTTAGCAGCGCTATCTCTAAGACCTCGTCAGCATGCTTCACAAGGTGGAAAGTCATCTCGTTTCGCACATTCGCCGGGATGTCTTCCAGGTCGTTTTCATTTTCCCTGGGCAGGATTACAATCCTTAGCCCGGCTCTATGAGCGGCCAGAACCTTTTCCTTTACACCGCCGATAGGCAATACGCGGCCTCGAAGCGTAATCTCGCCGGTCATGGCGAGATCCTTGCGCACGGGACGCCTCGTTAGAGCCGATGCAATGACCGTAGCCATCGTCACGCCAGCAGATGGGCCGTCTTTGGGAACAGCTCCCTCTGGAACATGAATATGAATATCAGTATGCGCATAGAAGTCGTCATCCAAACCCAGAGATTTCGCTCGCGAGCGCACATAAGTCAGCGCGGCCTGCGCCGATTCCTTCATCACATCGCCCAACTGGCCGGTGAGAGTCAGGTTGCTCTTCTCCGAACGCATAATCACTGTCTCGATGGAAATCACGTCTCCGCCGAACTCGGTATATACAAGGCCGGTCACCGCTGCGACCTCGTCCCTTTCCTCAGTTTTGCCGAAGTGATACTTCTGTGGCCCGAGGTAAGTCCTGACGTCCTTTTCGCGCACGGTGGTCTTGGTAGTCTTGCCGGTCGCAACTTCTTTGGCGACCTTGCGGCATATTGTGCCGACCGCCCGCTCAAGACCGCGCACTCCGGCCTCGCGAGTGTATTCGCGAATCACGCAGCGCAGCGCAGGCTCGTGGATTGCCAGCAGGCGGCTCGTCAGGCCATTCTCCTTGAGCTGCTTTGGCAGTAGGAACCGCTTGGCAATCTCCAACTTTTCGTCCTCTATATAGCCCGAGAATCTGATGATCTCCATCCTGTCGCGGAGAGCCGGAGGGATCGTTTCAAGGACGTTTGCGGTCGTGATAAACATCACATCGCGCAGATTGAACGGAACCTCAAGGTAATGATCGCTGAACGAGTCGTTTTGCTCGGGATCGAGCGCCTCCAGCAGCGCCGACGACGGGTCGCCGCGAAAATCGGTGCCGATCTTATCGATCTCGTCAAGCATGAACACCGGATTGCGAGCGCCGGACTGCTTGATTCCCTGAATTATGCGACCAGGCATCGACCCGATATATGTGCGCCGGTGTCCTCTGATCTCGGCTTCGTCGCGCACGCCGCCCAGCGACAGCCTGAAAAACTTGCGTCCCATCGACTTCGCAATCGACTTGCCGATGCTGGTCTTGCCGACTCCGGGAGGTCCCACAAAACACAAAATGGGGCCTTTGATGTCCTTCGCCAGCTTGCGCACGGCCAAAAACTCCAGCACGCGCTCCTTGACTTTGTCCAGCCCGAAATGATCGGTATTGAGAGCCTTTGCTGCCGCCGCCACGTCCAGCGATTCCTCGCTCCATACGTTCCACGGAAGCCCGATCAGCCAGTCCAGATAATTGCGGATAACGGCGCCCTCGGGTGAAGCGAAAGGCATTTTATCCAGCCGTTCAAGCTCCTTAACGGCCTTCGCCTCGACTTCCTCAGGCATCTTCGCCGCCTCGATCCGAGCCTTATAATCATCGTTCTCGCCGGTGCGTCCGTCGCGGTCGCCAAGCTCCTGCTGGATCGCTTTGAGCTGCTCACGCAGGATATACTCCCGCTGCATGTCGCCCATTTCCTTCTCAACGCGGCTGCGGATGTTGCGCTGGATGTCCAGCACTTCCATTTCCTTTTGCAGCAGCGTGTTGAGCTTCTCCAGGCGCTGCACGACGTCCACAGTCTCAAGCACGTCCTGTTTGATCTCGGCCTTGAGGGGCAAGTTCGGAACAATCGTGTCTACCAGCCGGCCCGGTTCCTCAATGCTCGATACGCTCATCAGCAGTTCCGGCGGAATCGGACGGCCGCTGTAGCCGCCCTGGTTCTGCACGATCTGATCGAACAATGACACGACGCTGCGCATGAGGGCTTCCACATTTGGCCCGGAAACTTCAGGGCTTTCCAGGATGCGCACTCGCGCTTTGAAGAACGGATCGGTGTGGACAAATTTGGTGATCTGCGCTCGCTCGACGCCTTCCAGGGTCACCCGAACCGTGCCGTCTGGAACGCGCAAAACCTGCATGACCTCCGCAATTGTGCCGACCCAGTATATGTCGTCCGGGTTCGGGTCCTCGACGGAAACCTCTTTTTGCGCGGCCAGCAGTATATAGCGGTGCTTTTCGAGCGCAAAATCGAGCGCGCGGATAGACTTTTCCCTCCCTAGAAAGAGAGGGAAAAGCATGTGCGGAAAGTAAACGCTGTCCCTGACCGGCAGCACCGGCAGGACTCGCGGAAGTTTGCGAGGAACCTCCATATCGCCCAGCGATATGTTGATGTCGTCCTGACTCTCTTTGTCCAAATACGCCATACTATGATGCTTGTTTAACCTCGCTCAGGGTTACGAGCGTGGGCTCCTTCTTGTTCACTATTGTCTCTTCGGAAATAATGCACTTTCTGACTTCCTTGCATGAAGGCAGCTCGTACATGATGTTGAGCATGGTTTCTTCGATGATGGAGCGCAGTGCGCGAGCGCCCATACCGCGTTTCATAGCTTCGGCAGCGATGGCAGCCAGAGCGTCGTCGGTGACGACCAGATCCACACCGTCATACTCGAAGAACTTCTTATACTGTTTGACCAGCGCGTTCTTCGGCTGAGTGAGAATCTTCACCAGCGCGTCCTGATCCAGCGAGTCCAGCGTGGCGACGACAGGCAGCCTGCCGACAAATTCGGGGATCAGCCCGAACTTCAAGAGGTCTTCGGGCATTACATGCTTGAACATTTCGCCGACGTTATAGTCTTTTTTGCTCTTGGTTTCGGCGCGGAAGCCCATGGAATTGTCTGAAATCCTGCGGCCTATGATGCTTTCCAGACCGTCGAACGCGCCGCCACATATAAAGAGAACGTTGGTCGTGTCGATATGAACGTATTCCTGCTGCGGATGCTTTCGCCCGCCCTGCGGAGGAACCGCCGCGACCGTCCCTTCCAAAATCTTCAGCAGAGCCTGCTGCACGCCCTCGCCCGAAACGTCGCGTGTAATCGACGGGTTGTCGGACTTTCGCGCGATCTTGTCGATCTCGTCGATATAGATAATGCCGCGCTGGGCGTTCTTGATGGTGTCCTGAACACTGCCGCCGGTATCGGCCGCCTGCAGGAGCTTGAGAAGAATATTCTCGACATCCTCGCCCACATAGCCCGCCTCGGTGAGAGATGTGGCGTCGGCCATCGCGAAGGGGACGTTTAGAATCTTGGCCAATGTCTGAGCCAGCAGTGTCTTGCCCGAGCCGGTGGGGCCGATGAGCATAATGTTGGATTTTTGAAGCTCTACGTCGGACATATTGGCGTTGATTCGCTTGAAGTGGTTGTAAACCGCCACCGACAGCGACCTCTTCGCTTTCTCCTGCCCGACCACATACTGGCTGAGTATACGATAAATTTCCTTGGGCTTGGGAACCGCGCCAAGTGAAGAATAGTCCTCGTTCTGCGCGGCCTCACCCTTGATGATATCATTGCACAGCTCGACGCACTCGATGCATATCCCGCCGTAGACGCCTACGAGGAGTTTCTTGACTTGATCCCGGCTCTTGCCGCAGAGCGCGCACCTTTCTCCGGTGCGATCATAACCGATCCTCGCCAAATTCGTATTCCCCCTGCTTATCTTACAACCGGGAGGATCCCCGGTTGTAAGATATTTCAAGCTCACACACTAAAAAGATGAAACCTTGCCTTTAAACGACACTATGCGCTCGGTGCGACCACTTTGTCCACAATGCCGTATTCCACAGCCTCATCGGGCGACATATAGTAATCGCGATCCACGTCCTTTTCGACTTTCTCGCGCGGCTGCCCGCTGTGCTTGCACAGAATGTCGATCAGCAGTGACTTGTATCGCAAAACTTCCTTCGCCACGATGTCGATATCCGACGGCGTGCCATGGAACCCCGCGCTTCCCTGGTGGATCATAATCCGCGAGTTGGGCAGAGCGAGACGCTTGCCTTTGGCTCCGCCTGCAAGCAGGACAGCGCCCATACTCATCGCGTGACCTACGCACATAGTCGCGATATCGGGTTTCACTATCTGCATGGTATCATATATTGCCAGTCCGGCGATAACTGAGCCGCCGGGACTATTGATGTAAAGCTCTATATCCCGATCCGGGTCTTCCTTCTGCAAGAAGAGCATCTGCGCGACAACAAGGTTGGCGATGTCGTCGTCGATCGGGGTTCCGATGAAGATAATCCTGTCCTTCAGAAGCCTGGAGTATATGTCATAAGCGCGCTCGCCTCGCGCACTCTGCTCCACAACCATCGGTACTAGCGCCATTGAGTTGAACTCCTTTCAACTACCTTACTTTCTTTATATTGGATACTTCGACCAGAAAGTCCACCACTTTTTTCGTCAGAATGCGATTACGCACCCCAACCATTCCATTAGTCCTGTCGACGTAAGCCTTGATCGTCTCCACGGGCACTCGCGCTTCATCCGCCATAAGCTTAAGCTCGGCTTCAACGTCGGCATCTTCAATCTTTATGTTTTCCTTGGAGATGACTTCCCCGAGGACAAGGCCGCTCTTTAGTTCTTTCCTGGCGTCTGCTTCGTACTCGGCTCGCAGTTCCTCGGGCGTGCAGCCCCTGTATTTCAGATAATCTTCAATAGTGAGTTTCCGCTTTTTGAGTTGCTCGGCAAGGGTCTCCATGCGTTCTTCGATACCCTCGGCAACCATAACGCCGGGGAAATCGGCTTTCGCGTTTTCGACCACACTCTCCACTATCTTATTCCGTACTTCTGAGTCCGCCGCTTTCTGGGCGGCCTCTTCCATAATGCTTTTTATTTTCGTCCGCAGCTTTTCAACCGTATCGACATTCTCCTCGCCCGATTCGGCCTCTTTTTCGCCCTCTTTGGGCTGAGCGGTAAAGTTTTCTTTGACCCAATCATCGGTAAGCTCAGGCAACTTCTTTTCGTGTATTTCGCACATCTTGACTCTCATATTATGAGTCACACCGCGAAGCTCTTCTTCCTGAAAATCTTCCGGGAATGTCAGCGGAATTACTTTTTCTTCTTCCGGGTTCATACCCGTAAGGCCAGCGTTAAGATCGGGCAAAGCATCGCCGATTTCGATAACGTGCGACTTCATCTCCTCGCTGGGTTCGTCTTCGTTCTTCATTTCGATCCGAACTACGTCACCCTCGCGAGCCTCGCGGTCAAAGACATCCGGGTACTGAGCGTGCCTCTCAAGGATTCCCTTAAGCTCTTTCTCCACGGCTTCGTCGGTGACTTTTTCGACTTTGCGTTCTACCTTTATGCCCTTGTATTCACCAAGTTCAATCTTTGGCGCAAGCGGCACGACAGCCTTGAAAAGCATAGGCTCACCGATCTCGAACTTCTCGATAACGACATCGGCCTGCCCGAACGGGTCCAGCTTGCTTTCTTCAAGAGCCTCGATATAAGCGCCCTTGAGGAGTTTGTCGGCGACCCTGTCCTTGACTCTTTCTTCATCCAGAACTCGCTCCAGGACAACCCGCGGAGCCTTGCCCTTGCGAAAACCGGGAATGTTCGTCACCTTGCCGAGCTCGGCATAAGTATCGTCAACGGCCGCACCGACTTTCTCGGCGTCTATCTCAATATGCAGTTCCACCTCGCAGGGGTTTATCTGCTCCTGCTTAACCAACATCTTAAATCTCTCCAATCTGAGTGTAACAAAAAAAAGGATACAGGACGTAAACACTCGCCACGCATGCGTGCTTAGTGCCCTATCCTATACCCCATTTTGTTGAATCTGGAGCGGGGGACGGGACTCGAACCCGCGACATCCACCTTGGCAAGGTGGCGTTCTACCACTGAACCACCCCCGCGCGCTATTACATTCTTACCGGCTGTGGTGGGCGAGAGGAGAGTTGAACTCCTACGCCTTTCGGCACTAGATCCTAAATCTAGCGTGTCTGCCATTCCACCACTCGCCCATGGCGGTGCTACTGGTGGACGATCAGGGACTCGAACCCTGGACCAATGGATTAAGAGTCCACTGCTCTACCAACTGAGCTAATCGTCCATACAACTTCCCAGGCCGCTATAATTATACCAAACCGCGCTCAAAACCGTCAAGCAGCCATTGTTGAAAATAAACTGCCCGTCGAGCAAAATTATTATAGCAATACAAGGCGTTTTGTGTCAACCGCAGCGGTTAGGTCCGAGAGAGTTCAGTTCTGCGGGAGCCTCCTGCTGAGCTATTACTTTGTTGACATCCAGCTCAGTTTTTGCGACAATCTTATCACACCAGACATTTGCTGCAGGAGGGAATGATAAGGTGTCCTTTTATGAACAACTCACCACAGGCAAAAAGATTGAGGCCCTGTCCCAGAGGGTAACGCAACTGCAGCAAGATATGGCTTCGCTGCGGCAGGAAGTGCGCTCAATATCCATTCTTCTGCAAAAGATATCTCGCCAGCTGGATCAGCAGAAAACCAACATCGAATGCGAAGACTGATCTGCGTCTTTTGCAGGGGTTGTTATGCAATTATTCCAATTCCATGATGTTTTTAACGAAATAGTTGCGTTGCTGTTATTGGCCGTTGCGGTTGGCGCAGTGGCATTGCGCCTTCGTCAGCCTGTGCTGGTCGGTTTTATCCTTGTAGGGATTCTGGTAGGGCCTTCGGGGTTGGGCGCGGTTCGTTCCACCGATCAAATCCATCTATTGGCTGAGATGGGGCTAGCTCTGCTGCTGTTTGTTGTCGGGCTTAAACTGGATGTCGGCCATATTCGCAGCGCCGGTGTTGCTACGCTGGTTGCCGGGGTCGGGCAGGTTGTCCTTACCGCTGCATTCGGCTATTTGCTGGTAATTGCCCTGGGGTTGTCGGGAGTTGCGGCTTTTTACGTGGCAGTGTCTTTGACATTTTCCAGTACCATCATAGTAATCAAGCTCCTTTCGGACAAACGCGACACCGATTCGCTTTACGGCAGACTTTCCATCGGCATATTGATTGTGCAGGACATTGTGGTGGTCTTTGCGATGATTGCGCTGTCGGGTTTGAGCAAGGGCGGCGATTTTGGGCGTCAGTCATTGATGATGCTTATTAAGGGCGGCGCGCTGCTGGCGGGGCTGAGTCTCTTTTCGGCATGGCCTCTGCCGAGGATATTGGGGTTGGCGTCGCGATCAAGAGAACTGTTGGTGCTGTTCGCGATTGCTTGGGCGGTAGGGCTTGCCGATCTCACGAAAACGCTCGGCTTCAGTATAGAGGTGGGTGCGTTTCTGGCGGGCGTGACGCTTGCCTCAACCGGATACAGGGAATCGATTGCAGCGAGGCTTGTCAGCCTGCGCGACTTTTTGCTTGTGTTCTTTTTTATCGAACTTGGAGCCGGCCTCGACCTGCGCGGCATCGGTTCGACGGCATGGATTGCGCTGCCGATATCCTTATTTGTGGTGATTGTGAAGCCGGTAATGGTGATGTCGGTTCTCGGGGCTATGGGTTATCGCAAACGTGTCGGGTTCCTGGCTGGACTCTCGCTGGGTCAGATCAGCGAGTTTTCACTTATTCTGGCCGGCCTTGGTCTAAAGCTGGGACACATAGATGCGTCGGTGTTTGGTATTGTGACGCTTGTCGGTTTGATTACAATCGGCGTGTCCAGTTACCTTATATCTTACTCGAACCTTATATATGAGCGGGTGGCGCCATATCTAAAAATGTTCGAGCGCAAAATGCCGTATCGTGCCGAGATTAATGCTTCAGACTGTTCCCCGGCTGTGCGGCCCGAGGTTATACTTTACGGACTCGGGCGCTATGGCAATAACGTGGCGGCTCATCTGCGCGCTCAGAATCGAAGCGTGTTGGGGATTGACTTTGACCCGCAGGCTGTGAGACGGTGGAACAAGCGCGGCTGGAGTGCTGTGTTCGGTGATGCGGAAGACCCTGAGTTTCCATCTGTGATTCCTCTCGCTGGGGCAAGATGGGTCATCAGTTCACTGCGAGATGTGGCGGGCAACCTTACTTTGATTGATTCACTTCACCACCACGGGTATGAAGGCGGCATTGCCGTTACGGCGGACGACTTGTCACAGGCGTCGATTTTGCGCGATGCGGGGGCGGTGGTGGTATTTGTGCCGTTTCTCGATTCGGCTTCGCAGGCCGTGGACATATTGAACGATGCCGACGAAAAGGAGGCCAGAAGAAAAATGGATAAAATCATATCAAACCTGCGCGATCATTATATTGTGTGCGGGTACGGGCGCATGGGCAGGCAGATTGTTGAGGATTTCGCGCGCGCGGGCGTTCCTTATGTGGTGATCGAATGGAACCCTGAGCAGCTTCCGAAACTCATGGGGAGCAACACGCCTTTTATTGAAGGAAAAGCCACTGAAGATGAAATATTGATCCAGGCAGGAATTGATCGCGCGAAGGGTGTTATCGCCGTCACCGCTACGGATGAGGAAAATGTGTACATTGTGCTTTCGGCCCGCGGACTTAATCCGGGCCTTTATATTGTTGCAAGATCGACAAGGTCGGAAAACGAAGCCAAGTTGCGAAGAGCCGGGGCGGATAGAGTGATGTCGCCTTATACCTTGGGCGGTCACCAGATTGCATCTGCTGTTCTGAAGCCGCGGGTGATGGATTTCCTGAATATGGTCTTGCACAGCGACGAACTCGATCTGGAACTTGGTGAGGTTTATGTTGCCGAGTCATCGGAGATGGCCGGTAGATCCATTCGCGACCTTAGAATCGGTGAATCGGCGGGCGCTCTGATCCTTTCGGTGCGCAGAGCCGATGATGGTCTGCACACGACTCCGTCTCCGGATTTTGAGATCAGGGCATGGGACCATCTGATTGTGATAGGAACAGCCGTCCAGATAGAATCCGTAAAGAAGCTGGCTCAGGCAGCAGAGCATTAGCGCTTTGATGCGTTTCCCGAATTCACCCCTTGAACCGACTGCCCCTTGCTTGATATACTTCGTGGGTAATAAACATAGACACTTACCGAGAGGACACTCGTTTTTATGAAGAATACCATGTCGCTTAACGGTTCCTGGCAGCTTATTTCCGAGGGAGTTGATGCTGTGACGGCTCAGGTTCCGGGTGATATTCACTCAGATCTGCTTCGAGCGGGGAAGATTTCCGATCCTTATTATGGCATGAATGCGGAGGACGCGCAGTGGGTCGAGCGGAAAGAGTGGCGGTATAGTCGCGAGTTCAATGTGGATGATGACTTTTTGCAAAAGCAGACGTACCTGGAATTCGAGGGGCTGGACACGTTTGCGACGGTATTTCTGAACGGCGATGAAATCGGGCAGACGCACAATATGTTCGTGCCGCAGGGGTTTGATGTCAGTGACAAGGTAACAGTCGGGCGAAATACTCTGGAAGTGAAGTTCGATCCTGCAGTGTCCGTGCTTGAGCTGATGGATTTGTCGCGCTATGAAGGGTGCTTCAATCGCGACAGGGTCGGCGCTCGAAAGATGCAGTGCGCGTTCGGCTGGGATTGGACGCCGAGACTTGTCGGAGCAGGTATATGGCGCGAGGTGAGGCTGGCGTCTTACGATAGTGTCTCGATCAACAATATTCGCGTCGAGACCGAGATCGAAGGCGGCCAGGCGAACGCATGGGTCTACATCGAGGTCGAGAATCATACTCGGGAGGACCGGAGGGTGTCGGCTTCGGTGGTGATATCCAAAGGTGAGAACCGTGAGAAGATCGAAGTTACCGACAGCGTGGAGCCGTTTGGCGGGGTAATCGAGGCGGTGATCCGAATTGAAGAGCCCGAACTTTGGTGGCCGAACGGTATGGGAGAGCCGTCGTTATACAACTGTATGGTCGGCATTTCCTGTGAGGGTGAGGTTCAGGATGTCGCTGAGACCGAATTCGGCGTGCGCGATGTCCGGTTCATCGAACTCGATGAGAATGGCGAGCGCATATTTACGCTGCTCGTGAACGGCGAGAAGGTCTTTTGCAAGGGTGCGAATTGGGTTCCGGCGGATCACTTGGTTTCGCGTGTGACGGATGAGCGCTATCACGAATTGGTGGGCCTGGCAAAAGACGCCAACTTCAACATGCTTAGAGTGTGGGGTGGGGGCGTATATGAGGGGCAGGCGTTTTATCGGGCGTGCGACGAGATGGGAATTATGGTCTGGCAGGACTTCATGTTCGCCTGCGCGACTTATCCTGACGCCCCCGGCTTTAACGCGCTTGTCGCTGATGAAGTTCGGACGATTGTCAAAGAGTTGCGCAACCACCCGTCGGTTGTGGTCTGGTGCGGCAACAACGAATGCGAGATGGATCGGTCGCCTGACGTCGATTGGCCGGGCAAATCGCTGTTTCACAAGATTATACCGGATGTGCTTAAAGGCGTGGATTGCACGAGGCCGTATCTGCCGGGCAGCCCTTACGGCGGAAGCACCGGTAACGATCCGAGTGTGGGCGACTGGCACGGCGGCGTCTGGCGGCGCATTCATGATGAAGACCACATGCGCTGGCTGCACATGATCGAAGAGGAAAAAGCGCTGTTTGTGAGCGAGTTTTACGGGCTGGGGTCGCCGGAGATTGAGTCGCTGAGGGAGTTTATTCCAGAGGATCGGATAATGCCGCCGGACAGCGATGTGATGGGGTATCACAACAAGGACGGTATGCCCAGTCACAAAAACATGATCGAGCTTACGCGCAAAATGATGGGCGAGTTCAAGAGCGCCGAAGAGTTTGCCGCGTATTCGGGTATATTGCAGGGCGAGTTATTGAAGGCCGAAATCGAACATTACAGGCGCGAGAAATGGAACATATCCGGCGCGCTGTACTGGATGTTTAACGACTCCTGGCCCGCGATAAGTTGGAGCTTGGTCGATTATTATCTGCGTCCCAAAGCCGCTTATTACTATGCCAAGAGAGCGTTTGAGCCGGTGATTGTGTCGTTCAAACAGCTTGACGACAGGGTGCGGGTCTATGTGACGACTGATGATCGCCTTCAGGCAATTGACGCGATGCTGCAGGTCGGTGTGATGACGTTCGACGCATGCGGCATGGAGGTGGAGGAGGTTCCCGTAAGGATCGAGCCGAATTCGTCCGGGATGGTTTGGGAGAGCGAGCCGCTGGAAAGCGTGTTTTCCGATACGACGAGGCAGTGCATGGTCGCGATGCTGGAAATGCGCGGGGAGATTATTGCGCGCGGCGTGTATTTTGCGCGGCCTTGGAGTGAGATTCAGTTCCCGAAGCCCAAGCTCCTGGTTCACAGAGAGCAGCTTACCGATACCACTCATGAGATGGTGATATCGGTGGATGCTTATGCGCGCAACCTTGCTATATCGAACTTGCCTGCCGGGGCGCGGCCGTCGGACAATTATTTCGATGTTGTTCCCGGCGAGCAGAAAACCGTTACAATCCGCAACATCAATATCGAACAGGCTAACGAGCTAAAACTGAATGTTTGGAAAAGGGCCAGCACACTTTGAGTTGACAACATTAGCAGTATGAGTTATCTGTCCAAAAACAGTAGGCACTCCAAAGTTAGCCGAAAGGCTGGAGTGTATTGCGGTTTGACAATGATGCCTCTTTCTTGATCGAGCCGGTATGCTGAAAGCTGGGTGCGCAGGGCGATATTCTCAAGGGTGAACCCTGATAAAAGTCCACATAGTGCTGATGGTGTCGACTCGGTGACAACCACATCACGCAATCTTCATTGTATTTCAAAAACGATATCTCTACAATATGTACATCTGAATGCCTGGTAGACTTTGGCCAAATGGAGGTGGTTAGTAAGTTGCCAACTTGCTGCGCAATCAGATAACTCTAGCAAGTACTATTTGGAGGCAATACAATGGAATGTAAGTCTCGTATTCTTGTACTACTGGTGCTATTTGCTCTGATATTTGGGGCACTACCCGCCGGAGCGACGGTAATCTATGTCGCTCTTGACGGCAACAATACTAACGGCAGTTCTTGGGCGAACGCATATACTTCAGTCCAAGGCGGAATCAATGCCGCGTCGAGTGGTGACGAGGTTTGGGTGAAAGCGGGAACCTACACACAGTGCATTACGCTGAAGAACGGCGTTGGGCTGTATGGCGGGTTCGACGGCGCAGAAACCCTTAGAAGTGAGCGCGATAGAGTAACTAACGTCACGATTCTTGACGGTACGAATGGGAGCACTAGCGTAGTTAGTGCTAATTCTGGAGTTACAGCTAGTACGATTATTGACGGGTTCACAATTACACACGGCAGTGGAACCGTATCTGGAAGCAGTCGCAGTGGAGGAGGTATTATATGTCTCAGTGCTTCTCCAACTATATCCAACAACAAAATTATTGACAATTGCCTGACAGCCACATCCAATCTTACTCGTGGCGGAGGGATCTTCTGCAGTGGGTCTTCGCCAATCATCTCAAACAACGAGATTACGGGTAATCATGCTGACTCGACAACAACCAGTAGTGGAGCAGGGATGTATATTGTAAATGGCGCACCTGCAATTCAAGGCAACATAATCTCGGAAAATACGGCATCGTGCAATGGTGGTGGAATAAACTGTTCTTCGCAGACAAGTGTCGCAACCGTTACACTAAATGAGATTAGAGACAATCAAGCTGGTTACGGTGGCGGAATAAATTGCTCAGATGGTGAGATTAAGATCAGTAATAACATCATTACGGGAAACGAGGCAACCGCACAAGGTGGCGGTATCTACTGTAATGGAAACACAGAAATGGTCTACTTGCTCAACAATCTGATTGCTGAGAATGAAGCAACAAGCCGCAGTGGTGCTATCTACAGCCAGTGGGCAAACATCACAATGACAAATAATACCATTGTGGCCAATACTGGCGGTGCCGGATATGCTGCCATTATGCTGGATGGAACTCCAACATTGCTCACAAATAATATTGTCGCACTAAACTCACCAATGGGAATCCATCGAGGCAACGGTGCAGCACTGACGTTTTACAACAACGACGTATGGAGCAACACCGGTAGCAACTACTATAATATAACTGACCCTACAGGAACCGACGGCAATATCTCATCGGATCCACTATTCGTTGACTCCGACAACAGCGACAACAGCACCGACTATCGCTTGACATATCCATCATTGTGTATAGACACTGGAGATGACAATGCAGTAGACGAGAGCTGGACAGATCTTGATGGCGGTGATCGCCAGCTTGATATACTGACTTTGGGAGAGGCCGGCGATCTGGTCGATATGGGTGCATATGAGCGTTGGGACACCACGATGCCCAGCACACCGACTGTGACTGACGATGGCAACTATCTGTCGTCTCTCACATCAATACATGTGACCTGGTCATCAGCCACGGATTCAGAGTCGGGGATATACGGATATCGCTACTGCATAGGTACGACCTCGGGCGGCAATGATGTGGTCGATTGGTCAACTCCGGATCCTGCGACCGCTACAGAAGTTACAGTTAACAACCTTACCCTCACTCCAATTACTGCATATTATATATCAGTCAAGGCAGTCAACGGAGCGAATAGTGAGGGAACAGCCGGGGTAAGCGATGGCATATACTGCCCTGATGTTGCAGTGGGAGCTACTGGTGGAATGGCAAACCGTCATGTGGTTGGTTTGCACCAGAACCCTACTGGTCAGGAATTCTGGAACTGGGGTGGTAAAGAACTGACTAGCGCGTTCGAGCTTGTTCTGAACAAGTATATGCTTGGCACTGTGCGTTCCTATGCTGCTGGCGAACGCATACCTTGGCTTACCGATGTAGTTCCATTGTTCTTGTTCAACTACCAATGCGTTGTCAACGACGGCTGGAGTCAAACATATCCCGATGAATACGGCCATGGGTTTGGAGTCACAGGCCTTTCGGCGATGGCCGATGTTTCTGACGCGGCCGTCTGTATGGTCGTCAATATGAGCGGAGGACTGGATTCATATTCAAGGGAGACCATTGATGCCAGTACCCCGCCGACAAATGACGAGAAGGCAAACTGGGACGTGCCGGATGATCCTGACTCAATATATGAGTTCACTCGTGAACTTGCTGGAGATCTGGCGAGTGCATATTCTTCTGGAGACAGAGTCTATGAGTTTGGAAATGAGGTTGCAAGCAACGGCCTAAGATTAACGGAAGCCTATTGGAAAGAAGGCTCATCGGATCCTGAGAGAATAGCATATGGTTCTAGTTGGTATCATGATGATAACGACTCGTCAATAAAAGACTATCTAAGCCTGGATAACTCCGACTTTAACATGACTCTGGACTGGTCGGCTGGCCATACCGGTACCGGCAGCACCGGGAATGTCCTATACATTGGATACCCGTACAAACCCTGGGCTGTAGAGTTTCAGATGAATCAAGGCGGGGTGGGTGGCACCCTGGTGTGGGAGTATCTTGCCTCCGACGGGCAATGGAAGACAATGACGCCCACGGGCGGTATCACCCATGTACCTTCTCCTGTTTACGGTACGTATGTGTGTAGGGCGGATGATCCAAACACGATTGAAAACGAGTTATTTGAGCGCAGTCCAGGTGTTTACTCCAAAATGAAGAACCTCCTTGCCTATGAATATGAAGATCCAAACACCTATGCTATAACAGAGGTTACGTATGATATATACAGAATGTTCCTGTTGCCGCTCCCGGACATTCAAGCTTCATGGCTTAACGGAGGCGTATCACTTGGTTATGAACCTGAATATTGGGCAGAAGCACCGGCAAACGGAGGCCCACCGGCTTGGCAGCATTATTCCGATTGGGTTCGTATGCAGCCAACTGAGTTGGAAGTCGATGACGTTCCAGTCCGCAAGTTGTACTGGCTGAGATTGTCTGCAGACACCGCATTCACGACCAGTCCAGTCGAAGGAAGAATGTGGCGCTACTGGCCGGATTACAGAAGCTGGCTCGATTCTATCAAAGAGATGAACCACGTAATCAGGGATGATGGACAAGATAGCGGTGATCCTGATGCGAAGACATTGGTTGCAGGACCTTATCACTTGTGGGACGACAGTCTCGGATATTTCGGGCATGACTGGTGGGCAGACGTTCTTTTCCAGAACAGGTGGTTGTGGCACTTCCTCCAGCAACCGGAATATGTGGATATGTGGGACGGCATAGTGATTCACCCGTATGTTAGCGGAAGTCGTGCCGAGGCAATGGGCAGAGTTGACGTAGACAATTACAATGGCCTTTTGCACAGAATTGACGAAATGCGTAATGAACTTGATGACGCAGGCTTAACTGACAAAAAAATAGCCATTACTGAGTGGGGTATAAATCCGGATACCGGCGACTCGGCTGAATATCCATATGCGTTGTCCGATGGGCTATACTGTCTTGATGGTTCGCTAAGTATGATGACGAGTGACTTAGTCAGCTATGCTGCATGGCACCAAAGTGCCGCAGGCAAGGGACTTCGCCACAGTCCGTTCTTTCTGTATCCTAATCTGCCAACGGAACCGGCGGATGGTATGCAGTACATCCAGCGGCCTGTAGGCTTGGCGATGCAGTTAATGCAGCAGCAGTATAGACCATACTACAATGAGATTCAGAGCGAGCTTATTGCATCTGAAGAAAAAGTCTTCGCTTTCAGCGGCGGAGATGAACCAGCGAGTATGGTTATTCTCAATAAGACATCGAGCGCCAAGCAACACGTTTTCTGCTGGCCAGCGGTCGTTGGAAAAGACGTTTATGCAACGTATCTCAAGTCGATTGAAGGAACAGTAGATCTCTCTGACAACAACGATAGCTCTACAGTTTCTAACGGCAATGTAATCGATTATGAAGTCGTTCTGCGAGGTAACAGTGGAGACGACTATGATGCCGGAGACTATGTGGATACAAGCATGGTCGTTGCTAACGACGGCTCATTCACAATAACGGTTGCTCCATACAGCGCTGTTGGTCTCGAATTTCGAGACTAACTAACGTGACGGACAGGGCCGGAGAAAGTTCCGGTCCTTGTCCTCCATACTGGTCATTTGTAAAGAATGCTAACATACACAGGAGAACTTCTATGCATGCATGGTATAATGAACTTATGTATTAATTTTGTGACAGATATCGCAATAATAAAGGGGGGCTGTAATGGTGTCCAGAGTCAGCAATGCGCAGCATTACAAATCATTAGGTAGCCGTGTAAACAGCATTTGGAACATATTCAGCGGTGTTGCTCTTGGAATCATTTTTGTTCTCTGTGCCTCGCAAAAACCTCATGCGAACAGTTTAGCTGCTCAAAATCCAGTGTTTCAACAGGATTTTTCCGGCGGCCGAGTCATCAGAACGATGTTTTGGTTGCTGTGAACTGACCTGAAGAGGCAAAAACGAACGGCGTATTACTATAATCGCACGGAAGTGGATGTGACGAAGTGGTCGCCAGATCAGATTGGTGACAACAAAACAGGGAATATCACATCGAAAATCAGGCAGCTTTCGCTCGGTAGATGCGATATAATCCTCCAAGAATTGGCTCAGACTCCAGCAGACTCTCCGGCGAAAGTTGCGGTTTTTCAACCTGTTTGGAAAAGGGGTTGACATTTTTGCATCATTGTGATACGTTGTAGCCGATCTCTGCGAAGCAGTAATGACGCAGTCGTGACTATTCAACTTCTACCGTGCCTCTTGTGAGGCTAAAGGGGGAATTGTTGTGTCAACGAAGCTAAGTTTTACAGCTTGCGCATCAACCATAAGATACTCGCGCCGCGCCGCTGACAGGAGCGCGCCGTAATGCGAGATAATTTGTTCAATACCCTGCTGGCCGATATATCCGAGCAGCAGAAATCGTTGCGCTGCCTCATGGAAAATCTTCCGGCCGGCGTGATATTGCTGGACGCCGACTTTAGAATACTGGGCGGAAACAGAGCTTACTTCAAGTATTTCTGCGACAATCAATCCCTGCCTATTGGCGAACTCCTGCAAGCGGCTCTTCCCCTTGCTGAAGAATCCGGGCTGATGAATCTGTTGCGCGAGGCTCGCAATACGGGACGACCGTTACGCGTGCGTGATTTTCGTTACGATGGGTTCGCCAAAGGCGCGGCGTATTACACCGGCAGCATCATCCATTTGCAAATACCCTCAGAAGATGGCCCCATAAATGCCTTGGCGCTGCTGGCGCTCGACGTTACCAGAGAAGTTAGCGCGCGGGAAAGGCTCGCTGAGCTGGCGGCGCTGGCTGAGCGTAGGGCGGCTGAGATTGCGGTCGAACGTACTCGCTTGAAGACCGTGCTTGAGGCGGTGCCGGTTCCATTGTTCGTTTACGATGCCGATTGGAATGTGGCGATGTATAACTCGGCGGCTCAGCATATGTGCGAGAACGTCGGGCTGGAACAGTGGCTGTCCGGCCTCGGTGGCGCTCAAGCATCGCTGCTTAAGGCGGTCGAGAGTGACGGGCATCAAATAAATCCTGAAAACTATCCGGTGGCGCGGTCGCTGAAGGGCGAGGTTTGCACGGACGAAGTCGTTCACTGGCAGACGTCCGGCGCGGGCATTAGGTCGTTCCTGATGAACAGCGCTCCGCTTCAAGACGCAGGCGGGCGTATTACTGGCGCAGTGGTCGCTGCTACGGACATTACCGAGCAGGAGCGCGCCAGGGAGCGCATTCAGGAGATATATCGCCGCGAACACTACATCTCCGACAAGCTGCAGATGAGCTTTGTGCCTAACGAACTGCCTTATATCTGTGGGTTCGAAATCGCGCAGCACTATCGCCCGGCGCTTGACGAGGAGCTTGTGGGCGGAGACTTCTACGATGTGTTTCCTCTGCGTGAAGGGTTGTTTGGCGTGGTGATGGCTGATGTTTCGGGCAAGGGTTTGAAGGCGGCGGTATATACCGCGATGACCAAATATATGCTCAGGGCTTACGCTCTCCGGCATTGCGATCCGGGCAGCGTGCTCGGCAGGCTCAATGAAGCTCTTTCAGCTTGCACTCCGCCGGAGGTGTTTGTCACCCTGGTATATGCGGTGGTAAATGATCGTGAACGGACGCTTCTCTACGCCAACGCAGGCCACGAACAGCCTATATGCTACTGTCGCGATGCCGGTTTCGCCACGGCATTGGATGTTACCGGCCCGGCTTTGGGGTTGTTGGGCGGGGCAAAGTATCTGGAGCATAAGGTGGATCTTTCTGAGGGGGATATTGTTCTTCTCTATACCGACGGGGTGACCGACGCTGGGTCCGGCTCAGACCGGCTCGGGCATGAGGCGGTGCTGGATATAGTCGAAAAGGAGGCCGGTAAGCCGGCGCAGGAAATATGTGATTGTATTCTTGGGCATGCGGCTCGGTTTGCCGATGGAAAGCTTGGTGATGATGCCGCGATGCTGCTCATCAAGGCAGTGGAATAATGGCAAGTGTTATGTCGGATCTAAAGATATCTGTAAGTAGAGATGTACCGCCAACGGTGAAACTGAGAGGACAGGTCGATTTTCACAACAGGGATCGCATGTCTGAGGCTTTTGAGCGCTGTCTTAAGGCGGGGCATCGGACGATTCGCGCAGATCTCAGTGAAGTGCGCTATATCGATTCCAGCGCTCTCTCGACACTGATACGATGCGCCGCGAAGGCGATGGAGATGGGGGCGTCCGTCGAATTGACAGGAGCCAGCGACCAGGTGAGCAGAGTCCTGACTTTATGCGGGGCGGCGGTATATTTCAGTTCGCTGGTCGAAGATGTGCCGGTGTGCGGAGGGCAGGGTTCGGCTTGCGTAGACCATGGGTTCTGGCGAGTGAGCAGTTTCAGCGTTCCCGCTTGTCCTGAGACCGCTGCGATGGCGCGCTGCCGGGTGGAAGAGGTCGTGAGGTCGATGCCATTTACTCGGTCGGAGGCCCAGGACATCCTCATTGCGGTCGGAGAAGCAATCGCGAATGCCATCAGACATGGGTGTCTGTGCAATCCAGAGCATCGGATAGCGATAAAATGTGTGGCAGGTTCGCGCAGACTCTCCATAGATGTTACCGACCCCGGCGCTGGTTTTCTGCCGGATGTCGTCCCGGATCACAGGCCGGACTCAATGGTTGAGGGCGGCATGGGAATCTACATGATGCGACAGTTGGTTGACGAGGTGCTGTTCAGGTTTGATGGCTCTACCACTGTGCGGCTGGTTAAGTGCGTTAACACGGTTACCGATCCGGTTGCTGTGAATTGAGGCGACTAAGGAATGAATTCTGCCGGGTCTGCAGTCGATTGGGACGGCTACAAAACCCGGCAGAAACTTGAGCAGATTATTTTCTACCGGGCATTCCCGGCATCTGCATATCTTTCGCGTCCCCGAACTTCACGCATTTCATCTGCCGAGATTCGGGTTTGCTGCCGCTTTCGCCACCTGGAGGAGGCCCGCCGGGACCGCCCATGCCGCCTTCGCCGCCGGGAGGAGGTCCGCCTGGTCTGCCCATACCACCCTCACCACCGCTCGGCATTTTTGACATGGCTGTCCATTTGCCGTCAGTTTTACCTTCCACGCCTTCCTTGGTGGTAATGTATGTGCCGTCGCCCATCATCATAGCCGCGCCGATCCCGGCTGCCCGGATTTCTCCCGCGGTCATCTGCACATGGATGTCGACATTGGTTCCGGTGATGGTTGCGGTTCCATCAACATTTTTGTATAGATATCCAGCCGTATCCGCCGGTTTTTTTGAATCGGTGTTGTTGCTGTTGGTGGACGGTTTGCCGGGACCTTTGCCGGCCATAAGTTCGCTCATACTCTTTTTGACTTTTTCAGCTGATTTGCCGTCGATGGAGACGGTCGCATTTTCGCTTACCCACAGATCGCCCTTGAATGAGCTGAGAACGACAGCGCCCTGTTCCAGCTTGAGCATTGCCATGCCCTTGCCTTTGGCGGTCAGTGTTCCAGTTTTCGGAGGTGCTGGAGCTTCGTCCGCCGAGCATATCGCGCCGATTGATAGAGCCAGCATTGCCGCCATAGCCCATCTGAACGCGAATTTCAATCCGTTCATGTCAAGCCTCCTGAATCGAATGATGATCCTATGTCAGCATGTTACTTGCCCTATATGAAGAAGTTATGAAACGATGGATATATCCTGCTTTCAGCCTTGTGGCGATGTTGGAGATCGTGCTATACTGGCGACAGGTGAGGATGTTGTCAGATGAAGATCTTGCTGGTGGAAGACGAGGCGCCGATAAGGGAAGTTATCAAACGCGGGCTTGAAGAAGACGGCGTATATACGGTCGATACCGCCGAGGACGGCAGGGTAGGCCTGGACTTGGCTTGTGATAAAGATTACGTTCTGATTATCCTCGATCTGATGCTGCCCGGAATCGACGGCTGGACTATCTGCGAACAACTGCGAAACCGTCGGGTCAATACTCCGATTTTGATGCTTACTGCTCGCGACACCGTGCGCGATCGCGTGAGAGGGCTGGAGTTGGGCGCGGACGATTATCTGCCGAAACCGTTCGATTTCGACGAACTTCTGGCTCGCGTTAGGGCGCTTATCAGGCGAGATAAGCTCTCAAAAGGCAAAGTGATACGTATCGGGCATCTTGAAATGGATACTATTGCGCATCGCGTGCTTTGCGACGGCAAGGAAGTCGCTCTCACTTCGCGCGAGTTTTCGCTGCTGGAGGCGCTCGCCGTCAATGAAGGCCGCGTGATGAGCAGGGACGCCATTCAATACCGTGTGTGGAACAATGAAGATAGCCTGTCTAACACGGTGGATGTTTATATTCGCATGCTGCGCAGGAAAATCGACGCGGATCGTCCGGTCAAGCTCATACATACAGTTCATGGTCTGGGGTACATGTTAAAGCGTCCCGATGAGGAATCGTCATGAAACATCCGGCTAAACATATAGGCAGCCCGTTCAGTTCGGTGCGTTTTCGACTGACGCTCTGGAATATCGGCGTGCTGGCGATGGTGCTGTTCGTGTTTCTGGCAGTGGTGCATGTCTCGGTGCGATCCTACCTGCTTTCGGAGATAGATCGACGGCTGACGGGCATGGCCGAGCAGTATGTGGAGATGATTTCCGATACGCGTTCCGGCAAGATTCCGCCCGGTCCGCCTATGGATAAGCGCCACAAGAGGCATTTTCCTGTGACGCTGCGCCAGTACGACCTGAAAGGCCGCTCGACTCGCCCGACAGGCAAGTTGGCCGACGTTCAGGAACGTCTTCTGGACAAAATCGCGTTCAAGCGGGCTGCTTCCGGCGAGTCGGTCTTTTCATACGTCACTGAAAATGATGCTCCTCTGCGAGTCTTCTCCAGACCGATTGAGTATAAAGATCATAGAGTGGGGGTTGTTCAAATTGCCGCCTCGTTTGCCGAGGTCAAGGTGATGCTGGAGAGCCTTACGATGACTCTCACCATACTTGTGCCGGTGGCGCTTTTGGTGGCCGGCGTAGGGGGATTGTTTTTGACGAGCCGGGCGCTTAAACCTCTCCGGCAGATGGTGAAATCCGCCTCCGCGATTAGCGACAGCGACCTTTCGCGCCGGATTCCCGTGATTGGCGCGGACGAATTCGCTCATCTTGCCGCTACCATTAACGGCATGCTCGCAAGGCTGGACAAGGCGTTTTTGCAATTGAGGCAGGCGTTTGAGCGGGAGCGTCGGTTTACGTCGGATGCCTCTCACGAACTGCGTACTCCGCTTACGGCAATCAAGGCCAATACGTCTCTGACGCTGCGCGGCGAGAGGACGCCGGAGCAGTATCGCGAGGCTCTAACTAATATCGATCAGTCGGCGGACACTATGAGCCGCCTGGTGCAGGATTTGCTGCTTCTGGCGCGCTCGGACGGCGGACAGTTGTCCAGGGACTTTCAGGCTGTCGACCCGCGCAAATTGTTCGAGCAGGCGGCTGCAACGGTTCGCCGGAGTGAGAATGATGCGAAAGTGCGCATCGACGCGCCGCAGTCTGCAGGGATGATATATGGCGATCCTGAGCACCTAAATCGTCTCGTAATTAATCTTTTGGAAAACGCACTGCGCTATACACCTTCCGGCGGCGAAGTGCTGCTGCAGGCGAGTGGAAACGGCGACTCGGTTGCGCTTACGGTTTCCGATACCGGCGAGGGCATAGCTGCTGAGCATCTGCCTCACCTCTGCGAGAGGTTTTATCGAGTCGATCAGGCTCGCGCAAAGCGAAGCGGCGGTTCCGGTCTGGGGCTTGCGATATGCAGGAGTATAGTCGATGCTCATAGCGGCTCGATGGTGATTGAGAGTGTCGTCGGCCAGGGCACGCGCGTGATTATAACTCTTCCTGCTGTTGTCTGACATGCTTTCCTCATTATTAGGGTAATATCCTAATGTGGGGTGGAGGTGGTTCAGATGATGGTGACTGATCCGGTATGTATGATGGAAATCCGCAAGGAAGACGTCAAATTTACCTCCGAATATAGAGGCCAGACCTATTACTTTGAGAGCGATCATTGTAGAAGAGTCTTCGAGGATAACCCAGACGAATACGTCGGAGTGATCCCGGAGAAGGTTTATGGCGATCACGGACGGCGGTTTGACGGTTCCGAATAACATGCGCAGAGGTGGAGTTTTCCGCCTCTGCGTTATTTTTGAGTTGGGGCTCTGCCCCAATCCCTGCCAAAGCAAATTGTTTACACAACTATAAGGATCTTAAGGGGTAAACAATTTGCTTTGCAAAGGCTTTGCCTCTGGACTCCACCAGGAAACCCGGTTTCCTGGACGTTCTGTCCCGAAATTGATTTATCCCACATGGGATAAATCAATTTCGATATAGGGGTCTGGGGCCCGCGGCCCCAGCGGGTTCCAAGGGCGGAGGCCCTTGGCCAGGAGTTTGAGGGTGAAACCCTCAATACAAAAGTCACATAGGCACTAAGTCCAGATTGCCAGATATGGTGATAGAGCCGCGCGCCAGTTTTACTGAGCAGACGGTCGCGTTGAAACCGAGGTCTCTGGAGTCGAGAACGGGGTTGATCTTTGTCTCTATATACTCTCTGGCAAAGCCGGGCGCCGGAATTCCTGCTGCTGACACTTTCTTCAGATCCAGAACCAGCTTGTGGCCATCTTTAGCCTGGAGGTCGGCCTCGGCTTTGACTGTGGCGCCTACCCCGGCCACTGTTGGTCTTGCTGAGACGTCTATCAGGCCGTCGCGCAGCCCAACTTTGAGGTCGGGTATGTCGGGATATGTCTTTGTCAGATATCGCGTGAGTTCGCTCTGGCTGATGGTCGCGGAATAGGCTGTTTTGTCCGCTCTTCTGATTTCTTTTGTGTCTGTGTCGAAAACCAGGCCGTAGACGGATACCTTCAACAGCGCGAGCTTGAAGCCGTTCTTGAGCTGAACATCTTGGCCGACGATGTCCAGCCTCTCCATCTTGCCCTTGATTAGCTTGAGCGGCGAGCCACAGATATTCACGTCATAAGATCTTGCCGGGCCTATCTTTTCCTGAAGGGCTTCAGCAATCTGGTTTTCGGCTTTGTGCTCCACTCGTCCGCATCCAGCGAGTATCGTTGCGATCAGGCCGATTATCGGGAGAATGTAAAGGCTCATTCGCTGCAATGGTTGTGTCCTTTATGTGTTCCTAATGGTGGGAGAAGCATCTCTCTCCGGTGAAGACCATGGAAATTCCAAGTTCATTGCAGGCCTTGATGGACTCCCAGTCGCGAACCGACCCGCCTGGCTGTACTATAGCCTTTATACCCGCTTCGGCTGCCGCGTCTACGCTGTCTCTGAACGGGAAAAACGCATCCGAACTCATTACCGCGCCTTGGAGAGTTTCGTCGCCTTTGAATCTTTCTCCGGCTTTGCGAATGGCCTGCTGCACGGCCGTCACGCGATCCTGCTGGCCAGTGCCCACCGCCAGAGTCACGCCGTTCTTTGCGATGACGATACCGTTGGAGCGCACATTGAGATTGACGTACCAGCTGAACAGAAGGTCGTCCAATTGCTGCGGGGTCGGCTGTGTCTCGATAACAAACTTGCCGTGTTTGGCATGCTCGGTCGATGCGATTGTGAGATCGCCTGCACCTTTTACTTTGGTGAGCAGGGCTTCCGCGACGACCAGGGTGCCATCGGCTAGAGTCTTGATTGTCGGAGCGGCTTCGTCGCCTACCCATTTGGGCAGGTTCGCCATGTTGGGCAGCTTGATTACCCTGATTTCCTTGTTCATTTTATACGTTTCGTAGTCGCTTAAGATGCTCAGAGCTTCATTGTCGAACTCGGGAGCCGCGACCACCTCTACGACGCTGGTCATAATCTCTTTTGCGGTATCGGCGTCGACTTTCGTGTTGAACACGGCGGTTCCACCGAACGCCGCCACGGCATCGGCATCGCGTGCGCGCATATAGACCGTGCGGGTGTCCTGATTGCCAACTTGCACTGCGGCTCCGCTGGGGTTCAGGTGCTTCATGACCGCGCATGCGGGCCGGTCGAAGTATTTTACAATATTAGACCCGTGGTTCAGGTCGCCGTAGTTGGTCTCAGAAAGGCCGGATTTTCCACTTTTTAGCTGTTCCATGTCGCCGAAGGTCAGCCCTGACGATCCTTTGGGTCGATAAAAACTGGCTCCCTGGTGCGGGTTTGTGCCGTATCGCAGGTCTTCCACCTTTATATATGTAGTGCCGAGAATCTCGACTTCCTCCGGGAAGCCGCTTTCGGTTCGGCTGAAATATTTCGCTCTATAGTCTGCGCCCAATTCGATAACCCCTTTTAGATATTATAAAACTCCTTGATTCCAACGTCTTACTTCTAGTTGCGACGGAGGAATCCTTCATTTTGGCGGCAAAGAATCTGTATTGCCGGGTAATGGAACCGCAAAGTATCGTCTATGAGTAATATAACGTGTCTGTGGAATAACGGATGTGTGCGTTACCGGAGGAATGCTGGAAATGCGACGCAATACAATACTGACAATGCTTGTGGTTACGGTCTTGGCATTGGTGGCAGCGCAAAGCGCTCGCGCTGATGAGTGGCAGTGGCCCGACAAGCTGAATATAGCGGGTTTCGATATCAAGGATGTGCAGGGAACCGTACGCGATGACGGCTCGGGCAGCGCGACCGGCGCTCTTGCCTTGGGGCCGGCCGGCGATCAAAAAGTGTCGCTGGAACGTTCGTCGAAGGGAAAGATTACCGGTTCGATTTCTCTGAATAGTGAAGCGGCGGGAGTGGATCTGCAGGCTGACCTTTCGCTGACAGATAAGGGTCTTGATGGCAAGGGAACGATCCGGTCCGCCACCAAACCGATAGTCAACGCAAAACTCAGCATTACTTCCGAAGGCGAGGTAAGCGGCACAGGCAAGGTTATGCTGGGCGGCATCAGCGCTCCGGTTACGTTTACAATCGGCAGGTCGTTCGATGTCAGCGGCTCCGCGAAAGCCGAAAAGCAGGTAGACACACCGCTTGCCCTCTATACGTTTGACGGCACGCTCGACCTTAAGGGCGAGTCGGGCAAAGTCCTGGCTACGGCCAACGGAGAAGTGCAGCGCACCGGTAAGCTGGCTAATCAGGTCAGTAGCCAGAAGGTGTCGGACGTTCAGGTGGATATGTCCGACGGCGAGGCCGTTATAAGCGTGAGCGGTGTCAACGTCACGTTTAAATTCTTCTAATCCCCGGAGTATACATCCAGTCAGGAACCTGATGACCTTTATGAACGTCTAACGCATAGCAAATAACAGAAAACGCAAAGCGTTTTACGTTGTCTGCCTCAGTTGACGCCCTTGCGCCTCGGCAGTATAATCTTACCTGTAGGGTGCAAGCCCGAACACGGTTGGAGGAATATCCATGATTTTTCGGCGTGCCGGTTTGCTGGCAGCTATTTTTGTCCTCGCTTCGTCCGCCGCTTTTTCCGCGGATTGTTTGATGGGACGCTACGAACCTGATCAGAGCGGCTTTACTGCGGAAAAACTGCAGCTTCCAGTTGCGCTGAATTGGGAATTCACCGCAAACAAGTTCGACAACAACCCTGCAGCGCCGATTGTGGCCGATGGCGTGTGTTATTTTGCGAGTGGGTCGAACGTATATGCGATCGACCTTGAGACGGGCTGCAAGATATGGCAGTATCCGGCCGACCGGCCGTTGAGCGGGGCCATTAAAAGTACACCGGCTTTTTGGGAAGATAATTTGTACTTCGCGTCGGTGGACGGCAATATGTATTGCATTGATGCCACTACCGGCGTTTTTAAGTGGGCGTATCAGACTCGCGGGCCCATAAGGTGCTCGCCGGTAATCGACGAGGGCATTATCTATATTGCCGCCGATGATAACTCCGTTTACAGCATTGACGCCGAAACGGGCGAAGCAACATGGTCCAAGCCGTTCACTGCGCGGGACGACTACGCACAGGGGCTCGCAATCGGGTCCGGGATGCTTGTCGCGGCGTGTATGGACGGCAATATGTATGGGATTAATGAGAGTTCGGGCAAGCTAAGGTGGCAGTTTAGAATGTCCGGGGCTCCGGTGAGAACCTCGCCGATGATTACCAACAATCAGGTGGTGTTGGCGCTGGGCAGCGCGGTCTATGGGATCTCTGTGCGAGGTGGGCAGCTAAAGTGGTTTATCAAGTTGCCTGCGGAAGTTGCGGCTACCCCCGCGGCGAACGGGATGGACATCTACATTCCCTGCCGGGATAAAAAGCTCTATGCTTATACTCTGACCACCAGGCAGCCGACGCTGAAGTGGACTGAGGCTGTCGATCTTGGAACATTACCCACCTCAAGCCCTACAATAGCGGACGACACGGTTTATGTGACGACCAACAAAGGAGTCGTTGCTGCATATTCCGCAACGGATGGTAGTCTCAAATGGCGTTATATCGCTTCTCCGTCGCAAATCAATTCCGCCGGAGCGAATTATACCGACGCTTCCTGTTCACCTATTGTCGCAAACAACTCGCTGCTGGTGTTGACTGATGATGGAACGCTGCATTGCTTCTCGCCGCAAGCGCCGGACAACACTCCGCCGACGGATTACAATCTGGCTCCCACTAATGCCATTGCCATTTCGGGCGTTCCGCCCATCAAGATGTCCGCCATTGTTTACGATGCCGGAAGTGGCGTCGACTTTTCCAGTGTTACTCTGACCTTGGACGGAACAAATCCGCTGACATATAAGACTGACCTTGCGACATCGACGATTTCTTATGAGACCGATGCCGGAACCGACGGCAAATCCGGTGTGACGCTCTCTAACGGCGTGCATACTATTAAGCTTACGGCTAAGGACTATTGTGGCAATGAACTGAACAGGGAATGGTTCTTCTTTGCAGACAACAGCCTGCCGCCGCCAAAGCGAGTGGTTAAGGAAACAGGAAAGACAACCAAGGAAAAGAAAACAGAAAAGAAGACTGGAGATCGGCGAACTAGGCAGCCGGAGGCTCCTCCGATGCCTGGAGCAGGCAGTGTTGGAGACAGTGGCTCGGAAAGTTCACCGCCCCCCCCTCCGTCTATGCCGGGATTTCCCAGCCAGGCGTCCGATGACGGAATGCAAAGCCCGCCGGACACCCAGTGAGAACGACGAAAATATGATTCAAGAACATGAACTCAGGGCTTGGTTGAGGCTGAGTCGGCTGGAGTTGTCGCCAAGGGCTGCCGTTGCTCTAATCGAGCGGTTCGGTGGCCCTGAGGCCGTCTTTGAAGCGTCTGAGGTCGAGCTGGAAAGTGTCGAACATCTTACGGACAAGGGCAGAGCAAAAGTGTTCGGGCCTGTGCCGGCCGCAATCGAACGCGATTTGAGGCTGATGGAAGACAAGGCGATCACTCTTATTCCTATCACCTCAGGTGACTATCCGGCCGGACTTAAGCAGATATTTGATCCACCCCCGGTATTATATGTTGGCGGGCGTATTATCGAACCGGACAAGCTGGCGGTTGCGATTGTCGGGTCTCGAAAAGCGACGGTTTACGGCAGGTCGGTTGCTGAACGTGTTTCGCGGGATTTGGCGGCGCGTGGTCTTACTGTTGTGAGCGGCGGCGCGCGCGGTATAGACACGGCTGCACACAAGGGAGCGCTGGAAGTCGGCGGCAGGACAATCGCGTTTCTGGGTTCCGGAATTGATGTTGCTTACCCTGCGGAAAACAAGAATCTCTTCGATGCCATCGCTCGGAGCGGAGCCGTCGTATCGGAATTTCCATTAGGTTCTACCCCTGAGCCATGGAGGTTTCCTTCTCGTAACCGTCTCATCAGCGGACTGAGTCTCAGCGTGCTTGTTTGCCAGTGTCCATCAAAATCCGGCGCGCTGATAACCGCAAGTTATGCGTTGGAACAGGGAAAAGATGTTTATGCAGTGCCGGGCAATGTCGATGACGAGCGCAACTCTGGATGCCACCAGCTTATCAAGGATGGTGCGCGGCTTGTCGAAAGTGCTCAGGACATCCTTGACGAGCTCGGCATCGACAAGAAAAGCGAATGCATAGATCGACCAACTGTCCCAATGGAGTCGCTGAATGAACAAGAGCAAAAGATTGTTTCACAGCTTTCACTGGAACCGATGCCGATGGACGAGATAATTGCGGCCAGTGGTCTCAGCGCATCGATGGTTGCGGGCACGATGACCGTCTTGGAGATGAAAGGTGTGATAAGGCGCGTTCCAGGCAACGCTTATGTGCGTGTCCTTTAGTTGTTTCTTTTCATTGACATAAAGAGGCGCATTCTGGTATAATTCAACTGGTTATTGGCTTGGCTTTGGCCAGTCGTTGTATGTTGTTGCTCAGTAATGAGCAGGATCAAGGCCCCGTCGTCTAGTGGTCAAGGATGCATGGTTCTCAGCTATGAGATCGAGGGTTCGAATCCCTTCGGGGCTACCATCACAACTTTGTCATGCTTGCCTCTGATGCAACATTAACAGTGCTGCACTAGAGGCAAGTATACGTTTGTTGAGCGTGATTATCCTCTGTTTTGTCGCTAAGTAGCCATCAATCATGAGAGCTCGTTTTTCGAGCCTGCGCTCTATGTGTTGTAATTTTGTTGTCGCCCTGCTGCCTTTTTTCTCTAAATCTTGAGAACTAGAGATATCTTGATCTCATGATTGCTTATAAGTCAGGTTTTTCTGCGAATCCATATAATATCCTCTGCTCATGCCAATTTTTCGGGATCGACTTCACGAATTTATTTAATGAAAGTCCGTCTGGTTTTCTGCCATAAACTATTGCTTCCGCTATATCCGGTGCAAGCAAGGTTAGTCTCATAATTCGAGCCATATATGCACTGCAGATGCCGAGTTTTTGGGACATGTCATTTATCGAGCGATATTTGCCGGATTCAAGAAGCTCCAGCCAGCAGTAGGCGCGGGCCAGAGCAATGGCTACCGCACTATGTTTGCATAGCACCCGAGATGTTGCCCCGCCAGGTAGGATTATCTCTTTCTGTCCACTGCGCTTCTTCATCTCCACTGGAATGCTTAGCTGAAAATCGTCTGCGTCAAAACTCTCAATATTGGCGATGACCTGCAAGCCAGCCGCTCGAATTTCTAGAGCCAGCGAATCTTTATATACAATAATCTCGCGCACCAGCGATATAATGAGTCGCTTTTGTTCAGCAGGAGATATTGCATCCCACTCTGAGTCCACCTTGGCGAGCATATCGTGCGTTCCCCAAATGACAACTGGGTCCGCGTCAGATCCGAGTATGTGAGTCACTGTATCCGGTGACCGAAGGGTGGACCGAATTTGGTTAGTAACCGCTTCCTCCAGTCGACCAGAAGATACCGTCTTCAACAGACAGGAATCGTAACCGTCTTTCGCAGCACCCGTGCATAGATAATAATGATAGATATTGTCTCTTCGTTTTGTATATATGCTTGTCATCGACCGATTGCAGTGGCCGCACCGAACGATACCTTCGAGCAATGAGTGGGTCTTATTATATATGCGCGGCCCGGCCCCACTGCTTATGATTGAATGGGCCTTTTTCCACAGGGTTTGCGAGATGATAGCTTTGTGCTCGCCTCGGTAAACGCCATCTTTATATGCCATTTTGCCAAGGTATAGGCGATTGTTGAGCATGCGATAAACGAGAGAGGCATTCCATTTCTTGCCCGAGTGAAACTTGCCATTCCTTGTTGTCCATGATTTTGTAGTTATACCCTTAGCATTAAGCTCTTTTGAAACGGTTAATCCAGAGTGCGTTTCTGTAAAGAGCCTAAAGATGTGTTTCACTACCTTCGCCTCCCGCTCGTTTATCACAAGTTTGTGTTTCTCATAGTCTATGTCATAACCGTAGGTCGGCGTTCCGCCAGTGAATTTGCCTTTACGTTTTGCACCTGCAATTTTGTCTCGAACACGCTCGCTGATGATCTCGCGCTCGAACTGGGCAAATGACAGCAGTATATTCAGAGTTAGTCGACCCATCGGGGTTGTAGTGTTGAACTGCTGTGTGACGGAAACAAATGAAACCCCGTGTGAGTCGAGCGTTTCGATTATCTTTGCAAAGTCGAGGAGCGACCTGGACAGTCGGCCAACTTTATAAACAATAATCGAGTCGATTTTGCCGTCTTCGACATCTCTCAGCAGTCGCTTCAATGCAGGGCGGTCCATATTCGCACCGGTAAAACCGCCGTCATCATATTTCTTCGACAACGCCACCCATCCTTCGTGCTTCTGGCTTGCGATGTATGCTTCAGCCGCTTCTCTCTGAGCGTCGAGGCTGTTGTATTCCTGTTCAAGACCTTCGTCAGTCGACTTGCGTGTATATATGGCGCACCGGATCTGCGGTTTTGATTCTTTGGCACATACGTGAGTACTCATGTTCTTATTTCTCCTTTTTATATAGTCCAAAGAATGTTCTACCGTTATAGTGGGTGCCGGTAATGGCCTTTGCGACGGCAGTCAAGGACCGGTAACGCTGTCCCTGATACTCAAACCCGCCGGGGATTACCGTTACCTCGTATCGATTACCGTGCCATTTGCGCACAAACCGCGTTCCTAATAATGGAGTAAATTGATGTTTCTTGTGCGCCGAGCTGATCTTAACTGCATTTTGATCGAATTCGCTTGTCCTGAGAGTTTCGCGCATAGTTGCATGCAAGTTCTCCGACAGCCCGCCGTAGTGAATCTCCTGGATTCGGTAGGCTAGCCGTTTGATGAGATAAGGGCGGCTGTAAGCAGGCGGGGGTTTGCCGAACAGTTGTCGCCATAACTGCTTCAACTCGTCATGCGAAAGGTTCGGTAGGTCTGAAAGTTGATTGTGGATAGTGTTCATTGCTCTTCTCCGATGGTCTGTGTACTTAAAAACCAATACCGAATATTCGGCGAAAACATATTCACTATGCATATGATCGAGGTCGAAAAGAAACGATAAGGATATTACGCAATCGGATTACGGAAGCTGCTGAGATATGGGTTTTTGGCATTCGGTGGAATCTCTGGGAAATACAGCATTTATATAAGCTTGTATGGTAGTCGCTTGCATGATATACTGAGATAACATTGTCGTACATATGATTGGATGTTGATATTATTGAGGTTCTAACGCGGATGAAATCGCTACTTTGTTGTATGGTCGTGGTTCTGTGTAACGTGGTATCAGTTTCGTTTGCAGATGATATGACTCCGACGATCAGTTCGGTATCTTTATCTCCTGAGATTTCTGCAGCAGGTGATATGGTATACGTCACAGTTCATGCTCAGGATGACACTGGAATATCATCGGTTACTGCTGATTCAGTACCGCTTCAGCTTGTTAACAATGCTTGGCAAGGCTCTATAATGGCTTGCAGCACAAATGGCTTGCATAATGTGACTGTGATAGCTACGGACAATTCCGGTAACACCTCTTGCGATGCAGAATCACACTACACAACTTTGCCAGTGGTGGGAATCAGCAACTCTGACGCTGTTTCTGAAACGGCTAAGTTTTCGACGTCAAAGTTCTTATTCAAGGTTTGGGGTAGAGCGACATACGTTGATGGGAATTACTTTGATGTAGACGATGGGAGTGGTAACCCATTGCGAGTGCTTGAACCAGGGCATATCGTGCGAACAGGAGATTATGTTACGTCCAGGGGCCAGCTTAAGTGTGTAAACGATAATGTGTATTTGGAAGCTTCATATTATGACATTCCCGAGTTTGTTGATGGACGTCGAATAGTCGATGAAGATGCACAGCTTGGAAATCACTTTCAGCGTGCAGCTATTGCAACTCTTTCCAATCCAGCTACTAAAGATTTGCCTATAATGGTTAATCTTACAAGTCTTGATCCCGGACTCCTACTGTTAGCATCAGACGATGATCCTACTCCACGCACTAATGTATCATTAAGCGCCAATTATAGCTACATCTATTATACTATTGTCGGTAATGCTTCTTGTGGAACAGCACGTATAGCTGCAATCTCATCAGATGGCCAAAGAGGAATATTGAGAGTTAATCTCTTTCCCACAGGTTTCGTATTCTATGGCGATTCAAGCATTTCATTTAATAAATACACCGGAGATGCCTATACTAGTATTCAGATTTCCTGCGCATTACTAGATCCGGTTACGCACGCGGTATTATACAACAGCCAATGCCTTTCCTATAATACAACAGGCGTAAAGGTTGCACTTAGTAATTTGAATCCTGCTGTCGTAACACTGGTGGACAATCCACTTGTGATAGACGGCTGGGAATCTCCATACATGTATAATGAGTATTATACTGCCAGGATAAAGAAACTCGAGTATGGCAGCACTGCAATCTCTCTTTCCACACCAACTGGTTTCACTACACCAAGCGAAAAACAACAACTTACACTAAATGTTGTTCATCCAAAAATAGATGATGCCAGCGCTGATATTGGGTGCAATCTCCAGTTAGCTAAATACGTGTCTTTCCAAACTGGTCCGTCTAGCACTGCAGATGTTACGTTAAGCGTGGATGATGAGTCTATTGCTACACTGAGCACAGATCCGCTACTTGAGGGCAGCAAGACTGTTATATTAACAGGTGCAAAGAGTGGGTTTGCGAAATACTATGTTCAGGGTTGTAGTATTGGCACAACCAATCTGACAATATCAGCTCCTGAATATACGCCGGCATCAAGCACAATAACTGTAAATCCGTCTGGATTCGTTCTGGATTTATCGAGCATTACAACAAATAAATACGCTGCCAACACATCAATAGCTATAAAGAGCGCTATGCTTAGCCCCGACACACTTAGTATTTTACAATACCAAAATTTGCGGGGCGGCCTAAGTGTGGATATTCCCATAGACACTTCTGATGCAGGCGTAGGCATAGTCACAACAAACCCAGCTACAATTACTGCAAACAGTTCTTCAGCTACTGATTCTTTTGATCCGGTTGGTGTTGGATCGTGTGTCATATCGCTGGGAACACCCCATGGTTTCCAAATTCCTTCCGGCAGACAGACGCTAACTGCAATAGTCAATATACCGTGCATCAAAATTACTTCCGTTCAAAAAATAGGGTGTAATCTGCAAGCGGCATGGGCGCTTGCGTTGGAATCAGCACCCCCCGAATCGGTTGATATTACTGTAAGCATAGATGACAGTTCCATCGCCCTAATATCTGATTCATCTTCCATTCAAGGAAATGCCACTTTGGTTTTTGAAAACGCAAGCACGACATCTTCAAAGACCTTCTATGTTCAAGGAGTATCTATCGGTGAGACAGATATCCGAATATCTGCCCCGGGCTTCTCAGACACTGTGAAACACATTGTTGTTTATCCTTCCGGATTTGTGTTTGGTCCTTATTTCCCCATATACACTAAAACATCCTCGGCCAATACATTATTTTATATTTCAAGCGGATTCTACAATCCAACTAACGGCGGTATTACTTACCAACCGTTGAGAGCTGGTGCAGAATCTGCGAATGTAATGATAGAGTGTTCTGACACTTCTGTGGGTAATGTGACTGTTAGCCCCCTGAGTTTTACCGCAGGCGCGTCACGTATGGCGTCATATTTCGATCCGCTTGCCGCTGGAACTTGCGTGCTATCAATAATCCAACCGGATGGTTATCAAAATCCTGGATATGGCCAGGCACTTGACCCTGGTCGACTAACAGTTAATGTTACTGAATGAGCTGTGGATTGCAGAGTGTGTCCTGCTGACCGGACAAATACAATCCCGAGCTTAAGATTCGGATGTATAGACAAAAAACCGACTTCGCATGGTGCAAAGGTCGACACCGCGCTGGACTAGTGAAAAGAATGAGGTAATTTCGAGGAAAGAGAAAGCGGTCAGCCGTTTGACAAAAAATCCGAATAAATCACCCTTTTTCGAGCGTGAGCAATGCATCTTGAGCACTAGAGAATTGGTTGAGAACAAGTTCGAGGAGATGCAAAGCGGGCTACCACATGAATGACCAAGTCCGGAGTCCATTCCCAATAGAGGGAGTGGGCTTTTGACTTTTATGAGGATTTGTTTCTTGTCAGGGTGCACGATTATGCTCCTGATGAACTGCTTGAGCACTAACCTTTTCTGCCCATCGTCACTGCACTCCAGTCTCTTCCTCAGCTCACGTGCTTTCTTGAGAAGATTATCAACGGCAATGGGTTTGTGAACCTGCACATTTTCAAGCCGTTCAAGACGCCGCTTCTTAGCCGATAGCTCCGATATGGCTTTAGAGACCTCACTTGCTGGTAGTCCCTCCGCAACAGCAGTCATCAGCCGCTCGATCTTCAGGTTTATCGTCTCTATTGCTTCCAGATTCTGTTTCTTGGTTTCCTGATAACGCACGCTTTGTTCGGTTGCCCAATTATTATAGCGCCTTACTGCCTCGCTCAGCTGGGAAGAATCTCCCGGTAAAGTCTCTTCAAGAATGCCGAAAACGTCAGCTTCTAAATCACCTTTCCTGACATGTCAGCAGGCAGAACAGCCTTCACCTCGGCGATAGAGATAGCTGCCACAGAGGTAGTAGTCGATTCCTTCCTTGGTTCTTCCTGCCAGTGGTGATCCACAGCTGCTGCAAACCATCATCCCTCCGGAAAGCAAATACCGACTCGGCTTTCCTCCTCTGATTTAGAACATAGATTGCGTCGGCTTCCTCCAGCGTAATAATCGCAGGATGTGCATTTTCGATGATCTTCCATTCCTCGGGATCCCGATACCGCTTGCCTCCACCCTGGAAGCTACGGCGATTATAGAAACCGAAGCCGAGCCGACTGCAGACAGTGCAATTGGATAGCTGGTAATATATCATGTGTGATCTCAGGCGCCGCGAAGAACCTGGTAATCATTGGTCCGGCGTGTAATCCTCTTGTGGTTTCCCACAGTAGATCAGATACTTGCTTTGGAATGCCCGTGTTGATCAAATATCGAAAAGAACCGTCACTTCCAATAGTGGCTTCCTGCAAGATTAAGTGTCCGGAGCTACGAGGCCGAGCGCATCTTGGACGGCGCGGGCTTTAAGAATATGTGCTTCCTCAATGGGGGACTTGCCAGCTGGCCGTATTCGCTGGAGCAGGACTGAAACTCTTGTAGAGGATTGACACCGGCAAAAGCCGAAGCTATACTAAGTGTAGGTTACACATAGCGTTATCGCGATAGCAGTATCGCTGCGCTTAGTCCGTGACCAATGTGAATCTAATGGGGGCAACGTTTTGGGACCATGCGGCTTATCTTATCCGCTTAAAGACTCAGATTCTATTCTGGCAAAATCTGGATACGACATGCTTGGCGAGTATCGAACTGCGGTCGAGCATGCTCAACTGCACAAGAACCAGACTGTGCTCGACGTGGCAACCGGGAGCGGCCGAATGGCTTACACTCTCGCCTCGGCAGGTTTCAATGTCGTCTCCGGTGACATCGACAAAAATGCTTTGGCAACCACAATTGATAAAGTAGGTCATCTGTTTCCAGGGAAGGTGACTTTTACGTATTTCGACGCCCTGGACCTGCCATATCAAGACAAATCGTTCAGTAGTGTCGTATCAGCAAACAGTCTTCATGAGATTGATGATCCGATGCAAGCTCTCGCTGAGATGACGCGCGTTGTTTCGGTTGATGGCAGTCTTCTGATCGTCGACTTCAATGCAAAGGGTTTCGAGGCGATATCCAAGGTGCATTCCGAAATCCATGGCAAAGAACATCGTCGAGGGACTGCCGATTACGAAATGGTGAGCCGATACCTCCAGTCGTCTTTTCAGAAAGTCCGGCGTTTCTCCCTGAGCCTAAATGAAGTTTTGGTAGCCGAAGGAAGGATGGCCACAGACACCAGCTCAGAGCTTCACTCAAGATGCTTCGCCTGTGGCCGCGAGAACCCGGACGGCTTGGACCTGCGTTTTGTGCCGAATGGAGAAACATCTGTGTCGTGCGAGTGTGTGATTCCTGAGACATACCAGGGCTACCCTGGCATTGTGCAAGGCGGGATCGTATCGACACTGCTCGATTCAGCTATGACGAACTGCCTGTTCGGGCTTGGGATAGAAGCCCTGACGGCTAGGTTGAATGTGAGGTTCCGAGATCCCGTCCGCGTTGGCGTACCACTCAGAGTGAGCGCTCGGCTTATACGATCTGAAAAGCGGGTGCATACGCTTGAGGCATCCATCGAGCAGAGCGGGTTTACCAAAGCGTCCGCAACTGCTCGGTTCATGCCAACAAGACAACCAAAATTGCGCGAGGCTCAGGATAGTGTATAACCTGATCTTGCTCGACCATTTCCAGAACCCTCGAAACGTTGGCAAACTTGAGGATGCAGACGGCGTTGGCCTGATTGGAGACCCTGAGTGTGGCGACTACATGCGCATCAGCATTCGGGTCGAGGACTGGAAGATCGTGGATATCGGCTTCCTGTGTAAGGGCTGCCCGGCGGCTATTGCCAGCGGCAGCGCAACGACTGATCTTGCCTGCGGTATGATGATGGAGCAGGCGATGTGTCTGACGCCCGAGGATGTGGCGCAACATCTTGGTGGATTGCCCGAAGACAAAATGCACTGCTCCAACCTGGGCGTGGGCGCATTGCACTACGCAATGGCGGACTATCTTCATCTGATTTCGGATGAGCAGCCTGAGTCAGATACCCCGCAAACCTGATCTTTCCATTGAGTAGCGAAGGGCAGGATTCTTTTGGCGATGGCTAAGTGTAATTAACACATAAGATTGAGGAGACAACTATGCAGATCGCTATATCAGCAGTCGAACAAAGCGCTGATTCTCAAGTGGACCCGCGATTTGGGCGGGCTCACACCTTTATGCTTTATGATTCTGAGCTTGATGACTGGCAAACGCTGGAGAACTTGCCGAGCTTGAATGCGATACAGGGCGCTGGTATCCAGACAGCCGAGATGCTGGCCAGACGTGGCGTGGGAGCAGTCCTTACAGGCCACTGCGGCCCCAAAGCGTTCCGCGTGCTGGCCGCCGCTGGAATTAAGGTCTACACGGGCCTTGGTGGCACTGTTGCCGAAGCGCTCGCCGCATACCAAAGTGAACAGCTTAGCGAAGCCACTGGCCCGGATGTCGAAGGCCACTGGCAATAACACAGTCACCTGAACTGGTGACGGAAAGGAGCAAGCAATGCCTAGAGGAGATGGAACCGGACCTCTCGGTGGACGAGGAAGAGGCCGAATGGCGGGACGACCTGCCACAGCCGGCCCCGGCGGGGAGTGCATCTGTCCGATATGCGGACATCGCGAACCTCACGAGCGCGGCCTGCCCTGCTCGGAGAAGACCTGCCCCAAGTGCAGCGCCCGAATGACGAGAGCGCGCTAATATGAGAATTGCAATAGCCAGCGGAAAAGGTGGGACCGGTAAGACCACTGTGAGCACCAACCTTGCTCGCGTGCTGTCGCGTGCGCATAGCGTCCAATATCTGGACTGCGATGTGGAGGAGCCAAACGGGCATCTCTTCCTGCATCCTGAGTTTTCGGATTCGTATGAGATGAAAACTCTCGTGCCGCAGGTTGATGAGGCTTTGTGCATCCACTGCGGTAAGTGCAGTGATATCTGCCGATTTCACGCTATTACTTCGCTAGCGAATGTCACGCTCACGTTTCCTGAGCTCTGCCACGGATGCGGCGGATGCGCCAGGATTTGCCCCACAGGCGCGATAACCGAGGTTGGCAGGACGATTGGCATTGTTGAGTGTGGTATGGCCAGAGACGTCGAGTTTGTTCACGGCAGGCTGAACGTTGGTGAAGCTATGAGCCCGCCGCTCATTCGAGACGTCATCAGCCGCGCAAGGCTGGATTGCATCGTAGTGATGGATGCGCCTCCTGGAACATCGTGTCCGGTTGTGGCCACATTGAGGAGTGCCGACAAGGTCGTGCTTGTTGCGGAACCTACGGCGTTCGGTCTACACGACCTAACACTAGCAGTCCATCTGGTCCGCGAGCTTTCGCTGTCGTGTGGAGTGTTCATCAATCGCGCTGACATCGGTGATGATCGCGTCGAGCGCTTCTACAGCGAGCAGTCGATACCGATCTGGGGTCGTCTGCCGCACAGCAGGCAGATTGCCGAAGCCTACTCGCGCGGGGTTCTTGCCGTGGATGCGGTACCGCAGGCAGCGAGGCACTTCGAGAAGCTGGCGGATGCTCTACTGGAAGGCGGTGGCCTATGAAAGAGATCGTGATCTTGAGCGGAAAAGGCGGGACCGGCAAAACGAGCATAACAGCCGCATTCGCTACACTGGCTGACAAGCCAATAGTAGTAGATTGCGACGTAGATGCGGCCGACCTCCATCTTGTGCTGGAACCTGACGTGAAGGAAACCCACGAGTTCATCGGCGGCAAGACCGCCCGGATCGACCCCGACAGATGCACATGGTGTGGTCAATGCGTGGAGATGTGCCGATTCGGCGCGGTCTCAGGAGCGGATGGCGAAGACTCCTACTTCATTGATCAGATGGCTTGTGAAGGTTGTGGAGTGTGTGCTGCATTCTGTCCGAGCCACGCGATTACGATGGAGGACACAATCAACGGGCGCTGGTTTGTCTCTCAGACACGAATTGGCCCGATGGTGTATGCAAGGCTAGGTGCGGGTGGAGAGAACTCGGGCAAGCTCGTTACGCTGGTCCGAAATGAGGCGAGGTCAGTCGCCCAATCCACAGGCGCCAAGCTGATTCTGACTGATGGGCCTCCCGGAATCGGCTGTCCCGTGATCGCGTCGCTGGCCGGAGCAAGCCGTGTAGTGATAGTCACCGAACCAACCGTATCGGGAATACATGACCTCCAGCGTGTCGTGAAACTGGCCGCACACTTTCGAGTGCCGACGAGTGTCATCATCAATAAGTCCGACATAAATCCGGATCAGGCGGCGGAGATAGATGCGTTTGCATCCGCTCACGGAATTTCGGTGTTGGGCCGGATTCTATACGATCCAGTCGTTACCGCCGCCCAATTGGTCGGCAAGAGTGTAATCGAATATTCAGAAGGTCCCGTCAGCAGCAAGCTGCGCGAGATATGGGACGATCTGTCCCAAGTGACAAACGAACTATAGATTAGGAGTAGAACATGTCCCAAGGTAGTAGTTGTGACGCCACGCACGGGTGTGGCTCGTGCGTATCTGATAGTCCACAAAGCATTGATGAGCTTATGGCATCCATTGATCGCGAGGAAACACTTCGGCGCATCAAGCACAAGATCGTCGTGCTATCCGGCAAGGGCGGCGTCGGCAAGAGCACTGTTGCAGTGAACCTCGCGGTATCGCTGGGGCTTGCGGGGAACAAGGTTGGAATACTCGATGTCGACATCCACGGCCCGAGCGTTCCTAAGATGCTTCATCTTGAAGATCACCGGCTGGAGTCGAATGGGCAGAAGCTCATCCCGGCCGAAGTCGGCAATATCAAGGCGATCTCCATCGGCTTTTTGCTGCAGGGTGCGGACGACGCAGTCATCTGGCGCGGCCCAAGGAAGGCTGGCCTTATAAAGCAGTTCGTGGAGGAGGTAAACTGGGGTGACCTCGATTATCTGATTGTGGATTGCCCTCCCGGAACAGGCGATGAGCCGATGTCGGTCATCCAGTCCCTAGGCAATGCCGATGGTGCGGTTGTGGTTACTACTCCGCAGGATGTGGCGCTGGTCGATGTCCGCAAGTCGATCAGCTTCTGCCAGCAGCTAGGTTTGCCGGTATTGGGCGTAATCGAGAACATGAGCGGATTTGTCTGTCCGCACTGTGGAGAGGTCGCCGACATCTTCAAGTCCGGCGGAGGTGAACGAATGGCTGGGCAAATGAGCGTGCCTTTCCTGGGGCGTGTGCCTCTCGACCCACTCGTGGTGACCGCCGGAGACGCAGGCACTCCCTATGTCTATACCTATGCCAAGTCCTGCGCGGCTCAGGCTTTCGAGCCTATAGTCGCGGGACTCAAGAACACTCTGGAACTAGCTAACAAGGAGATTACGAAAATGCTTATTGCACTACCGACAACTGACGGCCAGCTCTGCATGCACTTTGGCCACTGCGAGAAGTTCTCGATCTTCGAGGTCGATCCCGACGAGAAGAAGATCATTGCCAAGACGATATTGGTCCCGCCGCCTCATGAGCCGGGGCTTCTTCCCAAGTGGCTTCATAGTGAGGGTGTGAACCTAGTCATCGCTGGTGGAATGGGACAGCGGGCACGAGATCTTTTTGCTCAATCAGGGGTGAATGTGGTTGTGGGCGCACAACCGGCTGAACCGGAAAGTGTAGTAATGGCGTATCTAAATGGCACGCTGACAACCGGCGATAATGTGTGCGATCATTAGGATGATGTGAGGTACAGGAAATGCTCCGTGGCGACACGATTCGTGCTGCGGAGTATTTACTTGGGAGTAAGTGTGATATGCACCTATTGTATTCTTTCTGATATACTGGGATCAAGAAGGGAGCGTCTCAAACCGCAATGCTGACTTTCAATATCATAAGCCTGTGCATAATCGCCGGGTGCTTCGTCCTTGATCGGCACAAAGCGATCCAGGCGATCCACCGTGGACTGAAGATGCTCTGGAAGATAGTGCCTGACATGTCGCTGGTGCTCATCCTTATAAGCCTGTGTCTGGCAATTCTGACTCCCGATCAACTCAGAACATGGCTTTCAGTAGATAACTGGACCCATTTCATCTTGGCACTCATTGTCGGCAGCATCGCTCTGATCCCTGGATTTATAGCATTTCCTCTGGCGGGGGTATTGCTCAGAAATGGAGCCTCAGTAACACTCGTATCAGGTTTTCTGACGACCCTGCTTATGGTCGGCATCGTCACAGTGCCTATGGAGGCAAGATACTTCGGCTGGAGAACTGCGCTGGTTAGGAACGGCCTGTCTTTCATTGGGGCAGTGATCATAGCGCTGGCTATGGGTAGGCTGCTATGAAGATAGACCGTAAGCTTATCATTAGTCTCACGGCCACGCTTCTCTTCATTATCTACTTAGCGTGGGGTGACGGACCGGCGCATAATGAAACAGCCCAGAGGGCAGGCTACGGCTATATGGGCTTCGTGAAAGAGATGCTTAGCTTCCTGCCGATGATGTTTCTGCTCATCGGGGTCTTCGAGGTCTGGGTGCCTCGTGAGATCGTCGAGCGGCATGTCGGCGCGGGCGCGGGACTGGTGGCAATTCTATGGGTCATTCTGCTTGCGATGCTCCAGGCAGGTCCCTTGTACGGCGCGTTCCCCGTTGCCGCAGCACTCTCAAAGAAGGGATGCGCCGCTAGATATGTGTTCACCTATCTGGGCGCATTTTCAGTGATGAAGCTGCCCATGCTCAGCTTTGAAATAAGCTTTCTCGGCTGGCGTTTTTCGCTGGTTCGCCTGATGCTTACGCTGCCGGTCTTCATTATTATCGGCTTTGTTATGGGTCGCTCACATCGCTGTATATCTGAATAGCCTTGATTGATTATGATATCTTGAATCAATAAGCATGTCGCCTCTAATCGGACCGGTGCGGCGCATGTGATATAAAACTAATGGGAGCAAACGCAAGCAATGGTGAATGCTATTCTTCTCATTCTAGTCGGAGTGTTGGCAGGGACTCTCGGTGGGCTTGTCGGAATCGGGGGCGGCATAATTATTGTGCCTATTCTGGTATTTATGTTCAAGTTCACGCAACATCAAGCCCAGGGGACTACTTTAGCGCTGATGGTCCCACCGATTGGGCTCTTGGCGGCGGCAGCATATTACAGGCAAGGCTACGTTGACATCAGGGCTGCCGCCTTGATCGCCGCCGGTTTTTTTGTTGGAGGTCTGCTCGGTTCAAAGATCGCGGTCGGCTTGCCCAACGCCATCCTTGAGAAGGTATTCGGGGTCACGCTACTGGTGATTGGGCTAAAGATGATACTGGAGTAAAAAAGCCAACTGCGGCAGTTCCTGATTCGAACTGATCACACTAAGGAGACAATCATGCCAAGAGGACACTGTCATCGTCACGGAGAGGGTCACCCCTGCTCGTGTGCGATGGGCAATTTATACAGATTTGTCGAGCCGTTGGTGCTTTACCTTTTGAAGAAGCAAGGCAAGACGCATGGTTATGAACTGATTGGCGCTATGCAGGACCACGCCCTCACTGACTCAACGGTAGAACCCGGTGCGCTGTATCGCACTTTGCGGCGGCTTGAGGAGAATTCGTTTGTTGTCTCAACTTGGGATGTCAGCGGCGCAGGCCCCGCTCGAAGACTCTATGAGCTAACCGAAGCTGGCGAAGAGCATTTACTGGAATGGATGGTAATACTGGATCACCTCGCGAAGTCGATGACCAGGTTCGTTGCCGAGATGGGCGAGCTGGTCAACGAACCCGCAGTGCCCTAATCAGAAAACAGGCTCGTGACCAATACAGTCACGAGCCATGTCGTAGTTCCCCAGTCTTCGTCAGAACTTCCCGCTCTCGTTCATATAGTAAAGCACCGGAACCGCCATTCTCGAAAGCAGCGTCGATGCCACCTCGCCCGCCATCAGCGATATCGCGAGTCCCTGGAAGATCGGGTCCATTAGTATCACTGATGCGCCTACCATAACTGCCGCAGCCGTCAAGAGCATGGGCCTGAATCGCACCGCTCCCGCGTCGACCACGGCTTGCTCAAGCGGCATTCCTTGTTTCCTTCGCAGCTCGATGAAGTCCACAAGGATAATAGAGTTCCGCACGATGATCCCTGCTCCAGCGATAAAGCCTATCATCGAGGTCGCTGTGAAAAACGCCCCGAGCAGAGCGTGTGCAGGCAGAATTCCAACGAGAGTGAGCGGGATCGGGGCCATGATGATCAGCGGAGTCTTGAACGACTTGAACCATGCCACCACTAATATGTAGATCAAGACCAAAACGGCTGCAAATGCAGCTCCCATGTCCCTGAAGACCTCATATGTAATGTGCCACTCGCCGTCCCACTTCATCGCATACTTTGTCGTGTCGAACGGCGCTGTCGTCGTGTAGTGCTGAACCTCGTAGCCGAATGAGGTCTTCATCTGGCTGATGGCCCGGTTCATCTTCATTATCGCATAGACCGGGCTTTCCTGAGCGCCCGCAACGTCACCGGTCACATAGACCACAGGCTTCAGGTTCTTGTGGTAGATGCTCAAGTCCTGGGTGGTTTGTTTGACTTGCACGACTTCGCCCAGCGGAACAAGATTGCCCGATGCGCCCTGAAGCTGGATGTTCTCAATCTCCTGCAGACTAGACCTTTGCGAAAGAGGAAGCTGCAGGTAGATTGGCACATCCTCCGTTGCCTCCGGTATGTGTGCAAGCTCAATCCCACTGCCAGCGACTGCCAGGGCTATTGTCTGTGTTAGTTGATCAGTGGGTATGCCGTTCAGAGCCGCTTTCTCCTTGTCGGGAACAAGCTCATACTTCACCTGGTTGGCTTCAACATACCAGTCCACGTCGGTCACGCCTTCGGTGTGCTCGAAGACGTTTCGGACCTGCTTCGCGACCTGCCAGCGGGTCTTATCATCCGGGCCGCAGACTTCGGCTACCAAGGTTTGCAGCACTGGCGGACCTGGCGGTACCTCGGCTACCTTGGCGTTCGCCCCGTATCTTCGCGCGATCTCATGGATCTTGCCGCGCACAGATTTGGCTATCGCGTGGCTCTGGCGGTGGCGCTCGTTCTTACCGACAAGATTGACCTGAAGATCGGCTACATTAAAGCCCTGTCTTAGGAAGTAGTGCCGCACGAGCCCATTAAAGTTGTATGGACTCGCGGTTCCGACGTAGCTTTCGACATCGGTCACTTCGGGTATTGTGCGCGGGTATTCGGCCATTGCGTTAGTCGCGGCGGCGGTCTGCTCAAGAGTCGTGCCGACTGGCATATCGACCACCACCTGGAACTCGCTTTTGTTATCGAATGGAAGCATCTTCACGGTCACGAGCTTCAGCGGAAGCATGGCGACAGCCGCCAGCAGCAGCACGACCACCAGACCAAGGAAACGATGCCTTTTGGTCGAGTCCAGAATGAGCGGATTCATGATCTGTCGATAAAAACGGGTGGTCCAGCCCTGTTCCTCGCAAAAACCTCATCCGAGCAGTTTATCTAGTGTTTCGTTAGGATTTTTCGGCTATCGGTTCGTCACAACGGTGTCTCAGTCGCAGGGAAATGACCTTAAGAGACAAAACAAACGGCGTGATGATATAATCGCACGGAAAACAGACGTGACTAGGCCAATCGCCAGGTCAGACCGGCGATTGGAATCAAATATTTGGACGTCAATAATCAGGCGGCTTTCGACTGGTAGTTGTGATATAATCCGCCAAGGATCGGCTCGGATTTCAACGTGGCATCGGGCGAGAGCTGCGGCCTCTCAACCGTGAGGTCAACAATCGGTGGCATGTGATCCAGGGCGCTGTGAGTTCGCACAGGATAATAAATAGGACGCTCGTTTCTGCGCCGAGATTTGTGCTTCCAGAATAGTCGGAAACCAACTTTGTGCTAAAGGATCACTGTCTCCGATTTCACAAAGAGAATAGCGTCTTTCCATTCGGCAAGGACATTCATCAGAGATAGACACATCAGACGAAAGGCCGGAGTGCAACGTGGTTTAGTAACAACGCCTTTTGCTTGTTTCTCCTGGTATAGCACAAGGACATAATTCAATAACTCAAGAATACTGATATGTTATCATAAAGCGATATCCGAAACAACTGGATTCGGTATTTTGAGTTCGGATGGACTTCTTGCGGACGACACCTCCTGGTTATTGTTCTAGGCAAGCAACCTATAAGAAAAACTCCTTATTCGTAAACACTAACTGTGCCATATGTATGGTAAATCTAGACCCGAATGTGCAATATTCTTGAAACAACCGAAAAAATGTGATAAACTAACACAGCATGTATGCTTGGTACATTAGTGCCATTTTTGCTTTACAACCACTGTCAAAAGCTGCAATAAGCACATCAATTTCGCGAGGTGTCTATCATGCACAAGCTTTCTGCAATTGTCTTTATTGTTTTGATGGGTTTGATTACACTTGCATTGCCTATTCCACCGGCTGTTGCATCACCTAATGGCGTTAGCTCTTACGACACGAATCCATTGCCCTATCCGGCAAGCGATAGTTTTGTAGCCGGTGAGGTTTTGGTTAAGTTTAAGGGTGACGACGCTGTTATTACTTCTCTGGATGCCGATAGTACGCCCGACACATTGCAGAAAATCAACACCAAGTTTAATCTGAAAAGAATGGACAAGGTTTTTCCAAATGCCGGTGAAACTACGGGCCAGCGCACATTGAACTCATGCGCCTCTGCTGTTCAGATGGACAAAGGTCTTCAGCGTGTGTATAGGTTGGTTTTCGATGAAGATATAGATGTAAAACAAGCTGTCGAGCAATATGCGAATGACCCTTCGGTGGAATATGCGCAGCCCAATTATATTCTTTCACTGGACTGGCTTCCCGATGACTATTACTACAACACTGATCTGCAAGTGCCGCCCGTTTACTCGTGGAATCAGGTTTATTCCGATATGTGGGGGCTGAAAAAATTACAATGTGAGATGCCGTGGGATAGCTCGCAAGGTGAAGATGTAATCGTGGCGGTAGTTGATACGGGAGTAGATAGAAACCATGCAGATATTGCTGCCAATATCTGGACGAACTCTGATGAAATAGCCGGCAATAGTGTGGATGATGATGGCAATGGTCTGATTGACGATGTATACGGATGGAATTTCAGCGATAGCAACAACAATACGCTTGATACCATAGGACACGGCACCCATTGCGCTGGCATTATCGCAGCGACTGGAGACAACGCTGTGGGTGTAGTCGGGGTGGCGCCGAAATGTAAAATAATGCCTGTGAGAGTGTTTTCAAATTCTACAACTGCCGTCTGTGCGGCGGGCATACAGTATGCGGCGGCAAATGGCGCTAAAATACTCAGTGATTCATGGGGTTCAGCTGGTGTTGCCTCCAATCAAACGCTTGAAGATGCCATAGATTACGCTCGTAGTTGCGGTTGTATTGTAGTTTTTTCGGCAGGTAACTCGAGTTGTGATGTGAAATTCCAGTCGCCGGCCAACTATTCCAAAACGATTGCCGTTGCTGCTACAAATTACCTGGACGAAAGAGCTGATTACTCAAACTATGGTCCCGGAATAGATATATCCGCTCCAGGTAGCGATATTCTGTCACTTCGGGCGTCCGGTACGGATCTTTACGATGATGGTGGAACCCACATCGTAGGTTCGACATATTACCGGTTGAGCGGCACAAGCATGGCGTGTCCGTTTGTGTCAGGCGCAGCTGCTTTGCTCTGGTCGATGAATCCGACATGGACTCGTGATCAGGTGGAAAGTGTGTTGCTTGCCAGTGCGGACGATATTTCGGCTGAAAACCCTGGGCTGGAATGCTCTCTCGGGGCAGGACGTCTGAATCTTGAGAGAGCATGCGAGCAGACTTACGGGCCGTGTATCTTGGCGACACATGTGGATGTTGACGACTCCTCTGGAGATAATGATCAAGCTGCAGACAGCGGAGAACATATTTCTTTGAAGGTTAACCTTAAGAATATCGGCGCTGATATTACCGGCGTCGGTGCTGTGTTATCGACTGATGACCATTACATCACGATAGGCAGTAATGAGTATTCATGTGGCGATATTGCAAACGGAAATGAGATAGAAGCCACCTTTGAATTATCCATATCCGAAGATGCGCCTCATCCTTATGATATTCCTATGCAACTTTCGATCTCCGGCGACGGCGACTACAGCGTCACACGAGTGATCGGTTTGAACGTTCCCTGGCCGAACAGAGCCGGATGGCCAAAGTATGTAGCGCTCAATTTGGCTGATTCGGTAACGCCGGTCGATCTCAACGGAGACGGGCTGAAGGAAGTTGTCGTTACATATTATCCATTTAGCGTGATGGTCTACAACCAAGATGGCACCCCATACAACAGCGCGTGGCCAAAGCAAATAACTAATCTAACCTCGGATTATAATCCCAGCTTTGGTGATTTGGACGGCGATGGGCAGGTGGAGATATTACTGCCGACGTACAGAAGCAGTTCAACCGCATGTGACATTCTCCATGCATTGAAACCTGATGGAACAGAGCTTTCCGGTTGGCCTATCTCGGATCCAGGGCTTCATTACTTTGTTACCAGCCAGCCGGTTGTTGCAGATATTGATCCTTCCAAACCAGGGCTTGAGGTTGTCTATGAGATCCTTACAACTGATGCATTAAGTGTAGATAGAATATATGTCAATGCGGTGGACTGCAATGGTCAATCTCTGTCGGGTTTTCCGGTCTATCTTGGTGGAGGGCAGACTACTCAGGATACGCAAGGCGATACCATTGCCGTTGGTGATATAGACAATGATGGAAGTCTGGATATCATCGCTGTTCAAGCAGATTGTGATTCCGGCGGTGGGTTTGTCTATGCGTTCAACAACAAAGGGCAAATCAAAACAGGCTGGCCATATACGGTTCCGAATAGTCTCATGCCGATGGGCGTCGTGATGGGAGACCTTGATAATAACGGTGACATGGAGATAGTGCTTTCATCAGGAATGCCTAATGGACGTGCTAGTATTCCATTTCTTAACCAGATTACCGTGCTAAACAAATATGGCAGTCTATACAGTTCCGCGTGGAGCAATGTTCGATATAAGCGCGGCGGCCATCTTGTTCTGGGAGATATGGATGATGACGGAGATCTCGAGATTCTCATCGGAGGGTTTGGCAATGCACACGTATATGCTCTACATCATGATGCCACTTCGGTTAGTGGCTGGCCTGTGTCGAATTATTCGGCATGGTATAATTTGACTACCGTGGGCGGGATAGGTGATGTTGACGGAGACGGCAGTATGGATGTTATCGGCTCCTCTCGCGACGGCCTCTGGATATGGCACAACAATGGCACTCCGCTCGTGTCCACCGGCGCTCTGGCGAGAAGCAGCCTTGGACTGTACCAATATATCAATTGTTGCCCATCCATTGCTGATTTGGACGGTAACGGCAGTATTGAAGTTCTTGGCGGATTAGCTGAGACCAATAGCCATGTCGGTGTATGGGACTTTGCGCCGACCCAACAGCGCATAGAGTGGGCAATGCAAGGGCACGACCCGCAGAGGACCGGCTGCTATGTCAAACGTGACCGCGGAGAGTCAGGCTTGAGCGTCCAACCCCTAACCGGGCTTGGTTGCATGGGCCCTTATGGCGGACCATTCTCATCGACGAGCAAGACATACACTCTTGTGAATATGTCCAATGCAGCAATTACCTGGTCAGCCGCTAAGACAAAAAGCTGGGTGAGCCTGTCGATTACGGGAGGAACCATAGAGCCCGGTGAAAGTGTGCAACTGGAAGTTTCAATCAATTCATCAGCAGATGCAATATCTGAAGGTCAGTACTCGGATGTTGTGACCATTACGAGCAGCGCGGTAAATAACAATCAGATAAAGCTATCGGTCGATTTGAATATTGTATCGGCGAAAATGGTCGTGTCGCCATCAACCGTATTATCCTCTAAAAGGGAACCCGGTCAACCAATTAAACCGCGAAGTCAGACTTATACCATTAGAAACGCCGGTTTCGAGAGTCTCAGTTGGAATATTACAAATTCAACGAGTTGGCTTACAGTATCCTGCACAGAAGGTGTAATCGAGCCGCTGTCCAGCACAACGGTGACAGTCGAGATCAATGACTCAGCTGAGAATTTGACAGGGGGCACATACTCGGGTGCCATAAAGTTTACAAACACGACCAATACGCACGGAAGTACCACTCGCACTGTTAGTTTGACAATTAAGGGCGGTTCTCTGTCTGTTCAATCGCCTGCAGGAATAATCTCGTGTGGTGCCGTTGGCGGACCTTTTAGCCCTGGTGCAAGACAATATAGGTTGAGTAACGTAGGTTATGGCTCTATTACGTGGTCTGCAAGCTCTACGTCAACATGGATAACGCCGTCATTAAGCAGCGGGACAATCGCGCCTGGCGAGAACGTTCTGGTTAATATAGCGATAAACAAAAACGCAAAAGCATTGGCTGCCGGGCTATACACAGGTACAGTTGATTTTGCCAACACGACAAATAGCAATGGCAGCACTTCCGTTCCTGCTTATCTCTACGTTGGTAAGCCTGTGTATGTCAAGGCAGGTAATACTGATGCGGTCATTGACAGTAATACGGTTATTGCCACCAACACGGTCATTGACGGGACGTCGTGGACTAGGGCATACCCAACTATCATCGCTGCCTTGAATGTTGCAATAGCCGGTCAGGAAATCCGTGTTGCTAAAGGCACTTACTCTGGAGGATTTGCGTTGAAGAGCGGAGTCTTCTTGAAAGGCGGTTACTCGGGTGTTGGTGATGAGCGAGACCCTAAAACTTATAAATCGAGTGTTGTAGGCAGTATTATCGGAGCGAAATCGGCTGCAGTCGATGGTTTCACAATAACCGGCAATATCTCGTGCTCTTATGATAAAACTGCAATGTCGGCAATTAGCAATAATCGGCTTAATGGATATATAAGTCTGAATTACGATTGTTCTCCGCTTATCAGTAACAATGAGATTACTTGTTCATCGACGATAGGGCCGGTTGCGATTACTGCCTCGTATAGATGTTCACCGGTCATAATTGGCAATAAGATAACCTCGGGCCAGATTGGAATAGGTATGTCATATTACTGTGCACCGACTATAACGAATAATGTTATCGTAGGAACTGGGACACAATCAGGTATCTCGATGTCTTATGGTTGTCCGGCGACAATAGTCAACAATACGATCGTAAACTTCGGCCAAGGTATAGCTTTGTCTTTTCCTACAACTCCATCTATTTGCAATAACATACTTGCATACAACACCACCGGCTTTTACTGCTGGTCTCCCAGTGACACACTTACAATATTGAACAATGACGTTTTCGGAAGTACTACAAACTATGACCCTGTGCTGGATGGTCTCAATGATACCGATATAAGCGCTGATCCGTGCTTTGTAAATTATAGCGACGGGGATTATCATCTGACGATTGATTCTCCATGCATCAATACAGGGTGTGCGCTCACTACTGGAGATGCGATGTTCGATATAGATGGGCAGCCTCGAGTGCAATATGGTATTATCGACATTGGTGCCGATGAGTTCCATTTAGATCGTATTGCAGCCAAATCCGATGGAGAAACCGTTACTCTGAAAGGCTGTATCGTAACCGCTGCCTTTAAAGATGCATTCAACATTACAGGCGACGATAGAGCCTGGGGGATTCGTGTTGAGAAGTCTGAACATGGTATCTCTGAGGGCTCAAGAGTCAATGTGTCTGGGACAATGTCCACAAACACAGATGGCGAGCGCGTAGTAATCGCCGACTCATCTGTTAGTGTGGGCAGCGGATACGTGTCACCGTTCTATTTAACAAATCGTGCTCTTGGTGGAGCCGACTGGTTCTCTGTTGCAGGATATGGGCAGGCAGGCGTTTATGGTGCTTCAGGGCTCAATAATGTCGGGCTCCTCGTACGAATATCCGGCATCGTAACCCAGATCGACCCTGACGGTACATACTTCTATATTGATGATGGCTCTGATCTGAATGATGGCACCCAAACCGAAGATGAAGCGGATGTTGGAGTTCGTGTTGCACACGACGGACGTAGCTATGCGAAAGGCGAAACTGTTGTTATAACAGGCGTGAGTTCGTGTTTCAGGGGTAGCGATGGAAACATTCATCGATTATTGCGGGTGTCATCGACCGAAAAAATACTATCCGAGCGGATATAAGGCGAGATCAGAATGGGAATGCTTGTCAGTTGCAAGAAGTCCGTACCGGCGATTTTAGATTTTTAAAGCCGCAACTTCACGGGTTTTCTGGAGGGCAAACCAGCCAATTATCAGAAGAATTAACCCTGACAAGGCCGATGTAATTGCGTGATTTTGCTGTTTCGAAACCATTGAGGCGTGACAAAGCGCTCGCCGGATCAGTTTCGGCAATTAAGACACAGCCCGTTAAAAAGATAAATCAGGCAGCTTTCGCACAATAGTTGTGATACAGACCGCCAAGAATCGGCTCTGACTCAAGCACATCATCCGGTGGATCGACAATCGGCGCCCTGTGATCTAGACCTCCAGGCGTTCTGATAGCATGATAATACTTGTCGATACATTCTTTCAGCAGTTTATGAGGATGACGTTTGTTGATCGGGATAATGTGATCGATAAGTTCGCACCGTAGAATTTCAATGGCTCTCTCCGCGAACGGATTTGCAAGAGATAGTGATAAGCGATCCTAACTCCTTCAATTCCGCAATTTCTGAGATATGTGGGCACGTTGCTGCCATATATGGTCGTTGTCGCGGATAGTGTATTTTGGCTGAATACCAAACTTGTCGCTTCTCGGGGCTGTTGGATGATCCACAACATCGTCGGATGCTGTGTGACTCCAAAGTGGACAATCTCCCTGCGTTCGTGGCTTACTATGAAACATGTAAATAAGCCGAAATATGAGTGTTGGGACGACGGTAAAGTCCATCGACTAGGTTGTATCCATATGATTCGCGAGAAAATCTCTCCATCTTTGAGCCGATTTACTCGCGTCATGAATCGGTTTTTGGCAGACATTTTCGAATGATGTTCGGTAATGGCGGGCTAAATCCAAGGTCAATCAGTTGACTATAAATTCGCTCAGGACTCCAGAACGGATTATCCGCGCTAATCTTTTTGATCAGTCGTAGCATTTCAGCCGAAGCAACTGGACGGCCGTTTTTGCGACGTGACTTGTGCTTCCAGAATAGTCGGAAACCAACTTTGTGCCAAAGGATCATTGTCTCTGGCTTTACTACAACAAGCACTGATCGCCATTCCGCAAAAACCTTTGACAAGAGCGCCCAGAGTTGACGGAATGCCGGTGTTGCTCTGGACTTTGAACGTTTGTCGGAGAGAACTTGCGAATCGAATAGAGCAAGCTGACTGTGAAGATATATATTTTCAGCAATGAGCACTTGGCGTGATGTAAACTGGCCGCGTAGTAGATGAATCAAGAAGATAAACCATTCCAACATAGAAATATGGTGCCACAGAATCAATACTCGCACAGATATTAATGATGGTATTTCGTCTCGGATCGACTTTTTGCGACACACATGGATGCGGAGAGCTATGGTCTCAAGAGTCAGATCATATTTTGAGCGAAAGAATGATGTGAGCCAGCAGATGAATGGCGACCTCAAGCCAATAACCGTTTTAAGAATCTGTACGACGTATAATTTTTGAAATGCCATAGAACTGTCGGTTCTAGTGCAACTGACTCAGCTGTGTGTCCAATTTGTGTATATATAGTCAACATCAAATCACCACGATTGCAATTAATTAATTGACTGCCAACCATACAAGCACTATAATAATGTATTATTCATGGGTGCTGGGCATTTTGGTGTTCGATGGGAGGTGACTTGCAGAGTTCTTCACATGCCGCACATTTATGGCAATCAACCCTATCAAGTACTATTGGAGGCAACAATGGAATGTAAGTCTCGATTTTTGGTAATACTAATCATTTGTATCACTTTGCGTTGGACAATTCCTGCTCTGGCAGATGTCCATTATGTCGACTCCGCCAGAACGGACGATTCCGGCGACGGCCTTAGTTGGACAAACGCGGAAAAAACTGTCGCCGCAGCCATTACGGCTTCTGCTAGCGGCGACCAGATATGGGTAAAGCAGGGAACGTATAATGAGTGCTTCACTCTGCCTGCCGGCGTGAAGCTTTACGGTGGTTTTTCGGGCACTGAGACGTTGCTCAGCCAGCGGAGGCCAGCTACGTATGAGACGATTCTGGATGGCAGCAGCT
>JAJFUS010000053.1 GCA_021372295.1 bacterium | reverse complement strand
CAGCACAATAAGCGCGCGGTGGTGGTCGGCGGCGGTCTCACGGGGCTTAAAACGGCCGAGGCGCTCGGTTATCTCGGGCAGGAAATAACCGTGGTCGAGCTTGCGCCCAGGGTGCTTGCGATGGCTATGGATGAAACCGGCTCAGAGATCGTGCGGCAGGTGCTCGTTGAAAAGGGAATAGATATTCTTACGGAAGTCTCTGTGACCAGCTTTACAGGCAGCGAAGACTCAAACGATGTCGCGACGGCCGTTCTGAGCACGGGCGAAATGATATCCTGCGATACGGCCTTTGTGGCGATTGGTGTGAGGCCAAGGGTCGAGCTTGTGAAGGATTCGGGCGTCGAGGTCGGCAGGGGGATTATGGTCGACATCAACATGCGCACAAATATCCCGAACGTCTACGCTGCGGGTGATATTGCTGAAGCTCACGATCCTCTTCTCGGGTCGAACCGTGTACTGCCGATTCTGCCCAACGCATATATCGGCGGACGGGTCGCTGGGCTTAATATGACAGGTAAAAACGCCGTGTATAACGTCGGTATGAGCGTGAACTCCGTAAACTTCTTCGGGCATCCGTTTATGTCGGCGGGATTTGCGACCCAGGAAGAGGGCGACGGCTTCCACGTGTTCAGCAAACACGACGGCAGGAACTACCGCAAGTTCGTTACAAAAGATGGCATGCTGGTAGGTATGATCCTTTCGGGCAATGTCGAGCGCGCCGGGCTTATGACCGGAATGATGCGTGCGCAGGTAAACGTGGACGGCATGATCGACAATCTGCTGGAGGGCAATGTCAGCTTGATCGACCTGCCGGAGGACGTCGTCGAAGAAAGAATTCATTCGAGCGGGAGGAACTGGCTGTGAGAGACCTTGAACGAATCAACAATCCGTATAATGAAGACAAAGTCCTGGCCGCCTGCTCGATATTTGGGATGATGGATGTCTCCGGCAGGCCATTTTCGGGCGAGCCGGTGTTCCGCGCAATGGAGAATATGCACGACCGCGGCAATGGCCTCGGAGGAGGGTTCGCCGTATATGGACTCTACCCAGACTTCCCGGAGCATTATGCGCTGCACCTGATGTATAACAATCAGGCCGCCCGGTATGAGACCGAACAGTTTTTGGAACAAAGGTTTATAGTCGAGCGTTCGGAAGAAATTCCTACTCGCAAAACCGATGGTATCGACAACGAACCGCTGGTGTATCGCTATTTCGTTATGCCTAAGATTTCAAAAAACCTTGAGGTCTCGGAAGAGGATTTCGTGGTCGAGCGGGTGCTTCGCATCAACAGCGAGATCGATGGCGCGTTCGTCTTTTCGAGCGGTCGAAACATGGGCGTCTTTAAGGGCGTCGGTTTCCCTGAGGAGATCGCCAGATACTTCCGCCTGGAAGACTATAAGGGCTACATCTGGACGTCTCACGGCCGCTTCCCGACAAACTCCCAGGCATGGTGGGGCGGCGCGCATCCGTTCAGCATGCTCGACTGGACTGTCGTGCATAACGGCGAGCTGAGCTCTTATGGGGCGAACCGTGCGTGGCTCGAAACCGTCGGCTATAAGTGCACGATGTTCACCGACACCGAAGTTTTGGCCTATGCGATGGACCTTATTATGCGCAGGCAGGGGCTGCCGCCGGAGATATTCGCGAGGATCGTGGCGCCGCCGCTTTGGGAAGAGATCGACCGCATGAGCGCCGACGACCGCGAACTGCACACGGCGTTGCGCTCAGTATATGGTGGGCTGCTTATGAACGGGCCGTTCAGCATCGTAATCGCAAATCGAAAGCAGATGATCGCGGTAACCGACAGAATTAGACTGCGGCCGCTCACGGCGGCCAGCAAGGGCGATATGCTTTATTTCTCGTCGGAAGAGGCGTCGATCAGGCTGGTAAGCCCGGAACTCGACGAAGTCTGGACGCCGATGGGCGGCGTGCCTGTGATCGGACAACTCGGCTGCATGCCGACGCCGGAAGAATCGACAAAACGGCAGTACGCGACAGTGGAGGTGGCCTGATGAACGAAAGAAAAGCAAGCGACTTCAAAATTCGCTCAAACCGGCTCACTGAGTTTGCCGTCGAGAGAGATTATGACCGCTGCATCAAGTGCGAGGTCTGTGTAAAGCAGTGCGCGTTCGACGTGCATTATTACGACGAAGAAGAAGACCAGATCAAGCATCGACCTGAAAACTGCGTAGGCTGCCATCGGTGCGCGGTGCTCTGTCCTACGGACGCGATAACAATCAAGTCCAACCCGGCGCAGTATCGAGCGCACGGAAGTTGGTCGGGCGAGCATGTCAAAGACATTAATCGTCAGGCTGAGACGGGCGGGGTCGTGCTCACAGGCTCGGGAAACGACAAGACCGCGCCGGTATATTGGGACAAGATGCTCATCAACGCGAGCCAAGTCACTAACCCGTCCATCGACCCCCTGCGCGAGCCTATGGAACTTAGAACCTACATCGGCGCAAGGCCCGACAAGGTCGAAGTGAAAGACGGCAAGCTGGCAAGCAAGATGCCGCCGCAGATCAAGATCGAGATGCCGATTCTATTCTCGGCGATCTCTTACGGCGCGATCAGCTATAACGTGCAGAAGGCGATTGCCGAGGCTGCGCAGGAGCTTGGCACTCTATACAACACCGGCGAGGGCGGACTTCACCCGGACTTCTATAAATATAAGGACAGCACCATCGTGCAAGTGGCGTCGGGACGGTTTGGGGTTCACCCGGATTATCTCAACGCGGCGCGTATGGTCGAAATCAAGATCGGTCAGGGCGCAAAACCGGGCATCGGCGGTCATCTGGCGGGCGAGAAGGTGAGTGAATCGGTGTCGATCACGCGAATGATCCCGATGGGAACCGACGCCATTTCCCCTGCCCCGCAGCACGATATCTATTCAATTGAAGACCTGCGCATGCTGATCTACGCGCTTAAAGAGGCAACCAACTATCGCGTGCCGGTCTCCGTGAAGATCGCAGCGGTGCACAACGCGGCGGCAATCGCCAGCGGAATAGTGCGAGCGGGCGCAGACGTGGTGGCAATCGACGGCTTCAGAGGTGGCACTGGCGCCGCTCCCAAGGCAATTCGGGACAACGTGGGTCTGCCGATTGAGTTCGCGCTGGCGGCGGTCGATAAACGACTTCGCGACGAGGGCATCCGCAATCGAGTTACGCTTATATCCGGCGGCGGAATCAGATGCGCGGCGGATATTGTGAAAGCTATCGCGCTTGGAGCCGACGCGGTTTATATCGGAACGGCGGCGCTGATTGCAGTCGGCTGCACGCTCTGCCAGAAATGCTACTCGGGCAAGTGCAACTGGGGCATCGCCACGCAAAACCCTTATCTGGCCAAGCGCGTGAACCCCGATATCGCAAGGCAGCGGCTTGTGAATATGGTCAACGGGTGGTCGCATGAGATCAAAGAGATGCTCGGCGGAATGGGTATCAACTCGATTGAGAGCCTCAAGGGCAGCCGAAGCCAGCTTAGAGGCGTGGGATTGACCTCCGAAGAAATCGAGATACTTGGGATCAGACCCGCGGGACAATAGAATCAAATTCTGAATTTTGAATTCTGAATTTTGAGTTAAGGAAAAAGAAAATGAGCCTAACATTATCCATTACGGAAATAGACGCGACAGGCATTTACTATAAGGAGCTTAACCAGCAGATACGGAAGGCCGTAAGCGACGGCACGCGAAAGATCGTGCTGAAGAATGTCACCGGGCAGCGCTACATCGGCACGAACCTGCACGATGCAGCCGACCTTGATACTCTCAAACAACTTGAGATCGAGATTCATGGCACGCCCGGCAACGACCTGGGCATGTTCCTCGACGGCCCGACGATTACCATCCACGGAAACGTCATGGACGGCTCGGGCAACACGATGAACCGCGGCCGCATCATAGCTCACGGGCGGGCGGGCGACATTACCGGTTTCTCGGCCAGAGGCGGCGAGATATTTATCCGTGACAACGCCGGATATCGCGTGGGAATCCACATGAAAGAGTACGGTGACAAGCGCCCGGTTATGGTGATCGGCGGCGCGACTCAGGACTTCCTGGGCGAGTATATGGCGGGCGGGGTCGTGATTATTATGGGTCTGACTCTGAAGCACGGCGAGAGCCACTATTGCAGCCATGTGGGCACGGGAATGCACGGCGGCGCTATCTTTATGCGCGGCAATATCGCCCCGCACCAGATCGGGACGGGTGTGGGCATGCCTGAACTATCTGATGGCGACATCGCGTTGCTGGACAAGTATATAGAAGAATATGGCGCAATCTTTAACATTGATGTGTCTAAGATTAGTCCTATGGACTTTACCAAACTTGCGCCACTCAGTGTGAGACCGTATAAGCAATTGTATGCCTATTAAAGGCTTTGTGAAGGGCCTTGTTATTACGTAGAGCGCTGAAGTAAATACATACCTGGTATTCTTCAGCGTTTTCCGTTATTTAATAGGTCGAAACGGTCTCAACCTCGATCTGCCAGGACACTATATCCAGATCGGGATCGGATATGATGGATGAGTCTGTGTCGTCGTCGGTGTATGTGGTGTCGGTGGCAGTGGAAATCGTTATATAGTCCTGACCTGCCGAGCCGAGCCCGTCGATCTCCCGGCCGGTAATATACTCGCTGCCGCCGGTGGGAAGAGCGTTGGTCGCGATGAAATTTATATCGAGTTCGTCGATTGAATCGGCGGGAATATTGTCAGTGGCTATCTGGCTGAAGTCGATCGTGAACCTGATCGACCGACCATCATTCAAAATCTCACTTGTAATCGGCGGATCGGGTGAAGTGAGATTGAGAAAGTATGAACCCGGTTCCACGCCATATATGTAGCCTTCGGGGTTCTCTGAATCGTACTCAAGAAACGAAGTCAGCCCGACGCTGTTTTCGGCATCCTCTGATGTCACCCAACCGGTTCCGCCATAAGGCGGGTAGAGAGCAGCGAGAGGGCCGGTGTTCGGATCACCGTCGTTGTCGATGGCTATGAAATAATGGCGCGAGTAACCGAGGTTGGTCAGGCTGTCTACATCAACCTCGCCCCGAACCGTAAGCGTGATAACGAGCTGCCTGCCGGTTGTCGCGGGAGTCGAAGGAAATTTTGAGCAGCCGGACAACGTAAATATGATAGCGACGCCAATCCCGATTCGAGCTATAATAGATGTGATGCGAACAATGTTCATATTCATAAGCCTACGGGAGATATTATAGCGCATAGGATGCAAAAACGGAATCTGCTTGCCGCAATTATATCAGGACTGCTGCTCGGGCTTTCCATGCCACGGCCTGGAATATGGCCGCTGGCGTGGCTTGGGCTCGTGCCAATGCTCATCGCGGTGCGCGGTGCTTCGATTCGCTCCGCCACCCTGTACGGCTTGGTCGCGGGAGCGGTTTACTACGGCATAATCGCCCACTGGGTGTCCATATTCGGCTATCTGCCGTGGGCTTTGGTCGTGCTTTGCGAGGCCGCGTTATTTGCGATATTCGCAGCGATGGCGTCTTGCATTGCCGGCAAATCACGAGCATATCTCACGATCCCAGCCGCATGGACTGCGATACAATGGGCGAGGTCGCTGGGCACGCTTGGGTTTACTTGGGGAAGCTTCGCGCACACTCAGGCAAGCTGCATGCCAGTTCTGCAGCTTGTGTCTATTGCAGGGCCATGGCTGATAGACTTTGCGGTCTGTCTCGTTAATGTGGCTATTGCTGAAGCGATATTGAACGTTGGTCGAAAAAGATTTTTCGCGACAATAACTGCTGCCGTCGTGACTTTGGGCGCATGGGGCGTCGGTTTTGCAACCCTCAAGACCGCGCCGGAGTATCATCCCGCAACGAAAGTCGCGATCATCCAGGGCAACGTTGCGCAGGATGTCGTGCCCGACCTCAATTACCTCGCCGACACTTACATCACGTTCAGCAAGATGAGCAGGAGAGCGGTGTCCAGCGGAGTCGGACTCGTGATATGGCCGGAAACCACTCTCCCGACCAAGATCACTACCTCGGACTGGGGCGGAATTCTCTCCGACCTCGCGAAGGAGACCCGCGCGACGTATATTATCGGCGGATACGCGCCCTCGTCGGAACCATCGAGCCCACTCTTCTGCAACGGAGCGCACTTTTACGGCCCCGACGGCAAAGCGCTGGGTATCTATAATAAGGCACGGCTGGTTCCTTATGGTGAGTACGTGCCGTTGAGGGACTATCTGCCGTTCCTGAGCCGCTACGGAGTCAGGAAACAGGATGTTTGTCCGGGAACGTCTCATTCAGTAATAAAAACAGCGCTCGGGAAGGCCGGAGTAAGTATATGTTTTGAGTCGCTGTTCCCGCAAATTGCTCGAATAGAGACAAAACATGGCGCAAATGTGCTCGTAATCATCACTAATGATGCCTGGTTTGAACGCAGCCCGGCGGCGGTTCAGCACCTGATGATGTCGCGGCTGAGAGCGGTCGAAAACAGGCGTTTCGTAATACGGGGAGCCGCAACCGGCATATCGGCGATCATCGACCCTTACGGCAGAACGCAGGCCGAACTGGGTATTTTCAAGCGAGGGATAGTGTCCGGGCAAGTAGAACCACTGACCGGGCTTTCGCCATACACTCGCGCCGGAGACTGGCTGGCATATATCTGCGTAGTAATCGCGATTGCGGCAATCTGCGGCAGGCTGGCCAGAAGCAAATTCAAACTTAAGCAGTAATCACGTGTTGATCTTGTAGACTCTCGTCATCTTGACACTGCGAGGGACGCCGTCCTGCACGGCGGGCTTGTATTTGAGTCTGGATGTCGTGCTGACGACCGCTTTGTCCAGCGCGCGGCTGCCGGACGATTTGATTACGTCTATATTGGCCACCGAGCCGTCGTCCGTGACCGTATACTCGACTTTGACAGTCACACTCAACCCCTCATCCACCGACGCGGGAACAGAGATGTTCGCGTCTTTAATGAGTATCGGATTCGCCTGGTCAGCTAGCCGTGACTTATAGCATCTATTGCATGTATGGCTCGGCTGATGGTCTTCAATAAAGCTCTTTATGCTAGTAGACCTGCAATATTCTCCGGCAAGCATACCCGACTCATCGCAAACCCTCACGCTCACCGTCTTTGGCGGCTCGGGCGCAGGAGCGGGAGTCGTGCCGGGGCCATCGGATGCGTTCCTAATCGGGTCGGGGCGACCCTCGCCCGCTCCGCTGCCAGAGCCTTTGCCTCGACCATCGTCGCCGCCGGAAACCCAACCGACCGAAGTTCGCCCGCCATCCCAATTGCCTCCAAGATCACCGTTCGCGCTGGTGGAACCAACATTGAGCTTGCCGCCGGGATTGCCTGGCAGTCGATTTGACGACACATGCGCTCTGGGCGAACTCGATGACACGACGCGAGACGATATCGGCCTTGGCGCGATTGAACTCGACTGCATCGGCTCGTCGCGAAGAGCGCTGGGCATGACCTGCCGCGGACGAGTCTCTTCCATCGGTTCGGAGGTCGGTCTGTAAATAGGCTTCGGTTTCTCCTGCAATGCATCTGCGGGCGTTTTGACAAGGTCCACTTCAAGCAATTTGTGCTGAGACTTAACCACTGGAGCGGCATTCAGCCTAGACGCGGACGTGCGCCCGACCACGCTCACCGCAATCAGGTGAAACGCAATTGATGCCACTATTGCATATATCAGGACTTTGTCTTTTTTCATGAGTCAGAAAGCTTATTTCTGGATATTAGGGCATGGGTTTGGGTTCGGTGGCTATGGTCAGATACTTCGCGCCGGCGCGTTTGGCCTCGTCGGCGAGCTGGATGCCTCGCTCCCAGTTCTGGGACTTGTCACAGTTAATGACCACGACAGCGCCCGGGTTGTCCGTAAGGCGAGACTTCAAGCAGTCTCGTATTTGCTGGAAGTCGACCTGCTGTTTATCAACATAATAGTTGCCTGTCGGGGTAAGCGTCAGGACGATCTTGCAGACGGGTCTCTCGGTCGCGGCGGACGCCTTCGGCAGGTTTACTGGCATGCCTTTGGCAGTCGTCATGGCAAGCGAGGCCATCATAAAGAACACCAGCAGGAAGAATATGGTGTCGATCATCGGGACTATCTCGATGCGGGCTTTTTTAGGCTGATATGCGCTTAATTTCACTTCTAGGCTCCTCTCCAGCCTCGACAAGAACGTTCACCATCTCATTGCCCCTGGCCTCGATCTCAGAAACTATGTTCTTAATGCGCTCCTGCAGATGATTATGGCCGATCAGCGTGATAATTGCGACTGCAAGACCTGTCGCGGTGGCAATAAGCGCCTCAGCAACGCCTCCCGTGATGGCCGTCGGAGTGCTGATGCCGGACTTCGCCGCTATTACGTGAAACGCCGAAATCATACCCGTGACGGTTCCGAGAAGTCCAAGCAGCGGAGCTATGGTGATAATGGTGTCAAGCAACCCCAGCCGATGTGTGAGAGCGGCAACCTCGCGAGTCCCCTGCTCCTCCATAGCACGCTCGGCTCCGCGTTCACCAAGGTGGCGATTGCGAATTCCGGCATGCATCACTCGTGCAATTGGGCTATCCACCGGCTCCAGAATCGAGAGCGCTCTGTCGGGAGTCCCGGCATATACGGCGTCCTTCGCGCAGTGAATGACGTCCGTCACATCGGCCTGAGCCTTGCTGATCTTGAAGTAACGCTCGATGAGCACCGCCACGCTGACAACCGAGCAAATCATCAGCGGAATCATTACATAGCCGCCCTTAGCGAGCAGCTCAAAAGCATTTGCAAACCAACCCATATAGCAACCCTTCCCTTTTAGATGTTGGAGGTTAGAGACACACCATATATAAGTTGTCGGCAGAATACTATATGCTCTTTAGCCTGAAATCTCGTATTTGAGAGGGTCACCGGCACCCGCTTCAGCGAATCCGGCAAGCCTGAGTTTGCAGCTATCGCACCGGCCGCAGGCTAACTCGCCACCGCTGTAACAGCTCCAAGTGAGGGAATAGTCCACTCCAAGTTCAAGACCGCGGCGGATGGTGTCGGCTTTGGTCAACTTGATGAGAGGAGTTCTGATTCGGAATCTTGACGTTCCTTCGACCCCCGCTTTTGTGGCCAGATTGGCTGTCTTCTCGAATGCGTCGATAAACTCGGCGCGGCAGTCGGGATATCCGCTGTAATCGATCTGGTTCACTCCGATGAAGATGTCCTGCGCGCCGATTGTCTCGGCATACGAAAGCGCAAACGCAAGAAAAATGGTGTTGCGGGCGGGTACGTATGTGACGGGGATACCCTCGCTCATTTCGCCGGTATCGCGGTCGAGTGGCACGTCGATATCCGCCGTGAGAGCGCTGCCGCCGATCTTGCGCATGTCGAACGATATCACAAGGTGATCTTTCGCGCCGACGCTTTTCGCAACCAATCTCGCGCTGTCGAGTTCGCGACGATGGCGCTGGCCGTAATCGAACGAGAGCGCGTATATGTCGTAACCCTCGGATTTAGCGATAGCCGCGGTGGTGGCGCTGTCGAGCCCACCTGAAATCAATACAACTGCCTTTTTCATGATAACTCCTAAGAAATGCAAAGGCAGTTTATCTCATCTGTAGAGGCATGTCAAGCTATTTTGTGGATTCTCATACTGAGAATACGCGCAAGCGGACGGTGGTGTGGATAAATACTGCCGGAAATCATCTTTCAGGCCCGCTTGCTCGAAACACACTGTCGGGAAAACGGACGACCAGAGGCGACGACGTCTCGTCGTCGTCTTCAGTGCGAGAAACCATCTCGTCAGTCCTTTTGGAGATCATAAGGGCGCTGTATACCGACACACCCGCCAAAAGCAACAGCCCACCAAATAATACCGCAGCAACAACCGCCATTTTGCACATCCTCCACCCTAAGCGTCAACCGTATTCTTCCCAAAATGATGTGGAGGCAAAACGCAGATTATTGCTTGTGGTCGTCAGACGGGATTCCAAACAACTCGCGGGCAACGTCCAGCTTGTGGCTGCCGCCATTGGCGGCGTAGTCTTTCATGCGGATAATCGGGTCGTGAGTCAGCTTGGTAACGGCAGACTTCAGCGCCCGGCGTACGCACTCGCGGTCGTCATCCGACAAATGAGATAGCTTTGATGCGCAGCGCTCCCACTCGGACTCGTACACCGAATCGAACTTAGCGCGCACCTGCTTGATCAGCGGCACCGCCTCCAGCGAGCGCAGGTGTGTAAGAAAATCGGCGGTCTCATCGTCCACGATCTTCATCACGTTCGCAACCTCAGCCTGGCGCTCACCCTCGGAACGCTCGACTAGAAATCGCAGATCGTCGATATCGTATAGAAAAACACCGCCGAGTTCAGACACTTGCGGCTCGACATCTCGCGGCACCGCGATGTCTATCATAATAATCGGCGACCGGCAGCGTGCGGACATTACCTTTTCGATCAGATCTCGAGTAATTACAGGATCGTGAGAAGAGGTCGAGCTGATGAGCACGTCGGCCTCGCGCAGCGCGTCTTCCAGGCAATCCATATCCACAGCCTCGCCGCCGAGTTCCTCCACCAGTTGCTCGACCCTTGCCGGAGTGCGGCTGCAGACATAAACCTTGTCGATGCCATTGGACTTGAGATGTGTTGTAGCAAGCTTGCTCATCTTGCCCGCACCCACCAGCAATGCCGTTCGACCGTCCAGAGAACCGAGCACGAACCGCGCCAGTTCGACCGCAGCCGCACCGATTGAAAACGCTCCCTGTGAGATACGAGTCTCGGTACGAGCGCGCTTGCCGACCGCTATCGCACGCTGAAATAAATTGTCGAGGATCGAACCGGTATGATCGCCGTCGCTCGCGATGCAATAAGCGCTGCGTATCTGGCCGAGGATTTGGGTCTCGCCGAGAGCCATCGAATCCAGGCCGCTTGCCACTTGGAACAAATGCTTTGCGGCATGATGCCCGCAGTACCGATAGGCGCATGTCTCAAGTTCGGCGCGTTCAATTCCAGCATAATCGGCCAGGAAATCAATCAACACACTGTCGTTCTGACGCTGGTCAATTACGGCGTAGATTTCAGTGCGGTTGCACGTCGAAATAAGGCATGATTCCGACACGCCGGAGTTCGACCTGAGTTTGGAAAGGACATCGCCCAGGCAGGCGTCATCGAATGCGAGCCTCTCTCGCATCTCAATCGGAGCCGTATTATGATTCACGCCAATCGCGACTAGATGCACCTGTGCGCCGTCTCCCTTGCTTCTTTCTTTCGGCCACTTCTTAGCATCTCGAATATACCACTGTTGATGAGTCTGGTAAACGCGGCTTCTCGGTCAACCGCGCTGGTATAACGACTTTTAACTTCGTATCTAACCTCACCGAGCAGATCGACAAACGCCTCGTACTCCGGCCCGTAAGCCTCTTCCAACTCTTGTCGGATCATTTTGCTGAGCATCGGACTTTTGCCGGATGTGGTCACGGAGATCATCAGATCGCCCCTGCGAACCAACGCAGGCACGATAAACGTGCACAACTCCGGGTCATCGACGACATTCACCGGAATGCCATTACGCGCGGCCTCGTTCGATACCTCCGAATTCAGGCGAGTGTCATCGGTCGCGGCGAAAATAAGCGCGTACCCGCTCGCGTCGCCTGATGCATACTCTCTTCTGATGTTGGTCACTCCATCCAGCGAGTCCAAGTCGTCATCAATGTCGGGCGATATTACAGTGACGGCCGCACCCGCCTCAATGAGCGACACAGCCTTGCGCAGCGCGACTCGCCCGCCGCCGACTATCAGACACTTTTTTTCAGTCAGATCCATTACTATTGGATAATAGCCCATTTCGTCCCCGAACAATAAGAGCAGACAGCCCGCCCAAAATAATCAATATTGTGCCCAACCAAAGCAGCCATATATATGGTTTCGTGCTCACTTCTACAGTCACTTTCTCGGCCAAACCATGTCCGCCAACGCCAAGCTGCGCTCCCGCGCTCATCATACCTGCGTCGCCGCCGGGATCGCTGACGAACCGCTGGAAGGTGAATATGTAGCCATCAATCTCTGCTGGCTTGCCTCGACTAACAATTATCTCGACAGGCTGGCCGACTCCTGAATCGTAATCCAGTCTGACCAGATGATACTCCACCTGCATCCCGATAAGGGTAAGGGTGGCGTTCGTCCCTGGAATTTTAGCCGGAATCGCGGCCCAACCCCTATTAGTCATCGATGCAACAGGGATTACTTCAGTTCCCTGGGCTTCTCCTGGAGATATATAAAGATCGCCTGCCACAGACGATTTGATAAATGGCGACCGAACCGCGCCGCGCTGTGTGTATTCGACGGCAAGCGGAGCCGCACGCTCGATGCCGCGAGGTGTCGTAATCCATAAATTCGTTATTTCGCGGGTCTCGCCGACTCTTTTGGTTCCCGCGTAATTGAATCTATACCCGAGTGCGTACTTCGGCCGGCCGCCGCGTGAAAGCGTCACGCTCGTCGATTTCCCTGACGACGACAGGACGACACCCGCGATCATCAGTACGACACCCGCGTGTGCAATGTATGCCCCGACGTGGTGGACGCTTGGTCGAAATCCAAAAGTGGCTCGCTCTTTACCTCGACGGCTCCACCCCACAAACGACGACGCACCGATCAGCAGCACGACCGCAATGGCAATCGGCGCGGACATTTTGGTGTAGAAGCTCGGGGCTAGCCCCGATTTTGCGAACATCGGATATGACGTGCCCGCTAACACTACAATCGCAAACAATATCAGCACAATCATCCCGATGGAGATAATAAAGTCTCTCGATGCCGGAATAATCGCCGGTGTCCGCACAGCAATGGCCTTCCATCGCGCTGCCAGCAGCCCTATGCACAAGATCGTATAGGCCAGAAGGAAGGCAAGCAGGATACCATATGCGCCCAAGTCTGCAAAAGAATGTACCGAATAGTTAGACAATACACCGCTGCGAGTCAGGAATGTGGCGTATATAATCAGCAGGAATGTCGCAATCGCAAGGATTATATTTCCACGTGTAGCCCTGCCTCGATATCGCTGCAGCAATAGTCCATGAAGCAGAGCCGTGCCCGTCAGCCAAGGAACCAGCGAGGCGTTTTCGACGGGGTCCCAACCCCAGTATCCACCCCACCCCAACACTTCGTAAGACCATACCATCCCCAGCACGATTCCCGCGCTCAGCGATACCCATCCGAACAGCGTCCATGGCAGACACGTTTTAGCCCAGCCTTTCGGGTCGCCATTAATGAGCGCCGCAACGGCACACGCCGCCGGAACGCACAAAGCTGCGTAGCCAAGGAATATCACAGGCGGATGAATCACCATCCAGGGGTTTTTGAGGAGCGGATTGAGCCCCAAACCGACCGTCCCCGGCTGGTAATCGGCAAGCGCTCGAAACGGGTCGGATTTGATCAAAAGTATCAAAAAAAACGACTGCACCGACACCAAAAACGCCATTACCGCGGGCGACGCGCTCCGTTTTCCGTAAGCCAACACTAGCCCGATCAGCCCCGCCAAAAACGCCCAAAGTAGCAGCGACCCTTCCTGACCAGCCCACAGGCTCGATATTTTGTAAATCAGCGCGTCAGCAGGGCCGCTGTAGTCATTAATGTAAGCGATGTCATATCTCGCGTCCGAAAGAATCTGCTGGAGCAAATACATTACTGCATACGCCACCACAATCACGGACGCACAGTACAGACCTCTCGACCAAACGGCAAGACGAACCATCGGTCTGCGGCGCTGCCCAATCGACAGCACGCAATATGCAACAAACGATGTCAGGGCACAAGCAAGCGCGATATATATAGGGAAATTGTCCGGTGTGATTTTCACTGATCCTACTTCCCGCGATACCTCGACGGGCACTTGACAAGCACATGATCGGCACGCAGTTCGCCATCAGCATACTTTCCGCGGACAACCGCTTTTTCCGCGCTGTCGAAATTAGCTGGTTTCACGCCCTTGTAGCGAACTTTGAGCGTTTCGCCTTTGTCATCGCGCATCGTGAAGAGCAACTCGTTGGCACGCTCGCTAAAATCGGTCTCACTATGCTCAATCCTGCCAATAAACTGCACGGCGCTGCCATTGATTGAGCAAACCTCGGCAACACTTGTCACGTAAGGCGCACGCGCGGCCATCATCTCATTTATTCCGAGATAACCGAATCCTGCTATCAACAGCGCGCCAAGTATGTATAGCTTTCTGTTCATTTCATGAACAACCGTCTGACGCCGACTCTAAACAGCCACACGTATAACCACACGAAACCCACAATCGCGGCAGCCATTGCGATTCGATATTCCATGGCAAGCCCGCCTCGGTGAGAAAGAGTGTCGGTCGGGTGCAATCCGCCCAGCATGCGTGGCAGCACGAACACCAGATAAGGCATCACCACGCACGCGAGTATGTTATACACCGCGCTCACTCTAGCGCGCACCGTGGTGTTCACGACAGCGCTCCTCAGAGCGAAATACGCTCCGTAAACGATCACAAGTATAAGGATCGTGGTCTCGCGAGGGTCCCAGTTCCACGCCGAACCCCACTCCAGCTTTGCAAATATCATTCCGCTCAGCGTCGCGAGGACTGTAAACGCCAATCCAAGCTTGGCCGAAACTGCCGACTTTGCGTCTCGAGCTATGTCACCCTTGGCAAGATATGCTATCGCGTAAACTGTCGAGATGATATAAGCGACCACAGCTATCACGGCGCACGGCACGTGAAAAATCACCATCCGAGCAGCCTCTGGATCAGCGAAACCCTCTGCCGGAGGAACGTACAACACAATCGCCGATATTAGTCCGAGCATCCATAATCCCAGGGCTATCGGCATTATTGCATCCATTTTGTCTGTGTCTAATCTTCCCATATAAACCTGAACAATATTAGACTTGCGATAAAGACCGTCGCGCAATAGTAAGCGAGAAGTCTGAGGTCGCTTGCCGCGCTGCCGCCGCCAATCGCCATGCTCGATCCGTGAACCGCCGAAACCAAAGCCGGCATCAACAGTGGAAAGCAGATCACGGCAAACAACGTTCCCTTGACAGTCGCTCTCGCAACCATTGCAGCGGCCATTGCGGCGCCAAGGCTCAGCCCCAGTCCGCCCAACAGCAATATGCCGACCAGCGCGCCCCAGTTCGCCACTTTGCATCCCATAAGCAACACGAATAACGGCACCGTCACGGTTTCCATCGCCGTCAGCAGTAACCAGATGAATATCGTCTTGCCCAGGTAAACCGCGTTAGGTCGAGCGACGAGTTTGAGCGTCGCAGAAGTGCATGACTCTTCCTCATGTACAAACGCGCGGCTCAGCCCCGACATCGCCGAAAAATATATCACCAGCCACAGCAGCGCCGATGATACCGCCGCATCGCCGCCCCAGGCATTAGCCGTAATCGACACAGCCACCGTACTCGTAACGGCAAAAAGCAATACCGCGCTTAAGGCATGCCGAGCACGAAGCTCACAGGTCAGATCTTTGCGCAGCACCCCCCATGCCGACCTGGCATAGAAGGCCAACCCCACCTTTTGAACGATATAATGTCGATCCGCAATCGGGCGCTGAATGGTATTCATCGCGCTGGACCACCCAAATCCAAACTCGCCTCACCAAGCGCGGCCTCATCAGGATCGTTTGTAGCCAGCACAACAATACCCCGTTTGGAGTGCCTGTCAATCACATTTCGGGTCATATCTATGCCGTTTTTGTCGAGGTTTGTAGATGGTTCGTCCAGCAAAAGCACGTATGGGTCGTGAACAAGAGCCGCTGCAAGACTCGCTCGCTGCCTGAGACCGGAAGACAGGTCGCAGATAGGATCGTCCGCGCGATGGGTCAGCCCAACCTCGCTCAGGACATCGTCGATGCGATGAGGATCGACAATAAGTCCCCGCGCCGACATCAGAAACAGCAAGTTTTCGCGCGCGGTCAGCTCGCCATAGAGCCAAACGCCAGGAGCCACCAGCCCCACGACATCCCTTACACAGTCGCGCGGAATCCTCGCGCCGTCTATCTCTAATATGACCTCGCCGCGAGTGGGAGTGAGCAAGCCCGCGATAATCTTAATGAGTGTAGATTTTCCCGAACCGTTGGGACCGACCACGGACATGCGAGCGCCGTCAAACGCGAAGTTGACCGGATCAAACACCTCGCGTTTTTCGAACTCGTGCCCAAGATTGGAAATCAGCAGTCTTACCAAGACAACTCCCCAAACTCGACTTATACATCAATTATCCCATCTCGGGTGATGACCGTCAAGCTGAGCCGGACTGGCTTGCAGATGACGGATCCTTAATTGGGGGTTGACAAATCGCAAATATGGGGCTATCATAACGAGCGCTCATGGATGCAATTGTAAGTCGGCACTTAACTCATATAGATCAGCGAAGGGTCGCGAGCATGGAAGCCGTTAGAGGACTTACATTGTGGAATGCGCACGAAGATGGGCATGTTGTCATTTACGCGCGCGGCGAGATGGATTTCGCCACTACATCATTTCTGATTCAGACGATCAGGGACTTGATGAGTGAATCAGTCCAGACATGTCTTATTCACTGTCAAGAAGTGACATTCATTGATAGTGAGACCTTGAAACACGTCCTGACTATCAGGCGCGACCTCGCGCGCCGTGGTAAGACGCTGGGATTATGCCGGTGCAGCTCGCAGGTTCAAAGGATTCTCGATATTTTGGGACTCAGCGAGCATCTTGTTGTGAACTGCATATGACAAGATTTCAAGAAGTGGTTGCACGGTATTGTCGCGGCATTTGCGTTATTGCGGATGCCGCTATTTCTATGCTTTTAGAGAGGATTTTGTCGCGGCAAAGTGGAATACTAGTACCGTTAGTAGGCAAGGAGTAGGTATGTCAGGGTTATGAGTCAAGAGGCGTCGACATTCGAAGAAATAGCAAACGATATCGCATCATACGTGGGCGAGTCCGGCGGTGACGTTCAACGTCACATTGTAGCGCCGGCTATGCTGGAAGTCATCGGGCCTGTGGTCGGAAAACAAATTTTAGAGCTTTCATGCGGCGCTGGGTATCTTTCGAGACGGCTGGCTGCCTTGGGGGCGGATGTCACGGCTGTAGACAGATCGGAGCGGCTCATAGGCATAGCCGGTGAGATCAACGACCGCGAAGACGAAGGCATAAAGTACGCCGTAGCCGAATCGACAGACCTCTCAGTCATCGAAGACAGCACGTTTGATGATGTCGTCTGCAACATGGGAATGATGATGACTCATGACCTGGCCGGAACCGTTGCCGAACTCGCCAGACTTGTAAAACTGGGCGGGCGGTTCATATTCTCGGTACTGCATCCGTGCTTCAGCATGCCGGACGCTTGCTGGGTAAGAGACATCGACGGCAGGCAGCTCTACGAAGCCGTGGACAACTATTTCACTGAATCGTGGTGGCCGTCGGAACTGGCCGCAAGCATCAGAAGTGGCCAGAGAAAGATCAAGCACCGCACGCTTTCGCGCTACATAAACGCTCTGGGTGCTCGCGGGTTTACTGTCCGCCGGATTGTGGAACCCAGACCCACACCCGAAATCCTGGCGCTGAAACCTCACCTTGATGTCTACGACCGCGTGCCCGCCGTCGTGATTGTCGAGGCAATATTCCCTTATCTCTAATCGCTGTTGTTTTGCATCTGAGTCCATGCGGGTACGGGTAATTATTAACTCGCGGAGGACGCAGGCTATGGTTGTTGCGGAATTTAGCATTACCCCATTGGGAAAGTCCGAGATCAAGCCGTTTATCGACGCAGCCGTGCGCGAGGTCGAAAAATCGGGCCTTAAGTACGAAGTCGATGCTATGGCCACAACTATCGAAGGCGAACTAGACGAAATTCTAAACGTCGTGAGAAACGCTCATGCCGCAGTGAAGGCTAGCGGCGCGGAGAGAATACTTCTGGAACTGCGAATAGATGACAGGGCGTACGGCATCACTATTGACGAAGAGATCGCCGATTACAGAGCATCAGTCTAAAGACTCACCGGCGGCGATGGCCTCTGAAAGCCTCAGAGTTCCCGAATAAATCGCCGTGACCACTATCACGCCCTCGACGCCCAGCGGCTCGAGGGTTTTCAGCTCTTTGATGTCGTCGAGGCTGCTGACTCCGCCGGACGCTATTATCGGGACATTGAGGGTTTTGGCCATTCGTCGGACAGCGATCACGTTAACGCCTCCGTGCATGCCTTTGCGGGAAACGTCGGTGAAGACGATGCGACGGGCACCCAGGTCGCACATGCGCTTGGCGAAATCATCGGCGCGCTCGTCGGTTCTGGCCTGCCAGTCCCGCACGGCAACGTAGCCGTTCAGACTCGCGAGGCTCAGGATCGCTCTGTCGCCCAATGTGCCGAAAAGTTCTTTCGCAAACTGGTCTTCAAGAGCGGCGCTGGTTCCGACCACCACCCTGTCCACTCCAAGGTCGAGCACTCGCTTGGCCGAATCGACGCTTCGTATTCCTCCACCCAGATCGACAGGAATCCGCGCGACGTTCATGATAGCATTCACGGCTTTGATGTTTTGCGGCGCGCCCATCCGAGCGCCTTCGAGGTCGGCGAGGTAGAGGCGGCGTGCCCCTTGACTGGCCCATGTTTGGGCCACGTGCTCGGGATCGTGCGAGTGCGGAGTGTTCTCGCCAAACGACATGTGCACCGGGCAAACACATTTATCGTCCAACAGATCTATACCTGGGACTACTTCCATACTACCTCCAAAATCTATGCGGCCAGTGCGTCGGCAAGCGTCAGGTCGCCGGTATATAACGCCTTGCCGAGTATAGCCCCCTCTATTCCAATATTTTCCAGCGACTTGAGTTTTTTTATATCATCGACGGCGCTGATGCCGCCTGAAGCTATCACAGGTATATCCAGCGACTCGGCCATGTGCTTCATCGCTGCGATATTAGTGCCGGAGAGCATTCCGTCGCGCGAAATATCCGTGTAAATGACTCGCCTGGCGCCGAGGTTTTGCATTCTGACGGCAAAATGGACAGCATTTTCAGAGGTGGTTTCTTCCCAACCCTTTATCGCGACCAGACCGTCCCTGGCGTCGACGCCCAGCACCACGGCTTCGCCCAGTTCACGGAAAATAGTTTCGGCGAGGTTGGAGTCGAGCGCGGCCGACGTGCCGATAATGACTCGTCCGACCCCGATATCTAGCATTCGGCGGGCAGTTTCCAGGCTGCGAATTCCGCCGCCGAGTTCCACGGGTATCTTTACGGCCTCAACGATGCGTTTGATCGCTTCGATTTCCTGAGGAGCGCCTGCACGCGAACCGTTGAGGTCGACTAGATGCAATCTCTGTGCGCCCTCGCCCTCCCAGCGCAAAGCCATCTCTGCTGGGTCGTCCGCGAAGACCGTGACGGCATCAAAACGTCCCTGGGACAACCTCACGCATTTTCCATCCATCATGTCGATTGCCGGAATCAGTTCCACTTCGCGCCGCAAGCCCCCGTTCATATATCAGTAACTACTAATTAAGTATAACAAACGTTGGGGTAGTTATGCTATAGGTATTTGCAGGATTCGTTTTCAAGAAGATTGAAGTAAGTCGTATGAACGCAAAGATTACAGCCGAAAATGTGTATGCGGGTTATAACGACGTTCGTGTTCTCAATGGCATTTCGCTGGATGTGGCCGAGTCGGAGTTTGTGGGTATTATCGGCCCTAACGGCAGCGGTAAGACCACGCTGCTGCGGGCTATGTCCCGCGCTTTGCCTCCGCAGTCAGGGTTTGTTAAATATAAGAACAAAAACATATACTCTATTTCTGCGCGAGATTACGCCAGAAAGGTAGCCGTTGTTCCACAGGATACAATGGTCGCGTTTGACTTCTCCGTGATGGAGGTTGTGCTTATGGGACGGTCTCCGAGGCTCGGACGATTTGCGGTCGAGTCTTCGCATGATTTGGCGATTGCAATGGATTGTCTTAATCGAACCGGCACAGATCACCTCAAGGATCGTCCGATCAACGCTCTTTCTGGCGGCGAGAGGCAGCGCGTAATGATGGCTAGGGCGCTTGCCCAAGAGCCTGAAGTTCTGCTTCTCGATGAACCGACTTCACACCTCGATATCAGTTTTCAGTTCGAGATAATGGATCTGGTCAGAGGCTTAAACAAGAGTCACGGACTTACGGTGCTTGCCGTGCTTCACGACTTGAACCTTGCCGCCCAGTATTGCGACCGGCTGGTGATGATAGGGCAAGGGAGCGTGCAGGCATGCGGTTCGCCGGAGGAAGTAATTACTTCTGAGAGCATCCGCAGAGTGTACGGGGCCGAGGTCTGGGTACGCCGTCATCCGACTACACACAGGCCGTACGTAATAGCAGGCGTGAGGCCAAAGTCAAAGAAGTTGCCAGAAAACTTCGATAAACCTCTACATGTTCACGTGGTCGGAGGCGGTGGCACTGCCGCGCCGATTCTCGCAAAACTGGTGCGGCGGGGATATGAGGTCACATCAGGCGTCTTGAACGACACCGATGCCGACCGGGAAGTTGCCGAAGCACTGGACGTCGAGTATGTGCCTCAACAACTCTTCACTCAGATTACTCCCGAGTCTCATGCTAGGCATCTAGATATCATAAAGTCGGCTGACGTGGTTATCCTCACGGATGTAGCAATCGGCCACGGCAATTTGCTCAACGTTGATGCTGTGCGGAACGCCGTTCGCTCGGAAAAGCTTGTAATCATTCTCAAGCCCGAAATGATTCGGGAGCGCGATTTCACTGAAGGCAGAGCTAGCGAGCTTGTCGAAGAAATGGTATCTATAGGTGTGCGGTCGGCAGGCAGCGTGGAAGACTTGCTGTCAGCGATAGAATAACCTCCGTCACCTGATGCGCAGTCGCAAAGGGGTTGTTTAGTATGCAGCATTCCTGATATGCTATAGACTGATGACCTCGCCAGCTGGGACTCATTCCAGCAACAATCGGCAAGCCAGTCAATAAACACATAACGAGGATACTCGCAGTAGTGCGCAAAGTAATCAGCAGAGAAAACAGACGAAAAATCGTGCATATGTCGTCGGCTCATAAGGCTCTCGATATTCGCATATTCTTTAAGGAATGCCGTTCCCTGGCCGCAGCGGGGTTCGATGTGACCCTTATAGCGCAACATCCAAAGGACGAAGTTGTAGATGGAGTAAGCATACGAGGATTATCCGTTCCCTCTGGACGCAGGGAAAGGATGATACGCACTACTCAAACCATATATCGACTCGCGCTCGAAGAAGACGCCGACCTCTATCATTTTCATGACCCCGAACTCATCCCGACCGCCCTAAAGCTGAAACTCAGAGGCAAAAGGGTCATTTATGACGTGCATGAAAACGCCCCAATGGACGTATTTCACAACAAGCCTTACCTGTCTCCAATGATCCGCAGGCCGATGTCTATGGCGGTAAGGGGAATGGAAGTGCTGGCCGGAAAGATGCTGGACGGAATTGTCACAATATCCGACGTATTCGCCACTCGTTTTCCGCAGGGCAAAACATGTGTTGCGCGAAATTACCCTATTGTCGGCGAGAGACTGCAAATTACCGGTCCTGACTATAAGTCCAGGCGACCTTGTGTAGTGTTTACTGGCGGATTGTCAATAATGAATTGCGCGCCGGCGATGGTGCGGGCAATGTCGATTGCAAACAAGAACGTCACAACAAGCTTGGTGGTTGTCGGCAAAATGGAAGACAATGCGCTGGCGGATGAACTATTATGCAATCCCGGATGGCAGCATACGGACTTCCGCGGGGTTGTCCCTCAGCAGAAAGTATATGAACTGTTTGCAGAAGCGAGAGTAGGGCTTTGTCTCAACCAGATGAGGCAAGACTATGTGGATATATCGACTAATAAGCTCTTTGACTGCATGCTGGCGGAAATTCCAGTAGTGGTTTCTCCAATCCCGTCATGGAAAGCAACCGTTGAGGAATTCGGCTGCGGAATTGTGCTGGATGAAAACAGCCCCGAGGCTATGGCAGAAGCTGTAACCAGTCTGCTCCGAGATCCTGATATGGCCGAGCAAATGGGCAGTCGAGGCAGAAAAGCAGTGTTGTCGGGTATGACATGGGAAGCTGAATCGGCTAAGCTGATAGAGTTTTATGCCCGCGTGCTGAATTGGACACCAGGCAGCATTACGTGCTAAAATGCTGTAGCATGGCGGCTGCGCGCCATGAGTAAACTTCCTGGGAGCGTGATTTGTCCTACCTGGTATACGTCACAAACGATGTCGATCTGCTCGAATTGCCGCTTCCACCAGGATATAGTTTTCGACTGTGGAAGCCTTCGTTCAAAAGTATTGCGCCTCCAAATATTGGCTTCGGTTTTGGACTATGGACGCTTGCGCATTACTTTCGAGTCTTTCGCAACAGGGATCTGGCTGTGCTTTTCATAGTTGATGCTGAAGGTCGTAAAGTCCACCACTCATACATTGTGCCAGCCTATTTCCGGTGGCCATTTATGGCGCGTAATGATTTGCAGATCAGCAGCACTTGGACCGATCCCGACCTGCGTGGGAAGGGCCTTGCAAAATCAGCCCTGCGAAAAGCAGTCAAGTTAATGCAGCAACCGGGCCGACGGTTTTGGTACGTCACGCTTGAGTCGAACTCCGCATCCGTCGCCGTCTGCGAGAATGCCAATTTCTCTCTTGTAGGACACGCACGACGTGTGTCATTCTTGGGAATCCGTTTGCTGGGTCGATTGATCATGGAAGAGTAATGGATTTGCGATGAAAGTGTGGATAGTTACAATCGGGGAACCTGTTCCCGTCGAAGAGCAATCACGAGATATACTTCAGAGAGCCGGCCAGTTGGCATGTTTCCTAGCAGAACACGGCCATGACGTGATGTGGTGGACGTCTACGTTCGATCATTTTCGCAAGAAGCATTTATTTGATAAAGACACAGAGATCCGGCCGAGTGAACATCTGCGTATCAGACTATTGCGCGGAACGGGTTATCGTCGAAATATATCGTATGCCCGAATCAGGGATCAAAGGATTATAGCAGCCAAGTTTGCCAAACAGGCGAGCGCAGACAAAGAACAACCGGATGTAATAGTGGCTTCACTTCCGGTAATTGAGCTTTGCGAGGAGTCAGTAAAATACGGCAAGAACAGAAAAGTTCCTGTAGTTCTTGACATGCACGACATGTGGCCAGACATCTGCGTAGACACAATGCCCGCACCAGTAAGACCGATAGTCAGGCTGCTGCTGTCGCCAATGTTCGCTCAGACTCGAAGAGCTTGCGCAGAAGCTACAGCAATCATCGGTATGACCGACGCCTTTGTTGATTGGGGGCTGAGTCGGGCTGGCAGGTCAAAAGGGTATCTGGACCGCAGTTTTCCGTTCGGAAAAAGTTTGTATCATCAGAATCTCGACCAAGTGCGCACTGCTGAAGAGTTTTGGGACAGTCAGGCGATTTACGCAGACAGTAACGAATTTATAATCTGTTTTTTTGGCGCAATAGGGTACCACTTCGATCTGGAGTCTCCTATTCAGGCCGTTCGAATACTTGAAAATGAGGGACACAAAATCCGGTTAGTCATCTGCGGCACGGGTGACAGGCTGGAGCACTATAAATCTGTGGCAAAAGATGTCAAAAGCGTTGTTTTTCCCGGATGGATGAATGCTGCCCAAATCAATGTGTTGATGAAGCGGTCCTCGTTAGGATTGGATCCAATGCCTGACCGATATGACTTTCTGGCTTCCATCAACAACAAAGCGCTGGAGTATATGAGCGCCGGGCTGCCTGTGGTGTCCTGTCCGAAAGCCGGCGTTCTTTACGACGTGCTCAAAGAACACCAGTGCGGAATGAGTTACGACTATGGCGACACGTGCGGATTGGCGTCCATTCTGCGAGATTTAATGCTCGATCCCGACAAGCGCAAGATGCTTTCGGAGAATTCAGCTCAACTTTTCCAAAGCAAGTTCACTGCAGAGAGTGTCTACGGAGAAATGATGGCCTACCTGTCTGAAGTTGTGGATAAACCAAAGAAATCTCTTTAATATAAGTGAGGTAAGAAAGGTATCAATGGCATATAAAATACCTTTTGTTAATGCGGCAAGAAACTACCAGCTAATCAAGAATGAGATCGATCAGGCCTATTTCGAGGTCATGACTAAAGGCGATCTCATTATGAGAGGACAACTCAAGTCGTTTGAAGAAAACCTTGCGAAGTTCGTAGGCACGAAATACGCGGTCGGTTTAAACAGTGGCTACGATGCCCTACACATGTCGCTCAGAGCGGCTGGAATCGGCGCAGGGGACGAGGTAATTGTTCCAGCCCATACATTCGTGGCTTCGTGCTCGGCTATTGTTAACGTCGGGGCGACGCCGGTGCTTGTGGATGTGGCGAAGGATTTCAATATCGACGTTGACCTGATCGAACCGGCCATCACAGAGAAGACAAAAGCCATCATGGTGGTGCATCTGAGCGGGCATATGGCCGACATGACCCGGGTCATGAATATCGCAGGAAAGCACAATTTGGTGGTGGTTGAGGATGCGTGCCAGAGCCTTGGCGCCACACTCAACGGCAAGGGTGCTGGTTCCTGGGGTCTTACCGGCTGCTGGAGTTTCTATCCGTTCAAAATCCTGGGCTGCTATGGTGACGGAGGCGCTATCACCACTAACGACCCCGATGTGGCGCTCTATGCTCAGAGAATGAGATATAACGGCGAAGACAGGGACACCGGCGAGTATCATGGGCATGGGTTCACTTGTCTCCTGGACAACATGCAGGCCGCATTTCTGGATATCAAGCTCCGCCACATGCCGGAGTGGATCGTCCGCAGGAAGCAGATCGCGCAGATGTATCGAGACGCGCTGTCCGATATTGCCGACCTACTGCTGCCCCATTACGACGACCCCAGGTTCTTCGACGTATATCAAAATTATACGCTTAGATCCAAACAGGGCAACGATTTTTCGGAGCACATGAAATCCAACGGCGTAGAAGTTCTGACGCAGTTCCGTAAACCATACTACAAACACGAGGGGCTGAATCTGAAAGACACGGGCTTCCCGGAGACCGAGGCTCTGAGCCGGGAGGTCTGCTCTCTGCCGATGAATGTCGAGATCACCGACGATGAGATCGACTATGTGATCAAAGTTGCCCGCTCATTCTACGAAAAATAGATTTATATCGGATGGAAAAAGTATGAAAACCCTATCAAGAATAACCGATACGTTCACGGAGTCCGTGATTCGCGAGATGACTCGAATCTGTGACGCTGCCGGTGGATATAACTTATCTCAGGGGTTCCCTGATTTCGAGATCGACCCAAGGCTCAAGGAAGCGGTCGTAAAGGCCGTAATGGACGGCTGGAACCAGTATCCGGTCACATTTGGTGAGCCTGAGCTTCGAGACGCAATAAGCAAGAAAGTTGCCTCCTATAATGCTATCAAGTGCAACCCGGATACGGATATAACAGTCACTTGCGGCGCGACCGAGGCGATGATGGCGTCACTCAACGCAATCATCAATCCCGGCGACGAGATAGTCATATTCGAGCCTTTTTACGAGAACTACGGCCCGGACTGCATCCTCTCCGGCGCAACTCCGCGATATGTCACGCTGCATGCTCCCGACTGGTCGTACGACCCCATTGAGCTGGCAGCCGCGTTCAACAATAAGACGAAGGCGATAGTCATCAATACGCCGAATAATCCGACCGGCAAGGTCTTTTCCCGCCAGGAAATGGAAGAAATCGCCGCGCTGTGCGTGAAGTGGGACTGCTATGCAGTGACCGACGAGATTTACGAACACATTCTCTACGATGGATCTCAGCACATATCCATAGCGTCCTTGCCGGGAATGGAGGATCGGTCGATCACGATCAATTCGGTCTCAAAGAGCTACTCCGTGACCGGTTGGCGGGTCGGATGGGCAATCGCAAGCGAAGAGATTACCGAGCGAATCAGGAAAGTACACGATTTCCTTACCGTCGGCGCACCGACTCCACTGCAGCACGCGGCGGTTGAGGCGCTGGCGCTTGACGAAGACTACTACAAAGGGCTTCGCGCACACTACAGCGAAGCGCGCACTTTTTTATACGATTTGCTCACGCAGTGCGGTTTCAAGGCGTGTAAGCCGAAAGGCGCATATTACATCATCACGGACACCACCGAACTGATGACAAGATTCGGGGTCAAGGACGATTTCTCGTTCAGCCGCAAGCTCATTGAGCTGACAGGCGTCGCAACGGTTCCCGGTTCGTCGTTCTACTCAAAGCCAGGCGACGGTTCCAACCAGGTGCGGTTCTGTTTCTGCAAAAAATGGGAGACTATGCGTGCCGTCGAAGAAGCTTTTGAGAAATTGTTTGTGGCGGGATCGGTGGCGGGTTAAGGCATTGATCAAACGTCTGCTCGACATATTCATTTCGTTTATGGGGCTCGTCTTAGCCAGTCCCTTGCTGCTGCCGGCAATAATTGCGGTCTGGCTCGGCGACAGACACTCGCCGTTTTACGTAGCACCTCGTGTTGGCAAGGGCGGTAGGGAATTTCGTATGGTCAAGCTCCGTTCAATGGTCGTGAACGCGGACAAGAACAAAGTCGATTCCACCTCCGCCAACGATCCACGCATTACAAAAGTCGGCCACTTTATCAGGAAGTATAAGCTTGATGAAGTAACTCAATTTTGGAACGTTCTTATCGGTGACATGAGCCTGGTTGGCCCAAGGCCGAATGTCAAACGAGAAACGGATCTGTATACCCCGGAAGAGCAGCGATTGCTTTCGGTAAGACCAGGCGTGACCGATATGTCCTCCATAGTGTTTTCCGATGAAGGCGACATTCTAAAGAACAGCAATGACCCCAATCTAGACTATAATCAACTCATAAGACCTTGGAAAAGCCGTTTGAGCCTTTTTTGTATCGACCATGCGTCTCCGGCGCTGGACATCAAGCTGGTTTTCCTTACGGCTGCAGCTATTTTGAAACGAAAACGCGCTTTAAATGGCATCAATGCTATTCTGCGTGGCTTTGGGGCTAATGACGAACTGATTCGCGCGGCGCTCAGGGTCGATCCACTGGTTCCGACTCCTCCGCCGGGAGCGAAAGAAGTGGTAACCTCGCGAGAGGCGTAAACAGCCGCCAATGCTGATATAAGTCGAGCAATTCACGCGCATAGTCCATGCAAAATCAAGCGACACAGGCCCCGGCGCAATACTGAACGCAGCAGGTTCATTTTCCCAGACTTTTCAGTAAGTTGCCCATCTCTATAGCGGATTCGGCGGCATCAAAACCCTTGTTTCCGGCCTTAGTGCCTGCGCGTTCGATCGCTTGCTCGATATTATCAGCGGTGATTACGCCGAATATCACCGGCACGCCTGTGTGAAGCCCGACGTGCGCAATGCCTTTCGCGACTTCCGAGGCGATATAGTCGAAGTGAGGCGTCGAACCTCTGATGACCGTGCCAAGGCAGATCACGGCGTCATATTTGCCGCTTTCAGCCATCTTCTGGGCGATAATTGGAATCTCAAAAGCTCCAGGAACCCAGGCGATCTCGACGTCATTGTCCGACGAGCCGTGTCGCCTGACGGCATCCAGCGCTCCATCCAGCAGTTTGGCGGTTATAAACTCGTTAAACCTACCGGCGACTATGCCGAATTTCAAGTCTTTCGCGACAAGCCGGCCTTCGTATACCTTTGGCATTTTATATGACTCCCCAAATTAGATGTTAGAAGTTAAAGGTTGGAAGCAAGAACTTATAATACTTCGGCATCGGACTACGGCTTTTCCTTCCGACACCGGCATAAAAGATCATTTTACAAGCTGTATGTCCATCGCGACCGCAATATCAGAAGCGAAACTGTTTTTGTCGGATGAAGCAGGTATAGTATAAGACACATGCGACTTCAGCAGACTGCCGTTATCAATCGCGAAACGGCTATTGACCGCTATTTTAGCCGACGCGCTATCTACACGGTTTATCACCTGTTCCACGACAGCTGCATTGACCCCGTCAAGCATCTCGATTCCCTTGAGCGTGCTGGCAATATCAAAAATCTGCCCCGAATCAGGTATGGAAATCCTGCCCACCCAACTATCGCCGATGGAGCGCTCTTTGCCGCCGCCCGGCAGATAAAACAGCACGATCAGGTTTCCATAATTGATTCCGGGCGCGCTGCCCTGCTGCTGCAAACTGCCGGTTCCCAGGACATTCTGTATATTGTAATCGCGGTCAAGCAGTACCGTGAGCTTGGGGTAAATCCCCGGAGCGACGGCAAGTTTCTGGTCTCCCGAACACAACATCCCACTATCCAGAGATATCTCCACCGGCAGCATGCCATCGCTCGTGCGGTCGAGATATTTGTGCTGCACAGTCATCGAAAGACTTGTATCAACGCCTTTGGAGTTCGCACCGCCCGCTGCGCTGCTGATGTTCATAATCACGTTGTAACGATGCAAGGTCCTCTCAGGCACAGACGTCTTAATAGCAACTTTCGAGTTCGGCTCAAGCGCCAGCGTAGACAGACCGAGCCATGCGACAATCGAAACTACAAAGCCTAAAGCAAGGCAGGCTTTTTTCATAGTTATCACCTCATCGCAAACATGATAGTTCCAGAGGCCGAATTGGTCAAGTTTATTCGACGCTCACATCTGTCGCGACTATCCTGCGCTCGCCGTCTATAGTATTCAGAGTACCGGTAATATCGACCACATTTCCTTCGTCGACATTCACAGCAGAATCTACACGAATACCCGCTGTCCGATTTGCATCTTCCACGTAAAAGAACCCATCAAACACCGCGGAAACACTCACGCCGTTAAGCGTCACATGGAGCCCTGATGGAAGTGCTTTTACGTCAGATACGCGTCCCAGATTGCCAAGCGCGACATAAAATACAACCTGCTCCTCAATACCTGCCGACACACTCACCGACTCCGAAACAGGATCGAACTCCCAGGAAGACATTTTGGGAGTTACTGAGTGCGAGCCTATCTCGACTTTATCGAAACTGAAAGCTCCGGCGCTTGAAGTGGTGGTCGAGGTATCGCCGGAATCCAGCGCTATCGCTATGCCTTCAAGACCTGCTCCCGCAACCTGGGCTTCATACTTGTCGATCGCAAACCCGTAATACTCGTTGCCGCTGTCGCTTGCAAGCATCACTTTTGCCACACTGCCGTCGATCCAAGGCGTCCAGAGATCGGTGTATTCGGAAGTGTATATCTCGACAATCTCGTCGCTGCCATCCATAATATACAAGAAATCCCAACCGGGTTCGGTAACCATCTGCGAAAAATGCAGCCTCATTCGAGTGGTGGAAGCGTCCGCGTTAATTTCCCAGGTGTTTTCGTAATTGCTTGTATATGGGTGTTCGGACTCGACATTCACTGCGTTTATTTCGGGTGTCGTAATCAGAACCTGTCCGGTAATCGAACCGGGAGGAAATGCTGTAAAATCGACACCCGTTGCAGACCCACCGGATGGCACTTCGACGGTATCTGAAATCCGGTCAAAGGTCCATTTGTCCATAGACGGCGACACGGTATATGTCCCTGCGGGAATGCTGGAGATCGTAAACGTGCCGTCAGAAGCAGTGACACCCTCATATCCACCCGGATCCAGCGTGATGGTCGCTCCATCCAGCCCGCCCTGCTCGACAAGATCAGTCTCGTAACCGTCGATGTAGAAACCGTAACCCGTGTTGGCGTAGTCATTCGACACAAGCCTGACTTTAATGCTCGTTCCATCGACCCATGAACTCCAGACATCTTCCCCGCTGCCGTTAAATGTACCATGGACGATGTCATTAGAGTCTAATATGGTGATGGTGTCACCTTCGTCGCTCAAGTCGATCTCGGCAAAGTGCACTCTGATTTGAGATGCGTTCTGGCTGGCTGATATGATGTAAGTGCGATCACAATTGCTGAGATACGGGTGAGAAGACTCGACAATGTGACTGATTACTCCGCCGACCGCGCTGGTCACCGTGCCAGATATGCTTCCCGGCTGCCCGGCACCCTGAAAATCTACGTTCTCTACAGGGTCGCTCGAAACATTAATCGTCTGCCCTCTCGGAGTAAAGCTCCAGCCGGTTTTGCGCACCTGAACCGTGTACGATCCCGGTTCGACCCGGCTCAAATACTTTCCGCTCTGACTGGTGACGACCCGCTTGACGGCTCCCGACGAAGAAATGGTGACCGAAGCTCCCTGCACGGCTGCGCCGGTGGCCGTAGTGACGGTTCCCGATATGTATGTCTCAGGCAGGCCGCCGGAGATGACCAACGCATAATCTTGTGTATCCATCGCTACGTTGTAGCCGGTCACTCGAACCGTGTAGATGCCAGTCACGGGCGAGTTAATCAGCACTTGCTCGACGTTATTAACTCGATCCACAGTGCCGGATGTGAAACCTGATGGGGACGTGACAGTCAGATCGAGGTCGTTAACCAGTTCTTTAGCTGCGAGCACCGAACCGGGATAGTCCGTCCAGACGAGAGTCGCCTTAAGTGGCACGGAGGTATCGATCACGGAATATTGATACTCGCGATAGCTGCCTGTCGAAAGGCCGGAGGGCTCGTCGGCAAACTCCATCACCTTAGGCGGATCGGATGCAAGTGACTCCTCCAAATTCATTCTGCCCCACCCCTGCGCGAAATCTGGCACAGCCGAGCACTCCTTATGCGTCGAATCGTATTGACCCGGCGAAATGTCCACCGCGCCGTTTATCAGTGTTGCTTTGACGAGAGCCGCACTCGGCTGGGTTCCCTTTTCGTTCACGTAATACTCCCGAACCAGCGCGGCGGCTCCCGCAACCTGCGGCGTGGACATGCTTGTCCCGCCGTTGTATATATAGTTTGCATTGTAAAGCCCCCACGCTGTCGGCGAGATCGAACCATGAGCGCGACATGACACTATATTCGTGCCCGGAGCACATATATCGGGCTTGACCCTGCCGTCATCGGTCGGGCCTCTGCCACTGAACGCCGCCATGCCGTCACGGTCATCGCTCATGAGATCAAGTCTGATCGGCGCGACGGGATAACTCGAACTCCACGCAGTGCCGTAGCCCATCTGATAGCCGCCGGTGGTACGATAGCTTTCGGTCGCTCCGACAGATATGCAGTTTTTCGCAGTGGCCGGAGCGTAGAGGCTGTCCTGGTCGACTATACCGTCCTCGTCCAAATCCTCCGCCTCGTTGCCGACCGCAAAAACTATCGTGAAGTCCTTATGGTTCCATATAAATTGATCGACTTCGTTAGAGTACGTAGTATACTGCCCGTTTGCGGCGCTGCCCCAACTGTTGCTGTGCACGCGGGCGCCGTCATCATACGCGGGCTGAAACAGGCTGGCAAGATCCAGCGGAGGAAACACATATTCGCCACCATCGCCTATAGACTGAAACACCAGCTCGGCCTCGGGAGCAACGCCCGCAAATGAAGTGTCGTATGTGTGTGTGGCAGCATCGCTGCCGGATAGAGCGCCGCTGCCCAGCAGCGAACCGACAACATGCGAGCCGTGACCATTGAGATCGCTCCAATCGTCGGTGCGGCGCAGCGCGTAAGTATTCAGAATACGTCCTGAGAAGTCGGCTGATATTGTTGAAAGGCTGCCTGTATCGAGACCGGCATCGGCTACTCCTACAATCTCACCGGAACCGTACAAGCTCAGCTCAGAGCGAACGTCGGGAATACCCGATATTTCGGAAGACACGTTGTTGCACAAGTTCGGTACTATGTAAGGTTCGATCCATGCCACCGCGCTCGACTCAGCCAGCTCAGCAAGCTGAGATCCGCTCGCAATGACACGGCACATGCGCCCGGACGAGTCGATCTTTTTTGCGTCTGCCTTGGAAATGGCATAGTCCGCGCTGGCGTCGGGAAACAAAGTAACGACGAATTGTCGCTTATCCGCGCTCTCGGACATGTCGCCGCTGTATTTATACTCCGGCTTAAACAGTCCGACCCATTCCACGCCGGAAACGTTCTTCAGATCGCCGACTTTTGCATGCTCGACGCGAACCATATACGCGAAATCAGGCACATACTCCACCACATCGGCCCCGGCATCCGTAAGAGCCTGCCTTTCGGTTTCGCCAACGGGGCCCGAAAACAGCACCAGGTAATGCCCCGACCCCATCTCGCACGACTCCGCCGCCACTGCCGACGATTTCTGCAGTTGATCCGTGTCGATTGTTCCGCTCTTCAGATAGATGCTGCCTGCCATCGTCGATTGCGAAATGGCAGCGCTGATCACAACCAGAATGATTTTCAGCTTCAAATTTTTCGACCCCCTAAGACTAATCTTTGGAAGCCGAGGACATTATGCTCTTCTGCGCAAGCACATCCGCATTTACCCAGACTGATCCATAACAAAACGCCTGCAATAACCCGGTAATAATCTAATGTGGGTTCACGGCCGATTGGCGGAAAATATAACGTGATGCAGTTTCGAGGAAATCGTCCACGAAGTATATAATCACACAGATAACTGAGTGCTTGCAAGTCTGGACTTTCCACTATCCACTTCCAGCTCTCAGCTATTTCCGAGGGAGGTTGCCTTTGTTTCATCGATCATCCGACCGAATTGACCTGCCGAGCCTGCCTGAGGCTCTCAGACGCATAATCGACATCACTAAGTGCAATGAAGTCGATGCAGAAAGTCTGGCGCATGTGGTGATGATTGATCAGTCGTTGGCGTGCAAAGTGCTGCGGCTGGCAAACTCGGCATATTTCGCTCGGAGAGACAAGGCGGAGACAGTCACGGATGCCATCATCACGCTCGGCTCCGGGTATGTTCGCAATCTAGCCGCGTCGGCATCGGTGCTGGATGCTCTGTTCCCAAGTAACGCGTTTCCCGGATTTCATTGGCATCACTTTTGGAAACATTCGGTCACGACCGCGATAGCTGCGGAATCGTTCTACGCATTCGCGACGGGCTGCCGCAAAAAAAACGAGGAATCGGCGTTTGTTGCCGGTCTGATGCATGATGTGGGCAAGCTGGTAATTGCGCGCGCCTTGCCGTTCAAATTCCGACAGGTGGTCGAGACCTGCCGCGAGCGCAGACTCGAAATGCTGTCCATCGAGACCGAGCTTTTGGGCACAAATCATATCTACATTGGAAAACAACTGGCGCGATCGTGGCAATTTCCCGACAAGCTCTTAACGGGAATAGCGTATCACCACGCGCCGGAGAACGCTCGCGAACACCAGGATCTGGCTGCAGCTGTGTGCGCGGCTGATATGCTCGCCAAACGCATAGAAGACAGCTATCTGGTCGGCATGCATCCAAACATCAGCTTGGGCGATATAGCAAAAACAGCCGGATTGGACGCGCAGGGAGTTAATTTCGTCATAGATGAAGTCAGAATTGGTCTCAAACGCTGTGGAGAAATACTATCCTGGGGCAAAGATATGCCGTACGATATGTCACGCGCGGCCTGACCGCCATTCTCTGAGGATTTAGCGACGCGAAACCGATAATACTGATGGAGGACGGAAAAATGTGGATTGCAGTAATTGCGGCATGGTTACTGGGAAGCACGACATTATACGTATATCTCATTTCCACCGCGAAAGAACCTCAGCAGCCCGAGTGCTTCGATTGCGCACTTTCTGAGTGCAGCCAGTGTCCGCACAGACAAGAGGTACAGGAAACGCTCAGGCGCGCCGCATAAAGTAAACCACAGAGAATTCAAAGCGCTCTCCGTGGCTTACCCGATTAGTGGATTACGTATGCGACAATCGTTGTTAAAACCATAAAGCTGATTGCCGACCACTTCGTGATCTCGTCAAGACGTTCCTCAAGACCCGGCTTGCCGTGAAAAGCCGACTCAGTTTTTCCACCGATAGTACCGCTCAGACCCTCACTCTTAGTCGCTTGCGACATTACTACAGCAATAAGCACAACACAGCTGAGCACCTGCAAACCAATAAATATAGCCTTCAACATTATGTTGATCGATCTCCTCAAAAGTCGCTGGTTATTGAATTTAGACAAATAAAAGGGTTCTTACATGAACCCGGACATATGATAGCAGATTGCATTGACCCAAGTCAAGAGCAGAGAAAGGACAATTAATGACATACGCACTCATAATTTATTGACATTTTGCGCATGTTGAGCTATATTACTACTAGTACGTTAGACAAACAAGTGAATTGTGGAAATATAGAATACATTAAGTCAGCTACACGCCGCGACCATTGACCTCAATGGCAAAGAGTTGTGAGCGAGACGAAAGGAGAACAGGATGCGCAACAATTATCGACTGTACGCCGGAATCGCAGCATTGATTCTATTGTGGGCACTGGGGACGCCTGCTGGCGCCGCGTCGTGGGCAGATTTTAAGACTGCCGATATCTCCGGTATATATCTGACTCCCTCACCCGCCACAGATGTGCTGACTTACACGCTTACTCTCGGTTCCAATCCGACAATAACAATTGATGGGCATACCTATGCTGTAAACTGGGTACAAGCCTATTACTTGGTCAGCCAGGACAAAACAACTTCAATTGGAGCCACTGACGCCAATGTTGTCACACTCTGGACATGGGAATCAAAGAGCAATCCCGGAGACATCGCGGGATGGCATGGTGAAGGCAGCAACAGGATTACGCCGGGTAAAGAAAAGATATTTGAGTATAAGACACTCAACATAGATAACAACGCCGTGCTTTCGGGTCTGCACGTCGGATACCAGTTAAATTCCACCACCGAAGACACCGATTTTTTCAAAACCACTTTGTCGCCTGAGGTTCCTGAGGCGTCCTCAATGGCCCTTTTCGGGAGCGGTTTGATTACATTGTGCCCGATGGTTTGGCGGCGAAGACGAAAGATTTAGAGAAAAGAGAATACCGTTTCGCTTATGGAAAGACCGGCGCACCCTAAGGACGACGCCGGTCTTTCTTGTTTCGGCTCCTGTTGGACATCTGGCCTCTTGTGCGGAATGCATCAAGATTCTGTCTCGGGACTGAAGTCCCGAAACACACAAAAACGGAGCAAGAACAATCGCCCCCGCTCCGTCAACTCAAAATTCAGAATTCAAAATCCCCTAAAAAAGCCCCGGTATATTCAGCCCGCCGGTAAGAGCCTCAAGGCGTGACTGCTTCATCTCCACGCTCTTTTCCAGAGCCTCGCGGACAGCGCTCACGACCAAATCCTGAAGCATCTCGACATCATCCGGGTCAACCACCTGCGCATCGATCTTGATTTCAAGAATCTCCTGCTTGCCGTTCGCAACAGCCGTAACCATGCCTCCGCCGGAAGTAGCTTCGATGCGCTCATTGCCGAGCTCTTCCTCAATGCGCTGAGTCTCCTCGGCCATTTTCTGGACCTGCTTCATCATATTGCCCATTCCAGGTATGTTAGGCATGCCGCCAAATCCTTTTGCCATTGTCTATTCCTCCCAAGGGTCTTTGTCGTCTTCAACGACCGTGCCGTCGAAAATCGTTAATACGTCGTTAATAAGCGGGTGCTGCACCGGCTCGCTGTGCGCAGACGGTTCACTACCTGCTGACGATCCGCCATAATCATCGCCAGCGTCTTCTACGACGCAGGTCTTAACTTTGAGTTTAGCGCCAAGAATGTCCCACAAGCCCCTCTCTACCCACTCCGAGCCTTTGTCAACGCGCTCGCGGTGAAAGTCCCACTTATGCGTGAATCCGAGAGTGAGCACGTGGCCGTCAAGTTGGATCGGATGCCCCTGCTGCGCCAGAGCCGAGATATTGGGCTGTTTCAAAATCTTCTGAATGTGCCGGAGCACTTTATTCCAGTCGCGTTGCACTTGAGCTAAAGTCACTGTCGCGCCGCCATCACCATTGCCATCAGCAGACTCATGATTATACACTTCAACTGAAGGCTTTCTGGCCTTCGGCGCGGCGGGCTCTGGCACGGAAGCCGTGACCGCCGCAGGATGAAATTTAAATTCGGATGTATGAGCAGGAGCTTCACACTGCACAACTGACGCAACCGCAACCGGAGCTTCCTTCGGCCTCATCATCGCGCGAAGAAGAGCCATTTCCAGGCCGAGCCTGTGCTGCTCGTTCCACTTCAAGTCCTTCTCGGCGGCGCTGAACACATCTATTATACGAACGAGCCGATCTTGCGTAAAGCCCGACGCCTGACTCGCCCATCTTTCGTCGGACTTGTGACGACTGTCCGCGCCGACCTTCAGTGCAAGCACATCTCTAAAATGATTGGCAGCCGATTTGAGCAGCTCGCGGACATCCTTACCCTCTCGCAAGAGCCTGTCGGAAATCGCAAACGCGGCAGCTGTGTCGGTGGACGACAAGACCTCGCCGAGTTCGAGCAATATATCTTCGTCAACCGCGCCAAGTATGGTGTAAACGTCTTTCGAGGTGATCGCGCCCTCTGTATAGGCCATAACCTGCTCAAGCAGGCTCAGCGAATCTCGATATGAACCATTTGCCGCACGCGCTACCAGTTCGACCGCATCATCATCAATCGACGCGCCCTCGCCTTCGACTACGTACCGCAGTCGCCCACCGATCTCCTCGGCAGTGCCGCGGCGAAAATCGAACTGCTGACAACGTGATCTGATCGTAATTGGGATTTTCTGCGCCTCGGTGGTCGCGAGTATAAATACGGCATGCGGAGGTGGCTCTTCGAGAGTTTTTAGGAATGCGTCTTTTGCCGTGGCCGAAAGCTGATGAGCTTCGTCGATAATATAGACTTTGTATCGAAACTGCATCGGGGCATATTTGACACCATCGCGCAGGGCATCGACGTCGTCCACACCTCGATTGGACGCGGCATCCATCTCGATCACATCTACGGCATTGCCCTCGGTGATCGAAACGCATGCGTCGCACTTGTTACAGGGCTCTGGGATAGGGCCGTCGGACGACTGGCAATTGAGGGCTTTCGCGATGAGCCTGGCAACAGTGGTTTTGCCGGTTCCCCTCGATCCGCAGAAGAGATACCCCTGCCCAATGCGCCCCGCCTTGATGGCGTTCTTAATTGTGCGCACGACATGATCCTGGCCGATTACATCGTCGAACGTCTGGGACCGGTATTTTCGATAGAGGGAAATGTATGCCATGGTAAGTCCAACAGTCAAAAAGGACCGTGCACCTGCCTCCGATAATGACCGTCCAAGCGCTGCCCTGGCAGTTAGCTCCAGCCGGATCACCATACGGCACATGCGCGAACGTGTTTACCGCTGCTTCCTTCCGGACCTGACGGGGTTCACACGCCGGGCATTGCGTAGGGCCCGACTATCAACGCCACTTGCCGGGGTACTACTCAAACAGCCAGACCTCGGACAGGAATTCAACCCCGTTATAGCGGATTACGGGTTACAGGGCACCGCTGGCTCCCCGTCTAGCACGGCCTATGGCGGAGAGGGTGGGATTCGAACCCACGACACCCGGAGGTGTAACGGTTTTCGAGACCGTCGCTTTCGACCACTCAGCCACCTCTCCACAGTTCTTAAATTCTAAAAATCGGAAGCCGGGAGCTTTTTCCCACACTTCCGATAAGACTTTCCCAAGAAACGACAATCTGCCTGGTGGCCGATGAGGGAATCGAACCCCCAACGCCCGCCTTAGGACGGCGGCGCTCTATCCATTGAGCTAATCGGCCGTATATGGTGCGCCCGAAGGGAATCGAACCCCCGACCTAATGGTCCGCAACCATTCGCTCTATCCCCTGAGCTACGGGCGCACGCTGCTTCACGTCAGCCGAGACCTATCGCCCCTGCTAACCAACAAAGTATAGCATTCTCCGTCCGAATATGTCAATCTTAAAACAGGCAATACTGGACTTTGTGTCGCCTCATTGAGAATTTTTCAGCAGAGAATTGATGTCGATTATCACGCCGTTGCCCGCTCCGCCGGAAACTGTCGGGACATGACCATCCCATTTTTCTATCCACTCGCGGGCAAGCACTTTCGATCCGCCCTGCGCCTGAAGCGCCTGAGCATTCAACTTGGCGGCCTCGGCAGCGCCTTTAGCTTTGGTGACCTCTGTCTGGCGTTCTAGCTCAGCCATTTGCAGGATATATTTCTGCTTCTCAGCTTCCTGCTGAGCGACTTGTTTCGCCTCAATTGCAGCGTTGAACTCACTTGAGAAGTTGAAATTAGTAATAGACAACCCTGACGGCTCCACGATCACGTCGTAAGCGTTGAGACGTTTCGTGATGTCCAGCTCAACGCTGGTCTTCACAGCAGCCCGATTCTTAATCAATTCCTCAGCGGTGTACTGCGCGGTGACCATTTTGATCGACTCCTGCACTGCCGGATCGATAATTCTGCCCTTATAGTCAGTGCCGACAGTCTTGTAAAGCTCACCTACCCGAGATGGATCGATATGGAAATTCAATGCCAGGGATGTTGTCACAATCTGCAGATCTTTTGAAGCTGCAGTGGCTTCGCTGGACTCCTTCTGAGTGCGAACCTCCATGAGCTCAACCGAGTTCACATAAGGCATAATGAGGCTTATCCCCTCAGACAGAATTCCTCGCACCGCGCCGAACCGCAACAAAACTCCGCGATATCCTGCCGGCACGATCACAATGGACGCGGAAAGCAGGCCACCTACAACCATTATCACAGCAAGTATTCGCGCCGACCACGCCCAAGGTTTCAAATTGATATTATCACCAGTCTCCTTGTGGAAATGTTTGAGCATAAACGAAATCACAAACAGAATCAAACCCAGCCATACAAACCCCATTTTTGCCTCCAACCGAATTTTGAAGCTGGTAATTGGCAGTTGAAAACTGTGAACAACATCAAACTACCAGTATATAGATTATTATTCGCCGCGCATGACCGCTGTCCTTTTATCCTTTAATCTTCGCCACGATCTCCTCAAACTGAGCGACATCGTCGGCATTCGCGAGCACTCCGATTTCCAAATGATATTCTCGCGTCTCGCCGGGCTTGAGGAACTGCAGAATGCCGCGCTGGCGATCCTTATCGCGCCCCTCCACCAAACAGTTCGCAGGCTCCATTCCCACAACATACTCCCGAGTACCGTTCATCTTCCATTGAATGAACTTCGGAAGCTCGTTTTTGTTATACTTCACGTAGAACCCGAACTGCTCGCCGGCGGGCATGTTCTTATTGATAAGCGCCGCGTAAACCCAACCGTCCAGGTCGGCAGCCATATCATGGTAGTAACAACGCTCGGCAAACCCATTTGTCGGCGCGTCCATTCGATAAAAGTGCTCTTTGTCGACCTCTGCGTCAGCGTCACGAGGAGCAGCGTTCATCGTCGGTGAAACGAATAGAGAACCCTCATCCACCGCGGGAAACCCGCCGTTTATATGGTAGAGCAGCATGTGCGGGCTTCTGCGAGGGCCTTCGTTTGTAACCGTATCGTGTATCTGAAACTTGTTCTCGCCCAAAACAGCCGACACCCTGCGCTTAAGCAATATGTTTTCTCCAAAAAGACGCGACTCCCGAACCTTGCCCATCGCCCACATTATATAGTCATCGCCGTCCCATTCGCCATCGACGTAAACGTTCGACGCAGGTGTGTTGGAGTATCGTCCGTGAGCACCGAGCTTCTCGCCCATGTCTTCGCACGGAGCGCCCAAATATGTCAATCCGCAGGTCGCGACCAATCCACCCGGAAACGATCTCAACCAGCCTATCCCCTGTTCCTCGTACAGCGCAGGCGTCATCTCACCGGCTGCAGATCGCCATGAAAGAGAGCGGCCATTGTGCTGGGCTATCGTAATATCGAGCCCTCTTCCCGGAACAGCAAAAAACGTGAACCCGCTTCCAGTACGAAACTCGACCGCTTCAACGCCCTGATGCGGGCCGTCGGCAAGAATGACTTTTCGCACGCCGCCGATCTGAAATATGTCCCCTACTCTGTCGAGCAGTTCCTGCTTCTTATATTTCTTTCCCCAAAGAATAGGCATCGGATATACACCTCCACTAGAGTCTGTATTCTCGAACGCCCGCCTGCACTCCTACCCAACACGGCCAAAATCGTGTAAAATATGTGTGGACGATACTCCCTCGGCAAAGGGAGTCAGAAGGAGAACTCCATTAAATGAACGAATTTCTGGACAGCCTGAAATACGACTCGAACGGCCTGGTGCCAGCCGTCGTGCAGGACAACGACAACGGCGACGTACTGATGGTCGGGTATATGAACCGCGAAGCCGTGCAGGCAACCCTCACCACCGGCCGAACTACTTTCTGGAGCAGATCACGGCAGAAGTTTTGGATAAAAGGCGAGACCTCCGGCAACATCCAGGCCGTGAAGAGCGTATACATCGACTGCGACAAAGACTGTATCCTGGTAAAAGTCGATCAAAAGGGAGCCGCCTGCCACGAAGGATACCGCTCGTGCTTTTTCAGGCAAGTCGATTCCGAAGGCAGAGAGACTGTAATCAGCAAAAAACTGATGGAGTCCTATTAGTCCAATATGGAACTATTTGGACGTAATCGAGCCGAGCTTGAGTCGTTCTGCAAACAGCTCGGCCATTCTTCTTTCAGGAGCAAGCAAATAGCCGACTGGCTATACAAGCGCGGCGCTCGGGACTTCTCCGAAATGACTAACCTGCCTGGCGCGCTTCGCGAAGAGCTTGCCGAGTCAAGCTCGATCACTCGCGCGGAAATCGTAAAGCAGTCGAAATCGCCGGACGGCACTGTCAAATATCTGCTGAAACTCGGTGACGGCGAAACTGTCGAGACCGTCCTCCTGCCGTACCCGGACAGGGTAAGCGTGTGCGTATCAAGCCAGATCGGGTGCTCTGCGGGTTGTACGTTCTGCGCCACGGCGGAGTCGGGCTTGGTGCGAAACCTCACCGCCGGTGAGATTGTCGATCAGGTTCTCACACTCCAGGAGCACTCGGGCAAGCGTGTGACGCACGTAGTCTTCATGGGCATGGGCGAGCCGCTCATGAACATGCCAAATGTGCTCAAAGCGATCCACCTGCTGAACGAGGAAGTTGGGATTGCCATGCGCAGGCTTACGATCTCGACCGTCGGCATCACACCGGCCATAGGCAAACTCGCGGAGATGGACTTGCAGCTTACCCTGGCGATTTCTCTGCACGCGCCCGATGACGCGCTACGTCAAAAGCTGATTCCTCTGGCGTCAAAATTTCCTTTACGTGATCTAATCCAGGCGTGCAGAAACTATGCCGACCGCACAAAGCGCCGGATCACGTTCGAGTATCTGCTGATCGCCGGCACAAATGACAGCCCGACGCAGGCCGTCAAGCTGGCAAAGCTGCTGAAGGGGATACTCTGTCACGTCAATTTGATCCCTTACAACGAAGTCCACGGCAAGCCTTACGCCAGACCTTCACGTAAGGTAGTTGCGGCGTTCAAGGAAGTTCTGGAGCGAGAGGGGGTCGAGGTCACGCAAAGAATGGAGCGAGGACACTCGATCTCCGGCGCATGCGGCCAACTGCGAAGAAGCGAGCGCCTCGCGTAAGACTAAGTATTTGTTCGATCAAGCTGCGCGCCCCGCCGCCTCCAGCTTTTGAAGATCGCCGCACTTTCCGACCTGATGCCCTTGTTCTAATCCTCTCGACACATATCGCAGCAGACAACCTGGCGAACAAAAATCCAGATCAATATGCGAACAAACCACATCCTCGCGGGTTCCCGCCTGCCTTATTTCGATACTCGACATTACGAGCCAGTTCTCACCATCCGTGGTCTGTCTCCCGCATTCCTCGCAGACTTTCACCGTGCGTATCGACATTTGTTTCCCACCTCCCCATGCGTGCTGGCACTATAATACCCACCAATGACTCTGCTAATCACGCATTCGCGTGAAATTCTGCATTTTGAATGATGTGTCTCAGAAAGTGAGCTATTCACGATTTATGGGTAAATCACATCCATCCACTCGACAGGAGGAACACACTTTGAATAGATTTCATATCGTGCGAGGGCAGATATCGTCTGTTTTCGCGACTGTTTTGCTGATTGTTTTACTGTCATGCACGGTCGAATCGTCTATATCAACGCCTTACAACATACTTACAAAAAGGAAAAATGTCCAGGTCTGGCAGGGCTTCGGCAAATGGCTGATGGTTACGGAGGATCTCACCGCCGGGCGCACTTGTTATTACTGCACTCATACCGGAACCACCAGGCTATCCCTGAAGGACGCCCTGGAAGGAGATTGGATTCCTCTCGGATCGGCGATAAAATGGCTGATGTACGTCGATAGCGTCGACGGTCTGGACAGATTAATGACACATGACGTCGACAATCAAGCCTACTCCATCACCAAATCCAGCGTTCTGAAACAGGTCGGGTGCGGAATGACCAACACAACCTGCATCTTCGGCGAATACCGCGCCAACCTCATAGGCAATGTCACCCCGGTCGATCTATATAAGCTCGACGTGAGCAGCGGTGCAATCGAAGAGTTCTGCATGAGCAACTCCGAAAAAAGTGAGTTCGCGCACGACGGAGACCTGATGGTATATGTATCCGAATATGCGTCAGGACTCAAGGGGATCTACGGTCACTATTTCAATGGCTCCGGCGAGTTTCTCATTGAAGAATGTGACGCATACGAACCTTCGGTGTGCGGCAGTATTGTCGCGTGGGCAGAAAGGAACGGTTCGGGGTGGAACATCATCGCAAAGAACATCTCCACCGGCGAGACTCGCGCCATCGCTTACACAACCGTCGACGAACCGCGTCCAGAGGCGGGCCGCGACACCGTGTTTTGGGAAGACTCGCGGAACCTTGCATCGACCGGCATCGACATATATGGCTATGACTGGCGCACAGGCGAGGAGTTTGTCGTCACCACCTCGGCAGGCAACCAGACGCGCCTGCGAGTATGCGATGATCTGGTGACGTACGTCTCGGGACCCACCAACTATGAGATCCTATGGGGAGCCAACATAAAGTCGCCGTCGAGTATAGTCGATCTCACACCCAAACTCATCAGTGACTCACTCGTAACATTGGCATGGACAGCTATCGGAACAACTTCCAACCTTGCCGTCTCGTATGAAGCGCGAGTGTTGGATGTTCAACCGATCAACAATGGCAATTGGGATCAGGCAACCACCATCTGTACCTTAACAACATCGGCCCAACCGGGCGATACAGTGTCGGCAGACGTTCAATGGCTCGCTGCCGGCCACCACTATATAGCGGTCAGAGCCAGATACGCCGACGCGACTTACTCAGGCATATCGAACTGCGTGCGCATCTATGTGCCGGCGGCCTCAAGCAACACTCTGAACGCAGAAGCAGGCGTTTACCTAGGGTTTGAAGGAATTGTGACCGGCATCAGCCCAGACATGGGGTTCTACTTGAAACAAAACTCAGGTATGTTGGCCGTCAGAGTAATACCATCAGAGGATCAATCAAGGCCGGCTGTTGGCGATATTGTGATCGCCACCGGATCGCACAACCAGGACGACGACTTCTTCGGTCCGATTCTGCGGAGCGCGTGCGTGACCATCAGAGATGAGACTTCAACAGTTCGACCGATAGCTATGGCCAACAAATCTCTCGGCGGCTCTATAGCGAGTCTGCCCGGAGCGTCAAATGTGTGGCTGCCGGTCAAGATATGGGGACAAGTCTCCGGTCTCACCATCGGAAACGGCTGTTCGTTCGTGATTAGTGATGGATCGACCAATGAAGGCGTTCATGTGATCTGCCCGTTCGATCCACCGGACGAACTAACCAACGGGTGCTGGGCATGCGTGGAAGGCATCTGCAAGGTGTCGCGCGACAATGGGCGTCAAGTAGAAGTGGTGGCTGACGGCAAGATAGAGGTCAAGAGTTAGAGCCCCGATACCAACCAAAACCTGGTATGTTCCATATTTGAATATTGTGGCATAACACAGTGTACGCGAAAGTGGAATTCCGATATGGACGTCAGATCTCGGCTGTTTTCAAAGGAGTTGGGGTTATGAGCAGCATTTCAGCAACCGGTGCAAATACGTTGATCCAGTCGTACTACACTAGTTCAACCGGCAGCACGTCGGATTCCACCGACACCAATTCGGCGCTTGAATCCGTATATAGCAGCAGCGATATCAGCGATTCGCTGGAAATATCGACCAGCGGCGCAATATATAGCAGCCTGAGTGATCTGTCGAAATCGAATAACGACGAGTTCAAAAGCGTCTGCACCAAAATAGCCAGCGGATTGAGTTCTTACGCCAAGTCAAGCGGCAACAGGAACTTGCTGACGCTCGCGAACAAGTTCGCCGAGGCGGCGGAAAGCGGCGATATATCCGACTTGGAATCGACTTCAAACGACAATTCCACCACCAACTATTCGCTCAGAACCACTCTCAACGATTCCATTGTCTCGGTGCTCCTAAGCACCGGCTCAGACGATAGCTCATCCGGCGCGGCAAACCTTCTCGAAACTCTATACAACACTGCCAGCAGCGCCTACAGCATGGCCAGCGCAACGTATATGTCCACTGATGACACTTCAGAGACTTCGACCTAACAACGTTGACATTACACCTCAAAGTCTGCTATAGTCCAACTGTTCTGGCAACGTTTGGATTTTTTTAGGCACAGGATATCAGCCCACACATGTCTGAATCGAATTGGATCCAATCCGAAATCAAAAAAGTCTCATCCCCTTCACAATTTTTTATATTTCTGGCACTGCTGTTTGTCCCTGGAATGTATCTGCTTCTTTTAGCGTCAGCAGCGATAATGCTGGGCATTGTCGCTTTACTGGGAATCGCAATGTACGCATTGATAACTCGGCCGGGTTACCTATCAATAAGGCTGCTAATCATATTGGGGCTGATATTGTTCGGAGCTTTGACTGGATTTATAGCCGTGCTGAAAGGCATTGTTGCATCTTTAGTTCGTAGTCGGCGGTTTGAGCCTGCCGTACGCATCCCGGTGAGCAGTGAACTGGAACTCAGCAGGTTTGTAACGAGCATCTGCAACACTGTAGGGTCTCTGCCTCCGAACTCAATCCTCATTCACGCTGAACCGACGTTCTATGTGACCCACGGCAAGATCGACGTTCTCAATGGACGCGCAAATGGACGGATACTGGCGCTGGGGCTGCCACTAATGTCGGCGCTTACCAAGAGTGAATTTTCGGCTGTTCTGGCGCATGAGTTTGCGCATTTCACTGGTGGTGATACTGTATACAGCTCTTTTGTGCTTCCGGTTTATGCGGGAACGATCACTGCCGGCGCATCGATTGCCGAATCAATCAAACAGTCCGAGTCGTTCTCCCAGAGTCTTCCACTGCTGCTTCCACATGCTATCATATCCACGTTCTTCCGAATATTCCACTATCTCGACATGCATATCTTCAGAGCAAGAGAGAAGCGAGCCGATACTATCGCCGCAATTGCGGCGGGAGGCGGAGCGTTCAAGCTGTCGCTGATGAAGATATGTGGGGTGAGCGCCACATTCTGGGACGACGCGGCAAATCGGATTGTCTCAGAAGCGATGAATGACCAAGTCACAAGCCACTATTCCGCATTCAGAATGGTGCTGCCAAAACTGACTAATCTCGCCAACGAGCACTTCAAGCGTAAATATAACCAGCCCGAAGATAAATACGATTCCCATCCGTCGCTCAAGTCTCGCCTGGACTCTATTCCGAATACACCAAACCGGTCTGATGACAAGACGCTTGCAGTCACAATGCTGGCACACCTTGAAGAATATGAGAATCAGCTTGGCAGCTTCTACGACACAATGAAGAAGCTAAACAACGTAGGTGCGCAGTCCGTAATTCGGTAAGCGTTCACTCCCAGCCATACTCGGTAAAAAACCTCTTACACATTACGACATAAAACGGCCCGCCAGGTTTGGCGGGCCGCAATTAAATACTAAGTGCTCAACATTTACTCAAGATAGTCTCGAAGCTTCTTGCTCCTGCTCGGATGCCGCAGCTTCTTAAGAGCCTTTGCCTCGATCTGACGGATACGCTCCCTCGTAACTTTGAAGTGCCTTCCAACTTCCTCCAAAGTACGCGAATAGCCATCATCCAGACCGAAACGCATCTTGAGCACATCGCGTTCGCGAGGGGTCAGCTTGTTCAAAGACTCCTCGATCTTCTCGCGCAGGATCATATTCGATGCCGCCTCGGCAGGTGATATCGCTTCCTGATCCTCTATAAAATCGGCCAGATGGCTGTCCTCTTCCTCGCCGATTGGCGTCTCCAGAGACAGCGGCTCCGGCGCAATTCTAATAATCTCACTTACTCTGTCAGTCGGGATGCCCATTTCGTGAGCGATCTCGTCCAGAGTCGGCTCTCTACCAAGATCCTGCAGCAGTTGGCTGGAGGTCTTGATGAGCCGGTTTATCGTCTCGACCATGTGTACCGGGATTCTAATGGTTCTGCCCTGGTCCGCAATGGCACGAGTTATAGCTTGTCTGATCCACCACGTAGCATACGTGCTGAACTTGTAACCCTTGCGATAGTCGAATTTCTCCACCGCGCGGATCAGGCCGATGTTGCCTTCCTGAATCAGATCCGGGAAGCTCATTCCACGGCCGGAATATCTCTTGGCTATACTGACTACCAGCCTGAGGTTGGCCTCAGTAAGGACAGCTTTCGCTTCTTCGTCGCCGGCCTCGATTCGCTTTGCAAGAGATATTTCCTCATCCATCGTAAGGAGCGGAGTCTTGCCGATCTCTCGCAGCCACATCCGAACGGAGTCGTCCAGAGGCATGCCTTCCATTTCAGACACGTCTACCTCGGCTTCTTTCGTACCGGCTTCTTCTTCATCGGTCTCATCGAAGCCGTGCGGCTCCTTGACCTTCTCTACAACACGAATTCCTTCGTCCGCGAAGGTCTGCAAGATGTCATCGACTTGCTCCGCGTTGAGATCCTCGTGGCTGAGGGCGTCGTTGATCTGATCGTAAGTCAGAACACCGCTGCGCTTACCCTCTTCTATTAACTTTTGCAGCCTGTCACTGCTTTTTAGTTCAACAGCCACTCGAAATCATCCCCCTTCAACTGGCGGAGCACGAAACGTCAGTCATTACCTGTATAGAACGGCGCGCACTTGGCACTAACGTCGCCATGGGCTGGAGGTCTCTTTAACCAGTCTAGCCCATTCCTCGTACTCAGGATCGCTGCGACTTATCGTTCCTGCCTGAATCTGTGCAGCCAGGGCACGCATTCGTTGTCGCCGTTCGTTTTTTTTATGATTCTGTATTACATGCACCAGTTCGCTGGCCGGATGATTCATCTCAGAATCGTCCAACCCCATGAAAAGGTCCATTAATAACTTTTCGGCAGGAGTGCCCGCGACTTCTGATCGCAGTCTCTCCTGATCTATTTTTCCCGTCTCGGAGTATAGTCTACTCACTGTTTGCGCGAGCAGACAAGTATCTTCCCCAGTAAACTCCTTCGGCGGCAAGGCATCAAATACCTTGTTTGCATCTGAGTTCCGAAGAATTATTATACCCAGTAATAAACATTCGGAACGACGCAAGAGACTTAGCTTAGTGATCGGCTTCTTCACCGACCCGACAGTTTCCTTCTTTGCAGATTCCGTCCGATTTGGAACGTTTCTGGCCAGTTTAGACCGAAAACGATTCACTTCCGCCCGCAAGTGATCCTCAGCGAGCGTCGTTCCGGTGCTGAAATTCGGGTGATACTTCGCCAGATTGCGTATCAACCTCTCTCGGTCGACCACACTTTCGGCCTCAGCAATCACACCGGCGATTTTCTTCAGCGCGTCGGCTCTGCCCTCATCCGAACTCATGTCATACCTTGCAAGAATCAGGCCGATTCGGAAGTCTGATATAGAAACTGCAGACTTTATTACGCTGGCGAACCCCGAAACGTTTCCTCCGCGCAGCATGCTGTCAGGGTCTTCGCCTTTGGGCATACTCAATATACGTGTATTGAACCCCGCGCGTTCAAAAATTGGCGAACTTCTCAGCGCCGCTTTCATTCCGGCGGAATCGGCGTCGAACGACAACACCACATTGCGAGTGAACCGCGCTATTACATTTACGTGCTCCTCGGTGAGAGCCGTTCCCAGAGTGGCCACGGTATTTTCAAATCCGGCTTCCTGGGCAGCTATCACGTCCATATAGCCTTCTACTATTAAGACGCTGTCATTTGACGTAATCGCCCGTCTAGCAAAATTCAGCCCGTAAAGCGTTCGATTTTTAACAAAAAGCGGCGTCTCCGGCGAGTTGAGATATTTCGGCTCGCCATCACCCATTACACGTCCGCCGAACCCGATCACGCGCTCCTGCGAGTCTAAAATCGGAAACATCAGCCGGTCTCGAAAGATGTCGTAAAACCCCTGCGAGCTTTCTCTGGGCTTGATGAGCCCCGCCTTGACCGCATCCGCCGGGCTGATGCGCTGTCGCATCAGATGATTGAGCAGGTCGTCCCAGTTTCCCGGCGCGTAACCCAACCTATACTTCTCCACAGTCGATTGAGCCAGCCCGCGCCTGGCCAGATATTCTTTCGCCTTTGCCGAACTCTCCAGCGATTTCCGAAAAAACGTGCATGCAACGTTATTTGCCCGAAACAGTCGATCCCGTTCGCTGAGTGCCTTGGCTGCCTGATCGGAATGCTCAATCGTGACACCGACCTTTCGCGCAAGCTGTTCGACAGCCTCCGGAAAGGTCAGGTTTTCCACCTTCTGCACAAAAGAAAAGACGTCCCCACCTTCTCCGCACCCGAAACACTTCCATAGCTGGCGATCCGGGTCTACGTTGAAGGACGGCGTCTTTTCATTGTGAAACGGGCACAAGCCCTTATACGTTCTGCCCGTCTTCCGCAGCGCGACGTGTGCCGAGACAATCTCCACAAGGTCGCACCGTTCGCGGATTTCCTCCACGGGGTAGCGGAACGAGCTCAATTTCTTTCACCTGCCGATACGCTATTGCAGCGTCAACTCCGTCGGGACCATTGCGATAGTCACGCCGACGAGCTTGTTTTTTAGGAACGTAAACAGTGCTCTGTTCTTGTTCACATAGCTCACTCTAAGGAAGCGCCCTACATACTTCTGAGACTCGGGGTAGCCGCACACCCACAGCGTCAGTTTATATGTATCGCCGAGCTGCAGTCCGGTGCGCGTTTTTGAGAGACCCCACGGGCCTGATCCGCCGACAGTGATCTGAGTAATAAGGCCATCGGTTATGATAAACTCAAGCGTGATGCCGCCATTGAGGTCATAAGTCCAGGTGACTTCTTCTTCTGTCAGCGTCGAATTTGTTCCGCCATTTGGCAACGCCTGACCAATGGCCGCAGTTCCGGGCACTGGCATCCCTGGAAGTGTTGGAAGACCCGTACCGCTAAATGACGAACCCTGCATCCCAAGCATTCCGGCAGCCGTATTGAGCCCCGGAGCCATAGCCACAAAAGGATTGGTCGAGCTAGCATCGGCAGGCGAACCAGGAACGCCCGCAGCCGCACCATCAGACGAAACCGATCCCACAGTGATTCGAGACGGATTACCCCACTTGACCAGAATCTCCTTGGCTTCGCGTCCAAGGCGAATACCCGCAAGGCTGTCCTCTGGGACATTCGTCTTGTAAAACGCTCTCCCTGAGGCCACTTTCGCGCCTTTTAGGATGTTTTTCGGTACATAAACCTTGGATGCGCCCTTCGCAGCCAGGGCCATCACGGATGTTGTCGAAAAGACCAGTATGGCCGCCAGCGTAGCGGCTGTCTTTCGAGTCAATATCATTGAACCTTACTCCTCAACTTGCTGTCTTATAGAACTTATACTTCGTACTGCCGCATTCCTTCGCCGCCAGCCGGATTTTTTTAGTTCCGAAATTCCGCGTTATTGGCCAGTTCCGACACAGTGACGAATGTATATCCCTTGCTCCTCAGCGCGTCGATTATTTCCGGCAGCGCCTGGAGAGTCACGCCTTCCTGATTATGCATCAGTATGATGCCGCCGGGCTTCGCCGACGACACTGCGTAGTGAAGCATTTTCGCTTTGGTAGTGCCTTCGAACGATACGCAGTTCGCCGACCAGTACACGGCGGTCATCCCTAAAGATTTCACGATCTCAGGCAACTTTCTGCCCGCGCGAGCGCCCGGAGGCCTTATAAAGCCCGTGCCTTTTCCAGTCAGGTCACGGACGCAGACCGACCCGGCAGCTATTTCCTGCTCGACCTCCTTGGCCGAAAGAAACTCCAGCGCCCGGTGATTATATGTATGATTCTGGATGTCGTGCCCTTCGACGGCCATCCGCTTCAACACGCTCGGGTTCGCCTCGACCTGCTTGCCGACGACAAAAAAAGTCGCCTTTACACCCTTCTCTTTCAGCAAGTCGAGAAGCACGCCGGAATCCGGCTTTGGGCCGTCGTCGAATGTGAGCGCTATTACTCTCCTATTTGTCTTGACGCCGTAAAGCTTCGCACTGTTCCCGTTTGGCGCATTTAGCTTTGCAATCAGGTCTGATGCATCCAGATAGTTGGGGTTGGCGGCGATTGTCCGCTCAAGCGCGTCGATGGCGGTCGGTTCGTCCTGAAGTCTGATCGCGCACTGGGCCAGACTGTAGTTGATCCCCGCCCGCGACGGTTTGAGCCGCATAATCCGCCAGAGCCTCGACCACAGAGCAGCGGCTTCCTTGCCCGACACCAGGTCAGCCGTCCCACCCGATTTGATATTTCGCACGATCACCTGCATGGTTTTGTCGCAGAGGATCATGCCGTCCGAGTCGCAGCCCACGATCTTGACCGAGTGCACGCCATTCGCCGTACGCGACGTATCCCAAGGATACGTAAACGGCGGGTTGTTCGTCATTCCGACCAGCCTGCCGTCAACAAAGAACGTCACAATGCGTACATCTCCGGCTTTTCTGAGATCAGCTTTGAGAGTGGTCGTGCCGGACACCTCCGGGAGATTTTTCGGAGCGCCGGACTTCGATCTGTCGGTATCCTTGATCGGCCAGCCGGACACATGAACAGGCGCACTCCTCAAGAATGACATCGCACAGCCTATTCGCTCACCGAAGGCATCGCCTGAAGCGCTCTGCTGAAGATTTTTCAGGACTGCCGCAGCCTCGGAATGCCGGTTCTTGCTCATCAGCGCAAGCGCATTCATCGCTGCGAGGCATTCGTCATCGCCGGGGTTATCGTCGATCTTATATGTCCCGGACTCAATCGCATTCACGTATTCGATTGCGCCCTCTACAGGCAAATTGGGGTCTTTTGCCTGGGCGTTGCCAAAGCACGACGCGGCCTGGCCAAGCTGTCCGTTGATCAGACACAGCAAGCCTTTGCCGTAAGCAGCCTGTGCGCAGTCTTTGTCGAGGTTCAGAGCTTGATCGAACTCCTCGCGCGCGGCATCGTGGCGACCCCCGCTTGCGTACGTCAGGCCGAGCGCCGTATGCGCAAGCGGGTCACCGGAATTGCAGGTTATAGCTTCGCTGAGTGCGGCGGCGCTGTTATTTGTGTCGCCCTGCTCCAGAGCGGCGAGTGCATCCGACACGTGCTCAAGATAGCTCTTGGACGCGCAAAAAACGGCGCTGCATGAAAAAGCCAGCAGCGCTGTTGTAATAGCGATTTTGTATATTCGTCTGATATTCGGCATACTCACTTAGTATAAGACGACAAAACGGGCAAAATGGTTCACCCAATCTGACGCCGTAAAGCCGAAAAACCCAAATGCAAACAGTTGGAGTTCTGCCGCTCGGCCTCTAGTTGCGTCGCTTTATCCTCAGAGCAGCGACTGTGCTGGCACCTAACACAATGAGCAATATCGAGGATGGCTCGGGCACAGTTGCCGTCGAGAGCGATATAAAATACGGGCCGCCGTTCAAAGCGCCGCCGTCTTCGTTCATTACCCATCCTCCAAAGACGGCGCTGGTATCGAGGATATTATAACGGTCGTCCGCAATCGTAGTACCTGAATCATCCGTGGCGGCCGTGTTCCAATCCGACACTGCCAGATAATACGTGCCCGGAGTTATCGCGACGGTAAACAGGCTGGCGTCGTAGTTCCCGAGGGGATGACCGGCGCTGTCGAACACGAATGTATCGGAGTCGAAATAGGTGTCGGTATAGGTTACTCTTATGGTAAGATTAGCGGACGTCCCAAACGTCAGGCGATATATGTCGATATCCCCAACCGGGCTTAATGCGCCGATAATACTGTTAGCCCCGCTCGGCACCGCCAACGCCGTTGAAAGTGACTGGCCGGCGTCGGTTGCCTCTGTATAAGTGAAAGCCCATGCTACGAGCTCACACGACATGAGTAAAACTACGATTATAACAACGTGCAGAATTACTTTATACATCGTATTGCATCCTTCCTGTTGCCTGGCCCTCTTTGTTCCAATGCAAATACTGCATTGCGCCCAGGCAGCTACTACGGCAGCCAAGGGGCCATTAGCTTGTATAGTGTTTTAACACATCATATGTAAAATGTCAATAATTTGCATAAAACTACAGCTGATTTTACGAAAACCTCGCCTCGGTATCCTAGCGTCTTTCAACTCATCAGATGTTGCCCGAAATCACTGTCGGATACAAACGCTTAAACCTTGCGAAACAAACACGAAACAATTAAGCGAGATAATAGTTGCGAAGCTGTGCGGTGTAGTGTTATAACTATTGGTATGGATATGCAAGGGCGCATTACCGCGGCTATGTCTGCCTGCACTTTATTATTGAGAGAGGAAGATTACAAATGAGTAACCCAAATGTCAGCGAGCCTGTCAACAGTCTTTACGGCTCAAATGTATTTAGCGATGCGGTTATGCGTGAGCGCCTGCCGAAGGACGTATACAAGTCCATCAAGCGCACCATCGATCAGGGCGCTGCGCTCGATCCATGCATAGCCAACACCGTGGCAAACGCAATGAAAGACTGGGCCATCGAGAAGGGTGCGACCCATTTCTGCCACTGGTTCCAGCCGATGACCGGCGTTACCGCCGAAAAGCACGATGCATTCATTTCCCCAACAATGGACGGCCGCACCATTATGGAGTTCAGCGGCAAGGAACTGACCCAGGGCGAGCCTGATGCTTCATCATTCCCGTCCGGCGGACTTCGCGCGACATTCGAGGCTCGCGGATACACCGCGTGGGACTGCACTTCTCCGGTTTTTGTCAAGGAAAACGGCGACAGCATTTCCTTATATATACCAAGCGCGTTCTGCTCTTATACCAGCGAGGCTCTGGACAAGAAGACCCCACTTCTGCGCTCAATGGACGCTTTGAACAAGCAGGCTATGCGCGTGCTTAAAGCGTTGGGCAACACGACTTCCAACCGAGTCATCGCGACACTTGGTCCCGAGCAGGAGTATTTTCTTGTCGACGCCGAATTTGTGAAAGACAGAATGGACCTTATTCTCTGCGGTCGCACGCTCTTCGGAGCCGCGCCGCCCAAAGGTCAGGAAATGGAAGACCACTATTTCGGCTCCATTCACGAGCGCGTGGCTTCCTACATGACTGAACTAAACGAAGAGTTGTGGAAACTGGGCGTCTCCGCCAAGACTCAGCACAACGAGGTTGCTCCGGCTCAGTACGAGCTGGCTCCCATTTTCGCGACCGTCAACGTCGCCACCGACCACAACCAGCTCACGATGGAGACAATGCAGAAGGTCGCCATCCGCCACGGTTTCGTCTGCCTGCTTCACGAGAAGCCGTTCGCCGGAGTCAATGGTTCGGGCAAACACAACAACTGGTCGATGGTCACCGACGACGGCATAAACCTGCTCGAACCGGGCAGCACCCCGCATGATAATGAGCAGTTCCTGATAATGGTGTGCGCGATCGTTCGAGCGGTCGATAAATTCGCTCCGCTGCTCAGGTCAAGTGTAGCGACCTCCGGCAACGACCATCGCCTCGGCGCGAACGAAGCTCCGCCCGCGATTGTGTCGGTCTTCCTGGGCGATCAGCTCACCGACATCTTCGAGCAGATCGCTAACGGCGGCGCGACAAGCAGCAAGACCGGCGGCAAGTTGAAACTCGGCGTAAGCACTCTGCCTCAACTTCCCAAGGACTGCACAGATCGCAATCGAACTTCGCCGTTCGCGTTTACCGGCAACAAATTCGAGTTCAGAATGGTCGGTTCGACACAGTCCACATCCGGCCCGAACTTCATCTTGAACAGCATAGTCGCCGATGTTCTCTGCGAGATCGCCGACGCGCTTGACAAGGCTTCAGACGTGAGCGCGAAGGCTCAGGAAATTCTCGCCAGGATCGCGAAAGAGCACGCGAGAGTCATCTTCAACGGCGACAATTACACAGCCGAATGGGCAGCCGAAGCCGAAAAGCGCGGCCTGCCGAATGTCAGGAACTCAGTCGATGCTCTGGATGCAATGATCGACGAGGATGTGGCAAGACTTTTCGCGCAGCACGGCGTTCTCTCAAAGGGCGAACTCCATGCTCGCCACGAGATTCTGCTGGAAAGATACTGCAAGGAGATCAATATCGAAGGTCTGGCCACCATCGCGATAGCCAAGCGCCAGATTCTGCCCGCGGCAATCGATTTCTCCGGCGCAATCGCCAACACAATCAACGCGGTGAAGGCCGCCGGAGCTTCATCTAAAGCGCAGAGCAAGGTTCTTGCCGACACATGCGCCTTGATCGACGAACTGCAGGTGGGCATCGTGAAGCTGGAAGAGGCCGTCGAGAAGTCGGCTGCCGTTGACGATATTCCAAAGCAGGCAAGAGCCTACCGCGATAACGTCATCTCCGCGATGGGCGCGGTTCGCAAGGCCGCCGATGCTCTGGAGATGATCGTTGATGCCGATATGTGGCCGCTGCCGACTTATGCAGAAATGTTGTTCTTGAGATAATCGGTAAAAATAACCAATAATGGATAAATGATGGGCCGGGGCAATTATGTCCCGGCCCATGATATACTTGACGCGAGTGATACACTGCCGTCTTGGCGAATAGAACAATCTGGGTTAAGCGCCGTTTTCTGCGTCTGAAACGGTTTCAAAAGATATTCACTAGATACGACAAGTTGGATGTAATGTTCTGCGGGTTCATCTACTTTGCAATAATCGCTGATGCATTGCTTTGTGCAAACATGCTCTAATTGTTCTTGACTTGCGCGCCAATCCAGGAAGTGATATCCTCAATTACGGTCTGGGCCAGAGAGCCGGGCTTATCGTAATCCTCTGGTGTAGCCTTGCCGATTCCCGTTATGAAGAGGTGATTCAGGTCTGGGTAGAGCTTCAGTGTGACGTCGTTTCGAGAGCAGAGTGCATCCTTCCATATCTTGAAATCGGCGGTCGTAGACTGGTAGTCCCGTTCGCCCTGCATGATAAGCATTGGCTGTTTCAGCGACTTTGCCATCTCAGCCGGAGCATAGCTGCGGAGGTCTAACCAGTATGAGGCAGGTACGCCCATTATGAGCGATGAAGCAGACGAGTTGGCTGAGGGTTTTAGGCTTCTCACAATCGCAATCTGCTGTTTGTAATTGTCGATCTCTTTCTTTGCTTCATCAGTCATCAGTTGGTTTAGTGAAGCTATGTACGTAATTTGACCTAAGATCACATCCATTATTGGACGGGTGCACCCTGCCATTACGATCAGCCCAGCGATATTTTGGTCGGCGTTGCCAATCCTCGGGATGAGAAAGCCACCAGTGCTGTGCCCGAGAACGAAAATCCTGTCCGGCGCAATCTTCTGCGACTTCCTTAGCACTTCGACCGCAGCCAGTGCGTCGTCTATTACTTCTTCTTTTACGGTGAAATTGTCATCTATGGCTTTCCGGCCATAGACCTTCGTGCGTTTGTCGTAACGCAGAACTGCAATTCCTCTTGATGCCAGACCCCATGCGATGTCCTTGAACGGCTTGTTTGGCCCTATGGTCTCATCCCGATCACTTGGGCCAGAGCCATGAACCAAAACAATGGCGGGAAATGGTCCTTTGCCTTTCGGTATGGCGAGTGTACCGGGTAACTTCCACTCACCGTTGCCGACAGTGACTTTCCGCTCAACAAAACGGTCTCTATGCACATAAGCTGGAGGCGAGTAATGCACGCTACCCGCGAAAACAATTGGAATGAACCAAAGTCCGCCGATATTACCATCTTTGTCAAAGACAACCTTGATGTCCATGGTGGTCTTCTCGAACTGACAGGTCACGTACACAATCTGAAAGCCATTTCCCTTTACCTTGCGGCTCCCAATGCGTGACTTAAATGCCCCTACTTGTGCCGTTAACTGCAACCAAGTTTGGCGCAATATCTTCATGGACATAACGGCCTTCATGGTGTTGTCGAAGTTCTTGGTCGCGGAGGCAAAGTCACCCTTGGCCATAGAGTCAACTGTTCCATTGGCCAGTTGAGTAACGCTGGGTTTTCTGCAGGACACAAATGTTAGAGCCAACGCGCACGTTATCACAGTCATAAAGACTATTATTTTCATCGTCCTTACAGGCTGATTCATCATATTCTCCTCTCGCACTCTCCTTCGAGGAGTCACCATCCTGATATTTCGACTTGATATGCTGGAGCCTACCTTGATGTTGAGATACAATCTGCTGAACTCATATGCAGCGCTCCACGTTTGCAACTCTATTACTTCTCAGATGTCCTACTATCATGCGTTTAGCCGCGCAAAACAATCCGGCATAGGTAATGGACTATTACCCTTGTCAGCCGGGAAATTACCATCCTGGCTAACGTGATACGTAAGGAGATGAAAGACAGCACGATTGTTAATCTGCAACTGCAGTGATGTCGCCGGAACTTCTGCAACCTACGATATCAATTTTGAACGCCGACGTGGTTTTTGAGGAATGCGCTCTCCAAAAAATGGCTGTTGACAACCGGGGTATCATGTGGTATAACTCAGTAGGCGACCGGTCGCCTTGTAGGTACAACCGAGAGACAAATGGTCTTCTACGAAGACGAGTGGCCGGATTTGATAGAAGATTTTGTTGATCCTCTGGATTGGAAAACTGGCTTCCGGTTCGCCTTGTGCGTTGCAAATGTTGAGTAGGAGAGGCGGGTGACAATGTAAGAACAGCTCAACGGATGTTGTTCGCACGAGTGGTTTTATGGTCGTGCCTGGGGTGTGTATGTCGGGTTATGGCCACAATGCAAGATACTGGTTAATGAGAGGAGAGAAATACTGTGTTATCAGGCAAAAGAGTGTTCAAGCTGATAGTGCTTATATGCGCTTTGGTACTTCTCGGGTCTGCGTATGCTCAGGCCGCCCTTTGGGATTTTGCAAAGGATTTTAGCACATCAACGAACCCCGCGACTGGCGGAGCGTGGACATTTGGCTATCAACCGATTGGTGGCGACTCTATGACCGCATACGATGCTTATTGGGTTAGAGATGGTTTTTGTTATCAATGGTATCAAAGTGCAAATGGACCGGACTACGAAGGCAATTGTGTAAAGAACAAGCTAACCGGCCCGGCAGCCTACTGGGGTATGTATTGGGAAACCGGAATGGCTTGTGAGGCTCCTCCGCTGGATCCGTCTTCGATGACTGTCGTTCGCTGGACGGCTCCCAGTGCGATGACCATCAATTTTTATGCAAAGTGCACAGGGCAAAATACCGATGGATCAACATCGGCGGAAATATATATCTTCAAGAACGGCACCGATGCATTGTATGGTGGCGGAGTCTTTGGCTTCAGTGGCCGTGCGGTTAATGGGTTTTCTGATAGAACAGGGACTTCTCCCGTGCAGGTGACCGGCCCCACCCAGATAAGTGTCGCCGCGAATGACACTATAGACGTACTCATGAATAACAACGGCACGTCGAACTTCGATTATGTGGGTCTTACCGAATTGATCGGTAATGTTGCCGATACGGGAGTGGTAAGCGGCACTGTTACCGCCAACGGCACCGGCATTGGCGGAGCGTTGGTACAAACTACCGATGGCGCCTACTCGGCACTGACGGATACTGATGGTTCATATCTCTTTATGGTGCCTGCCGTAGCAACGCCCGGGACTTCATATGATGTCCAGGTTGTCAAGACCGGACTCGCTGCCAATACGACAAGCATAACGGTTATCGCCGGTATGACGACAACCCAGAACTTCACCTACAATTCTGGCAACGTTCAAGGCACTGTCTATGCTGACATAACCGATACGCCGGTTATACCTGGCGCAACTGTGACAGCAGTCGAAGCTGGTCTATCTACCACGACCAATTCCACAGGCGGCTATTCGCTAACTCTGCCTGAGGGCACATACACACTGCAAGCCGTTACTGCAGGTTACGTAACAGGGTCTCAACAGATAACAATTTCAGCCAACAATACGACGCCCGCAGATTTTTACTTGGTGCGTAACTCGAAAGTTAACTGGTTTGTGGAGCCCGATTTCTCCGCGACCTCCAACCCCAACGATTGCTGGAGTTATGGTGTTGTGTCAAGCTTGGATTTGGGCTACGCGTTCACTCTTTCCACCAACAGCCTTCCGGGTTATTATCCCGGTGTAGGCTGGATGTGTGGCGCTGATGGCCAACCATCGGTTATACACAACTCGACCGCTGGTGTCATGACCACAACCTGGGGATGGAATATTCCGGCACACAGCTTAATGCTCAGTCCATATCCTGGAAATTACCCAGCGCCTGCTATCCGGTGGACTTCACCTGATAGTACATCAATAAGGGTAGATGCTACCTTTACCGGAAGATCAACACCTCCAAATCTGATGTCATCAGGTGTGCATGTTATGCATAATGGCACAGAGATATTCCCTGTTGACTATGCATATGGATGGATTAACGGATATCTGGACAGCGTAGCGTATACGGACATAATCGATGTCAGTTATGGCGACACAATTGATTTTGTCACATACGGCCCCGCAGATAATGCTCCAGGCATAGGAATTTCAGCATCAATAATGTCGAGCTTCGGAACTGTCAGCGGCACGGTTTTGTGTGCGGGTGAGCCGCTTTCCGGCGTGACTGTTCAAACTTCCGATGGTTCGATCAAAACCGTGACCGACTCCGATGGCACATACACCTTTGTGATACCGGCAGGCGACCAGACTGTTAAGGCATATCGCTTTGGATATGGCGTGCAGACCGCGACAATTTCTTTGCCGCAGGCTGGCGAAATGACGCAGGACTTTACGCTTGTTAAGTCGAGTACGAGTTTTGATGCGGAGGCAGATTTCTCCACAACGTCGAATCCCAATGATTGTTGGAGCTACGGCACTCTGTCGAGCGTGAGCTCGGGTGCGTTTACTGCTTCCAGCAATGCACTTCCGGGTTACTACCCCGGCGCAGGCTGGATGTCAGGCGTTGACGGTCTACCATCGGTGATACACAATTCCACCGATAGTCTGATAACCTCTGGCTGGGGATGGCAAATCCCGGCGCACGGCTTAATGATCAGTCCGCTCTATGGGACATATTCTTTGCGCTGGACTGCACCTGAAACCTCTCGGGCCAGTATAAGCGTTTCTTTCGTTGGCGCAAGGGATCCTTTCTCTGTGGAGTCGACCGGATATGTTCTACACAACGGCTCCTCACTTTTCTCCGATACGATCACCTCATATCTTGATTCTGCGTCATATACTACCGAGATGGATGTCGCCGCGGGCGATACTATTGATTTTGCCGTAGGCGCTCCTGGTGGAGACGGCGCCACGGGTATTGACGCCACCGTCAGATTGATGAGTGGTACGGTTTCAGGCATAGTAACCTCCTCGGGCGTTGGACTTTATGGCGCCACTGTTCAGACGTCGAGCGGTTCGGCAAAGACTACGTCAGATGTAGACGGAAACTATTCACTGACGCTTGGCACAGGCAGCCAGACGCTTGAAGTAAGTTGCCCCGGTTATATTGCACAGACCGCAACGGTCACCGTGCCCGATGGCGGCACCATACCGAGTGACTTTGAGCTGAGTCGAAATAGCAAGACCAGTTGGAGCGCGGCCGGTGACTTCTCAACTACCGACAATCCTAACGACACATGGAGTTACGGGTATTCGGACGACCTGGGCTACGGCTATGAGTTCAGCTTATACGAAGGAGCCCTGCCCACCATTAACTACGACTCTTCGCACGTGCTTGGGTGGACAGTAGGTGAAGGCTGGGTGAATTCGTCCAACGTCAGCTACAACATAACGAGTTCGCCGTATATGTCCAGTTGGAACCAGTATTGGCCAGCTTACGGTCTGACTTGCGACCCGATTCCTGCCAACAGAACAAGCATAGTTCGCTGGATTTCACCGGTATTATCAACCCTGAACGTCGATGCGACGTTTACCGGACGAGATCTAGCAGGATCGAAGTCAAATGTGCAGATTCTTGTTAATGGCGGTTCGGTGTATTCCGCAACAGTCGAAGGCTACGCAGGCGACGCTACGAACCCTGCTTCCGGAGTTTCTCCGTTACAGACAGCCAGCTTGACTATTCCGGTCGCGCAGGGCGACACAGTCGACTTTGCGGTATGCGTAACTGACGGATCGGATCCTGTCCAGATGCGCACCGGCCTGGACGTAACCATTACGACCGGGTCCGCACCGATTAATGTGTCTGAACTGAGTGATCTGAAGAGTGCCGCTATTGGCACAGGCATTGTGATAACGGATCCCAAAGTAGTTACATCTGCTTCCGGAACGTTCACTGATGCTGCGTCCTGCTATATCGAAGAACCCGATAGAGCCTCTGGTATCAAAATGGTTCTTCCCGTTGGTTTAGGAGCTGCGGCGATTGGCGACAACGTCACGCTTATGGGCTCAGTCGCTCTTGACTCAAATGGCGAGAGATGTATCAACGTCACCAATATCGAGATGACAGGTGGCAGCGCGCTTGGCGCCCTGGGAATGGGCAACAAGGCCGTAAGCGGGGTAACCGGACTCCTGGTAAGAACGTGGGGCAAGGTTACATTCAAGGCTGCTGACGGAAGCTACATCACGATAGACGACGGCAGCAGTGTTGGGGTCACAGTGATACTGAATGGTCTGACAACAGCAATCACCAAGACCATCAACGAAACCGACTACGTCGGCATCACCGGACTGGTGGGCCTTGATACAGCGGCAGGTGTTGTTGTTCGACCAAGAGGGGATGCGGACATCGACCTTTACTAGTATTTGGGTGAGGTTTCTATCTATCCAAATCACATAAGACGAATGATTCGTCTTAGCACAGGATGACCGGAGAGGTATGTTGTGCGCAGTGCATAACATACCTACTCCGGGCGAAAAATAATTTGGGAGGGCTTATGATGCTACATAGGAAATCGGGATTTACATTAATTGAGTTGCTGGTGGTAATAGCCATTATCGCGATTTTGGCTGCGATCCTGTTTCCCGTCTTTACCAGTGCTAAAGAGAAGGCTCGTCAGATGTCGTGCTTGAATAACATGAAACAGCTGGGGCTTGGTTTCAGGCAATATTTGTCGGACTGGCAGTCAGTGTATCCCGGCGGCGGACCTCTTGGGCGCGCCGATTTCTTGGGCACTAATATTGGTGGCGAATGGGTCATTTCGCGGAGAAGCGCCCAGGCCACGAATACTATGAACATAATTCGCGGAGGGTTATGGCCATATATCAAAAACTCGTCTGTCTACAGGTGTCCATCCGACACGCATGCGTCAAAAAAATTGGATGGTATTAATCAGTTCGGCTTAAGCTATTCTATGAATAATATGTTGGATCGCATGTATCATTTGCAGAACGGCAAACAGGTGGTGGTTGCGGAAAACGAAGTAAAACGGCCTACTAAGACCGTAATGCTCATTGACGAGGGCGCTGGAACGGCGAATGCCAGTGGTGTCGTTAACCCAATTTGTGATGGATTCTATGGCTTCGGCACTGATTTTCCACAAGACGTACATGTAGGCGGCTGCAATTTCGCGTATTGCGACAGCCATGTGGCGTGGGTCCCTCACAAGAGTTTCCAAAAGCTCAATTTTAGCCTTTGAGAAATCGGACGGTGATTTAGAATTGCAATGGTTGTGTGTGCGATTGCTCTTGTCCTAGTAGCAGTATTCACAAGCCGGATTATGTAGGCTGGTGAACCCCGATGTACATTATGCACTAAGGGTTCACAGCCTAATCCCACGCGGCGGGATACACACAATAATGCAGTGCGTATTTAAGTAATGTTCGATTATACTGCACCCCGCGTTTTGATCAAGTCTTGGTCTGGCGACGCAACCTATCCTGCTAGCCATTACATCAATGGCGACGTCCTCTATGATTCCACCTGAACGCTGGCTATCTCTACAAAAGCCACTGCTGCCAGTGCAGAGTGGCCGTTGATATAACCCGGCCTTTTGCAGTTTGGAGGGTAAAATGAGAAAATCGAAGATCAATAGTATAATCACATTCCTGGCGGCAATTGTCGCTTTGGAGATACTGAGTTGCACATGCACACTGGCGGACAAACCTGTCATTTATTACGTCGATCTGCGCTATACGGAAAACTTATCGAAAACGGAATGCTATGACATTCGTCACACAGCCGTATGCCTGCAGGGGCTTGTCAACAGGGAATCACCGAGGGTATACATATCATTTTATGACAATGATGTCACTTGGCTCGACAGGATCAGAGAAACCGGTGGGTTCTGTGAGGGTTGGGAAGTCAGGACAATAACGTTTCAGCAATTATTCAAGATGTTTCGCCATTATATCAATGGCCTGGTTTTATATGATTCAGACCCCGATACCGGAGCAAAATCAACCAGCCTGGTCGCTACAACTGTCGCCGGCGTGGAAGGTGGAATAGCGCTTCGCAAAGATGCCACTTCAACCACCTATGATTATCTGGTCAATACTCTGGCTTTTCCTGTGATCGTCGACCTTGCAGGCAAGTTCACCGGCTCCGGCACGATTTGGGGAACATCCACCGCCTCGACTGGCAGCGCGAAGTGCGACGCATATATCTGGGCCAAACAGAATTACCTCGACACCGGGGAATGTGACCCGACGGTGTTGATGTATACGCTTGATCTTGTCGGTATACAGCAAGATACCCGTTGTTATTCGCAGCTTTTCAACCTCGACTATGCGGTAAGCAAAAAAGCATTCTGCTTCGAGCTTTCGCCGTGGGGAGACGAAAAACCAAGCGACGATCTTACCCAGCCATTAGGAACCGACCTGAGTACTCTCAAAGCCATTCTCGATGCATGCAACACTCAGACCGGCAAAAATCAATTTATTAGAGTGTGTGGATACACGAACTGGCCTCTGAAATATACAAATTACGAAAGTGTAGGTGGCAGCCACACTCCGGTCGAGACGGAATGGCAGTTCACAAGCATACTTTCCGCCTACAATGCCTGCCTGGAAGCTGATGCACCTTCTCCCAGCTGGGTAATGAACACATCGTTTTTTGCAGGCTTGCTGCCGGGGATGTACAGTCGCCACTATGTTCAGAACCCGCCGCCGACCTATGACGATATGGTCTCTCGCGGCCTTATCACGAGCACCGGCAGCGTGCCGAGCGGCAATTACGTGATGATCGGTCTGGGCGATTACGATAACGCATCATGGGTAACATGTGCCCTCGCCAACTACGGTGGTGCATATGACGATACGAACAAGCAGTATGTATGTTGCAACTGGGGAGTCGATCCGAACGCTATAGAACGCGCAAGTGTCGCGATGGATTATATGTATCGCCACAAGACCAGCAACGACTTTTTCGTCGCATGGGACTCGGGCGCGGGTTACATAAATCCAGCACAACTATATGGAACCAGGAGTCCATCGGGTTATTCCAGCGGAGTCGGTATCTGGCAGAAGCATTGCTCAAAATACTATCGCTTCCTGGACTACTCCATAACCGCCTGGTTACTGGACGGAAACTCAGCCACAACATCCACAAGCTGCTCGAATTATACTCGATTCAGCGGCGATGGCATAGGTGTCTGGTCGACGGCAAACTTTTCCACTCCATGTTTGAATGATAATGCGCCGGTCAACAGAGGTTACGACTACACAGGCTCAATAATCAACTATTCGAGCGGGGTCCGCTTCAGGTGGTATCGAATGCCCGCGTTCGCAACGGCAACCGATCTGCAGGCTATCCAGGCCAACTATACATCTAATAACCATCACTTTCTAGACGCCTATACATACAATTATCTGCTGCGATATTATCTTGGCGGTTCCAACAATTATCGCGAAACATGGGTGGACGAGACAACTCCCCGCATCATGGCGTCAGGCCAAACTTACAGCGTGGCTGTGACTGCCAGGAATGATGGCTGGGACACTTGGAGCCAAGCCGATGCTTACAGCCTGGCGTATGCGATAGTCAACAAGGACGCGACACCTGTGTATGCCGATTATGATTCACGCGGCAGGTGGCAGATTCCCTCGGGAAGCAGTATAGCTCCCGGCCAGAGCGTAACGTTTACAGTAAATGTTGTCGCGCCGTCGACTCCGGGCACATACGATCTTTACTACGACATGGTTCACGATGGTCACACGTACTTCTGGGAGCAGAACAACCTGGAGTGCAAAAAGACAATTACTGTTGTGGACGACCCGACGTCGATTGACACGGACAGTGACGGCACACCCGATGTGACCGAAGAGGCCGACGGCACTCTTTACTGGCACGCGGGTGACAAATACACCCTCGGCCCAACGTCTTCCGGCGCTCCCGTAGGTGTCACAAGCTCTTCGACAGTTACTTTCAACTGGGCTGCATTCAGTGATTCGCATTACAACGTTGCCGGCTACTACTGCCAGATAGGCACCAGCCCCGGCGGGAGTGATATTTACAATGAGTATCTTGAGAACGCGTTGACAAAGACGATTACCGGTTGCACGCACGCCACGACATATTACTGCCGGGTTCAGGCCATAAACGACGCGGGCTACCTGAGCGAGTGGTCGGATGATAGCAATGGGGTTATTGTCGATACCGGCCCCACCGGATCGATAACGATAAATTCGGGAGACAAATATGCTAACTCCACCGCTGTGACACTTACACTTTCAGCTGTCGATAGTGTGTCGGACGTAGCACAAATGAGATTTGCTAACAGCGGTTCACCATTTAGCGAGTGGGAGACATACTCATCCAGCAAGTCCTGGACGCTTTCATCCACCGAAGGAACCGGGGTTGTCTATGTTCAGTTCAAATCTGCCTCCGGGAGCGTCTCAACGAACTATAGCGACAGCATAATCCTCGACACACAGCCCCCGACAACTCCCGGCATGCTGACCGATCCAGGGACTTTTACCAACAATACTTCACTTGCATTCAGCTGGACCGCCTCGACTGACTCAAGATCCGGGCTCGCCGGGTACAACTGCCAGATCGGCACCGTCCCTGGCGCGAATAACATATTCGACGGCTATCTGGGCAACGTGCTGAGCAAGACCATCGTTGGTTCGATCGGATGTGTCTACTACTGCCGTGTTCAGTCAAAGGACAATGCAGGCAACGTAAGCGCATGGGTCAACAGTGATGGGATCGTCGTGGCTGCAAATATGCCGACGAGCATAAATTTCGCAAAGCTGCTGCAGGACTCCACGTCTGTCGGCTTATCGGCTAAGGTGGTAACAGCCGTTTTTGGCGACTGCTTTTACGTAGAAGAAATCAATCAAACATCAGGGATCAAGGTCGTGCCTGGGGTAATGCCCTCGGGGCTTTCAATCGGTCAAAGCGTCGATATCGGTGGAATAATGAGAACAGGCGCGGACGGTGAGCGGTTCATCGATGGATGTGCCTTGATTAAGAGCTAAGACTCGGCCATTACTGGCCGACAGCAAATCAAAAGCCCCTGGAATCGCAAATCCGGGGGCTTTTGATTCAACTAGCTTATTCGGTGACATTCCGGCGCTTTTTCGAGCGCAAGCGAAACTAAATTCGCCGAAAACGGATTGCATTTGAAGTTGGTGGGTTGAATCAATAAGATAGTCATAGATTCCGCTCAGAACTCCAGAGTGGATTCTCTGTATTAAGCTTCTTTATATATTTGCCCAGGTTTTATGATGCAGAGTGTGTCTAGCCACCCGACTTGCGTTCTTTCCAATAGATATGTAGCTTGCCCGCACTGATTGTTACTCTAAGGTAAGTAGGCAATTGCGTATCCTCGCCTATGATCGCACTCTCCAACTGTTCCGGTGTTAGTCCGTAGGCATCTGTTTGCTGGACGGTTTTCCATTCCAGGTTGTGCACGTCGAACACCTGAACAATTCCGGCACGCATATGCGCATCGACCAGCTCTGCACCGCGGAGGTTTGCTCCATCGAAATGAGCGCCACCGAGTACGGCGCCAGTCAGTTTCGCGCCGAGCAGGTCTGCATCATTTACAATCGCATTTCGCATGTCAGCGTCTTCCAAAACTGCATATTGTAAGTGAGCCTCGCTGAGATCGGCTCTTTGCAGATTCGCCCTGTGCAAACAGGAATGCTCAAGCCAGGTATTGTTGAGCACACTTGAACTCATATCCGATGTCTCTAAATTGGCGTACTGCAATATGGCCAGTGTCATATCGGCTCGGCGCAGGTCGGCATTCTCCAAACTGCCGCCCGTCAAATCAGCATTTGTCATTTGAGCTTTAACCAGAAATGCATACTGAGCATCGACAAATCGGAGGTCCCTTCCTGCCAGTTGCGCGCCATTGACGGCGTTGACATTTGTCCCGTCAAAGCCATCCGGCTTGCTGGAGACGTCTACCCTGAAAAAGTTCGCATGCGTTCTTAAACGCAGGTATGGACATATCCTTGGGACGAGCTTGCAGGGATCGAACCATCTCAGTCTGCAGTGGATCGGTGGTTGAGGACATTCAGGCTCGTCTTTCAACGGAACCCCATTAATTGCGCCGTAGGAAATGACTCCAAACAATGCCACTATACCAATAAAAAGGGCTGCGAGCCCATAAGTTTCCCTGCCGATCAGCAGATGTCTCAAAGGCCGCTCGGCACTTTCGCCGTTACTAAGTGTGGAAACAGCAAGGCGATAGAATCCCAGTCCTATCACGACAGAGGCCGCAAACAGAGTCAGGTAAAGTGCACTCATCCGCCAGTTATGATTGGGAAGTCCCCGCATCCAAAAGAGATAGAGCGTGACAGGAACCACAATCCACAAAACAATCACCGACATGACCCCTTGCAGTGTCGACAGCGCCGGACGGATGACGCAAAGCCTCGGCACACACAACCGGAGCAATCCTGTGGGCAGCCAGGGATAGATTCTGCAAGATAGTTTGCTGCCGTCCGGCAATATGGCCGGCAGATCAGCCAGTCCCTCCCATAGACGTTGCAGATAGATGAGAAACTCAATATCGAGAACAAGTATTACTGAAGGCACTATCCAGAGAAACCAATTGATCGGAATAATTGTTCCCACTATTGGAAACGGAGTGTTACCGGACTCCGTCAGCAGCGCTATGTCGCTCATAGCGCCTAGAGTCATCCATGAGTAGATACATAGTGTCAGCATAGCTATAAGTGTTTTTCCAGCGTCACGTATCTGATCGTCAATACCTGATATGGCGGGCTGAAAGTTGAGATCGTCGGGCATTTTAGCGCTCGAAAGATCGGCACCTCCCAACTGCCGACATATAAGCCCTTGAGCGCCACCAAGATCGGCGCGTTGCAGACATGAATTTCGCAGGTTTGCTCCATGCAAATCGGCTCCTTGCAGCTTTGCACCACGCAAGTTGGAACCGCTCAGGTCGACTTCTCGAAGATCCCTCCCTGAAAAATCGCAGCCCTCAAGATCGGCATCATGCAAATCTGCCTGCACGCCATTCTTCTTATCGGTTTCCAGCCAGAGGGTATGTGCTTTTAGGATGTCCCCCAATTCACTCGCAATGCTGCGAAATGGCACGATTTATTTCCCTTCTTGAGTTTGACATCTCTCAAGCGCGCATACGCGCGCGTTCACCTCCTCAAGCTGCTCCGTTACTTGAGTGAGTTTGTCGGTTAACTCAGAGACCTGCTTGCGCAAGGCCTCCATGTCTTCTTTTTTCACATACCCACTCAGGTCAACAGGAGGACAGGTGACATTCACAACCGGGGCTGGTTGCTGTGGGACATTTACGACGATTCCCTTGGTACTTGGAGCTTTCAGGGCTTTTCTTTGAGCACATGAACTCTTCAGTTTCTGGTATTTTGCCTGCAGTTTCTTATACTCAGCCTTGTAATTACGCTTTGGAGAGGATGATGTTTTTGTCGATGCGATCATTATACGCGTGGGTTCGTATGCAACTACGCTTATCTTGTCGATTCCTTTTGCATTATCCTTTGAGGAAGCAATCGTGGTCAACGCTTTGTTGCTTGAGCTTGCTTTAATCTCCGGTTCAAGACATGTGACACAGGCACTATCTTTGCTGTCGGCTAGCAAATTTGATGCGACCAGAAAAGTTATAAGCAACAACCCTCTCAGCGTTGAGTATAGTCGGCTTGCACTATAACGGATTGCGAACATTCTGGATATCGTATCCATCATCGACCACCTCTCAGTAAATTTAATAACAACTATACCCAAATTTACGATGAATACGGTTGAATCGTACAATGGATGATGTTCCTGCGGTTATGGAAAATGCAAACGAAACGTGATCGTTGGGACGGCTGCAAAACCCCATTGACAGGCTGAAGAATAGCGATATACTATCGAGTAGGAAAGATTGGCCCGCGGAGCAAAGTGTACACTTTTTTCCGGGTGTAGTTTGTCCAATTTGGAGGATATGCATTGGTATCAATGAGGTGTGCTGCCTGCATGACAGCTATTCTGGCTCTAATGAGTTCGACGGCGCAATCGGCATCAAGCCTGGTGCATTACACATCGGTTTCCAAGTCGGCGAATTCGATTGACCTAAAATATGAAGAAGGATGGGCCAGGATTACGGCCTATGACACGGGCATTTTTCGCGTTCAGGTCGGGGTAAAGGGGACGAAGCCTGTGTCTGGCGATGGCTATGCCGTGGTAGGACGCAAGTGGGAAGATATTCCTCTTACGTATAGTGAATATCTGAATCGTATAGAGATTAGGTCTGCTGAGTTGAGCATTTCGGTTGTGAAATCGCCGTTTATGGTCGAATTCAGGGATCAAGCCGAACGTGTTTTGACATCGTCGGCTCCATCGTGGAACAGCCAATACAGCGTCAGCAGGAATACGTCCGGCGAGGACGAACACTTTTTCGGTTTCGGGCTTCAGTTTCATAAGCTGGACCAGCGCGGCCTATACCGTGTGATAAAAACGAACGCCGATCCGCCTTTCGATAACGGTATGGCTCATGCTTCCGATCCGTTTTTCTACAGCACACGAGGCTATGGCATCTTCCTTAACAGCACTGGTTATTCGCATTTCGATATGTGTTGCACTGTGGCCGACCAGTATACTTTCAGCGCTCCCGACCCGACGCTTGATTATTACTTTATATATGGGCCGACGTTTAGAGATATCTCGGATCGCCAGACATGGCTTCGCGGTCGAGTGCAGATGCCGCCTAAGTGGGGATTGGGGTTCTGGTATCGAATGCCGTCGAAGTGGAAGTCTGATCTGACTATCGATACCGCTAAAGAGTTCCGGTCTCGCAACATTCCGTGCGACGTCATCGGTTTGGAGCCGTCATGGCAGACTGGTTCCTATCCCTGCACATATATGTGGAACAAAGAGTTCTATCCAGATCCGGCCGGGTATGTGAAGTGGATGCGGGATAACGGTTTTCATGTCAACCTCTGGGAGCATGAGTGGGTGAGCCCGATGTCTCCAATCTACAATGACCTGAAGACGAACCATCTGTTTGCAGATAAGAAAGCTATGGGTGGCGCTGTACCTGATTTTACACTCCAGAAAACTCGGGATATTTTTACAAAACTCCATATTGACGAGCACATTAAGATGGGAGTGGAGGGCTACAAACTTGACGAATGCGACGGGTCGGATTTCAGCACCAATTGGTTTTATCCTGATGACACGCAGTTTCCGTCAGGCCTCACCGGTGCTCAGATGCACAATCTGACCGGTTTTTTGTATAACCAGACCGTACAGGAGATGTTCGAGAAGCTTGGGCTGCGAACCTATCTCCTGCTGAGAGCAAACTTCGCCGGTGGGCAGAGATATGCGTCGTGCATATACAGCGATTATTATCAGCTCGAGCAATATGTTCGCGCGCAGGCTACATCGGGTTTCTCAGGCTTCCTGTGGTGTCCTGAACTGAGGGAGGCCGGGTCGAATGATGAGTTCCTTCGTCGTGCCGAGAATATGTGTTTTGCCCCAATGGCGATGATAAACGCCTGGGCCGGTGATGAAAAGCTGCTGCCTTGGAAGAGAGACAAATCGGTCGAAGATACGTTCCGCAAATATGTGCAGATGAGAATGAGACTGCTGCCCTACATTTACAGCGCATTCTGGCAGATGCACACAACCGGCCTGCCGATTGTCCGCGCGCTGGTGATGGACTACCCCGACGACAAGGCGACCTACGAAGTCGACAATCAGTATATGTTTGGCGAATCGATTATGATTGCGCCGCTTATCGAGGACACCTCGCGAAAAATATATCTTCCGAATGGCACGTGGACCGATTTCTGGACCGACCATATATATGAAGGCGGTCACATCATTGATTATAACGCTCCGGCGGATGTCCTGCCGATGTTTGTCAAGGCTGGAGCCGTGATTCCGATGGGGCCGGTAATGCAGCATGTCGGCGAAAAACCTGTGAATGAGATCGAGCTCAATATCTACCCTGGAGAGGGTTCATTCATTTTTTACGATGACGATGGCACGACCACTGCCTATGAAGACGGCAAGTATGTGGAACTGCCGATCAAGGTGACTAGCAGTTCGGTTAATATATCCAAAGCAAAAGGCAATTATCTGACCGAGATCAAAACATTTGCGGTAAGGGTTCACGGCAAAAATGCCGGCAATGAGCGGGTTCCGTTCGGCGAGGAAAAAGAAATCAGGTTTTAGCTCTAAAATAGGTCGATCCAAGATATTGGCGACTTGGAATACGGCCTTAGTGCAATTGTTATGAAATTGACAAACATACAGTTGACAAATGCAAGTGACCATGGTATATTCCGGCTGTAGTACAAAATTAGAAAGCAGCGCACGTTCTGTAGTACACACAAAAAAACAGTGCGCATTTTGTAGTACAATAAGGTTGCTGCATTTGGGTGTTGTGTCAGTCACAGGTGAAACGTTTCATGAGATGGCGTTCTTGTGTGATCAGATGATGAATGCTGCTGTGTTTTGATGTTTACATCAACCATAGGTGAAACGCTTTACGTGATGGCATTTTCTATATGCTAAGAGTAACGTTGTCAATATATGTCCACCCGACACAAATCACAAAACAACTAATTGCAACCTCAGCGAAAGGAGGCAAATAGACGTTCATAAAATCATGCTGCGCATAAATGGAATAAGATATACTAGAAAGGAGAAGTAGTATGATAACAAAATCGATAAAACAGTTCGGAGTTATGCTTGGGCTAGTTGCTGCGTGCGCCGTTTTACTGGCTTTGGCAAGTGCGTGCTCGTATGCCGACAACATGGTGCTAAACCCAAGTTTTGAAAACTTTACTGCCGGCACCACATACCCAGAAGGTTCCGACGTCTGGTTGGATACATGGAGATATTTTAGTGGGGCAGGATCCGGCGGAACCATGAGTGTGATCACTCCAGGTGAGGATGGCGATGTTGCCCTGAAGATCGCAAAAACCTCAACAAGCGTTGATACCGGACTCGGCTCGGACGATATAGCCGTCGAGGAAGGCAAAGCGTATCGCGTTTCGGTATGGGCTAAGTCAGATAATGCGGCCACATTCAAGTTTACAGTGGCTTCCTTTATTGGCAGTAGATCAGGAACACACCTTGGCGATACCGTTTCCTGTACTTTCGCGCCTACAACTGCGTGGCACAAATATGAGGTAGTGTATATTGCGCCCGCTACTTGTGACGCTGCGAATATTTCTTTCCGCCCTGTGTCTACCACTGGAAGCGTGTATATAGACAATGTTTCAATGGAGGAGACAGACAATTCCATCGGTGATCCCAGCTTCGACAACTGGACCGCTGGCTCAACTTACAACAGCGAAATAATCCAGGGTCAAATTCGTTTCTTCAGTGGAAGCGGCACCGGCGGCGTCATGAATATCGTTACTCCGGGTAGAACCGGAGATACAGCCATAGAACTGTCAAGGACCTCGGTGTCTTCCGACACCGGCTTCGGCACATATTACAAGATTCCCGTAATTGCCGGGCATACTTACCGTGCGTCCGTATGGGTAAAAACCGCGACTGGCTGCCCTCTCCGCTTCACAGTTGCGTCTTATTCGAGCCCTACCGCATGGATTACCGATACGGTCAACACGTTCTTTACACCCACAGTTACAACAGGTTGGGAGCTTCTTGCAGTCACGTATACAGCCCCTGTTAACTGCAAGTACGCCAGTGTCGCATTTAGAGCCAACTCAGATACCGGAAGTGTCATTGTGGATGATGCTTCATTTATCGATGAGGCCGCGATTACCGGGAATCTTTTCCCTGATGGGAGCATGGATACTTATCAGCTTGGTGCGTCATATACCAGCGAGAATAATATCGGCCCATTCAAATTCTTTGCCATAAGTCCTTCGGGCGGAAGCTTAACTATTGTTCCCGGACAGGATGGAAGCGGCACGGCTCTTCAAATGTCGAGAACATCCTTGGGCGGTGATTCCGGGTGGGGAATGACAAGTATAACCAACGATCGTAGGGTGAGAGTGCCGGTCAAGTATGGCCATATGTATAACTGCAGTTACTATGCAAAGTCTACTACAGGTACGGGCCAGGTGCGAGAAGCATTGACCGGTTACCATACCGACAAGGGCACCAAGGTTGACGAGATCAACTTGTACTCCACTCCGGGTACTGACTGGACTCTGTGTTCCAACACATATACACCTTCTCATTCAACTTTAAAATATGTTAATGCCGGTTTACGCGTATTGGAAAGCAATACCGCATTCAGCATAGACAACATGGTAATCGAAGATATTACATCCAGTTGCACAGGCAGCCTAAGCGGCACAGTCATTGACGGACTTACGGGCACGGCTATAGAAGGAGCGACCGTAACCATAAAGTCGGAAAGCGCAACCTTGTCCGCAACCACCGATGCAAGCGGCACCTACACTATTTCCAGTGTGCCTGGTGGAACATATGAACTGGCAGCATCTGCAAGCGGGTACGTAATGAATGTCTTGTGCGACGTTACTGTAGCCACTGCTGTAACCAGAAACATCGGGATTTTCCCGGCGGACACAACATGGTCGGTGTATGACACGTTTACAAGAACCACCACGGAAAGTGAACCGCTCGGCACAACGGAAGGCTCTTTTGCCATTCCATGGTTAAAGACGGAGAATTCTGGTGTCTCCGCTACCGGAAATATCAATTCATTTATTGATTCCGGAAAACTGATTACATACGCAGGGTCAAATTACTGTGGCGCTGCTCTTGGGCAGAGTTTTGTACCAGGAGATTTTGACCTTTCGGTGGAAATGAACTGGTTGAGCACGAGCTCGGGACAATGGTCTGGCATTGCTTACAGGCAAGTTGAGGCCACGGCCAGAACAGCCGGGTACTTCGTTAGTTTCCCGTACGCAGGCGATGCGATAACTCTCCAATATAACGGTAATCCGATTGCATCAGCAAAGCTGACGACTGCTAGTCCTTATTGGCAGAATGCCACGGTGAGAATCGTTGTATGTGATGATAGCCACAAGGTATATGTTAACGGCACATTGCTTCTTGATGTCACGGATACCAACGATGTAGGTGGAGGTTATATCGGTGTATTCGGCGACTCAACAAATATGGTTGAGTGGGACAATCTCTCCATAACTTCTCTGCCGGACGGCATGATAACAGGCTTCGTATATGACAGCGCCACCGGCGAGGCGATCTCCGGCGCGACAGTTACCATTGCCGAGACTGGGGAAGAACTGCAGCCTGATACATCTGGTGCATATTCCAGAACACTTGCTCATGGCACTTACACTCTGACAGCGAATGCCGATGGGTATATTCCACAGACAAAGTCTGTCGTTGTAAAATATGGCGAAACAGCCACGGCTGATTTTGTCATGACTGCCTATACTAATGTCGATTCAATTATCGATGCTAAAGAACTGGCTGATGGAACAGTTATAAGGATAGCCGAAACGTTGGTCGCGACAGTTGACTCGTCAACATATAGTGAAGGCAGTTACTATTTGGAAAACGAGAATCGCGCATACGGTATCAAGGTCTATAACGGCGATGCAGTAAGCGAGGGCAGCCGTGTAACAGGACTTTGCGGAACAATCAAAACCAACGTCAGTGGCGAGCGCTATATTGATGTCATTGGAATGACTGCAGTTGCAGGCGATCCGCTTGGCGCTCTTGGAATGAATAACAAGGCGCTTGTGAATGACGCAGCCGGAAACGGGCTTCTTGTAAAGACATGGGGAACTGTGAAGACAATTGATTCCAGTACATTCATGACTATCGATGACGGCAGTGGAGCCACGTTCTATGTATGCCTCAGTGGCCTGACTGCACCAGTAACGAAGACTATCGCAGTCGGTGATTACGTGGCTGTAACGGGCGCTGCGGGTTTTGCGACTTATGACAACGTAACATATCCCGCTATTCGCCCAAGAGGTGATTCGGATATCGATCTATACTAAGCTCCGCGCGTAGTGGCCGGATAGGAGCATGCTTGGCGTACGTCAGGCATGCTCCTATTAAGTTGACGGTTGAATTGGTTGTCTAGGTTGGGGGTTGATATGATACGAACGAAGATTTGCAGTATTATCACGTTTCTTGCGGCAATTATAGCTGTGCAAATATTAAATAGCACATGTGTGTTGGCGGACAAACCCGTCATATATTACGCTGATTTGCGTTATGCGGAGAATCTATCAAATGCGGAGTGCTATGACATTCGTCACACAGCCGCGTGCCTGCAGGGATTGGTCAACAGAGAATCGCCGAGATTGTATATATTGTACTATGATATTGACGTCGATTGGCTGGATCGGATCAGAGAAACAGGTGGGCTATGCGATGGATGGGAAGTCCGGACCCTAACGTTCGAACAATTATTCGTAGTTTTTCGCCATTATATTAACGGCCTGGTATTATATGATGCTGATCCAAGCACAGGCGCTTCTTCCACCAGTCTTGTTGCAACAACTGTTGCTGGTGTGGAAGGCGGAATAGCTCTTCGCAATGATATTACCTCGAGTACTTACGATTACCTTGTTAATGATCTGAGTCTGCCTGTAATGATGGATCTTTCAGGCAAATTCACCGGAACGGGAACGATCTGGGGCACATCCACCGCATCAACCGGCAGCGCGAAGTGTGATGCATATATATGGGCCAAAGAGAAATACCTGGATACGGGAAAATGCGACCCGACAGTGTTAATGTATACGCTTGATCTTGTTGGTGTAAAACATAATACTAAACACTATGCGCAGCTTCCTAACCTAGACTATGCTGTTAGCAGGAAGGCATTTTGCTTTGAGCTTTCGCCATGGGGTGATGAAGCTCCGAGCGATGATCTTACTCAGCCCGTAGGGACGGATCTTGCAACCATGAAGACTATTCTC